>DXCL01000016.1 GCA_019115995.1 Candidatus Borkfalkia avistercoris
CCCGATATGCCATATCGGGGCGCGCCGCTTTGCTTTTATTTTTTCTGTTCCGCTTTCCATGCCTTTATCTCTTCCAGCCGCGCCTTGATCTTTCCTTCTACGCCCTCCTCCGTCGGGCGGTAGTATTCCCTTCCCGCAAGAGAATCGGGCAGGCACTGCATATCCGTCAGCTTTTCCTTATAATCGTGCGCGTAACGGTACCCCTTGCCGTATTCAAGCTCCTTCATCAGCTTTGTCGGCGCGTTGCGTATCACGAGGGGCACGGGCTCCGCGAGCATGGTGAGCGCGTCCTTTTTTGCGCTTTCGTATGCCGTATACAGCGCGTTGGATTTCGGCGCCATCGACATATACACCACCGCCTCGGTGAGATGCACGCTGCACTCGGGCATACCGATAAAATGGCATGCCTGATACGCCGCTACCGCGATTTCCAGCGCGCGCGGATCCGCCAGCCCTACGTCTTCGCTCGCAAAACGGGTGACGCGCCGCGCTATATAGAGCGGGTCTTCCCCCGCTTCGAGCATGCGCGCCAGCCAGTATACGGCGGCGTCGGGATCGGAATTGCGCATGGACTTGTGCAGCGCGGAGATCAGATTATAATGTTCCTCCCCCGTTTTGTCGTATAAAAGCGACTTTTTGGAGGTGCATTGCTCCACCGTTTCCCGCGTGACGACCGTTTTATCCCCGTCCGACTCGCCGTTGAGCACCGCCATTTCGAGGGTGGAGAGCGCGCTGCGAGCGTCTCCGTTGGCAAACGCGGCGATCGTTTCCAGAATATCGTCCGCAATTTCGATACGCTGCCCGCCGAAACCGCGTTCGTCCGTTACGGCATGGCGCAGAAGCTGTACGAGCTCCTCCGTTTTGAGCGCCTGCAATACGAACACCTTGCAGCGAGACAAGAGCGCCCCGTTGACCTCGAAGGAAGGATTTTCCGTCGTCGCGCCGATCAGAATGATGCTTCCCCTCTCCACAAAGGGCAGGAACGCGTCTTGCTGGGCTTTGTTGAAGCGATGTATTTCGTCTACGAAAAGAATTGTCTTTTCCCCGTAGATGCGGTTCTTTTCCGCCTGCTCCATCACCTGTTTGATCTCTTTGATGCCGCTCGTAACGGCGGAAAAATCGATAAAATTTGCCTTCGTCGTATTGGCGATGATGCGCGCGAGCGTGGTTTTGCCCACCCCGGGCGGCCCCCAAAAGATCATCGAGCCGATCTTGTCTCCCTCGATGAGGCGACGCAGGACTTTTCCTTCCCCCAGAAGGTGCTTTTGCCCGACGAATTCATCGAGGGTACGGGGGCGGAGCCTCGCCGCGAGAGGCTGGTCGGTATCCTTCATAAACATGGATTGCTGCTGCATAACGTTACCGCCTTTGCATAAAAATACGCGAAAAACCGAAAAAGCCGCACCGACGCGGACTTTAACCCCGCCCGCAGCCGCTTGCGCTTATTTTTATAAAACTTCGGGCAGAAGCCCCGCTCCTGCCCGTAAGATCATCTGAACAAATTGCGCTCTTCGAAGAGCCTGCGCTCCGAAGCAGCCGCGCTCTTGCGCGCTTCCTTTGCCTTGGCGTCCGCAATGAATGCCTCCGCTTCCTCTTCGGTCAGGGTGCCCTCTTCCAACCGCACCGCAAGATAGCTCTTGTTTGCGACCTCTCCGAGATTGTTCACCCTTTCCCCGCGCACCTTTTGCGCGATCCTCGTCATAAAAAAGGAGATATCGCGGAATAAATTGACGTGCGCGGCATAGTGCTCGTCTTCCTCGAACATATCGGCATACGTGAGCTTTTCTCCGCCGTAGCGGGAAAGCGAACTTACGATGCCCGGGCGCACGGCAAAGCGCGCCTTATGTTCGGGCGGAAGAGCGGCCGCGTCGGAAAGCGTCATGGGCACGGGGCCAACAAAACTCATTCGTCCCGTAAAAACGTACGCGAGCATGGGATAGTATTTGAGGCCGCTGCCCTTCAAAAATTTCCCGAAGCCCGTAACGCGCTCCTTTTCGGGGAGGAGGTTGCCGGCCTCATCGTGCAGAACGCGCTCGGTGGCGAGCACGGCGATGCGGATCGGCTTTTCTTTCTTACCGCAGTAATGCTTGATTTCAAACAGCGAGCGGTAAGAATTGGTGACCTTGTTATAGATCGCGTCGACCGCGAGAAAAGCGAGAAAGAACACCAAAAACACGGCAAGAAAAATTGCCGAAAACAAAATATCGAACAGTCTTTTAAAAAGCCATCTGTAATTGAGCGCCGCGATGAGAACGAATACGGCGATATCGAGTACGACGAAGATCGCCATGCCCCAGGGCGTATTCAAAAAAGACGGCGCAAGAATTTGTGTCATGATCCTCCGAAACACTCCTGCGTTTGATAGTCTATTATAATACAGCCGAGAAGAAAAAGCAACCGTTTTTTTACGCTTCGTCCTCTTCTTCCTCTTCCGCCGGCTCCCCCGCAAGGGACACGATCCCGTCGAGAAGAGCCAAAATTTCTTCCTTTCCTCTGCCCGTTTCAGACGAAACGGCGATCACGTTCCCCTCGCCCGTTCTGAACGCCGAAGCGATGGCGCGGACGTGCTCTTTGACGCGCGTCTTTGCAAGCTTGTCAGCCTTGGTCGCGACCACGGTAAAGGGAATGCGGTGATAATACAAAAATTCGATCATCGTCCGGTCGTCCGCCGTAGGCTCGTGGCGAATGTCTGCGAGGGAAAACACGTGCGCGATGTTTTCTTTTTCGGCAAAAAAGTCTTCCAACAGCCGCGCCCACTTCTCCTTTTCCGCCTTGGAAACGCGCGCAAAGCCGTAGCCGGGGAGATCTGCCAAAACAAACTCTCCGAAATCAAAATAATTCACAAGGCGCGTCCTGCCCGGCTCGGCGGAAGTCTTGGCGAGCCTTTTGCGGTTCGCCAGCATATTGATGAACGAGCTCTTGCCAACGTTGGATTTGCCGCATACGGCGATCATCGGCTTTTCTGAACGAAAAAAGCCTCTCCTGTCCGCCGCCGAAACGATGAATTCTGCTCCCTTGATGATCATTACAGCCCCGCTATCGCGTTGTGAAATACCGTATCCACCTCCGCCGCGGGGATAAAGTGAAGTTCGCCGCGCACGTTGGAGGGTATTTCCTCCTCGTCTTTTTCGTTTTCTTTGGGAATGATGATGTTTTTGATGCCCGCGCGGTGCGCCGCGAGCGCCTTTTCTTTGAGCCCGCCGATGGGCAGCACCTTGCCGCGCAGGGTGATCTCGCCCGTCATGGCGATGTCTTTGCGGACGGGTTTATGCGTAAAGGCAGACAAAATGGCGGTCGCCATCGTGATGCCCGCGCTCGGGCCGTCTTTCGGGGTAGCCCCCTCCGGCACATGGATATGGATATCGGTATTGGAGAAGGTTTCCGCGTCGATCCCGTATTTGTCCGCATGGGCGCGGATATAACTGATCGCGGCGCGCGCCGACTCCTTCATCACGTCGCCGAGCTTACCCGTGAGCAAGATCTCTCCCTTTCCGGGCATGCAGGAGACCTCGATGGTGAGCGTAGTGCCGCCCACGCTCGTCCAGGCGAGCCCCGTCGCGGCGCCGACTTCGTTTTCGTCGAGCTGAGAAAAGTCGCGCGTATATTTTTTCACGCCGAGCACGCCTTCCAGATTCTCTGCCGTAACGACCTGCTTTTCCATATCCTTGTTTTCTGCGTAGCGCACGGCGATCATGCGGCAGACCGAGCCGATCTGCCTTTCCAGGCTGCGCACGCCCGCCTCCATCGTATACCCTTCGATGATCGCGGTGATCGCGTCGTCCGTGATTTCCAAAAGTTCGCTTTTCAGCCCGTTTTCCTGAATTTTTCGGGGCACGAGGTACCGCTTTGCGATCTCCCTCTTTTCATCGAGCGTATAGCCGTTGAGCTCGATGAGCTCCATTCTGTCGAGAAGGGGCGCGGGGATCGTATCGACCGTGTTCGCCGTGGTGATAAAGAGCACCTTGGAAAGGTCGTACGGCACCTCCAAAAATCTGTCGCGGAAGGTCGCGTTCTGTTCGGGATCCAAAACCTCCAAAAGCGCGCTCGCGGGATCGCCGCGCATATCGGAAGACACCTTGTCGATCTCGTCCAGCAAAAATACGGGATTGATCGAGCCGACCTGCTTCATCGCATAAATGATGCGCCCGGGCATCGCGCCGACGTAAGTGCGGCGGTGCCCCCTGATCTCCGCCTCGTCTTTGACCCCGCCGAGGCTCATGCGCACGAATTTTCTGCCGAGGGCGCGCGCGACCGACTTTGCGATGGAAGTTTTGCCCACCCCGGGCGGCCCCACAAAGCACAAAATGGGCGCGTTCATGCTCTTTGTGAGTTGCAGCACGGCGAGATATTCCGTGATGCGCGTTTTCACCTTTTCCAGCCCGTAATGATCCTCGTCGAGGATCTTTTTCGCGTCGAGGATATTTTCCGTATCCTTCGTCTCCTCCGTCCAAGGGAGTTCGATGAGCCAGTCGAGATAGTTGCGTATCACCGTATATTCGGGGGAGGAGGGCGGCATCTTGTCCATGCGGGAGATCTCTTTGAGCGCCTTCTCCTCTATTTCGGCGGGCATGTGCTTGTCTTTGATCTGCCGCGTGAGCGTATCGCGCTCCTGCTCGTCGTCGCCGAGTTCGGTATGAATGGCTTTGAGCTGTTCGCGCAAAAAATATTCTTTCTGGTTTTTGTCGATGCTGCGGCGCACCATGGAGCTGATCTTCTTTTCGAGCTTGGCGATCTCCAACTCGTCGTTGAGGCAGCGCTCGTAAAGTTTGAGCCGCTCCACCACGTTCACCGTTTCCAAAATCTGCTGTTTGATCTCCTCTTTGAGGTGCAGATACTGCATGGAGCGGTTGATGAACACGTCGGGATCGGAAACGCGTTCCAGCTCCGCGAGCTGTTCCTTCGGGAAACGCATGTCTCCGGCGGTCAGCTCGCGCATCACCTCGCGCGCGGTGCGGAAATACGCCTCTTCCAGCACCTCGTCTCCGTGCACCGCTTTGAGGCGGGTGACAACGGCGTAAAAGCTGCCGTCCTCTTCATAGATCTCCTCCGCCTCCGCTCGGTAAAGCCCCTCCACGCTCACGCGGAGGTTATTGGAGGGCAGCTTGGCGATCTGCTTGACGCGTACCACCGTTCCCACGGCGCATACGTCTTTTGACGTAATATTTTCCTTCGCGGCGTCCTTTTGCAGGCTCACGAAAAGATCCATGTCCTTTTCCGTGGCGCGCGAAATGGCGGTCAGGGAAATGAGCCTGCCCGCGTCGAAACTCGTCTGCGCGTCCGGAAAGACGACCCTTCCGCGCAGCGCAACGAGGGGGAATACATATGTTTTTTTCGATCTTGGCATAATATTTACCCGTTCAGATTTCTGTCAGTGTATATTCTCGGTCTTGTATCCGATCATATAATAGTATATCACACAGCAGCAAATTTTACAAGCCTATTTTTAAAGTGGCGGCATTTGAAACGCAATCTTCAAATATTTTCATCTCTTTTCCACAAAAAACGCCGCCGTGCCCGCACGAAAAGCTTTTCGGCACAATGGCCAGCCCTCTCCTTCGAATATAAAACTAAAAATACGGGCCGGAAGCGTACCGCTCCCGGCCCTTGCGTATTTTGCCGTTTTCGGGAAGTTTCCCGAAAAATCATATTTTGCGCCCGATCAGATCGTCTAAGCTGATACCGTAATAATCGGCGATCCTCACGCACATTTCAATGCCCGGAAGCACCGTTCCGCTCTCCCACCGATAAATATTTTGGTGATTAACGCCGAGCGCCTTTGCAAGCTCGTGCGGATTCAACCCTCTTTCTTCCCTGTTCTGTCTGAGCGCCTCGGAAATATCCATGTAATTATTATGGCACAAAAATGATAATATTGCATGATTTTCACAAACTTGTGCAACAAGATTTTTAACATTTTTTATGTTATAATAATATAAAACGCAATATATGATCGAACTTACAGAAAAATCATGTGCGCGGAAAATTTCCCGCAAATTTTTCCGCGCACTTCTGTTCGCTTATGTTTTTTATTCTGCCGCTTTACCGGCGTCTCCGAGACTGAGTTTATAGAGCTTGACGGAATTGTCTATCGTCTTTTCCTTCGCGGAAGCGCCGTATTTGTCTACGTCTACAATATTTTTCGGCCCGTGGTTCAAACAAAGCGCACCGTTCAGGCAGCCGCCGTCGCACGCCATGCCTTCAAAAAAGTTTTCCGTGGCGCGGTTGAGTTTAAGCTTCATGAGAGCCGCGCGGCATTCGTCTATACCGTTCATCGCGAGCGGCCTGATGCCCTCGATGCCGTACTCGGCGGCAACGTCTGAAATGCCCTGCGCGATACCGCCGCTCTTGGCAAAGATCCTGCCGTAGAAGGAAGCGTTGTCCAGAGAAGTCTCTTCCAGCGAAGCGACGTCGATGTCGCGCGCGTCCAAAAACGCCTGCAACTCCTCAAAGGAAAGCACGCTGTCGATCGCGCCCTGCGTTTTGGGCAGCTTATATTCGAGTTTTTTGCTCGCACAGGGCCCGATAAAGATGACTTTACCCGTCGGATCGGTGCGCTTGATGAGCATAGCAGCCTCCACCATCGGAGAAACGGAATGCGAAACATACTTTGCAAGCTCGGGGAAATTCTTTTCCACAAACATGACGAAGGAAGGACAGCAGGAAGTGGTAAGCACGCCCTTTTCCTTCCACTCCTCCGCCTCGTGATAGAGCGTGATGTCTGCCCCGAGCGCCGCCTCGACCACCTGGTGGAAGCCGAGTTTGCGGATACCCGTTACGACCTGCTCGATCTTCGCATACTTGAACTGGCTGACGATGGAAGGCGCGATGACCGCGTACACGTGATACTTTTTGCCGTCTTCCGACTTTTTGAGAATGTCTATGCTCTCCATGATCATGGACTTATCGACGATCGCCCCGAACGGGCACTGATACACGCACGCGCCGCAGGAGATACATTTGTTGTTGTCGATGACCGCCTTTTTGTCTTCCCCTACGGTGATCGCCTTGACCTTGCAGGAAGAAACGCACGGTCTCTTTTGGTGTATGATCGCCCCGTAAGGGCACGCCTGCGTGCACTTGCCGCACTCGATGCACTTCGATTTATCCACCACCGCCTTGTGGTCGATGATCTGAATGGCGTCTCGCGGGCACACTTCCTGGCAGCGGTGCACGATGCAGCCCCGGCAGGCGGGCGTAACAAAAATACCGCCGATCGGGCACTCGTCGCAGGCGATGTCTATGACCTCCACGACGTTGGGGTTGCTTTTATCGCCGCCGAGCGCGAGCTTGATGCGCTCCTGCACTATGGCGCGCTCTTTGAAGATGCAGCAACGCATGGTCGCCTTGGGCCCCGGAGAGATCTCTTTGGGAATGTCTATGTAAATGTTGTCGTAGCAGTGCTCGTATTCGTTGCGAATGATCGCCTTTAAAACGTCATATTTGAGTTTCTGCACCGCAGTGTCGAAAATTCGTTTGTTGTCAGCCATACCTATCCTCTCTGTACTTACCGATTTTTTATCATTTCCCCGCAAATAAACCGCATCGCTCCGCATTTGCGCCGTAAGGCGCGGAGAATTTTTCAAATATATTTCAGTCGTAGTCGATCGTTACGTCTTTTCCCATTTTTTTGAGGTTCGCCGCAAGGCTCTCGACCAGTTTGAGCTTCATCGTGATGTCGATGGGCAGTCCCTGATGCGCGGCATTGATGCTCTGCCCCACAAAAAAGTGTACGCTCGTCGCCTCTTCGAAGAGCATCTGCGCGAGCAGGGAAGCGCCGTCTTTCTTGGTAAAGGTCTTGGGGGTCAGATCGTGCACGTCTACGTACTTTTCGGAAAGTTCCAAAAGCCTGCGCATCGTGAGCACGCCCTCCGTCGTGAGGTCGATGCCGTCGATAAAGCCGATGGGCGGCACGTCTTTGTCGGGAAAGTCGAAGGAGGCTCGCACGCTCGTTTTGAGATGCCGCGCCACGATCTGCGAGCTCGTGCCGCCGCAAACCACCTTTTTTCCCTCTCCCGCCAGAAAGCGCGAAATATAAAAGTCGTCTTTGCTTTTGTCTACGGGCGGGCCGATCATGAGGTTGACGTTCAGCTCATCTCGCACCTTTACGGCGGCGACCGTCGTGTCGTCTCCGGGGGTGCCCAGATACAGATCGTTGCATACGCCCGCAAGCAGGCAGGCGACCGCGCGCGCGCTCATGGTCGGCTTTACGTTGTTATCCAAAAATTCCATGACTTCCGGGCGCTGCCAGCCTAAATTCAGCGTCATGCCGATACCCGCGTGAATCACGCCGTCGCTCATGACCACGATCACGTCTCCCGCTTTTAAGTCGAGCGCCGTTTTATACACCGTTTTGCCGAGGATATCCATGCCCTCGCGGGGAAAATCGCAGCACTTGCAGTCGCGTATCAGGATCGCCTGCGGATTGTCGAATTCAAAGAGATGCCCCTTCCCCTGCCTGTTCATGTGAATGACGGAAAAGGTGGAATAAGCGACCCCTCGCACCTTGCAAACGGGCAGAGACTGGATTATGGTCTCCACGCATTCCTCTATGTCTATTTCGTTGGATACCATCGTGCAGAGTATTTTGGAGGTGAGCGTAGACAGGATATTCGCCTTTACGCCGCTGCCCAGCCCGTCCGCCAAAACAAGGGTGGTATAATCGCCCGAAACGATGCTCTCCACGCGGTCTCCGCACAGCTCCTCGTTCTTTTTGTTGAGCGACGTGTAGCCGCTTTCCAGACAGAGCGCCATATTACTTTTCGCCCCCGTCCTGCAACGTCTTTTTGAGTTTGAGAAGCGCCACTTTCGTCTCCGCGGTCGTCTCCCCGAGGAGGGAAGCGATCTCCTGGGCGACGCGCATCTGCTTTTTGATGACCTCGTCGGTCGTGGCGAGCGTTTCCAGCTTCACTTTGCCGAGCTGTTCCTCGTTCTTTGTCTCCTGCGTGATGTCTTTCATCACGGCATAGGTGCCCTTGTTGTCCTTCAAAACGATGATCGTGAGCTCGATGTAGCAGCCCGTCTTTTCGAGAAAGACCTTTTTATTGTAAATGTTCTTTTTGTCGTTCTGGGCGAGCACGAATTCGGTCGGGTTGAAATAGTGGAAGATCCCCTTGCCCTTTACATCGTATTCCTTGATGCCCAAGAGCTCTTTCGCCTTGCCGTTGATCTCCATGATGTTGAGATCGTTGTCCAAAAGCACGATCCCGTTGGGGCTCGTCTGAATGATCTCGTAAGACATGCTCTCCGCGCGGGCGCGCATGTACGGCACGCACATGTCGATGTTCGCATAGCCGTTGGCGACCGCCCACGCCTTTTCGTAACAGGTGTTATAGCCGCACGCGCCGCAGTTGAGCATATCCTCGGGCTTCGTTTTGCCCGTTTTGGCGAGGATCTCCGCGATCTGCCTGTCGGTGGGAACAAAGTCTTCCGTGCGCCTGCGTTCGTGCACGCAGGAAAAATCGATGTCCTTTTCCGCTTCATAGGGGGAAGATTCGTTTTCGGCGAGGTCTTTGCTGACGTATTTGCGTATATCCGCATTGGCTTTGAGCGCGCCCGCTTTGAGGGCGAGCGAACACGGCCCGTTTACGCAGGCGGAGTCGCAGCTGTTCATTTCGATGAACATGCCCGAAAGACTTTCTATGTTTTCCAGAACTTCCTTGCACTTTTCCGCGCCGTCTACGGCGACGAATTCGTAACCGTCTATGTAATTTTCGAAAGACTTGATGATGCCGCGGCTGATCGGGTAATACTTCGCGCGGTTTACGCCGCCCGCGGGCTTGGACGGAAGGCGGGCGATCTCGGAAAGCACGATCCCCTTATCTTCGAACATCGCCGCGAGGTCTTCGAAGGTGAGCACGCCGTCTACCACGCCGCTCTCGTGCGCCTCGCGCTTTTTGGCGATGCACGGGCCGATGAACACGACCTTTGCCTCGGGGTGCTTTTTACGGATCATCTTGGCATGGGCGATCATGGGCGTATCTACGGGCGCAAGGTAGGCGAGCGCCTTCGGATAATACAGCTCTATGAGCGTATTGACCGCGGGGCAGCAAGACGTAATGAAATTTTTATACGTATGCGCTTCCAGCAGTTTTTTGTACTGCGCCGTAACTTCGCGCGCGCCGATGCTCGTTTCCTCCGCGTCGGCAAAGCCCAGCCTGCCGAGGGCGAGCTTCATCACGTTGAAATCCTGCAAGTCGAAACTGGAAACAAAGGAAGGCGCGACCGACGCGATCACGTTGCCGCCCTTCAACAGCTTTTCCACCTCCGCCCGCTCGGTATGCACGCTCTTTGCGTTCTGCGGGCACACCTCGGTACAATGGCCGCACAAAATACAGCGGCTTTCGATGATCTTGGCGTGATGATCGACCACCTTGATCGCCTTTACGGGGCATTCTCTCAGGCACTTATAGCAATCTTTGCAGCGGGCGTCTTTAAAATCGAGATAAGTGATCATATTCCCCTCCCGCCCGCGTTACTTGCCGATATGCGGATAGATCTGCGTGAGAAAGAGCTCTTCGCAATTATCTTTGTTCGCGTTGTGCACGAGCATTTCGTCCGCGAGGACGCTCACGCCGTTCTGACAGTTGCCCATACAGAAACTCGCCTGCAAGTCTACCTTGTCCTCCACGCCGTACTTTTTTACGAGGCGCTTCATCTCTTCGATCACATCGTAAGACCCCCGAAGATGACAGGAACTCCCCACGCATACCTTTACGACCATAACAATAACCTCACGATTTTAATATTTTCACTATTCACGAAAAAGCGTCTGCTCCGCAAGCGCTTTTTCCGCAATTTCCGAAAGCCGCGCCACGATTTTCTTTCCCGCGGGCGCGCAAAGACCGCGCTTTCGGCTGACCTCTTGCGCGACCCTGAATCGATATTTTTTTATCGATTTATATTATAATATAAATCGCGCGGTTCGTCAACGGTTTTTCCGAATTTTAAAGCAGGGATTTTCAGGAAACGCCGCCGCGTAAAAAAGGCGGCACAAACATTTCACTGCTTATACCGCCTTTTCATTATTCATCTTCCCGATCTAAGCCCTATCCATGCCGAGTACGGCGTAACCGGGCCTCCTTTATACAGGGCGAACAGCCCATTGGCTGATGTTAAAGCATCTGAATATATTTGTAATCGTTTTTCCATTTCTTGCGTTTTCAATGCAGACGTTTCATCTTGCAAGCTCTCCGTATCATGATACCGTACGCCATCTATGAAATCTGCGATCAGCATATATTCCCGCAATGTAGGGATCACGCCTTCGGGCGGCAACCCGTCTTGCCCGATCGATTCGTCATAGACCTTAAAAACTTCTGAAACGGATATAATTTTATTTTGCGCAAGGTTGTACCCGTAAAGATTTGCCACATTCCCCCAGGACTCCTCTTCCTTGCTATTAAAATTATCAATTCTTACACTGACTCGCTCCGCAAGAAAAGCCTCCTCCAAGGTCAGCGTATCGGCTTCTATTTTGTCGGATACAAAATCTCTCGCTTTACGCATATCTACGGGAAAACAAGGTCCCGCCTCCGGCATAAAGACTTTGACATACAGATCAGCAAGATCGTTTAAAAGTCGCAGGTATTGCAGTTTCTCCGTTCCTTCCAACGATTCCATTTTAAGCCGATACATTTCATGAAACTTTTTAGAAAGATCTTTCCGCTTATTATATACAAAATCATCCGCAGAAAGAGCATAAGTTATTTCCGCGGCCCAAAGCATGCTTTCGACAGCCGAAACTGCATTCTCATTATAAATATTGCCGGGGATATATCGCTCGGTTACAAAAGCTTCGATCTTTTCAAAATCGATTTGTTTACTGTCTGAAAGCAGATATATGCCCGCCAAAGTGTTCTGTTCGGAAAAAACGCCGCTTTTCAAAACATACTGTTCCGCATAGCCGAGGGCATAACTGCGCAATTGCGCCGTTAACTCATCGTCTTGCGATAAAGACACGAAATGCAGCGCTTCGGAAATCAAATTGCCGTCCTCTATCTCCGCCCATTCCGATAACGGTATTTCTTTGACCGCCATTGTAATTTTTACCGTTTCATCGGAAAGATCGCCATCGTAAAGCGATTTTATCTTCACATATTCGGAATAGTCTAAAATGGCGGAAACGGAATTTAATTCCATACTTTCAAAATAATCCTGCCAACTTTGGAACCACTCTGCCGTATTTGCTTTCCGCTCCTCGTCAAAAAGCCCGTATTCGTTCAAAGCATAGATGAAATATCCGCCTGCACTGTAAAAGAGCAACTCTGATTGAGGAACATATTTTTCAAAAGCCGCCGATGACGCACATCGTTCAATTTCATGATCGGCAGGGAGATTTTCCGATCCGAAAACAGGCGCAAGCTCATGAAACATTGCCGTGATCAAAAGGCTTGTTCCTACAAATTCCTGCGGCGAATCAAGATACAATATATCGAAGTCTTCTCTGCGGGAATGATTCAGTTTTTCTTTTAACACCGCCAAACGCGTTTCATCGAGATCGTACCCGAACGCCTCGCACAAGTCCGCATAATAGTAACTATCCAGCAAAGAAAGCCGCTCCAAATTCAAAGCGACAAAGCTCCCCGCCAATTTCTCCTTCAATACTGCCGCAACAGCTTCCTCATTGCCCGCTTTTCGTGCAAGCTGTAACGCCGAATACGCTCCATATAAATTATCGGAATAATTTTCGTCCAAAAAACCTGCATACCGGTCGTCTTCATAATAGTACCGCAAAGCAATGTTTCTCGCTTCTTCGGAAAGTTTTTGCCTCTCTTCTTCCTCGTACGATCTGCCCCCGCCCGTTCCGCTTATAAAGCTGCCTCTGAGCAAACCGTCAAAAATGACCGCAGGCGGCAAATCGCCGCCTGCACACGCTGAAAAACTTAACAGTCCGAAAATAACCGATAAAACAATGCAGGCTGTTTTTATCAATTTTTTCATACAATATTCCCCCGCCACATCAGTTATTAAAATTTCAACATCTTTTTCTCTTTGCTTTTGTGCAAGAAACTATTTTTCTCTGATTTTTACCCCTCCTTATTGTTATTTCTATTTAAATTATACCATATATTTCTTTTTTGTCAATAGATATTTAAAAAGCCGCCTCATCGGGCGGCTTTTTTCAACATTATACTCATTTTTTCGCCCTTTTCACGATCCTGCGGACGAGCTTGATCGCCTCGTCCAAAAGAACGACGGAGAATGCGAGCGCTACGATCTTGACCCAGTCGAGAATGCCGAGCGCCACCGTATCGAACACGGGGCCGGCAAACTGCGTGATAACGATCTGCAACACAAACGCCGCGGCAAACGCAATGAGCATGAGCTTGTTTTTAAAGAAGTTGGGGAACACGCTCCTGTCTCCCAATTCGCGGCAGTTGAACGCGTTGAAGAGCTGGAACAGAACGAACAGCGTGAATATAACGGTGTCGGAGATCGCCTCCGCGTTTTCCCCTTCCATCGGTATGCCGAGGAAGTTCCACTGCTTCTGCGCCAGGCACACGATGCACATGAATATGCCGTTGACGGCGATTTTGACCATCATCTCCGCAGAAACGATGCTCTCTCCCCTCGCGGTCGGTTTGCGCTTCATCAGGTCGTCGCGTATCGGTTCCAACCCGAGCGTGAGCGCGGGCGGGCCGTCCATGATGATGTTAATCCACAACAGGTCGAGCGCGTTGAACGGGTTTTCAAAAGAAGGCACAAATAATCCGATGACCGTGCACAGGAAAATAATGGCGACGGACGCGACGTTTACGGTGAGCTGGAACTGTATGAACCGCTTGAAATTTTCGTAAATGCCCCTGCCCCACTTGACCGTCGTTACGATGGTGGAGAAGGAGTCGTTCAGAAGGACGATGTCCGCCGCTTCTTTGGAAACTTCCGTGCCGGAAATACCCATGGCGATGCCCACGTCTGCATTTTTGAGGGCGGGGGCGTCGTTGATGCCGTCGCCAGTAACGGCGACCACGTTGCCCTTGGCTTTGAGCTCTTTGACCACGCGCATCTTCAAAAGCGGCGTGCTGCGCGCGATGACGCGCACGGAGGGCAGCACTTTGGAAAACTCTTCGTCGGAAAGCCCTTCCAGATAAGCGGCTTCCACCGCGATGTGATCGTCGTCGAGAATGCCGAGCTCGTTCGCGATGGCGGACGCGGTAACGATGTTGTCGCCGGTGAGCATTTTCAGATCGATGCCCGCGCCCTTGCAGGCGTGCACCGCGTCGTACACTTCCGCGCGCAGGGGGTCGGTGATGCCGACGAACCCGTCGAAGATCATGCCGTTCTCCGCGTCTTCACGGCTTTCCGGCTTTGCAGACACCTCTTTGTGCGCGAAAGCGAGCACGCGGCGCGCGCGCTTTTGCAGGCCGACGATCTCTCCCTCGTACTTTTCGCGCTCCTCTTCGGGAACGCTGCAAAGGGAGAGTATCTTTTCGGGGCTGCCCTTGGTATAGACGGCAAACCCGCCCTCTTTGCGCACGACGGTCGTCATGTTCTTCGTGTCCGAAGAGAAGGGATACACTTCGGCGATCTCCGCCTCTTCGCGCTTTTTCCTGTAATCCACCCCGCACTTTTCCGCCGAAACGAGCAGCGCCCCCTCGGTAGGATTGCCCACAAAGCGGACGACGCCGTTTTCTTCATACAGATCGGCCGTGCTGTTCAGGCAGTAGTTTTCCAGCATGGGCAGGTTGCAGAACGATTCGATTTCGCAATACCCGCCGTCCGCATACACGTCCACCACTGTCATGCGGTTTTCGGTAAGGGTACCCGTCTTATCCGAACAGATCACGTTGATGCAGCCGATGGTTTCGCAGGCGATCATCTTTTTGACGAGCGCGTTCTGCTTCGCCATCTTCGCTATGTTGATGGACAGGGATATCGCCACGATGGTGGGAAGTCCCTCCGGCACCGCCGCGACCATGAGGACGATGCTCTCGATGAACGCGTTGCTGATCGTCTCGAAAGTGATCGGCCCGGCAACGAGGATATGCACGAGCTGAATGATAAAGATGAGCGCCGCGCACACCGCGCCGACGATGGTGATGACCTTGCCGAGTTTGCCCATCTTCTCCTGCAAAGGGGTCTGCCCCTCGCCGCCGCCCTGTATCTCGCGCGCGATGAGCCCGAACTCGGTATTGTCGCCTACGCCCGTTACGACCATCTTGCCCGTGCCGCCCGTGATGAAACAGCCGGAAAAGACCATGTTCGTCCGCTCGGCGACGGGTATATCCCCGGAAAGCTGCGAGGAGGCGTTCTTTTCCACCGGCACGCTCTCGCCCGTGAGGGAGGATTCGTCGCTCGTGAGGGATACGCTCTCGATGAGCCTGCCGTCGGCGACCACCTTGTTGCCCGTTTCGAGGTATACGATATCGCCGGCGACCAGTTCGCTCTGCGGTATGTATTGCACGATGCCGTCGCGCACGACCTTGATCTCGATGCCCTCTTTGATCTTGTTCAGCTCCTCGAACGCCTTTGCGCTTTTGCCTTCCATGACGACGGTGAGCACCACGGATATGGCGATGGCGACGAGTATGCCGACGCATTCGATAAAGTCGCCGTCGCCCGTCTGCACCTCTTTGACGACGTTCACCGCAATGGTGATGATCCATGCAAAAAAGAGGAGCACCAGCATGGGCTCGGTGGCGGCTTCCCAGATTCTTCGGAGAAGGGATTTCTTTTTTGTTTCGGAAAAAACGTTCCTGCCGTACTTTTCCGCGTTTTCCTGCACCTGACCCGACGTAAGGCCCGCGTGCGCGTCCGAACCGAATTCTTTTACGATCTCTTCCGCGCTCTTTTCGTAAAACTTCAAACCGATAACCTCCCGATATAGTGCGCCGAGCAAACAACAAGCCGCGGGCGATAAACGCCCGCGGCCGAAAATTCCGTATCCTGCATCGTGAAAGGACAGACTGCGACCATATAAAGCGCTCATTCGCTGCGTTTATATGAGTCTCGCAAATTAAGGAAAGCCTATATCCCCGAACGGGATATGTGATGAAGACTTGCCCCGCAAAAACCTGCGCCTGCTACTCCCTCACCGATGTTATTTTGCTGTTGTTGAGAGAAATTATACCTGTGCCGCGCCCGTTTGTCAAGCATTTGACCGCGATTTTTTCGCTTAATTGCCCTTAATTGCCCGATCCGGGATTTTTTTCCACCAGAAACCCGAGCGCTCGCAATTTCGCCTCTATCCCGTCGAGCACTTCTTCGCTCTCCGCGCTCACCGTGTGGTAGTGGTACCCGCTCGTAACGTTTTTGAGCAGCGCCGACTTCCCGCTCGCGATCTTTTGGATAAACTCGCGCGTCTTTAAGCGGCTGTCTATGCCCATGGGCGCGGTGAGCGTGCCGTAGACCTTGTGATGCACGAACACGTTTTCCACGCAGCCGCCCTCGTCTACGACGGCAAAGAGCTCGCTTTCGGTATCCGCGTCGGAATGGCGCACCTTAAAAACGCGCTCGCACCTGCGCTTTTGCCCCGCGACGTATCCGCGGTTCGTGGAGAGGATCTCCGCGCCCTCCGCGCGCAAAAGCGCGACGTCCTGCACGATCACCTGCCGCGAAACGCCGAATTTTTCCGCAAGATGCGCGGCGGACACGGGTTCCGCCCCTATGCACATCGCTATTTGCCTGCGCCTCTCCTCTCCGTTCATCGTACGTCAGCTCTCCTCGCCGGGAATATCGTCAAGCTCTTCCTCTTCGTCGAAAAACTCGTCCGCATCGACGGGGTGCAGATTTTTGAGGGAAACGTCGAGAATGGGCGCGGAATGCGTGAGCGCGCCGCAGGAAACGACGTCTGCGCCGATCCCTTTCAGGCGCGATACGTTTTCCGCCGTAACGTTGCCGGAAATTTCCACCAGCGCGCGCCCCGCGATATATCTGACCGCCTTTTTCATCTCATCGTCCGTCATGTTGTCGAGCATGATGATGTCCGCGCCCGCCTCGAACGCGTCCTTCACCATGTCCATGTTTTCGACCTCGACCTCTATTTTCATCGTAAAGGGCGCATAAGCCTTCGCCGCGGCGACCGCCTCCTTTACGCCGCCCGCCGCACCGATGTGATTGTCCTTCAAAAGCACCGCGTCGGAAAGGTTGAAACGATGGTTCCCGCCTCCGCCGACTCTTACGGCATACTTTTCGAAGACGCGCATGTTCGGCGTCGTTTTGCGGGTATCCACGAGCTTCAATCCGCTCCCTTCGAGCAGTTTCGCCATCTTCGCCGTATAGGTGGCGATGCCGCTCATGCGCTGCAAATAATTGAGCGCCGTGCGCTCACCCGTAAGTATGGTGCGCATGTCTCCGTGAACGGTCGCCAGACGCTGCCCTTTCTTTACGCTGTCTCCGTCATTTGCGAGCATGCGCACGTACGTATACCCGTCGAGAAGTTCGAACACGCGGGCAAAGACGGGCAGCCCCGCGATAACGCCGTCCTGCTTGCAGATCAGATCCGCTTCGCCGAATTCTGCGTCTTTGAGAACGCTGCTCGTGGAAACGTCTTCGTTCGTTACGTCCTCCGCGAGCGCCATGCGGATGAGTTCGTCCGCCCGAATTTTCATGGATATTTCGTCAATCACAGTATGCCTCCCTTTCCGCCTCTTCGCGGATCGCCCTTTCATAATCTTTTTTTAACGCAGCGTAATCGGAATATCCCGACAAATCGCGCTGCGGATATTTTCTCTTTGTGCCGAAGCCTTCCGCCGTCATCGCCTTTGCCGCGCGCTCCGCCCAGATGAGGCTTTCGAGCAAGGAATTGCTGGCGAGGCGGTTCTTGCCGTGCACGCCGTTGCAGGCAGTCTCCCCCGCCGCGAACAGCCGCTTCATGCTCGTTCTGCCGTCGAGATCCACCTTCACGCCGCCCATAAAATAGTGCTGCGCCGGAACGACGGGTATGGGCGTCTGCAATACGTCGTACCCCTCGTCGAGGCAATGGCGGTAGATCGTCGGAAAGTGCTCTTTGACCGTCTTTTCCCCGATGGGGCGCATATCCAGCCATACGTGCTTCGTGCCGTCCTTCGCCATCTGTGCGCGTATCGCGCTCGTAACGATGTCTCTCGGCAAAAGCTCGTTGCAGAACCTCTGCATGTTCTTATCGAGCAGCACCGCGCCCTCGCCGCGCACCGATTCGGAGATGAGAAACCTCCTTCCGTGCTTTTCCGAATAAAAAGTGGTCGGGTGTATCTGCACGTAGTCGATGTGTTCGAGTTCTATGCCGTTTTTCAGGGCGATGCCGAGCGCGTCGCCCGTAAGGTGGCGGTAATTGGTGGAATTTTCCCACAGCCCTCCCACGCCGCCCGTGGCAAGCAATGTATAGTCTGCGTATACGGGAAAGACCTTTCCCGTTTCGTTTTCCCGCACGACGCCGCCGCAGCATTCGTTTCCTTCGGAGATGACGTCTAACAGCTCATATCCTTCCATGATCTGCACGTTCGGCAGTTTTCTGACCGCCGCCAAAAGGTGCGAGGTGATCTCTCTGCCCGTTATGTCGTCGTGAAAGAGTATGCGCGGCTCGCTGTGCCCGCCCTCGCGAGTATAGCGGAAATTCCCCTTTTCGTCGCGCGCGAACGCGACGCCGTAACTTACGAGCTCCTCTATGAGCGCGGGGGAACTCCTGATCATCAGCTCCACGGCGGCGGGATCGTTTTCGTAGTGCCCGGCGCGCATGGTATCGTCGAAATATTTGCCGAAATCCGAGGGCGACTTCAAAACGCAGATGCCGCCCTGCGCGAGGAAGGAATCGCTCCTGTCCGCCGCGGATTTGGTGAGCATGAGCACGCGCGCGCCCGCCGGAAGATGCAGCGCGCAGTTTAGCCCCGCGACGCCCGTTCCGGCAATGAGTACGTCGTATTTTTCCAAAATGTTCGGCATATTTTTCACCTTGCAAGCTCGAGCATGCGTTC
This sequence comes from Candidatus Borkfalkia avistercoris, assembly GCA_019115995.1. GTDB lineage: Bacteria > Bacillota > Clostridia > Christensenellales > Borkfalkiaceae > Borkfalkia > Borkfalkia avistercoris. Next base: position 18,891 of record DXCL01000016.1, read on the forward strand.
GAGCGACCTTCTCGCAGCGTTCATTTCCTCTTCGCTCATCAAAACCTCGCCCGCCCCTTCGCGCAGGCATTTTGCGACGCCCGCGAGCGTGTTGCGCTTCATATCCAAACAGGCGGGCGTAACGGGATAAAACTTTTTATCGGGGCAGCGCCTTTTAAGCTCGAAAAGTACGCCCGGCTCCGTGCATACGATAAATTCTCTTGCGCCGCTCTTCTGCGCGTGCGCGATGATCTCCGCCGTACTGCCGATAAAATCGGACGCGCGCCGCACGGTTTCCACGCATTCGGGGTGCGTGAGCGCTTCCGCGCTCGGGTGCGCCCGCTTTGCGGAGAGCACGTCTTCCGCCAGAACGACGGCGTGCACGGGGCAGTATCCGCCCGAAAAATAAAAATTCTTTTCGGGCACCTGCTCCGCCACAAAACTCCCGAGATTCTGATCGGGTATGAACAGTATATTTTTTTCTTTGAGCGCGCGCACGATCTTCACCGCGTTGGAAGAGGTAACGCACACGTCGGAAAGGCTTTTCAGCTTCGCCGTCGAATTGATGTAACAGACCACGGCAAGGTCCTCCGTCTCGGCGCGCATCTTTCCGATCTGTTCTTCCGAAGCCATATGCGCCATCGCGCAGTCCGCCGTAAGGTCGGGCATGAGCACGCGGCGGGAAGGGTTGAGTATCTTTGCGCTCTCCCCCATGAAATGCACGCCGCAGAACACGATCGTTTCCGCCTGCGTCTCCGCGGCGATTTTTGCAAGATAGTACGAATCTCCCACGTAATCCGCCGCCGACTGCACCTCGTCCGGCACATAGTAATGGGCGAGCACGACCGCCCTCTTTTCCTTTTTTAACGCGACGATCTCTTCCGCCGTATCTCTCATAAAGAACCTGCCTGATTTTTTATATATCTATGAAACTATACACTAAAAGCAGACAACTGTCAAGACATTAAACGCATTTTTCCGGCTTTCCCGAGGAAAAAATCCGCGCGCCGCAAAATTGCGGCGCGCGGGGCTGTCATTTTTCTTCAAACCGTTCGAGGAAAGGGTATCTCTTCCCTTTGGAATCGTATTCGATGAGGGTATCCACATGCACGTTGTAGGCGCTGCGGAATATGCTTATATCCGCGTTCGGATTGGTCTTTTTCATGGTTGCGATCAGCTTTTTCATCTCGTAACGCTTGGAATCCTCCTCGTGCACGGCGCAGTTTTCGGTAAACTTGCACGCGCATCGCAGAAAGCGCAGCCCGTTATGCTCCTTCCAGCGAACGATGTCTTCCTCGTGCACGTAATAGAGGGGGCGGATCAGCTGCATGCCCGGGTGATTCGTGCTTTTCAGCTTGGGCGGCATGCTCTGCATCTGCCCGCCGTAAAAAATGCCCATCAGAATGGTCTCTATCACGTCGTCGAAGTGGTGCCCGAGCGCGATCTTGTTGCACCCGAGCCGCTTCGCCTCCTCGTACAGGTACCCTCTCCGCATGCGCGCGCACAGATAACACGGGTTCTTTTCCACCGCCGTAACCGCGTCGAAGATCTGCGTCTGAAAAATATGCACGGGCAACTCCAAAAGCGCGGCGTTCTCTTCGATGAGCGCGCGGTTTTGCGGCGCATACCCGGGATCCATCACCAAAAAACGCAACCCGAACTTCACGGGGCCGTGCCTTTGCAGCTCCTGCATGCACTTGGCGAGGAGCATGGAATCCTTCCCGCCCGAAATACAGGCGGCGACGGTATCCCCCTCGGAAATGAGGGCATACTCCTTTACCGCGCGCACGAAACGGCTCCAAATCGTTTTGCGGTACGTGGTGATGATGCTGCGCTCTATATCCCGGCAGCGGCTCATTTCCCCGCGCCCTTCCCGCTTTTCCCGTACGCCTCTATGATGCGCGCGGCGACCGTTTCGGGCGGAATGGCAGACGTGTCGATGACAAAATCGTAATTGCGAAGATCCTTGATGTCTACGCCGTAGAGCTGCATATAGCGCGCCTGCTCGCTCTTTCTGCGCTCAGAGATGGAGCGCACGGCTTCCTCCTCGCTCGCGAACGGTTCGCTCTCCCTGCCCGCGTTCATGATGCGCGCCGCGGCGATTTTCGGATCCGCCGACATATAGACGGAAAAGGAGGAGGGCACGAAATGCCACGCCATGCGCGAATCGATGACGACGGAAATTTCCCTCTCGTTGAGCGCGCGCAGGCCGTCGTCGATCATGTTGTCGATCTCCGGGTGCGTTTCGGAATATTTGTTGAGTTCGAGCGTGGTCATGCCCATTTTTGTGGCGATCTCGCGCTGTATCGTGCCCGTGGAATACATCTCCGCGCCCAATTTTTCCGCGAGGAGCCTGCCCACGGTCGATTTGCCGCTGCCGAGATCCCCCGCCAGCGAAATTTTTATGTTCGGCATTTTTTTGCACCGCCTTGTAAGATACGCTCTATTTTAGCACATCGCGCCGCGTTTGTAAACAATATCGCAAAGCAAGAGAAAAAGAAAACCTCCGCCTTCCGCCGCGCAACAAAGAAAGGAGCTCCGTTTTTTCCGACCGAAAAAAACGGAGCCCCTTAAACTTCGTATCCGCATCGCGGCGCGCCGCGTTATGCGCGCTCTTTCACGAGCACCTCATACGTCTTTCCGTTGATGTCGCACAGCGTAAACCCGCCCGCGCAGCGTTCGGCTTTGCCGCAATAATACTCCTCAACAAATCTGAAAAGATCGTCCGCGAGATCCTTCGCGGCGATATATTTGTTTTCATCGAGATACTCTTTCTCCTTCGTACCCATTACCAAAACCTCTCTTGCGTATTTGACCGGAAAAAAGCATGAGCGCGGCAAATGTTTGCGCCTTCTGCCGCCGGAACGGGGCGCAGCCGTTCCGAAGATCCTTTTCCTCGATCATGCCTATATTATACCCCTTTGCGCGGAACAAAAGCAACAAAAGGCGCGCTTTTTCGCGTGGCTTATTTTGCCGAATGAAAACTTGTTTTGTCGAATTTTGTCAGATACGCTTTTTCCCGCGCCTTTGCCCGAAAAAAAAACGCAGAAAAAGCGCGAAGATCCGCGCTTTTTCCGATAAAACCGCAGGGGCGCCGCCGCGCCTACGTTCACGCGCCGAAGCGCCCGCATCGTCAGTCTTCCCTTTCCAGCAGAAAGGCGCCCGCCTGATATTCTCCCGCGGGCCGCAGCGCGAGCGCGCCGTTTTTGATCTCATAGTCGAGCGTGGTGTATGCCGCGACGAGTTTATACCCTTCCACGGCGCATTCGAACCGTTCGTACGGCCTCTCGAAGAAATGCGCCAGCACGAGCATGCGCCTGCCGTCGGGCGCGACCTTTTTATAGATCTGGCAGCCCTTGGGGTCGCGGAAATATTTTATGTTGCAGAAGCATTCGTCGATCCTGCCCAAGCGCACCACGTCTTTCACGGCGTTATAAAAATCGATCCCCTCTTTGATCTTGGCCTTCTGCGCGCTGTCTATCAGGTGCACGTCTCCGGAAATACAGATCCTGCCGAACATCGCCGCCGTCATCGACCAAACGATACGGTCGACCGTATCTTCCTTGCGTATCGTCGCCCACACCTGATTCTGCCTTGCGGGGATCACGCGCGACACATTCGCCGCCACGAGCGGGATCTCCTTGCTCTCGTGCGCGTCGGAAAAACTGCACATGGAAACCTTATGCATGCGCAGCGGCTCGATGCGGCTGCCGCCCGAGGAACAGTTTTCGATGACGATGCCGGGCACCGCTTCCCGCAGCCTTGCAAGATAGTCGAGGCTCAGTTCGGTGATCTGCCGCCCGCTTTCGCCGAAGCTCTCCGCACCGTCTCCGCCTATGCCGAAGGTATCGTTGTAATCGATCTTGATATATTCAAAGCCCTTGTCCGCGAGGAAATCGAGCATCTTGCCCTGCAAATACTCCTGCACTTCGCGCTTGCGCAGATCCAAAAACCTCCTGTTTTTGGAAGTGAGCGGCACCCCGTTCCTCTTGATCAGGCAATCCTCGTCGCCGAACTTTTTGCTGTCTGCGGCAACGTTTTCAAATTCAAACCAGACGCCCGCCTTCATGCCCGCGGCGCGAATGGCGGAAACGACTCTCCCGATGCCGCCCGGGAACAGTTTTTTGCTCTCGTTCCAGTCGCCGATCGCGTTGCACCAGCCGCAATTTTCGGGCAGGTACCAGCCCGCGTCGATGACAAACGTGCCGATGGGAAGCCCCTTGATGCTTTCCAGTATGGCGAGGATATTTTCCTCGCTCGGGGTGCCCCACGTCGTGCAGTATTCGTTGAAGAGCACGGGCATGCTCTCCTCGCTTTCGGGCACGCGGAGCCGCCCGTCCTGATAGCGGACGAAATCGTTGCACACCTCGTCGATGTTCTCCGTCTTTTTCACGCGCAGATAGGCGCGGTGCGTTTTGAAGCCGCCTCCCGCGGGGATCTCCTTGCACCAATGGCCGAACTCGTAGTCGGAAAGCCCGCCCGAAAGGGCGCAGGTCTCCTTTTCTTTATAGACTTCGATCTGCCAGCTGTACGGCGCTTCGAGCATCGCCGCCCACGTAACGCCGCCGCCCGCGATCGCCGCAAAGGGAAAATATCCGCGGTTGGGCATGCTGCCCAACTGCCCGAACCGCTCGCATTTCACGCCGTACCGCGCCCAGCTCATATCAAAGCCGAGCGAAGAAAATTCCTCCTCTTTGAGGCGGCACTCGCGGCTCCACGCGCTCGTCATGCGAACGAGGCGCAGGCCTTCCGTGCCGGGCTTTTCCCTTTCCGTATTGAAAATGCCGCACAGAGAAAAACTTTGCAGGCTTTCGAGCACCTGCGTTTTTCCGCTGTTGTTGAAATATTCCGCCCGTACGGAAAAAACGCCCGTTTCCGCGTCGTAACGGAGGGTATGTTCGTAGTCGTTCCCCTCCCCGTCCGAAAGGCGCGTTACGACCCCCTTCCCGTCCGCCTGCTGCGATACGACAGACAGCAGCGTGCTCGACATGTTGCGCATGGTAACGCCCTGCGAATAGTCGATGAGGTTGCGCGCGCCGCGCAGCGCCGCCTGCACCATGCAGTCGGGAGAGAGCGCGTCGACGTCTTCGATCTGCGTGCCTGCGGGAAAGAGCATGAGCCCCGCGCCCAGATCCTTGCATTGCGTATAGTAAACGTCGGTATCGCCGAAAGTATATTTTTTATAAAGCATAAATTCTCCGTGTCGCCTTCTTTTCTCGTCTTTTTGCGGCATGCCGTACGGCATGCGCGGCGCAGTCCGCTTCGTTTGAGGGCGGCATTGCCGAAACAATGCCGCCCTCCTGCCTTTTTTACTACGGATTTATTTTCTTTTCCATACCACGTCAGACCACATCAGATCTTTCTTGAACTGGTTGATCTCCGTATTTTCGTCGATCAAAACGACTTCGATGCCCCACATGTTGCCGAGGTCGACCATCTGCTGCGCCGTGACCTGCGAGGAAACGACGGTGTGATGCGCGCCGCCCGCATAGATCCATGCCGCCACGCCCTCCTTGAAGTTGGGCTTGTATTTCCACATCAGCCCGCCGACGGGGAGATTGGGCATCTTTTTGGGATATTTGATGAGCTCGATCTTCTGCACGATGAGGCGGAAACGGTCTCCCATGTCGATCATGGAAACGGCGATCGCCTCGGGCGCGGAAATGCCCTCGAAAACGAGGCGGGCGGGATCGGATTTGCCGCCGATGCCGAGCGGGTGCACCTGGATCTCGGGCTTTGTAGCCGCAAACTGCGGGGAAACTTCGAGCATGTGCGCGCCGAGGCAGAGCCCGTCTTTGAGGTCATACGTGTAGTCTTCCATCAGGCCCGTGCCCTTCTGATCCGCCATATACTGCATGACGGCGCCGAGCGCGGCGATCTTCCAGTCGCCTTCCGCGCCGAAGCCGTAGCCCTTGCTCTGCAAATCCTGAATGGCGAGACCGGGGAGCTGATTCAGCCCGTGCAGCGCGCCGAAGTGATCGACGATGCCGATATAGCCGCCCTTGTCTTTGCAGAATTTATCGATGGCGATCTCATATTTTGCCTGCTCGCGCACGACGTCTATGCGATCCGTACCCATCTTATATTTTTTGGCGTATTCCGCCATCATGTCGTCCACTTCTTTATCGGTGACCTTATTGATGTATTCCACGAGGTCGCCGATGGGATAATAGTCTACCTGCCAGCCGAAATCGATGTGCGCTTCCACCTTGTCCCCTTCGGTAACGGCTACGTCGCGCATATTGTCGGAGAAGCGGCAGACCTTTACCTTTTTGGAGAACGCATAGCCCGCGGCGACCCTGCACCATGCGGCGAGCTCTTTGAGCGCCTCTTCGTCTTTATAATACCCGACGATGACTTTGTTGTCCATGCGAAGGCGGGTCACGATATAGCCGAACTCCCTGTCGCCGTGGGCGGCCTGGTTTTCGTTCATAAAGTCCATATCGATGGTGTCGTAGGGCAGCTTTTCATTGTACTGCGTAGCGAAATGGCACATGGGCTTTTGCAGCTTGGAAAGCCCGCGGATCCACATTTTTGCGGGGGAGAAGGTGTGGCACCAGGTGATGATGCCGATGCAGTCTTCGTCCGCGTTCACCTTTTTGACGGCGGCTTCGATCTCGTCGGAGCTCTTGCAGGTGGTGAGGTATTTTACGGTAACGGGCATGCGCTCGCTCACGTAGTTTGCCATTTCCTCGGAGTGCTGCGCCACGTGTTCGAGCACGTCTGCTCCGTAAAGGGTCTGAGAACCGGTGATCCAATAAACAACTTTTTCTTTCATAACGATATCTTCCTTTTTTGATTTTTATTTTATGACGAGGGCGGCGCCCTCAAATTTATATATCTCGCACAAGCAAAACTGCGCTTTTGCGCAGCGCAACCCAATTTGCGCACACCTGCGCCTCAGCGGGTGAATGCGGTGCGCATCTTATTGCGTGCCCTTGAACGGCTCGATCATCAAAACCGTGCAGAACGGTGCTGGTCGTGTTTTTGCAAGGCAAACGCAAGGGAGTGTACAAAGACGTACTCTATTATATCTCGCGCAAGCAAAACCACGCTTTTGCGCAGCGCAACCCTATTTGCGCACACTTGCGCCTCAGCGGGTGAATGCGGTGCGCATCTTATTGCGTGCCCTTGAACGGCTCGATCATCAAAACCGTGCAGAACGGTGCAGATCGTGTTTTTGCAAGGCAAACGCAAGGGAGTGTACAAAGACGTACATGACCGCCGCGTGCAGCCGATGCAAAGGCGCGAGATGTGCCGTTATCCGCGGTTTTGTCCGTAGTACGCGTTTTTGCCGTGCTTCCGCAGATAATGCTTATCCATCATGAACTTATCCGCGCGCTGCACGTTCGGATTTACCTGCTCGGTGATGAACGCCATTTTTGCGACCTCTTCGATGACGGTGGCGTTATATACGGAGCCGTCGGCGTCCTTGCCGAACGCGAACACGCCGTGGCTCTTGATGAGCACGCCGGGCACCTCTATCGGGTTGAGGTTGTCCTTTTTGAAGCGCTCGATGATGACCAGCCCCGTATTCTTTTCGTATTCCCCTTCGATCTCCTCTTTGGTGAGGGAACGCGCGCAGGGGATATCCCCGTAAAAATAGTCGGCGTGCGTCGTGCCGTAGAACGGAATGTCTCGCCCCGCCTGCGCCCAGGAGGTCGCAAAGGTGGAATGGGTATGCGTAACGCCGCCCACGTTCGGGAACGCCTTATAGAACTCGATGTGCGTGGGAGTATCGCTCGAAGGGCGGAGCTTGCCCTCCACCACCTTGCCGTTCAAATCTACGACGACCATGTCTTCCGCAGTCATGTCGTCATACGAAACGCCGCTGGGTTTGATGACGATGAGGTTGCTTTCGCGGTCGATCTCGCTGACGTTGCCCCATGTAAAGAGCACGAGTTTATTCTTTACGAGGTCGAGGTTTGCCTGCAAAACTTTTTCTTTCAGCTTCTCCAACATAATGATTTTATCTCCTTTAATCCATATCTGTAACGGCCTGTCTTACGATAGGCAATCCTTTCACATACCGTTTGGCAAACGCGTCGAAGCCGGCAACGTCGTCGGGGTCGGGCGCAAGGGTAACGCCTTCCTGCCCCACGAACACCTTATGATCGAGATAATCTTCCAACGATTCGCCCTCTCCCTTGGTAACGACGTAATTTGCGAGGATCGCGATGCCCCAGGCGCCGCCTTCTCCCGCCGTTTTCATAACGGTAACGGGCGCGTTGATCGCCGCGGCAAGGTAACTCTGCCCGACGTGCGGCGTTTTAAACAGGCCGCCGTGCCCCGTGATGGAATCCAGTTTGACCCCTTCCTCTTTGAGCATGATGTCGCAACCGACTTTCAGGGCGCCGAGCGCGGAGAAGAGGTGCGCGCGGAAGAGGTTGGCAAGGTTGAATTTGCTCTCCGAAGTGCGCACGAACAGCGGGCGGCCCTCGTCCACCTTTGTAATATGCTCGTTGGAAACGTAGTTATACGCCAAAAGCCCGCCGCAGTCTTTATCGCCGTTTTCCGACTCGAAATACAGCTTGTTGTAAAGCTCCGCCTTGCTCAGATCCAGCCCGCACAGTTTTGCGAATTCGCCGAACACGTCTACCCAGCCGTTGAGGTCGGACGTACAGTTGTTGCAGTGCACCATGCCGACCAGATCGCCCACGGGCGTCGTAACGAGGTCGATCTCGGGATACGCCTTGGAAAGTTCCTTTTCCAAAACGATCATGGCAAATACGGAGGTACCCGCAGAGACGTTTCCCGTGCGCTTCCTTACGGAGTTGGTGGCGACCATGCCCGTGCCCGCGTCGCCCTCGGGCGGGCAGAACGGAATGCCCGGTTTCAGGTTGCCGGAAGGGTCGAGCAGCTTTGCGCCCTCTTCGGTGAGCCTGCCCGCCTCTTCGCCCGCGACCAAAATTTCGGGAAGTATGTCTTCGATCCTGAAAGGAAGATTTTTATCCGCAACGAGCTCGTTGAATTTTCCGAGCATTACGGGATTGTACTTTTTGGTCGAAATGTCTACGGGGAACATGCCGGAAGCTTCCCCGATGCCGATGACCTTTCTGCCCGTGAGCTTCCAGTGTACGTAGCCTTCGAGCGTCGTCTGAAAGTCGATATTTTTCACGTGCTCTTCCCCGTTCAGGATCGCCTGATACAGGTGCGCCACCGACCAGCGCGCGGGGATATGATAGTTGAAAAGCTCGGTGAGCTTTTCCGCCGCGGGCGCCGCGTTGTTGTTGCGCCAGGTGCGGAACGGAACGAGGAGTTCCCCCGCCTTATCGAACACCATATAGCCGTGCATCATGGCGGAAAAACCGATCGCGCCGATGGTCGTGAGCGTAACGCCGTACTTGTTTTTTACGTCTACCGCCATCTCCTGATAGCAGTGCCGCACGCCCGTCCAGATGTCTTCGAGCGTATACGTCCAGATCCCGTTTTCATAGCGGTTCTCCCAGTCGTGCGCGCCCGACGCGATGGGGTTGTTGTTTTCGTCCACGAGGATCGCCTTGATGCGCGTGGAGCCGAATTCAATGCCGAGGGCGGTTTTGCCGCTCTGGATAAGCTTCTTTATGTTGTTAGACATAAAAACTCCCCTTCCATTTATTTATTCTGAATATAATTATAATGAAAAAATGCGGAAAAATCAATAGATGCGCAAAAATTTATTGTCTTTTTTTTCAAAAAATGAGCGAAACGTTCACTTTTTACAAATATTCTCTATATTATAATATATTTACAATAATACGACATTTTCCGCTCTCCCGCAAACGGAAAGGAAACCGCAAAAAAAACGGGCGAGCCGAAGAATATTCCTTCGGCTCGCCCTGTTTTGCACTGCAAGTTCTATATTTTATCCGCAAACACGCCTTTGAGCGCGGGATAAAATTTGGTGAAATTTTTATATTTTTCCGCGTAGCGTTCGGCCGTCTGCCGATCGGGCAGCACCGTTTCCTTCACGCGCACGATCGCCTCCGCCGCCTGCCGCACCGAGGCGTATTCCCCGCAGCCGACCATCGCGAGCATCGCCGCGCCGTAAGATGGCCCCTGCTCCGTCTGCGGGATATCCACGGGCATGTTCATCACGTTCGCAACGATCTTGCGCCACAGCGTACTCTTCGCGCCGCCGCCGCACAGCTTGGTGCGTTCTATCTTCACTCCGTTCTTTTTTGCCGCCTCCAAGCAGTCGCGCAAAGCGAAAGTTACCCCTTCGAGCACGGAAAGGGTCATTTGCTTTCTCGTCGTATCCGGCCGCATGCCGATAAAGGCGCCGCGCGCGTTCACGTCGTTGTGCGGGCTGCGCTCGCCCATCAGATACGGAAGAAAATAAACGTCGTTTCTGCCGAGTTCCTCTTCCAGCCCCGCCTGCTCTTTCGCGTAGTCGTCCGTCTGCAAGACCTTCTCCGACCACCACGCATTGCACGACGCCGCCGAAAGGATACACCCCATCAGATGCCAGCCGCCGTCTGCATGGCAGAAGCTGTGCAGGGCGTTCACCCTGTCTTCCTTGTACTCCGCAGAAGAGACGAACAGCGTGCCGCTCGTGCCGAGAGAGATGTTGCAGCCGCCCTCGCCCACGACGCCCGTGCCGACCGCCGCCGCGGCGTTGTCTCCCGCGCCCGCAATAATTTTGACTTCGGCGGACAGCCCGAGTTCTTCGGCGATCTCCCTTTTGAGCGTTCCGACGACTTCGTAACTTTCGTAAAGCGCGGGGAGCTGCTCCTCGGAAATGCCGCAGATCTCGCACATTTCCCTGCTCCACCTGCGGTTCTTCACGTCCAGCAGGAGCATGCCGCTCGCGTCCGAAAGATCGGTGGCAAAACAACCCGAAAATTTATAGATCAGGTAATCTTTGGGGAGCATGATCTTTGCGATCTTTTTGAAGTTTTCCGGCTCGTTTCTCTTTACCCAAAGTATCTTTGGCACGGTAAAGCCGGCAAAGGCAATGTTGCCCGTATACGCCGAGAGCTTTTCCTTCCCGATGATTGTGTTCAGATACGCCGTCTGCTTTTCCGTTCTGCCGTCGTTCCACAAGATGGCGGGGCGTATCACGTTATCCTCCGCGTCCAGCGCCACGAGCCCGTGCATCTGCCCGCCGAAAGAAATGCCCTTTACGGCAGATTTGTCCTGTCCCTGCAAAAGCTCTTTCAGCCCGCGCATTGCCGCGGCAAACCAGTCTGCGGGGTTTTGCTCGCTCCAACCGCTCTGCGGGTAAAAGACCTCGTACGTCTGCGTGTTTTCCGCCAATATCCTGCCGTCTGCCGAAACGAGCAGAAGCTTCGTTCCGCTCGTGCCGAGATCTATGCCGATATAGCTTTTCATAACGCTATTTCTCCCCGAACTCGCGCAGTATTTCCCGCGCGATGAGCATGGAACCGACCGAACCGGGGTGCACCCTGTCCCACGAAATAGACTGCCCGGGGCGGCCCTTCATGTATTCGTCGAACACTTTTTGCAGATCGATTACCTTTATTCCGCGTTTCTGTGCCACGGCGCGCATGCGGGCGGCGTATTTCTCCGTCATGACGCGCATCTCGTCAACGCGGCTGCGCTCCATGTAAAAAGGCGTCATCAGGCTAAACTCGCGCGCGCCCTTCGCCATTTCGCAGATCTTTTCGATGTTTTTTTCATAGTCCTCTTCGTTTACCCGCTTTTCCAACGGATCGAGATAGTCGAAATGCCGCCATACGTCGTTTATGCCGATCAAGCAAAAAACAACGTCCGGATCGAGCGAAGCTACGTCTTTTTCCCAGCGTTCCAACAGATGGACCGTCGTATTGCCGCTGACGCCCGCGTTTACGACGCGGAAATTTTCCGAAGGGCGGAACGCAAACAAAGCGTCGCGGACCAACTTGACGTAGCCGTTCCCGAGCCGGTCATTTGTGGCGTTTTTGTCCGCGTCCGTCGTAGAATCTCCCGCAAATACGATAATGTCTCCGTCTTTGATTTTCATAAAAACCTCTCTACTTTTCTTTTTTTATGCAAAAGCGCGCGGCTCGGATAAAGCCGTGGCGCTTTTTTGCGGATCAGAACGGATTTTCCGTCTTATACCTGACGTTTGCAGGCTGATTATAGCCGATCTCCTCCACGGGCACGCCGATGTATTTGAACACTTCGTACAGCTCTTTTCCGAAATGTCCGAACGCCACCGCGCTGTGGTGCGGGTAATTGCCCTCGATGAGCACATGGCGGTAAAAGCGCTTCATTTCGGGAATGGCAAAGATGCCGATGCTCCCGAACGAATGCGTTTTCACGGGCAGAACTTCTCCCTGCGCCACATACGCGCGCAACTTGTTGTCCGCCGTCGATTGCAGGCGGAAGAAAGTGATGTCGCCCGCGGCGATGTCCCCTTCCAAAGTGCCCTGCGTTACCTCTTCGGGCAGCGAACGCGCCATGATGAGCTGGTACTTCATCTCGCAGAAACACAGCTTTTTCGAGCAGGTGTTGCCGCAGTGGAAGCCCATAAAGGTATCGGTGAGCGCGTACGGGTACTTGCCCTCGATGTCCGCTTTATACAGATCTTTCGGCACCGTGTTGTTGATGTCGAGAAGCGTCACAGCGTCTTCGCTTATCACCGTGCCGATAAATTCGGACAGCGCGCCGTAGATATCTACCTCGCAGGAGACGGGAATGCCCCGCCCCGTGAGGCGGCTGTTCACATAGCAAGGGACAAAGCCGAACTGCGTCTGGAACGCGGGCCAGCACTTGCCCGCCACCGCCACATATTCGCGCGAACCCTTATGAGCTTCGATCCAGTCCAAAAGCGTAAGCTCGTACTGCGCGAGCTTGGGCAAAATTTCCGGTTTTTTGTTGCCTGCTCCAAGTTCCCTTTCCATATCTTTGACGACTTCGGGAATGCGCTTGTCCCCATTGTGCTTGTGGAACGCCTCGAACAAATCGAGCTCGGAATTTTCCTCGATCTCCACGCCGAGGTTATAAAGCTGCTGTATCGGCGCGTTGCACGCGAGGAAGTTGGTGGGGCGAGGCCCGAATGAGATGATTTTCAAATGCTTCAATGCATACACGGCGCGCGCTACGGGCAAAAAGCCATGCAACATGTCTGCGCATTCCTCGGCGTCTCCCACGGGATATTCGGGGATATACGCCTTTACCCCGCGGAGTTTCAGGTTATACGAGGCGTTGAGCATGCCGCAGTACGCGTCTCCGCGCGAGCTTGCAAGCGTAGGGATATCCTCCTCCGCCGCCGCGAAAAACATGACGGCGCCGCCCACCTTTTCGGAAAACTCCTTGGCGAGCATCGTCTCCGATATTTCGGGCCCGAAGTTCCCGAGGTACACCGCGAGCGCGTTGCAGCCCGCCTTCTGCACGTCTGCAAGCGCCTGCTTCATATGGATCTCGCTCTCCACGATGCACACGGGGCATTCGTAAATATTTTCCTTACCGTACTTTTTCTCGTATGCGACGACGAGCGCTTTTCTTCTGTTCACGGACAGGCTTTCGGGGAAGCAATCCCTCGACACCGCCACGATTCCCACCTTGATTGCGGGGATATTCTGCATGATCTTCCTCCTTAGAATTCTATTCTCTGTGATGTTTATTATATCACTTTTTATATACGCGCGCAATACTCTAAAAAAATTTTTTGCATTTATTTTTCCACCGTGTAAAAAAGAGAGGAAAGACGGAAAAATTCCGCCTTCCCTCTCTTTTTCTTATCAGATCAAACCGTGTACGCGCATGCGCAGAGAGAACCGTACGCTTTCCCCCGCCCGCAATGTACGGTAGGCAAAGCCGCCGTCCAATTCCGTCGTGGCGGGTTCCAGCCCCAGCGCGTAATCTCCTGCGGCCATGCTCTTCCATTCCACGAAATGCGGCAGGGTATCGCCCGACCATTCGAGCGTAAACGCCTTTTTTATCCGTTCGTTCACGAGAGATATTTTCGGCTCCTTCATTTTGAGAAAATAGCACATCTCTTCTTTGCCCGGCTCGGGCGCCGACATCTTTTCCCGCAAGGCGAGATGCTTTTGCGCCCATTCCGTGCGGGGCACGGCGCTTTCCGCCTCGCCGACGAGCTTTGCGCCCTCGTCCAACAGAGGATAGCCTATGTTCACGTGATATAAAAGGCAATATCGTTCGTCGCACGCGCCGCGGTTTTCCAGCGTGTCTGAAATTTCCAGCGAGTCAGACCCGACCGCGGAAAACACGCGCCGCTTAAAAATCAGGTTCCTGCCGAACAGCTCGCTCTCGGCGATCTCCGCTTCGATCGAGATCCCTTCTTTTGTGCATTCCGCGCGCGTGACCCTAGCGGGCGCATTGTGATGGGTGCCGTGCAGTTCGTACCCTTCCCTTGCTCCCACGCTTTCCAGCCCGCAGGTATAGAGCATGCCGCCCTCGAAACGGCTCGCAAAGGGGATCTCCCGAAAAGTAAAACCGTTTTTGCTGATAAAAGAGACGTTCTGCCCCTCGTGATACAGCTGCATCATGTCCAGCGCCTTGCTCTCGCTGAGCAGAAAGCGGAGCTTTCCGTTGTCGCAGTCGAGAACGCGCAGGCCGCGCTCCTTCCCCTCCGTCATCTCATAGCGGCGGACAGATGCGACCTGCATCAAATTCGAAATACGTCCGTCCATATTCATTTACTCCTTTTCAACGGGGCGCCGCAATGCGGCGCCCCTGCTTTTACAGATTGCTGAAAACTTTTAACGTAGTGAGCGCGTTTTCTTCCATCGCTTTCTGCGCGGAAAGCGCCATATCGTGGAAAAATCCCGCAGGCTGCGCTTCCGCATGCGCTTTTGCCGCCGCATACCCCGCATACGACATGTACGTATAGTAATTGATCTTATTCACGCCGCGGCGTATGACCTCGCGGTATTCCTCGTGGGATATGCCGCTGCCGCCGTGCATGACGAGGGGGATATTCGTCTTTTCGCGCACCTTGGTGATCACGTCCATATTCAGCACCGGTTTGACCTTATAAATGCCGTGCGCCGTGCCGAAGGCGATGGCGAGCGCGTCCACGCCCGTTTTTCTGAGATAATCGGGCACGAGCTCCGGATCGGTATACAGATCTTCCGGTCTCTCCTGCCCCGCTTCGCCGCCGCCCTCGCGGTTGGGCAGGCGGCCGAGCTCAGCCTCCACGTCGGCGCCGTGCGCGTGCGCGTAATCGACCGCCTCGCGCGTGCCCTTTACGTTCTCCTCGTACGGGCGCGCGGAATAGTCTATCATAACGGAAGTAAAGCCGAGATCGACGGCGCGTTTGCAGTATTCGAAGTCTTCGCCGTGATCGAGATGCACGCACACGGGCACCTTGCTCCTCTTGGCAAGTTCGAGCATGACGGGGCCGATCTTATCCAGCGGGGCGACCGATTCGTGCAGCTGCGCATGCGAGCATATGACGGGCACGTTCAGGCTTTCCGCCGCGTCCAATACGGCGAGCAGGCATTCGAGATTGGGCGTGTTGAACGCCCCGACCGCCGCCTTTTTCTTTTTGGAAATTTCAATGACTTCTCTCAATGACGCCAACATCGTTCTTTACTCCTCTATACTGACGATATCGTAACCAAGATAGGTGGAAAACGCCTCTTCGAGCACCTCTTTCATGTGCCCGACGCCCACCGTGGTGTGGTGTTTGAACCCGCCGCGCGCAAGGCGCAGGAGCTTGTTTTGCAGGTTTGGTATTTCCGCAACGCCGCCGCAGCCGAAGAATTCCTTTTCGATAGGCTCGCCCGTAAAGCGCGCCTCGCTCGCATACACTCTGAGTTTTCCGTTTTCGGTAAAGCAGTTGGAAAAGGTCATGTCGAACGCGGCGATCCTGCCCTCGTTGCTGCCCCAGCCCGAACCGGGGTCGTTTTTGGCAAACATCTTATGCTCGGTAACGGTGCCCTTGCCCGCCATGAGCGACTGCGCCACCGGCCCGCAGTGGAAAAGGATGACCTTGTTCTCGTCTTCGCCGTAGTTATTGTTCCAGTCGAGGCACGCCGTAGGCTTGCCGCTCGCAAGCGCCATCGCGCGCATGGTGATGGCGGAGCAGAGGTCGATCTCGCAGGAGCAGACGATGCCGCGGTCGTTGAGCTCCGATATGAGCACGCACGGGCATACGCGCAGGATGGTCTCCATCTCGTTCCAGCAGCGGAGCGTGATCGCGTCGAGCCTGTATTCTTCGATATATTCGTCGATGACGACGGAGATCTTTGCGAGCGTAAGCTTGTTCTTCTCGGGCACGCGCGAAAAATCGGTGTAGCTTTCCAGCCGTTTGACCTTGGCGAGCACCGCCTTGTCGTCGTCCTTCTTCTGCCCGACCTTGAACACGAGCTCGGAAAGGTCGAAACTCTCCACGTTGATGCCGTAGCGTTGCAGGGTAACTTCGTCGAAGCGCACCGTCTTGAAGGCGGTCGTGCGCGCCCCGATACAGCCGAGGTTGAAGCGGCGCATACCCTTCACCACGCGGCAGATCGCGGCGAAATCTTCGAGATTTTTGGCAAACGCCTCGCTCAGCGGGTGCACGACGTGCGGCTTCATCACCGTGAACGGGATCTTGTACTGATAGAACACGTCCGTCACGGAGAATTTGCCGCAGAAGGCGTCTCTGCGGTGCGCGAAGTCCATTTTGCCGATCTCATCGGGATACGCCTGCATGAGGATGGGAACGCCGGCGTCCTGCAACGCCGCCGCAGCGCCGTTTTCGTCGATGAAGATGGGCATGCAGAGGATCACGCCGTCGTACTCGCCTTCGTGGCTTTTCAGCCAGTCGTGATACAGCCTGCCCTCCTCGCGCGTTTCCACCGCGCCGTAGCGGGTGGCCTTTTCGTCCATGACCAAAACTTCATGTCCCGCGTCCGTCACGGCTTTGATCATATCCTGCCGCGCGCCCGCGATGAGCTCTGCGGGCATGAACCCGCGGTTACCGAAATACAATGCAAATTTCATTTTTTCCTCTCCTTATAATGTCTGAACGCGGAATCCGGGCTCCCGCGATCCGTTCGGAAAGCCGAGCCCGAAAACTCCCGCGCCGCAACCGCCGGGGATCATTTACCCAAAACGACGATCTTTAAGCCCTGCATGCTGATATTCATTTCCATCGCGTCGTTGATGTCCGCAAGGGCGTATTTGTGCGTGAGCAGATCCGTTACGGGCAGGCCGTCTTTCTGCGCCTCTTTCAAAAATTCGCACGCCTGTATCCAGTCTTTCGCCTGATACGTCCACGACCCCGTGACCTTGATCTCTTTATTGCAGATATCCAGGTGCGGATTGTAAGTCGTTTCGCCGTTATCCACAAAGAACCCGAGCTCGCACATCGCTCCGCCGCGGCGCACATACTTCCAAATCATGCTTGCCGCTTTGGGCGAACCCGTGCACTGGAACGCCATTTCCGCGCCCGTGCCCGTGATCTCTTTGATCTTTGCGACCGCGTCTTCGCGGAGATAATTCACGGCATAAGCCGCTCCCAGTTTTTCCGCCATGGCGAGGCGCTTTTCGTCGCCGTCTACGGCGATGATGTTGCGGACGCCCATCGTACGCACAAGGGTCAGCAATAAAAGGCCGATCGGGCCGCACCCCTGCACCAACACATAAGAACCGTGCTTGAAGTTAAAGATCTCTTTCGCCTTTTCGACGGCGTGCACGACGACGGCGGCGGGCTCGATCAGCGTGCGCAGATCGACGTCCATATCGCTGACGTTGAAGATCACGCCGCCTTCGTTGACTTTGATGTATTCGCCGAACCAGCCGTTGAAATTCTTATACGCCTTTTCTCCCGGGATCAGCCCGAAGATCTCTCCTCCCTCGCACAGGTGGATATGTTCGGGGTCGTATTTGCAGGTATCGCATTTGCCGCACGGCTTCAAGCCGGTAACGATCTTATCGCCCACATGCAGCGGTTTTCCGTAATAATCCGTCTTGACGTTCTTGCCGAGCTTCACGATCGTACCCGTACCCTCATGCCCGAGCTCTACGGGGATATACCCGAACGGGTCTCCCTTGTATTCGTGCACGTCGGTACCGCAGATACCCGTCTGCTCCACCTTGACCAGCACCTCGCCGTCGCCGATCTTCGGAACGGGGAGATCGTAGATCTCGATCTTTTTGGGCCCTGTCAACACCGCTACTTTTGCCGTTTGAGGAATTTTAAACTCTTTCATCTGTCAGCTCCTTTATGGTTTTATATAATTTTTTATATTTTTTGTACTGCCCTTCATAGGCGGCGTGCATCGCCGCGTCGGGCAAAAACTCGTCTTTATACCGCGCGAACACGGCCGCGGCTTCGGCAAGATCTTTCGCCCTGCCCGCGGCGACGGCCTGCAACATGGCGCAGCCGCAAAGCCCGCCTTCGGAGGAGCGCAGCGTTTTGACGGGTATATCCTGAATATCCGCTTTGAGCTGCAACCACTTTTTCGAATTTGCGCCCCCGCCCGTGGCGATCGCCGAACGGATCCTGATGCCGTACCTTTTTACCGTTTCGGCGTTGAGCCGCATCTCCATCGCCGTGCCTTCCAAAATGCTCTTGTAAACGTCCGCATCGCTCGCGGCGAGCGTGAGCCCTATCACGGCGCCCTTCGCGCCGATATTCTGATAGGGCGTAGCGGCGCCCGCAAAATACGGAAGCGTCAGAATGCCCGTAGGCGAGGCGCTCATCTCCTTTTCTATATACGAAAAGAAGTCCTTTTCCTCCCCCTTATAGCCGTGCAGAAGCCGGTTTTTAAACCAGTTCACGAGCGAACCGTTCGAATAATTGAACATATAGGTGCAGTACAGCCCGTCCACCGCGTACGGCACGCACGGATAGCCCTGCAACCCCATGCGCGCGTCCGTCGGTTTTTTATCGAAGATCGCCGTCATGCACTCTACCGTGCCGAGCCCGTCCACCGCGTCGCCCGCGCGCACCGCGCCCGCGCCGAGCGCGGAACAGATCTGATCGTGCGAGCCCAGAACGAGCGTTACCTCGCCCGCAACGCCGCATTCTTCCAGAACGGCACGCCGCACCTTTCCCACAACGCTGCCCGTGGGCACGGGCTTTGAAAAGAGCGATACGTCGATCCCGAAAGCGGAAAGCATTTCGCCGTCGAACGCGCGTTTTCCTACGTGGAACGCCCCCGTACGCGTCGCGAGGCCGTAATCTATGGCGCGTTCGCCCGTGAGCATATACCCGAGATAATCGCAGATGAGCAGCAGTTTATCCGCCGCGGAAAAGGCCTCCGGCGCGTGCCTGCGTATCCAAAGGAGTTTTGAAAGCGAAAACATGCTCTGCGGCAGAACGCCGACGCGGGAAAAGAGCTCCTCCGCGCCGAACTTTTGCAAAATTTCCTCCGCTTCCGCCGCGCCGCGCGGATCGGTGTAAAGCATGGGAAGAAACACCGCTTTGTCGTTTTTATCCAAAAGCACGAAGGATTCCCCGAAGGTAGATATGCACATAGAAGAGAACCCGCCCTTCGCCGACGCAAAGCGCATCATCTCTTTCACGCGCGCAAAGATCCCCTCTATATCTACGTACTCTTCCCCCTCCCTTCCGATCAGCGGGTATTCCTCGCTCTTATAGGCGAGGATCTCCCCGCTCTCCGAAAAGAGCTGGCATTTGCAGCAGGTGCTGCCTACGTCAAGGCTCAAAAAATTCATATACCCCTCCCCGTTTTCCCCTCCATTATACTTGCTTTTTTGCGCCCGTTATAGTATCATTTGTACAAACATATGGTAATTTCGTATCGGAGTTTACGAATATGAAGGAATATGACCTTTCCAAAATGCGGGAGCTCCTGCATGATTTTTACAACCTGACGGGCATCAAGATCTGCATTTACGACAGCGCGGAAAACGAGCTCTGCTATTATCCGGAAAAGCTCTCCCCTTTCTGCCGCCTTTTGCGCGAGGAGAGCGAGGCGGACGAAAAGTGCCGCGCCTGCGACCGGCGCGCCTTTGCCGAATGCAAGCGCACCCACCGCCGCGCCGTTTATACCTGCCACGCGGGGCTTTTGGAGTGTTTTTCCCCTATCCTGTACCATGAAAAGATCATCGGATACATCGTGATCGGGCAGATCCGCACGGAAAACGAGGCTCCCGCCGCGCTCGGCGAGGCGCTGCGGGAGCTGTACGGAAAACTTCCGACGATAGAAATGGACAAGATAAGTTCCGCCATTCGCATACTGGACGCGTGCGCGGGATACGAATACCTGAAAACGTTGGTGAGCGACTACGACGAACGCATAGACGCCCGCCTTTCGGCGTACATCGAAGAAAATCTTGCGGGAGATCTTTCCGTTTCGGCGCTGTGCAGGAAATTCCGCCTTTCCCGCTCCGAGCTGTATTCCCTCTTCCGCGAATATTTTTCCTCGTCCGTCGCGGATTTCGTAAAGGCGCGCAGACTGCAAAAGGCGCGCCTGCTTTTGCAGCAGACGCACCTTCCCGTTGCAAAGATCGCCGCGCTTTGCGGCATACCCGATTACAACTACTTTTCCAAGCAGTTCAAGCGCGCGTTCGGCGTTTCCCCGTCTGCCGCGCGCGGCGGCGCCGAATGACGCGATACCGTTAAGATATTCAACATTTTTGGCGAAAACGTCGATTATGTCGGCTTTGTACAGAAAATTACCGAAAAACCCTTGAAATTCCTTTCGCTTCATGTTAAAATTATAATAACGATAACCTATCGGAGGATATGATATGGCAAAAAAGAACTTAAAACTGTTCATTCCGGGCGCGATCGCGCTGGTGCTCGGCATCGTTGCTTTCTGCATGATGTTCGTAGACGCGGTAACGTATTCGGTCAAATTGCTCGGCGGCGAGTTTTCCTTTACGGGCATGAAGCTCGCCTTCGGCGGAGAAATCGAAGTGGTTTCCGGCGTATCCATAGACGCGCTCGAATTCAACATCATGACGACGCTTGCGTTTATCCTGCCCCTTGTAGGCGGCGTGCTTGCCCTGCTGTTCAAAAACGGCCTGATCACCAAGATCATCACAACGGCATGCTTTGTGCTCGGCGCGGTGTTCCTGTTCAGCACGACGGGATTTACGGCGATCAGCCTGGGCGGACAGGACGCCAAAGACGCGCTCACGGCAGTATGCGAAGAAAAGCTTGCGGTCGGCCCCATCGTGGCGGGCGTTCTTTCCGTTATCGGCGCGGTCGTATGCTTCTTTAAGGGTACCATCGCAAAAATGATCGGCTGAAACAAAACCTCATAAAAATCAAGCACCCCGCGGCAGAATTGCCGCGGGGTGCTTTCACTTAAAAACAAATCATTGAGGAATGACTTGATCGATCACGCCGCCTCCGATACACTTTTCGCCCCGATACAGAACTGCGTACTGGCCGGGTGTAAGCGCGCGCTGCGGCTGTTCGGCAAGAACGGTGAGCCCGACCTCTCCCCGCAGAACACGCACCGCCTGCTCGTTTTGACGGTAACGGAACTTTGCCGTGCAGCAAAACTCTTCCTCTTCGGGCGGGGCGGGGATCCAGTTGAACCCCGTGACCGTACACCCCTTTGCGTACAGCCTCTCTTCGCTGCCGTGCGCCACGTAAAGGATATTGTTTTTGAGATCCTTTTCCGTTACGAACCAGCGGCCGCCTTCGTCCCCTTTCTGCCCGCCGATGTCGAGCCCCTTTCTCTGCCCCAGCGTGTAGTACATCAGCCCGATATGCTCCCCCAGTACCTTTCCGTCATACGTCATGATCTTTCCGGGGCTGGCGGGGAGATACGTCTTCAAAAAATTGCGGAAGTTCCTTTCGCCGATAAAGCAGATGCCCGTGCTGTCTTTCTTTTTTGCGGTGGAAAGCCCGTACTTTTCCGCCACGGCGCGAACCTCGCTCTTCTGCATTTTTCCGAGCGGGAACAATACGTTTTCGAACTGCTCCTGCGTGACCTGATTCAAAAAATACGTCTGGTCTTTGTTCCTGTCCGCGGCTTTTAAAAGGTAATGCCTGCCGCCCTCGTGCGCGATGGCGCAATAATGCCCCGTAGCGATGTAATCCGCCCCGAGCGCGAGCGCATGCCGTTTGAACGGGCCGAATTTGATCTCCCTGTTGCACAGCACGTCGGGATTCGGCGTCCTTCCGCGGGCGTATTCTTCGAGAAAGTACCCGAACACCCGCTCCATGTATTCCTTTGCGAAATTGACGGTGAAATAGGGAATGCCGATCTTGTTGCACACGCGCTTTACGTCTTCATAGTCCGCCTCGGCGGTGCAACAGCCGTTTTCGCCCTCTTCCTCCCAGTTTACCATGTAAAGGCCGATAACGTCGAACCCCTGCTCCTTTAAAAGAAGCGCCGCGACGGAGCTGTCCACCCCCCCGCTCATGCCGACGACGACCGTTTTTTTGTTGTTCAAAACACTTATTCCTTACATTTTACAGATTTTTTCTATTATAATGCGAAAGAGGGCGGGCTGTCAATAAAAAGCGCGGCGATGCAGGAATGCGCCGCCGCGTTTTTTCAGTTTTGCAGATTTTTTATGAAAGCCAGCGCCGTTTCCACGCAGCCGTCTACGCCGATCAGACTGCTGTCCATGCACAGATCGTGATTTTCCGCCATGCCCCACTTTCTGTCGGTGTAGTATTCGTAATACTTTTTGCGCTTTTTGTCCGTAGCTCTGATGTGTTCTTCCATCTTTTCCGGAGCCACGCCCGTTTCCATCGCAAGTTTTCTCTTTACGCGGAACGCCATGGGCGCGTGGATATATATTTTTACGCTGTTTTCCACGATGACGTCGGAACATCTGCCGATGAGCACGCACGGGCCCTTGTCTGCAAGCTGTTTGATCAGGTTCGACTGCGCGATGTAGATCTGGTCGGTCATGGGCATCTGATAATAGGAATAGAGCGTGCGGGAAAAGATGCCGGGCGCGCTCTCCTCGTAGTGGCGCATGAACTCTTCGGAAAGGTTGCTGTTCTCCGCCGCCATGGAGATGAGATCCTTATCGTAGAACGGTATGCCGAGCGCTTTGGCAAGCTTGATGCCGAATTCCCTGCCGCCGCTGCCGAACTGCCTGCTCACCGTAATGACCTTGTTCATAAAATAATCCCCCCTTTTTTCGGGCGCGCAACATGGCGCACTCGTTTCTACTTCCATTAAACACCAAAAACGCCCGTTTGTCAAGGGGCGCGGTAAAATTTTATGCCAAAACCATAAAAATATGCACAAACGGTTGACAATTTCTCTGCAATTTGTTATCCTCTTGAAAAATGAATTTATCCTAGCTCCGCCGCCGGGCGGAAATACGCGCAGGGTTTTGCATCGTAGGCCTTTGAAGATGCAAAACGCCCGCGCTTTTTTATTGCGGAGAAAAGCATGAAAAACGCAGATGTCTTCAAACAATTTGCAAAATACGCTTCATTAAGCGTTCTGGGCATGGTCGGCATGTCGTGCTATATCCTGGCAGATACCTTTTTCGTTTCCAAGGGGCTGGGAACGAACGGGCTTGCCGCGCTCAACCTCGCCATACCCGCGTATAACGTGATACACGGCGCGGGACTGATGCTCGGCATCGGCGGCGCCACTAAATTTTCCGTCTACAAGAGCCGCGGAGAGCACGAAAAGGCGAACGAAGTATTTACGAACACGCTCTACCTTGCCGCGGCGTTCTCCCTGCTCTTCGTTCTGCTCGGCGCCCTCCTTTCGGGCAATATTGCGCGGGCGCTGGGCGCGGAAAACGAAGTGTTTTCCATGACGGACACCTACCTGAAAGTGCTGCTCCTCTTTTCCCCCGCGTTCCTGCTCAACGACGTGCTCATCTGCTTTACGAGGAACGACGGCGACCCGCGCCTGGCAATGCTGGCGACCCTTTCGGGCAGTCTTTCCAATATCCTGCTCGATTATGTGTTTATTTTCCCCTGCAAAATGGGCATGTTCGGCGCGGTTTTTGCGACGGGGCTCGCGCCCGTGATCGGCATATGCGTTTCCTCCGTCCGCTTTCTGCGCGGAAAAAACGGGTTCCGCCCCGTAAAAGCACGGCCGCGGGGCAAGCAGGCGGCAACCTGTTTCGCCCTCGGTTTCCCCTCGTTTGTGGAGCAGCTTTCCTCCGCCGTGGTCATGATCGCGTTCAACGCCATAATCCTCAGACTGCTCGGCAACATGGGCGTGGCGGCATACGGCGTGGTGGCGAACATTTCACTCGTCGTGCTGTCTGTATTTACGGGCATCGCGCAGGGCGCCCAGCCCCTCGTGAGCCGCTCGCACGGAGAGGGAGACGGCAAAAAGAGCCAAGCCCTTTTCGCTTGTTCCGCACTCGCCTCTCTGATCTTTTCCGCCGCGGTATATGCCGTGATCTTTGCGTTCGCATTGCCGATCGCGGAAATTTTTAACAGCGCGGGCGACCCGAACTTAGGCGCGATCGCCTCAGACGGGCTCAGGCTGTACTTTATCGCGACGCCTTTTGCGGGGTTCAACGTCATTCTCTGTTCCTTTTTCGCGGCGACGGAAAAACCGTTGCCCGCGCATATCCTTTCCCTTTTGCGCGGGCTCGCGCTGATATTGCCCGCGGCGTTCCTCTTCTCTTGGCTGTGGGGCATCACGGGCGTTTGGCTCTCCTTCCCCGCGGCGGAAGCGGCTACCGCCCTTGCGGGCGCGGCGCTTTTTGCGGGGCTGAGAAAAAAACTGTTCAGAAGCGGCGCCGAAAAAGCGGAAGAAAAAGATCAGGCAGCCCATCCCTCCGATTAAAATTTCCGAAACAAAAAAAGAAGGACGGCAGTCCTTCTTTTTTGTTTTATTTTTCTGCCGGGATGCTCCGTTCGGGAATATGCGGGCAGGAGATCGCTCCCTTTATGGGAAGCGCGGGCGCCACGTATTCGCACGCCTGTTTCAAAAGCGTGCGCACCGCGGGGAGATGATAGGTAGGATATGTTTCGTGCCCCGGATTGAAATAGAAGAGCTTTCCCGCGCCGCGCTTGAACACGCAGCCGCCGCGGAAAACTTCTCCGCCCCTGAACCAACCGATATATACGAGTTCGTCGGGCGTGGGGATATCGAAGGGTTCGCCGTACATTTCCTCCTGCGGAATGTCGACAAATTCGCCGAGCCCCCGCGCGATCGGGTGCGTCATGTCCACGCACCAAAGCCGTTCGCATTCGCCGTCTTCCCTCCATTTGAGAGAGCAGGACGAACCGAGGAGCTTCTTGAACATTTTGGAATCGTGCGCGGAATGCAAAAACACCATGCCCATGCCGCGAAGCGCCCTGTCCGCGACCTTGTTTATGATCTCGTCTGCGACCTTCTGATGATACCAATGCCCCCACCAGAACATGACGTCCGTTTGATCTATGATCTCATCGGTGAGCGCGTCGGCGCCGTTTTCGTCCATGCGGACGAGCGTGACGTCGCTGCCCGTCTCTTCCAGCATATTTTTCAGGCAGACGCCCAGACCCTCCGGGTACGCCTTTTTGCCCTCTTCCGAATCCATTGAAGCGTTATGCTCACATACGACCGTGATCTTCATATTTTTCTCCTTTTTTAATCGAAGTAATAGGGTTTGCCCGTCTCTTCGCTCTTATAAATGCCCTCCAATATGCGGGTGACGACCGCCGCCTGATCTGCCGTTACGTACAGCTCGCCCTTGCCGAGAATGGCGTTGGTGAAGGTAGCCGATTCCAGATCTTCCGGATTTCCGCCGCCCGCTCCCTCAAAGAACGCGACCGAGCCGCCGTTGAGGTCGGGCGTGATCATGACCTGTTTGCCGCCCATGACCGTATTGACGCGCAGCCCTTTGAGCATATCCGCGCCCGCTTTGTCGCCGCAGATGGTGGTGACCGCCTCGATGGGATCTGCCATATTGAGCGCCCAGCTGGATTTCAGATAGATGACAGCGCCGTTCTTCATGACCACGAAGCCGAACGCGCTGTCTTCCGCAGTAAACTTTTCAGCGTCCCAATCCCCCCAGGCATTGCCCGTTTCCTTCTGGTTGTTGAGCTTGTGGAAGGTCTTACCAACGCAGTAAGCGGGTTCGTAGTTGTTCATCATAAAGAGCGTGAGGTCGAGCGCATGCGTACCGATGTCGATGAGCGGGCCGCCTCCCTGCTTTTCCTTGTCGATAAAAACGCCCCAGGTAGGCACCGCGCGGCGGCGGATCGCGATCGCCTCGGCGTAGTATACATCGCCGAACACGCCCTCGTTCGCGAGTTTTTTAAGGTACAGCGAATCGTTGCGGAACCTGTTTTGATAGCCGATCGTGAGGATCTTGCCCGATTTGTCGCGCGCGGCGAGCATTTTTTTCGCCTCGGCATAGTTCATTGCCATCGGCTTTTCGCACAGAACGTGTTTGCCCGCGTTCAGCGCCGCAACAGTGATCTCGCAGTGCGAGCAGTTAGGGGTGAGAACGAGTACGGCATCGATGCTCTTATCCTTCAAAAGCTCCTTATAGTCGGTATACACGGCGCAGTCGGGCGTGCCGTAATCTTCCCGCGCTTTGAGCGCGCGCTCTTCGATGATGTCGCAGAAAGCCACCATTTCCGCCGCGGGATTGCGCTTTTCCGCAGGCATATGCTTGTTGTTTGCGATACCGCCGCAGCCGATAACGCCGATCTTGATCTTTTTATCCATTTTTACTTTTCTCCTTTTTGATTGCGTTTTTCGGGAACGCCGCCCGTTATTTTGCAAGTTTTTTCATATTGGCAAGGCTCTTTGCAAGATATTCCTGTTCGGAGCAGGGATATTTTTCCACCTCGAGCACCGCCCAGGGAATATTCTGCGCCTTCGCCTCCGCGAACACGCCTTCCATGCCGACGGCGCCCTCTCCCACGACGGGCTGCGGCTTCTCCGCGGGGCTTTCCGCCGCCGCTTCCTTTATATGCACGAGCGCGAGCTTGCCTTTGAGCCGCTTCATTTCCGAAACGGCGTCTTTTCCCGCGACCGTCGCCCAGAACACGTCCAGCTCGGCTTTCAGCCCCGCGTCGTCCGTGATCCTTCCGATATAGTCGTTGCCGCCCTCATATTCGTGCGCGTGGTTGTGATAGCCGAAAACGACGCCGCGCCCGTCCAAAAGCGCTTTCGCCTTTTTGACGGTTCCCAAAAGTTCCGCGTATTGTTCGGGCGAGGAAAAAGTTTCCGTGCTCACCCACGGGATAAATACGTATCTGATGCCGAGCGCGTCGATGTAAGGCAGGTTTTCCTCCACCGCGCCGGCGCCTATGTGCGCGGATACGGGGATCAATTTGTACTTTTCCAAAAGCGCCTTCATCTCTTCGGGCGTTTTGCCGTAAAAGCCGGCAAACTCCACGCCGTCGTAACCCGCCTCGGAGACCGCTTTTAGCACCGCTTCCGCGCCTTCTCTTTCCGCCATCTCGCGCAGGCTGTATAACTGAACGCCGAATTTCATTTTTCCGCCTCCTCGCTTTATGCCCACCACATATTGGTGTTGCTCTCTCTGATGATGCTCTCTTTGACGAGCCTGATCGCCTTTTCCAGCCCTTCCTTCGGCGACATGAGCCCGTCTTCATGCTCGATGGATATGGAATCGTCGTAGCCCATGATCTTCAAAAGGGAGAATATCTGCTTCCACAGATCTTCCCCGTGCCCGTAGCCGAGGGTGCGGAAGATCCACGAACGCCCGTCTGCCTCGGTGAACGACTTGGTATCGAGCACGCCGTTTTTACGCACGACGTTTTCCATGATCTGCGTATCCTTTGCGTGGAAGTAATAGATCGCCTTCTTTTCTCCCAATTCGCGGATCACGTCCAATATGTCCATGCCCTGCCAGAAGAGATGAGAGGGGTCGATGTTCGCCCCGATCAGATCGCCCGCCGCGTCTCTCAGGCGCAGGCAGGTAGCGGGGTTGTACACGCAAAATCCGGGGTGCATTTCCAGCGCGATCCGCTTTACGCCGTTGTCCGCCGCAAATCTGACCGCTTTTTTCCAATACGGTATGAGGACTTCGTTCCACTGCCATTCGAGCGCCTTCGGATAGTCGGGCGGCCATGCGCAGGTGATCCAACTCGGCGCCTTTGCGTCTTTATCCGAACCGGGGCACCCCGAAAAGGTAACGATGCGGTCTATGCCGATCTGCCCCGCGAGCACGCACGCCGCTTCGAAATCCGCCTCGAACGCGGCGGCCGTCTTTTTGTCGGGGTGCACGCAGTTACCGTGCACCGCAAGCGCGGAAATGCCCATGTTGTGCTTTTTGAAAGTTTCCAGCAGCTTTTCCCTCGCGGCCTTGTCTTTGCTCAGAACGAGCGCGTCGGCATGCGCCTTGCCGGGATAGCCGCCGACGCCCAGCTCGAACTCGTCTACCCCGAGCGAGGAGAGATAGGCAAGGCTCTCGTCGAGGCTGTAATCGCCGAGGATCCCGCTCACCACACTGATCTTCATTTTCCTTTTTCTCCTTTCTTAACGGATATATTTTTTTCTCCGGATACGGGCGAACGAACGCCCGCCGAAGTCAGATTTTCTCTTTGATCACGACGTTTTCCCTTGCGGAACGCGCCGCAGCTTCCATGACGCGGAACACGCGCAGCACTTCCTCTTTTTTGATGCGCCGCTCTTCTTTTCCCGCGCACGCCGCCGCAAAGTTTTTATAAAAGGCGAACGGTTCCGCCCGCACGACGGGAAGAGGCTTCTGCTCCACCGTGTCGCCGATGCGCGGCGCCATGGTGCGCGTAAAACCGTTCCCTGCGCGAATGCCCGCGATATTGTCGTCGTGCCTGACGATCGCGCGGGTCAAGCCGCCCGAAAGATCCCAATCGGCAACGGTAGCCGTGCCTTCCGTGCCGTATGCCTGCCAGCGCGGAAGATTGCGGAAGCAGTCTGTGGAAACGACCACGAGGTATTCCACTCCGTTTTCGAATTTTACGCTCAGACGGCAGCCGTCTTCCACTTCTTCCCCGTAAATATAACTGTATTCGCAGTACAGCGAAACGATCGGGCTTTTTACCATTTGCAGCATTTGGTCTATGAGGTGCACGCCCCAGTCGAGCATCATGCCGCCGCCCTGTGCGGCCTTTTTGCGCCAGTCGCCCGGAATGCCGTTGCCGCCCATTACCCGCGATTCGACGCGGTACACGTCGCCGATGTATTCGGCATGGTCGTATATGTTTTTGACGGTGAGAAAATCCTCGTCCCAGCGGCGGTTCTGATGCACCTCGAACACGACGCCCGCCTTTTCCGCATAGCCGTACATCTCCTCCGCCTGCTTTTCGGTAAGGGCGATCGGCTTTTCGCATATGATGTGCTTGCCCGCCGCGGACGCGGCTTTCACATACTCTGCATGGATATCGTTGGGGGTTGCGATGAGCACGGCGCCGACAGACTTGTCTTTCCAGATCTCCTCCGCGCTCAGAAAGGCACGGATCCCCTTCTCCTTTGCCGCTTCCGCGCGCGCAGGGGCGATGTCGTATATGCCCGCAAGTTCGAGCGGATATTCGGGTGAAGTCTGCCCGTAATGCTTTAAACTTTCGGCATGAAAAGACCCCATGCCGCCGTAACCGATGATCGCAATTTTCATAATATTTGCTCCTATGGTTGACTTAACTTTATTTCAATGATATAATACCACTGAAAATTGCGGATTTCCACGCATATTTTTATAAAAATCTACCGTTTATTGACATCATGAAAAATTTACCGTATTACGAACCGCAACACGACAAGGCGGATCGCGTCGAATTCTTCAAAAGCCGCAATTCGAATACGCCCGCGCATTTTCACCGCTGTATAGAACTCCTGTATATCACGGAGGGAACGGTGGACTGCGAGGTAAACGGGGTCGGATTCCGCTGCACAAAAGACGAGATCGTTTTCGTGCACAAGTGCGGCATACACGCGCTCTCTCCCGCGCCGGAATATACCAACTTCGTGATCATTATCGGGCCGCGCTATTCCGACGATTTTGCCGGCATATTCCAGACGGAAACCCTGCCCGCAAAACTTTCCGACGCCTCCTTCAACCGCACCCTGCTGCCCCACTTTGCGGCGCTGAACAAGCAAAAGAACCTGCCCGCGCTCGTGCAAAAGGGATATATCGACATCATTATAGGGAGCCTGCTCGATCACTATGCGCGCGTGCCCGCCACCCCCGCGCCCAACATCGGAACCATCGTTTCCGCTCTCAATTATATAGACGACCATTACCGAGAACCCCTTTCTCTGGAAATGCTCTCCTCCGTTTTCGGGTACAACAAATATTATTTTTCCCGCCTGTTCAACAGTTACATAGGCGAATCGCTCAACGGTTACATCAACGCGGTGCGCGTGAGGAACCTCATAAGCGAGGCGAGAAGGACGGAAAACCCGAACCTTTCCGACCTCGTGTTCGCAAACGGCTTCGATTCGATGACGACTTTTTACCGAAATTTCGCGAAATACTACGACAAGCCGCCCACCGAAGTGTTCCGCTCGAAACAATAGTAAGTATAAATAGTAAATATACAAAGAGCGGCGCGCTTCCCG
>DXCL01000017.1 GCA_019115995.1 Candidatus Borkfalkia avistercoris
TTAAAGCCTGCTTGGCAGCCCACATATGCTATCAAACAGGCTTTCTCATAAGAGTGGCGACCCGGAACGGTCTCGAACCGTCGACCTCCAGCGTGACAGGCTGGCGTTCTAACCAACTGAACTACCGGGCCAAAAAAATTATTGGTGGGCCTTCACGGACTCGAACCGCGGACCAATCGGTTATGAGCCGACCGCTCTAACCAACTGAGCTAAAGGCCCCTGATTACGGGTTACATTGCTTCAATCACAACGCTTAGCTATTTTATAATATATAGCAAAAAAAGTCAACTGTTTTTTTATGGTTTTTTCAGAGTTTTTCACTCTTTTTTTTGTGCCCGCGGGCAAAAGCCGTTTCGACAAAACTTTTCCGCCCGGGCCATATTATCGCAAAATCTTTTCTTCGGCGAATGGTATGATAACACAGGAAATAACGAGGGGAACGCCCCCGGAACACGGAGCGCATCATGAACATAACGGTAAGAGGCACAGCCGAAACGCTGTACATATATCTTTCGGGTGAGTTAGACGAATACAGCGCCCGCGCCGCGCGTGAGCGCGCCGACAGGGAGATCGACGAGCACGCGGGCGTGAGCCGTGTGGTCATCGACCTTGCGGAAGTCCGTTTTATGGATTCCGCCGCGATCGGCTTTCTCATCGGCAGATACAAAAAGCTCAAACGCTATCAGACGCCCCTGTTCGTGCGCGGCGCTTCCGCCGCGGCGGACAAGGTGCTCTCCGTAAGCGGCATCTATACGCTCATTCCCAAAATATAGAGGAGAATATTCATGAAAAACCATATGAAGCTGGAATTTTCCGCCATTTCCGAAAACGAGCCCTTCGCGCGCAACGCGGTGGCGGCTTTCTGCCTCGCGCTCGACCCTTCGCTCGACGAGCTTTCCGACGTAAAGACGGCGGTGAGCGAAGCGGTTACCAACTGCATCGTGCATGCATACCGCGGCGAGCCGGGCAAAATCGTCATCGAGTGCGAAACGGAGGCGGGCGCCGTACATATCCAGATTTCCGACTTCGGCAGGGGGATCGACGACCTGAAAAAGGCGCTCGAACCCTTTTATACCACGGCGGAAGAGGAGGAGCGTTCGGGTATGGGCTTCACCATCATGCAAACATTCATGTCGGATTTTGCGGTGAACTCTTCCAGGGGCGGCGGCACCTGCGTGCGCATGTCCAAATACTTCGGGCGCAATAAGAGTTCGGAAGTGGCAAATGCTGAGTGATGAAGAAACGTACGGCTATATCCGCGCCGCAAAACAGGGCGACGAGCGCGCGAAGGAAGCGCTGCTCGAACACAATGCCTCCCTGCTCAAAAGCATCGTAAAGCGCTATCTGGGCAAGGGGGTGGAATTCGACGATTTGTATCAGCTCGCGGGCATGGGATTGCTGAAAGCGATCCAGGGCTTCGACGAAAGCTACGGCGTCAAATTTTCCACCTATGCGGTGCCGATGATCGCGGGGGAGATCAAGCGCTTCATGCGCGACGACGGCTCCGTAAAGGTTTCGCGCGCCATAAAATCGACGGCGAAAAAGATGAATGCGTTTATCGAAGAGTATTCCGTCCGGTACGGCAGGCCGCCCACGGTGAAGCAGATCGCCGAAGAATTCGGCGTGGAGGAGAGCGAGGCTGTGTTCATTATGGGCTCGTCGCGCATGCCCGTATCCATTTATGAAAAGGGCGAATACAAAGACGAAGATTCTCACGAACTGCTCGACCGGCTCCCCGCGCTCGACGATCAGGACGATATGATCGAAAAACTGCAACTCAAAAGCGCGATCGCCGCGCTTCCCGAGCGGGAGAGGAAGATCATTTTTTTGCGGTATTTCCGCGATATGACGCAGAGCGAAGTCGCCGAAGTGATCGGCGTATCGCAGGTGCAGATCTCGCGCATCGAAAGCCGCATCGTAACGGAAATGAAGGAAAAACTGGGGTAAAGCAAACGGCAGGCGTACGGGAGGCGCCCGCCGAAGCGGGCGCCTCCCGCATTTATTTTTAAAATTCGATCGTCCTTGTGGAGACGTTTCGCACGAACGCGGCGTCGTGCTCGACGAACAGGAGAGTCGGCTCGTATTTCAAGAGCAGCTGCTCCACCTGTATGCGCGAAACGAGGTCGATATAATTGAGCGGCTCGTCCCACACGTACAAATGGGCGGGCGTCGCGAGAGAAACGGCGAGCGCGACCTTCTTTTTCTGCCCTTCGCTGTAAAGGGAGATATCCTTTTCAAACAGGGCGCTGCGAAAGTTGAGCTTGTTCAGGATCGCCATCACGAGCGACGGCTCCGCCCCGTGCACTTCGGCAAACCCGTATAAAGACCCGCAAAGCCCGCCTGTATCCTGCGGAAGATAGGAAACGATCAGATCGTTCGGCTTTGAAAATATACCCTGCATAGGGGAAAGCTCGCCTGCCGCCAATTTCAAAAGCGTGCTCTTGCCGCACCCGTTCGCGCCCCGCACGGCGATCCGTTCTCCGCGGCGGATCTCCGTGCTCACGTCTTGCACGACGGCCCTTCCGCCGTATCCCGCAGAAACGTGCGAGAGGGCGCAGAGCGCCTCCGCGCGGAAGGGCAGGGGACTGAGCTTCATCTCCCCGTAAAACTCCGCGTTTTTCAGGAGCGCGCTCTTTTCCTCAATCGCCTTTTCTCTCCGCTGTTCGGTGCTTTTGGCGCGCTTTGCCATTTTTGCCGCCATTGCGCCGATATGCCCTTTGTCCGGCCGCAGTCCGGAAACTTTTTGATTTTTGCTCGCTTCCACTTTGTTCGCCCAGGAACTCGTCCTCTCGGCGGAAGCTTTGAGCGCGTCGATCTGCTTTGCCAGCCGCGCGTTCTTTTCCCGTTCGGCGGCGTCGGCGGCGGCCTTGTCTTTGAACCAATCGGAAAAGCTGCCCTTTCTGAGCGTTGCTCCCTCCGCCTCCAAAACGAGTATATGGTCGCAGCATGCGTCCAGAAAATCCCTGTCGTGCGACACGAGGATAAACCCGCGCTTTTCTTTCAGGTAAGCGGCGAGCCGTTTTCTGCCCGTCTCGTCGAGGTGGTTGGTCGGTTCGTCTATCAGGAGGAATGCGTTTTCCTCCGAAAACAGGGCGGCAAGCAGAAGCTTCGTCCGTTCCCCGCCAGAAAGCGTACCGAAGGGCTTTTCGAGCGTTTCCTCCGCAAGTTCCAGCCCGCGCATCTCCTTTTTTAACCGCCACAGTTCGAGCTCGGGCCGCGCGCAGTACAGCGCGGAGAGGGCGTCGGGCGCGTCGGGAACGGAAAAGGGGAAGTATTCGCATGCGCCGGCGCACGACGCGCCTCCTTCGTCCGGGGAAAGCTCCCCGCCGATAAGCTTTAACAGGGTGGTCTTTCCCCGTCCGTTCCTGCCCGTAAGGGCGAGTCTCCAATCGGTGTCGAGCGTGACGGAAAAGTTTTCAAATACGTTATCGTAAGCGCCGGGATAGCGATAGGTCAGATTTTTTATGTTGATCTGTGACATGGGTTCTCCTTCTTTTTCCTTCTCGTGATCTTGGAGCCGTGCGCAAAAAAAAGACGCGGAGCCGCAAGAGAAAATCCCGCGGCTCCGCGTATGTTTATCCGAAAATATCTCTTGCGACAACGCGCGGAAAAGAGCGGTTTTTGCCGCCCGTTGTTCCGCGTAAAATTGTTATCTGCAAGAAATGTACATTTCGCCTCCCGTTCGCATGGCGGGCTTTCCGCCCCCCCCTTGTGCACTTTTATTTTATCACGGAGAAACCGCGCGGTCAAGCGTTATTTTATAAAAAAGCCGATTCCGCGCCCGTTAAAATGCGCCGCACGGCCGATAAAGGTTGACAAGCGCGTTTTTTTTCTCTATACTATACCCGTAAATTACTCTGGAGAGACCAAAAAACGGCGCCGAAGGTGTAACCCGCACGCAGTGCGGCTATCTCTCAGGCAAAGAGGACAGAGCGGTTTTATTTCCCTCGGTCGCTTTCGGGCGGCTTTCTTTTTTGGCATAAGAAGAACCAATGTCATTCGGTGAGATCATTCAGGCGGTAGACGATTTCGTGTGGGGGATTCCCCTCATCGTGCTCATTTTGGGCGCGGGCGTCTACCTTTCGGTGCGCCTGCTGTTCGTGCCCGTGCGCAAACTCGGCCGCGCTTTCAAGTACATGTTCCATAAAGAAGAGGGCGCAGGCGAGGTTTCCAGCTTCGGCGCGCTGTGCACGGCGCTTTCGGCGACCATCGGTACGGGCAACATCGTGGGCGTGGCAACGGCGATCACGGCAGGTGGCCCCGGGGCGCTCTTCTGGATGTGGCTCGCCGCCTTTTTCGGAATGGCGACCAAGTATGCGGAGGGGCTGCTTGCCGTCAAGTACAGGCGCGTGTATGCCGACGGGCATACGCTCGGCGGGCCCTTTTATTATATTGAAAACGGGCTCGGCAGGCGCTGGAAGTTCCTCGCCGTCATTTTCGCCGTGCTCGGCATGTGCGTGGGGCTGTTCGGCATAGGCACCTTTTCTCAGGTCAACAGCATAACGGACGCGGTCGGCAATATCTTTACTTCCGCGCCCGAGCTCACCCTCTTCGGCATGGAATACAATCTCGCGGTCGTCATCGCGGGCATTCTCCTTACGATCGTCGTCGGGCTCGTGCTCCTCGGCGGAGTCAAGCGCATCGCAAAGGTCTCAGAAACGGTCGTGCCGTTCATGGTCATACTGTATGTGGCGGTCTGCCTCGTCATTCTGGGCGCAAACGTCACGGAGATCCCCGCCGCGTTCGGTCAGATCTTCGTGGGGGCGTTCAATCCCCGTGCGGTCGCGGGCGGTATTGCGGGCAGCTTTTTCGTCGCCATGCAGAAGGGCATCGCGCGCGGCATTTTTTCCAACGAGGCGGGGCTCGGCTCCGCGCCGATCGCGGCGGCCGCGGCAAAAACGAAGGAACCCGTAAGGCAGGGGCTCGTTTCCATGACGGGCACCTTTCTCGATACGCTCATCGTCTGCACGATGACGGGGCTTGCCATCGTCATCACGGGAGCTTGGCGCGTAGCAGACATCGAAGGCGTCGCAGTCACGATGGAGGCGTTTTCTGCCGGGCTTCCCGGTGTTTTGGGTGCGGCGGGGCCTGTCATTTTAATGGTCTGCCTCATCTTTTTTGCCTTCACCACCATATTGGGTTGGAATTTTTACGGCGAGAGGTGCCTCGAATACGTCGCGGGCAGGAAAAAGTTTGCCATTTATCTCTATCGCACGCTCTATATCCTCGCCGTGTTCATCGGGCCGTACATGACGGTCGCGGCGGTTTGGAACATCGCCGATATCTTCAACGGACTGATGGCGATCCCTAATTTAATTGCGCTTTTGCTCTTGTCGGGCGTGGTTGCGCGGGAAACGAAGGCGTATTTTAAGAAATACCCGAAGATGAAAGACGTCAAGGCGGCTGAGGCCGCCGGTACGGTCGGCGGCGCGGCGGAAGAGACGGCTGCCTCCCCCGTCGACGAACTAATTGAAGAAGAGCCGCTGCAAGATCCTTCTCCCGGAGACGAGGGAACTTCTGGCGGCACGGGCTGATCGAACGAGAGAGTTGATCGAATGAGGAGAAGAGGGCGGCAAAGGCGCCGCCCTGCAAAAATAAAGTCTATGAGAGGTCTATGATGAAAGAAGACAATACGCCGCTCGTCGGCGACATTGCCGAAGAAGCGCCCGCCGCTGACGGCGCTCCCGAGGCGGAAGGGCAGCCCGCCAAAAAACACGGCGGATTTACGGGAAAACTCGGCTTTGTGCTTGCGGCGGCGGGTTCCGCTGTCGGGTTGGGGAATTTGTGGCGTTTTCCCTATCTTGCGGCGCAGTACGGCGGCGGCATGTTTTTGTTTTGCTATGTCGCTTTGGCGGCCACCTTCGGTTTCTGCCTGCTCATTTTGGAGATCGCCATCGGAAGGAAGACGGGCAAAGGCGTTATCGGGGCGTTTGCCGCCCTCAACAAAAAATTCAAATGGCTGGGCTTCTTCTGCCTGATCGTACCCGTCATCATCGTGCCGTACTACTGCGTCATCGGCGGCTGGGTAGTCAAATATATATGGGCGTTCATAACGGGCGATACTGGCTCTTTTAGCAGTCAGGCTGCCGCGGGCGAATATTTCACCGCATTTACGGGCGGCACGTGGGAGCCTATCGTGTTCTTTCTCATCTTTGCGGCGGCAACGGTATTCGTCGTCGTGTTCGGGGTGCAGAAGGGCATCGAGCGTGTCAGCAAGATCCTCATGCCTCTTCTGGCGGTGCTCGCCGTGTTTTTGGCGGTCTATGCCTGCTGCCAGCCGGGTGCGCTCGAAGGCGTCAAAAAACTTTTCGTGCCCGATTTTTCCGATTTCCGTGCGGAAACACTGCTCGCGGCGCTCGGGCAGCTCTTTTACTCCATGTCGCTCGCCATGGGCATCATGATCACTTACGGCTCGTACATGAAAAAGAGCGCCAGCATTCAAAGTTCCGGCGTTCAGATCGCGCTGTGCGATACGCTCTTTGCCATTTTTGCCACGCTTATCGTCATTCCGTCCATCTTTTCCGTTACGGGCGGCGGCGCCGCGGCGGAAGAGGCGATGGGGCAGTCGGGCCCTTCTCTCATGTTCGTCGTGCTGCCGCAGATGTTCAACGGCATGTTCGGCGGCAGGGTGATCGGCGCGGTCTTCTTTGTGCTCGTGCTGTTCGCCGCGCT
>DXCL01000018.1 GCA_019115995.1 Candidatus Borkfalkia avistercoris
TAATAGATACGTTTATCAACTCAATTTACCTGTACGACGACCACTTGAAAATCATATACAATGCCAACAGCAAAGAAGAAACAGTCAGCCTTGCAGAACTCGAAAGTTCAACCTTGTTTTCACGCGGGGCACCGCGCCGATGTCTTCCTCCGAAAAGGCGCCGGCGAGAAAAATCGTCATGCCGTCGGTAAAAAGGCTCTCGCGCGCGGCATCGATCTCCTCCTCGGTAAACAGGTCAAGATCTTCCGCCGTGCCGAGTACGGATTTCGTAAACCGCTCGTCGTACCACGCTTCGCGCAGAATGTCTGCGGTGCGGTTGTCGTAAAATTCGTACTCGAATATCTCGTTTGCGATCACGTCGAGCACGGACTGTTCCTCTTCTTCCCCGTATTCTTTCTGCGTGAGCATGGAATAGAGCAGGGAAAGCTGTTCGGCGAACACCTCCTTGCGGCAGACAAAGTTGAAGCACATATAATTTTTGGCGGTATAGCCGTTGATCTCGGAACCGCGCGCCGTCATTTCCGCATTGATCTCGGGCGCGCGCCGTTTGCCCGCCCGCTCGAAAAACAGATGCTCTACGCAGTGATACGCCCCTGCCCTGCCCTCGGGAACAAAGGGAAATACGACGGAAAACGCCGCCGTATGCAATGCGGGCGCGGAAAAAGAGAGCAGCTGCGCCCCGTTTTTCAGCTTTTCCAACTTTTCTTCGTAGCTTGTTGCCATGGATCTCCTCCGCTTGTCCGCGCCATTGTATCACATTCAGGCGCGCTTTGTCAACAACGGCGCCGCGCTGCGCGGCGCAATGCCCGTCCACAGATAAAATCGGCTGTATTTTTCTACATTTTCGGCATTTTTCGTCAAAAAAAGCGGCATATCGCCGCCTTTTTACAATTTCTACACAACTTTTGTACAACTTTATCCACAAACTATCCGAAAAATGTGGGTAAAACGCGGCAGATACGCGATGCGGTCTCATTTATCCGCGAGGATCTTTTCGGCGGCTTCCCGCAAAGATGAAACAAATTCCGCCCCGCGCACGCCTGAGATCTTCTCCTTTTCCGCGGCGCCGTAACCCGTGCCGACGAGAAAGCTCCGCCGCATGCCGCCGTTTTTCCCGAAAAACACGTCTGCGGCCTTGTCTCCGACCATGTACGAGCGGGCAAGATCCACGCCCAGCTCCGCCGCGGCGCGCGCCGCCATGCCGGGTTTGGGTTTGCGGCAGCCGCATTCCACGGCGTATTCCGCAACGGTGCCGCCCGCCAGATGCGGGCAGTAATATACGGCGTCGAGCGGCGCACCCGCCGCCTCCGTCAATTCGCACAGGCGCGCGTTGACGCGGCGCACGTCTTCCTCCGTCATCATGCCGCGCGCCACGCCCGACTGGTTGCTGACGACTATGAGAAGAAAGCCCGCCTCTTTGAGCGCGCGCAGGCATTCCGCCGCGCCCGCCGAAAGCACGACCCCCGCAGGGTCTTTCAGATAATGCCTCTCCTCGATGAGTGTGCCGTCGCGGTCAAAAAAGACCGCCCTCTTTTCAGTCTGCATACGATTTTTTGATCTTTTCGATGATCGACGTTGTGGAAAGCCCCTCTTCCAGCTGCATAAAGGCGACTCTTCCGCCGTACGATTCCACAAAGCGCTGCCCCGCCACGGGCTGTTTGCTCTCCCAGTCTTTGCCCTTTACGAGCACGTCGGGGCGGATCTCACGGATCAGGCCTTCGGGCGTGTCTTCCCCGAAGATGATGACGTAATCGACCGTTTCCAACCCCAAAAGGAGGGCGGCGCGGTCTTTTTCACCGATCACGGGGCGCTTTTCGCCCTTGATGCGCCGTACGGAAGCGTCGCTGTTGAGCCCTACGACGAGCACGTCGCCGAGCTCGCGGGCGCGGCGGAAGGAGGAGATATGCCCCGCGTGCAGTATATCGAAACAACCGTTGGTAAATACGATCTTTTTGCCCTGCGCGCGCAGGCAGTCGGCAAGCAGCGCCGCGTCCTTTTGCGGGATCGTCTCCTTTTTGGAGAGGGAATCGCCGATGAGCTCGACGCGCGTAGCCGTTGCGGAACCGAATTTCGAAACGACGACGGACGCCGCCCTGTTCGCCATTTTGCACGCCTTGGAAAAGGGAAGCCCCGCCGCCAGCGCGAGCGCGATGACGGATACGACGGTATCGCCGGCGCCCGTCACGTCGATCACTTCCTTCGCGAGAGCGGGATAGTCATCTTTCTTTCCCTTCGCGCCCGGGATCAGAGACATTCCTTTTTCCGAACGGGTAACGAGAACGTTGCCCAGTCCGTTTTCCCCGCGCACCATTTCGGCTGCCGCCAGAAGTTCCTCTTCGCTTTCGGCGGGCATGCCGCTCGCCTCTTTCAGCTCTTTTAAATTGGGCGTGCAGACCGTTGCGCCGTAATAGCGGCTGTAATCCCTGCCTTTGGGATCGACGACCACTTTCAGGCCGCGCCTGCGCGCGCCCTGAATGAAGAACTGCGCGCATTCCTGCGTAAAAGTCCCCTTGCCGTAGTCGGAAAGGAGCACGATGTCCGCGCCCTCGAAGATCTCCTCTTCATGCAGGCGGAAAAAGCGCATGCATTCGACGGACGGCGGCGCGATCTTTTCTTTATCGTAACGCAGAAACTGCTGAAAGCCCGACACCACGCGCGTTTTTACGATGGTCGGGCGCGCCTTGTCCCGAAAAATAAAGGAGACGTCTGCGCCGCGCCCTTTGAGCATGGAAAGGAGCGCGTCTCCCTCCGCGTCGGTGCCGAGGCACCCGACGGCGCGCGCCGCGCCCCCGAGGGAGAGTATATTGTTGATCACATTGCCGGCGCCGCCGGGCACTTCGCGCTCCGAACGCACTTCGATGACGGGTACGGGCGCTTCCGGAGAGATGCGCCGCACTTCGCCTTCGATGTAGCGATCGATCATAAAATCTCCCGCGACCAGTACTTTTTTTCCTTCCAGTTTTTCCCAGAGTTCGTTATCCATTCTGTTCCCCTTTGTGCTTCGGATATAAAAGCATGAGCCTTTCAAGCGCGCGCCATACGTCGCCGGCGCCCAGGCGTATCAGACAGACGCCGCCCTCCTTCGGGCACTGCTCTTTCATGTAATGGGGGCAGGGAGCGCAGTTCATTACCTTGCGCACCGACATATGCACGGGCCCGGGCGCAGACCATTCCTGTTCGGCGGAAAGCCCGTCGATCGAGAGCGTGGGAACCCCCTGAATGCCCGATATATGCTTCGGGCCGCTGTTGTTGCCGATAAAATAGTCGGTATATTTTACGAGTTCGCAAAATTCGAGAAGATTCTGCATGCCCGCCACCGAAACGGCGCGCGACTTGTCGGCAATGCCGGACAGGATCTCTTCGTTGATGGGGATCTCCCCTTTTCCTCCGAAAAGCACCACGCTCGCCGGCGTGTGCGAAAGGATCAGATTGCAAAGCCTTGCAAATTTTTGCGCGCCCCATTGACGGAAATCACTGCCGGCACCCGCATGTATGCCGACGACGATCGGCGCGGAAAACTGCGGGATCTGCGCGGCGAACGCGCGCATCTTTTGCTTCGTTTCATCGGAAACTTCCACCGGCCGGTCGAACGACGGTTCGCCGTCGAGGTAGTCTGCCAAAGACA
Organism: Candidatus Borkfalkia avistercoris; assembly: GCA_019115995.1. Classification (GTDB taxonomy): domain Bacteria; phylum Bacillota; class Clostridia; order Christensenellales; family Borkfalkiaceae; genus Borkfalkia; species Borkfalkia avistercoris. The sequence continues at coordinate 3,626 of DXCL01000018.1, forward strand.
TGAGCTGATCGCGCATGCTCCACTTCGGCACGCGCAGGCGCTTGTCTCTCATGGCGGGAACGGGGAACGCGATCTCGTCGTATTCGGGGTCGCCGCTGAACGCGAGACAGTAATCGGCCGCCTGCGCCGCGATAAATTTCGTCTCCTCGTGCCGCCTCAGATGTACGGAAAGATCGTAATGCTCCTTTTTCAACGCCGACATCAGCTCTTTGAGTTCTTTCTCGTCCGCAGAAACGCCGTCCTGCGAGCGCTGGGTGAAAAATTCGTAGGTGATGACGCGGTCGATCTCCGGCTGCGCTTCCCAAAGCCCCTTGAACCAGGGGGCGCAGAGCATGTCGATACGGGCGTCGGGGAAAAGAGAGCGTATTTTCCGCACCGCGGGAAAGGCGATGATATTGTCGCCGATATGATCGAGCTTGACAAGCAATATCCGCTTTATGAGATTGCGCGCTATGGTAGGGCTGCCCGTGAGCATGGCGCGGGGCGGGTAAACGTCGGGTACGGGAGTCGGCTCGTAACGGTCGAAATACACGTTGAAATACTCGTCTCCGAGGCAAAACTTTTCGCCGAGCACTTCCCACGCAAGTTTTTCGCCCTCCGCCTCTCCTTTTTTGCCGCGGGTCGATTTTTCATCGTGGGTGATCTTTACATCGGGAAGATATAGGTTGCGGAAGCCTGCTTCCCTGAGCCGCAGGCCGAATTCCGCATCGTTTGAAACGACGGCAAACCGCTCGTCGAACCCGCCGAGCGCCTCAAATTTTTTGCGCTCTACCATGGCGCAGGCGCCCGTTACAAAGGAACATTCCCGCCTGAAATGCAAAAGGTCGCGATATGCGCGGCAATCCTCCTTCTGCCCGAAAAACCAATGCTTTGCGCCCCCGCCGTTTTCCGCAAGGAACATGCCCGCCTCCTGCACCGTCCCGTCAGGAAAAAGCAGGAGCGGGCCGACTTCGCCCACGTCGGGGCGGGCGGCTTCCGCCGCCATGCGCTGCAACCAATCGGGGGTAATGATCTCGGTATCGTCGTTGAGAAAGAGAAAAAACTCCCCTTTTGCTTCTTTGGCGGCAAGGTTGTTGAGGCGCGCCCAGTTGAACGGTTCGTTCACATACAAAATGCGGCAGCCCCTTTCCGCATACTTTTTCAGCCGTTTTTCGCCGGATTCTTTCGGTTTACGGGAATTGTCGGCGACGATGACCTCGTAATTTTTATACGACGTTCTGCCGTAAACGGAATCGAGACACTTTTCGATGTGATCCTGCGCGTAGCAGGTGGGAATGATGATGGAAACGAGCGGCTCGCCGCGCAAGAGCGTTTCCGCAGACGGATTGCCGTACTCGTTTTTACGCAGAACGGCGCCGCCGCCCCGCCGCGCGAGCGCTTCCCTGCGCACGGCAGCGAACAAGTCCTCCGCGCACGGAGCCCTGTCTTTGAGATGAAAGAGCGGGCCTGCAACGTGATACATGCTTCCCGCTTCCGCCAGTTTCAGCAATACGTCGTATAAAAACAGGGCCACGGGCAGCGTTTCATTCAATTCGATCTGCGCGAGCGCCTCCCTGCGAGCGGCGTACGCGCCGCACACGTAATCGTACGCAAGCAACAGTTCGGGGGAATAACCGGGTTTAAAGAAAGGGTCGCCGTATCCGTCCTTTCCGATAACGTCGTGATCGGTATAGACGGCGACGGGTTCTCCACCCCTGCGGTTGATCTCGAACGCCATTTCAAACAGCGTTTCCCGCTCCAATCGGTCTCCTTCGCGCAAAAACAGCACGTAGTCGCCCGTAGCCATGGCAAGCGCGGCGCCTGTGCTTTCCACGCGCAGATATTCGGACGCAACGCCTTCATGCCCCTCTTTGCGGCGCCCGCCGCAGAGAAGCACCTCTTTTGCGGGGAAGATCTGCTTTTTAACGTCCCACAAAAGATCTTCGAGCGGCTCCCCCCATTCCTCCGCCATGACGACGGCGGTAAAAGAGATCTGCCTTTTGAGAGAGGGGATCGCCGCGGCGAGCGCGCCGAGTTCGCGCTGCTTCGGAACGCATGCGGCGCGTATGTTCGCATAAGTGAGCGCCGGCTCCTGTTCCCTCTCGCCCGAAGGCACGCCGCCCGCAATTTTCAGGCACGCAGACTTGATCAGGTGCCCCTTGTTTTTCTTTGCAAACTGCATGCAGCGGCGAAAAAACTGTGCCCAACCTTTGGGCGTTTTCAAATTGATGCCGTTGCGCTTGCAAAAGTTCTTGATCTTTCCCATTCTTTTCTCCCTTTTTCAGCGGGCGAGCGCCCTGTCGCCGAAAAAGCGCGCTTCGAGCATGGCGCACAGCGCGTGATATACAGGCAGGTGGTATTCCTGCACTTTAAATGTTTCCCTTTCGGGCACGCGCACGCATATATCCGCGAGCGAAAGGCTGCTTCCGCCCCCCTCGCCCGTCAGCGCGACGGCGGTGACGCCCATCGCCTTTGCGACCATAAACGCATTCAGTATGTTTTTAGAGTTTCCGCTCGTGGTGATGCCGATGAACACGTCGCCCTTTCTGCCGTAGCCGGAAAGCATCTGCGCGAAAACCAGCAGAGGGTCTACGTCGTTCAAAAAAGCGGTGGAGAGCGCCGGCATGGAGGTGAGCGGTACCGCCGCGAGCGCTCCTTCCAAATTCCCCGCGATGCGCGCGCCCTCTTCGCCGAATTTTTCCCGCAATGCGGCGCACAGCGCGGCGTCGGCGGGCCGCCGTACCAAAAACGACTTCATCAGCTCTCCCACGATGTGCTCCGCGTCGGCGGCGCTCCCGCCGTTGCCCGCGACGAGCACCTTGCCGCCGCCTTCATAGGCACGCACGCACGCCTCGTACATCGCGTCAAATTCCCCGCGGCAGCTTTCCAGCGCGGGATATCTTTCAAAAAGTTCTTCCCGTATCTCTTCGGGCGTTTTTATCTTACCCATTCTGTTTTGCTCCCGAACGCAGCCCCGCCGTGCGGGGCCGCGGATATTTTTTGTTTGCATTATAACATACCGCCCTGAAAAAAGCAATGTTTCTCCGCCATTTTCCGGCAAACCGCGGCCCGCGTCGCCGCGCTTTGCCGCTATGCCTGTTCGAGAAAGAACTCCGTAAGTTTATTCCCCTTTTTGTAAGAACAATAACTCACGATCTCGGGCGCCGAAAAATCGAGGGGGTGCACCTGCTCCAACTCGCCCGAAGAAAGTTCCCTTTCCGCCATTTTGCGCGGCAGAAAGCTGTATCCGAGCCCGTCTTTCAGATAGGCGATCACTTTGCCGCTGTTGTCTATCTCGAACCCGAACGCGTGGCGGGGCGGAAAGAGGGAGCGGACGAATTCGCCCGCCTCGCCGAAGGCAAAATTGCACATGAGATAGCGGGAAGATATGAGCTGCTCCTTCGTGATGCCGCCCTTATATTCGTTCGCGGCGGGGCTTGCGAGCAAAACGAGCTCGTCGGAGGAAAATCTGCGGCAGACGAACCCCGTTTTTTTGAGCGGGATATAGGAAAACGCCACGTCTACCACGTCGTCTTGCAGCATTCTCAAAAGGTCGGCGGAATGCCCCAGCACGACCTTTACGGCAATTTCCGGATTATCCCTGCAAAAACCGCTGATGAGCGGATACAATTCGCTCTCGTATACGGCGTTGATGACGCCGATCCGCAGCTTGCGCGCGTATTTTGCGGAGGAATTGACCTGCTGGATAAAGGAATCTTCCAGCTCGGCGATGCGCAGCGCGTAACCCAGAAAAAGCTCCCCTTCCTCGGTCAGTTCCACGCCGTCTCTGCGGCGCACGAACAGTTTTTTGCCCGTCTCGTTTTCCAGCTCGCCGATGCGGTTGGTCACGGTGGACTGCGCCACGTACAGCCGCTCTGCCGTGCGCGTAAAATTTTTCAGTTTGGAAAGCATGATAAACGTTTTGATGGATTCGGTATTCATTTCTCCCTCCCGCGCGGCGCAAGGCGCACCGTTATTCGTTTTTCCGATGAAAGCGATTAAAATTATCTATTTTATAAATCGTTTACAAATTATAGCATATATGATATAATGCTGTCAAATCCAAATCAAGAAAAAAGGAGGACACTGTTTTTATGGGAATGACAATGTCTCAGAAGATCCTCGCCTATCACGCGGGGCTCGAAAGCGTAAAAGCGGGCCAGCTCATCAACGCCGAGCTGGATATGGTGCTCGGCAACGACATCACCTCGCCCGTCGCGGTAAAAGAATTTGAAAAGGCGGGCTTTTCCTGCATCAAATGCCCCGCAAAGGTGAGCATGGTGATGGATCACTTCACCCCGAACAAAGACATCAAGGCGGCGGAGCAGGTAAAAACCGTGCGCAATTTTGCCAACAAATACGGCGTAGACAACTTTTTCGACGTGGGGCGCATGGGCATCGAACACGCCCTTTTGCCCGAACAGGGGCTCGTGGGCGCGGGCGACCTCGTTATCGGCGCGGACAGCCACACCTGCACTTACGGCGCGCTGGGCGCCTTTTCCACGGGCGTGGGCTCGACGGACATGGCGGCAGGCATGATGAGCGGACAGTGCTGGTTCAAAGTACCCGCGGCGATCAAATTCGTGCTCAAAAACAAGCCCGCAAAGTACATCTGCGGCAAAGACGTGATCCTGCACATCATCGGGCTCATCGGCGTGGACGGCGCGCTGTATAAGTCGATGGAGTTCACGGGCGACGGCGTAAAATATCTTTCCATCGACGACCGCTTCACCATCTGCAACATGGCGATCGAGGCGGGCGCGAAGAACGGCATATTCCCCGTAGACGACGTGACGCGCGAATACCTGAACGGCAGGTTCAAGCGCGAGATTCGCGTTTTCGAGGCGGACGCCGACGCAGAATACGAAAAGGTCATCGAGGTGGATATGAGCAAGCTCGAACCCACGGTCGCCTTCCCGCACCTGCCCGAAAACACGAGAACGCCCGAAGCGTGGGGCGAGGTGAAGATCGATCAGGTCGTCATCGGCTCCTGCACGAACGGGCACATTTCCGACCTTCGCATCGCGGCGGAGATACTCAAAGGCAAACACGTTGCCAAGGGCGTGCGCTGCATCGTGATCCCCGCGACCAACACCATCTGGAAACAGGCGATGCACGAAGGATTGTTCGATATATTCATCGACGCGGGCGCGGTCGTTTCCACCCCTACCTGCGGGCCCTGCCTGGGCGGGCACATGGGCATTCTGGCGGCGGGAGAAAGAGCCGTCGCCACGACAAACCGCAACTTCGTCGGGCGCATGGGGCACGTAGACAGCGAAGTATACCTCGCCTCCCCTTACGTTGCCGCGGCGAGCGCGGTCGCGGGCAAACTGGCAAGTCCTGCGGACATTCAATAACTTTATAAGAGGTGAACGAAAATGCAAGTACGCGGAACAGTTTTCAGATATAAAAGCGACGTCGATACGGACGTCATCATTCCCGCAAGATACCTTAACACCACTTCGGAAGCAGAACTTGCTTCCCACTGCATGGAAGACATCGACAAAGACTTCGTGAAAAAGGTGAAAAAGGGAGACATCATCGTGGCGGAAGACAACTTCGGCTGCGGCTCTTCGCGCGAGCACGCGCCCATCGCCATCAAAGCGAGCGGCATTTCGCTCGTCATCGCAAATTCCTTCGCGCGCATCTTCTACCGCAACTCCATCAATATCGGGCTGCCCATTCTCGAATGCCCCGAAGCGGTGAAGAACATCAAGGCGGGCGACGTCGTATCCTGCGACCTTTCCAAAGGCGAGATCGTGAACGAAACGACGGGGCAGAAATTCAAAGCCGAACCCTTCCCCGAATTTATCCAGAACATCATCGACAAGGGCGGGCTGATCGCGTCTATCAAGGCGAACGGCTGACGCATGAAAAAGTTACGCGACAGAAGATCCGCCCTCGTGCGCGAAACGGCGCTCTACGGCACCGCGCTGCTCGTGTTTGCGGCGCTGACCGCCGCCCTGTGGTTTATGCAGAGAACGGTCGGCGTCGCGGCGCTCTGCATCGTATGCGCGTTTGCGCTGATCGCCGCGGCAAATTTTGTACTGAGCCTGCGCGGCTGGCGTTCCTTTAAAAAGCTTTCAAAAGACGAGGGCGCACCCTATGCGTTCATAAACGAATACGGGCATCTGGAAATATTCGGCGGCACGGAAGAAGCCGCGCGTACATATACGGAGCACTGCGTGAGCAGCTATGCGAAAATGTACCGCCCCGCAGGCGAACGCCCTTCCGCAGAAGAGATAAAGGCGGCAAAGGCAATGCAAAAGCGCGACCTCGCCAAGGAAAGGGAACTGCGCAAGAAGTTTGCCCCGTGGCGGCAGTTCGACAATTTTACCCCCGCAGATCTCCCCTTTTTACAGGGCAAAAAAATATTCGTGAGCGAGCGCATGTACGCCTATGCCGCAACGGAAGAAGCGTGGCGCGCCGCCCGTGAAAAGAATACCATCGAATTCTTGAAAAATCCTCCCATAGGCGGTGCGGAGCAATGACTGCGGCAAAACAAAAAAAGCACACGCTGCGCTTTGAAAAAAATGCCGTTTCGGCGCTGTGCGCGCTCGTCTTTCTGATCTTTGCGGGCGCTGCCGTCGCGGGCTGGCTCGCGGCGCCCTTCCCCATCGGCGCGGTTTTGACGGGCGTTGCGGCGTTCGTACTGCTGTTTACGGCGATCTTATCCGTAAGCTGGATACGGTATGCGGGGCGCTTTTACGCGGCGGCGGCCGATGTAAATTTCCCCTGCGCCGCGCTGGGCGACAACCTTTCGGTGGTTTTTTATGCCCTGCCGCCCGAAAAGGCGGAGGCATATCTGCGGGAAACGCGCGCCGTGCCCGCCCTCCCCGAACGCTATACGCGGGAAGAATGGCTCAAACGCAGCGACACGCTGAACGAGATCAAAAAACGCATGCTCGAAGGCGCGCCGCTCGTATCGTACGCGGCCCTCTGCCCCAAAGACCTTGCGGCGATCTCGGGAAAGAGCGTGTTTCTTTCCCGTGCCGCCTATCATACCTACCGCGCGGTGTTCGATTATACCGCGATGGGCACCAAAAACAAACTCGTCTTTTACGGCGAAGAAAATTCCATTTGAGCGAATCAACAGAGGTGATTTTATGAAAAAACATATCGCAGTGCTCGCGGGCGACGGCATCGGCCCCGAGATCACGGACGGCGCCATCGCCGTGCTTAAAAAGATCGGAGAAAAATTCGGGCACGAATTTGAATTCGAACACCTTTTGATGGGCGTATGCGCCATCGAAAAGACGGGCGAACCCCTGCCCCAATACACCATTGACCGCTGCCTCGCTTCCGACAGCGTGCTTTTGGGCGCCGTGGGCGGCGCCGTGGGCGACAAGCGCATCGAAAAACTCCCCGGGCACCTCCGCCCCGAAGCGGGACTTTTGAAGATCCGCGCGGCGCTGGGCCTCTATTCCAACCTGCGCCCCGCAAAACTCTTCCCCGCATTGGCGGGCGCCTGCCCGCTCCGTAAAGACATCGCCGAAAAGGGCATCGACCTCGTGGTCGTGAGAGAGCTCATCGGCGGCATCTACTTCGGCGAGCGCGGAAGGGGCACCGAAGAGGGCGGCGAATACGCCTTCGATACCGAAAAGTACAACGTTTCGGAAGTTACGCGCATCGCAAAGATCGCCTTCGAATTGGCGAGAAAGAGAAGAAAGCACGTTACGTCCATCGATAAGGCGAACGTTCTGGAATCTTCCCGCCTGTGGAGGGAAGTCGTGCATAACGTCGCAAAAGACTATCCCGACGTGGAACTTACGGACATGCTCGTAGACAACACGGCGATGCAGCTCGTTAAAAACCCCGCGCAGTTCGACGTGGTGCTCACCTCCAACATCTTCGGCGACATCTTATCGGACGAGGCGGCGCAGATCACGGGCAGCATCGGCATGCTCGCTTCTTCCTCCCTCGGCGCGACCAAGCGCGGCCTGTACGAACCGATCCACGGCTCCGCGCCCGACATTGCGGGGCAGGACATCGCAAATCCGATCGCGACCATTCTCTCCGCGGCGATGATGCTGCGCGACTCTTTCGACATGACCGAAGAGGCGAAAGCGGTGGAAGACGCCGTGAACAAGGTGCTCGACGAGGGTTACCGCACGGCGGACATCATGAGCGAGGGCATGAAAAAGGTCAAAGGGAGCGAAATGACCAAGCTTATTTGCGAAAGGATCTAAATTCCCCCGCATGGCGGAAAAGGAGGCGGCGCAGATGCCGTCTCCTTATTTTTTGCCCCCCGCGCACGGCTTGCCTTTACCCAAAAACGTATCCTTTGACCGAAAAGCCGGAGGCGCCCCGAGAACAGTCTGCGAGAACGGCTTGCCGCGGCGATGCGGTTGACAAACCGTACAAAGCGTACTATAATAAACGTATATTTTCAAGACGGGCTTTGCCCGCCCGAGAGGGATAAAACATGATTACCGAAAACGTAAAAAAGGCGCTCGCGGAAATTGCGGGCGGCAACCCCTTCGGGGAAAAAATAACGCTCGTCGCCGCGACGAAAACGCGCACGCCCGACGAAATCAACGAGGCGATCGCCGCGGGCGTTTGCGACATAGGCGAAAACAAGGTGCAGGAATTTACCGAAAAATATGACGCCGTGCACGGGGCGAACCGACACTTTATCGGGCATTTGCAGACGAACAAGGTCAAATACCTGATCGGCAAAACTTATCTCATACACTCGCTCGACCGCACTGAACTTGCCGACGAGCTGCAAAAACGCGCCCAACGGGCGGATTGGACGGTAGACTGCCTGATAGAAGTAAATATCGGCAGCGAGCTTTCCAAAAGCGGATTCGCGCCCGAAAACGCGGAGGCAGCGTACGCAAAGCTGCGCGGATATCCGAACCTGCGCATACGCGGCGTTATGGCGATGCTTCCCCTTTCGGAGGATACCGCCCTGCTTACTTCTCTGTGCAAAAAAATGCGCGCGCTGTTCGAAACACTGCGGGAAAAAGACGAAAACATCGAATATCTTTCAATGGGCATGAGCGGCGACTGGCGGCTGTGCGTGGAAAACGGCAGCAATATGATCCGCCTCGGCACCTCTCTTTTCGGCCCGCGCCGCTACCCCGCGCCGGAAAACGGCCAAAACTGAACGCATGAACCGAAAAAGCGGGGCAAAAGACTTGTGCGGGCTCAGATTTTGTGATACAATAATTATACTGATATTTTAAAGGGGAGGCATATATGGGGCTTTTCGGCTTTTTCAGAGAAAAGGACGACGGCAACGTCCGCCGCCGCAATATAGCGGGCGAACGCGAACTGCCGGAAAAAAAGCCGTTCGAAAAGCCCGCGGGCGCGCAGCCCATGCAGATACGCCGTCCCCGCTCCTTTGCAGACGTGGAAGAGATCATCGACCGCTTGAAGGATAAGCTTACCGTGATCGTATACATGAACGAGCTGAGCGCGCCGACTGCGCTGCGCGTGACGGATATCCTCAGCGGCGCGATCTATGCCCTCGGCGGCGGCATGGCGGAGCTGGAAAAGGATATTTACATTTTTACGCCCGACGGCGTAAACGCGCGCTGAAAACACGCTAATTCTTACACGGGGTCCTATGGGATCCTTGCAGAAATAGAACTCAAAGAGAAGAGGACGGGTATATCCCGTCCTCTTCTCTTTTTCCGTGCGGTTTTTCCGCTCAGGTATGTGCGCAAAGCTCCCTTTCCGCCCTGCCAAGTTCCATACCGCCGGCGATCGCGGCGTTCAATACAAAATAGGCGGCATATGTGCTCTCTGAACACTGCCGATCCTCATAAGCGCGCAACGCGATTTTTGTGTTTATCAAGCATTATGCTCATTTTTTGTGTATTATCCAGATAAGGAGTTAAAAAAATGTACGGTGAGCGCCTTAAAGAACTTAGAGAAGCATCCCAAATGAGCCAGGCACAGCTGGCGCGGAATCTGGGAACAAATCAGCAGTCGATCAGCCGATACGAAACGGAGCAGATCGAGCCGAATATTGAAATGATCATAAAAATTTGCGACTTCTTTAAAGTGAGCGCAGATTATCTGCTGGGCAGAACGGAATACTGATCCGCCGCCCGTCTTTGCAAATTTGCAAAGACGGGCGTTTTTTCTGTCTGCGGTACCCTGTTCTCTGACCGATCAGCCTTGATTTAACGCGCCCGTTCTTAGCTCAATATAAAAGTTTTGCCGTGTCGGGCAGATGCAGCACGTTGCTGTTGTCTCCGCGTACGGTAAAATATTCCTCGTGATAGGTCTTGTGCGGGACCATGTAAATGCGCTTGTCTTTCCAGCTGTTTTTCAGCGTGTGCGAGAACATGCGCCTGGAAAGTATCTGCGCAAAAATACCCGCGTTCAGCTCTACGATCGCGTTTTCGTACCCCTCCGCAAAGCAGTTTTTCAGCGCGATCTTGATCTTGAACGCGATATAAGTATCCGAAAGCACGGTACCTGCCCCCCTGCAATAAGGGCAGGTTTTTGTGAGCATCACGGTGTTGTCGTCTTTCGACTTTTTGCGGGTGAACTGTATCAGCCCCAGCCCGCTCGTTTCGGAAACGTTGCACTTGGCGCGGTCGGTTTTGAGCGCCTCCCTGAGCGCTTCCGCCACGGCGAGGCGGTGCTCCTCCCTTTCCATATCGATAAAATCGACGACGACGATGCCGCCGACGTTGCGCAGGCGCACCTGCCTGGCGACCTCCTTTGCCGCGAGCAGGTTCGTTTCGAAAACGGTATCTTCCAACGAATCGGTGTTGCCGATGAATTTGCCCGTGTTCACGTCGATCACGGTGAGCGCTTCCGTTTTGTCGAAGATGAGATATGCGCCGTTTTTGAGCTCGACGCGCGGACTCAGGATCTCCTGCACCTGCTTTTCGAGGCCGAAAAAGTCGAACATTTCCCGCTCGCCGTCGTACTGCACGACCATGTTCCTTTTGCCGACGCGCTTCATCAGTTCCAAAACGCGCCGGTATACCGTGGCGGAGCCGATATAAATTTTATCGATCTCGGAAAATTCAAAATCGCGCAGCAGCCGTACGTGCACGTCGGCGTCGCGGTACACGAGATCCCCCACAGACGCGTCTTCATACGCCTCGATCGCGGAGAGATACAGCCCGCGCAGGTATTTTGCCTCCGTTCTGAGCGTCTTCAAATCGGCAAGGGGCGCATTCGTGCGCATAATGAGCCCGTCTCCCTCATAGCGCAGCTTTTCCGCAAGCATAAGGAGCTTTGCGCGCTCCTCCTCTTCCGCGATCTTGCGGGAAACGCCCAAAAAGGGCGTGCCCGGGAGATAAATAAGGTGTTTGCCGACAAAGGAAGGATTCATGGTCAGGCGGGCACCTTTTGTACCGATCGGAGATTTCAGGACCTGCACCATCACCTCGTCTCCGACGTTCACGTTGAGGCGTTCGGAAACGTGCGCCCCCTCCGCGGCGGGTATGTCTCCCGCGGCGAGGTATCCGTTTTTTGCCTGGCCGAACTGGACAAACGCCGCCTGCATGCCTTCAAGAACGTTCACGACGCGGCCCTTATAGATATTGCCGGAAATGTCTGACGCGTTCGCGGAATCGAGATGAAATTCGACGAGCGTATCCCCTTCGGTGACGGCGGCAAAGCAGTCTCCTCCGAAGTAGTCGAAATACATATTCTTTTGCATATATATAAACCTGCCGCAGCGTGCGCGGCAGGCGCGCTCACTGCCAAAATAATTACGACTATGAATAATTATACCGTTTTATTTTAGCATATAAACGTTTACTTTGCAAGCGAAAGTGAATAAACGGTGAAAAAACGCACAAAAAACTCTATTTTTATAAAAAATATTCGCCGATCGGCGCATAAAGGCTCGCTTTTTCGAGTATCTTGGCAAATTCCTCCTCGGAAACCTCTCCGACGTATTCGCCGTTCTCATCGTAAACGATAAACTCCGCGTATTTGCCCCGGCGCAGAAAGGTGAGCATTTTTTTGATCGTACAATCTGTCCGCACGGCTATGCGCTTTACCTCCAACCCCTTTTTCATTTCGCGTGAATAGTCGGCGCGGATACGCAGATACGCGCGGTCTTTGCCTCCGAGCGCGCCCGCAAACAAAAAGGCGGAAAAAAAGAGAACGGTAAAGTTGACGGACACGAAAAAACAGCCGTACACGAACAGCGCCGAAAGCAGCGCGCCGAACGCGAGCCCCATGCCGCGCGCGAGCTTTCCCGCGAATTTTTCTCCCTTTTTCTGCGCGACGGCACAATACAGAATGCGGCCGCCGTCGAGCGGATAAGCGGGAATGAGGTTGACGGCGGCGATCGCGGCGCTCGAATAGGCGGCGACGTCAGTATACGGGTACGTTTCCGGAAAAAACCACCACAGCGCGACGAAAAAGACGGCGGTAGCCGCGTTTACGAGCGGCCCGGCAAGGGCGACCGCGATCTCGTCTTTGAGCCCTATCCCCTCTATATCTCCCGAAATGAGCGCGCCGTAGGGCATGAGCACGACTTTATCCAGCCGATAACCGAAGCGGGCGGCGGCGAAGGCGTGCCCGCATTCGTGCATGAGCGCGACGAGCGTAGACACGAGAAAGAGAAACACCCTGCCCGTTACCGCGTAATATATTCCGAACAAAAGAAAGAGCGGATGTACCGCAAAGCGGATCCGCCCCATTATTTTTTGAAAAAAACGCTTACACGTTCCAAACAATGTCGTTTTCCTCGTTGACGGAATAGGCGCTGATCAGAGATCCGCCGTCGTACATGCGCACGCTCACCTCTCCGGCGCCGTCGCTGTACCCTACGGGAATGGTGGAATACACCGTATCGCCCGCCGCCCAATACACGGAGGAAAGCCCCGTTATGACGGACGTAAAGGAAGCGGTGTGCTCGATCTCCACCGTATACACGCCGTCCGTTTCCGCCACGCTCTGCACGGTGCCGCCGTAGGGCGCATACACGCTGCACTCGCCCGTAAAGGTGAGCACGCCGTCCGTTACGGTACAGGCGATGTCTTCGGAAACGACGCTGCCGAGGGTGAGTTCGGAGTACGTTCTGTCGTCTTCGTAAACGGTCTCCTGCGGCTCGGTAAGCCCCGCGAAGAACGTGTTGATGGCGCTGTTCGGCATAAAGATATTCGTGAGCAGTATGAGCGCGACCAAAGCGCACACCGCCGCAAATTCCGCGATCAGCACGCGGCTGTCGAAAAACTTTTTCTGCGGTTTTTGCTCGGGTTCGGAGGAATAATCGGTGATGTCCTCGCTTTCGGCAACGCGCTCCTGCGCAGACTCCGGCGCAGCCTCGTTCAGCACGGGCTCTTCCCGGCGGTTCTCCTCCATGCGTTCGTTCACCTCGCGCACGGCGCGATCTTTGAGATCTTCCTCCTTTTTCTTCCTGCCCTTCTTTTTTACCACGTTGAGAGTATTTACGGGTATTTCGAGCATTTCTGCATAATCGATGTTTTCGCTCATAATAGCCTCCTCCGTTTTCGGGATATATTCTAATTTATGCAAACCCCCGCGGGTTAAGAACGCTTTTTTTTGACCCGCCCGATTTGTTTGCGCATTTCCGACAAAAATAGTATAATATCCCTATAAAACGACCCGCAAAAAGCGGGCGGAGGCTGTTATGATCATTTCCGATTTGTTCAAAAAGAAAAAGGCGGTGTATTCCTTTGAAATATTCCCGCCCAAGCCCACGGCAGACGTTGCCGCCGTTTCCGACACGATAGAAAAGCTTGCGGCGCTTTCGCCCGACTATATTTCCGTAACGTGCAGCGCGGGCGGCACGGGCAACTCGCGCACGGCGGAGATCGCAAAGCTCGTGCAGAAAAACGGCGTGGAGCCGCTCGCGCACGTAACGTGCATCAATTCGTCTAAATCAGACGTGGCGCGCACCCTCGCCGAGCTTTCCGAAAATAAGATTTATAACGTTTTAGCGCTGCGCGGCGACCGCATCGCGGGGGCGCAGGAGTCAAAAGACTTTGCGCACGCCTCCGACCTGGTCTCCTTTATCCGTCAATGGGGCGGCGGCAAGTTCGACATAGCCGGCGCATGCTATCCCGAAGGGCACCCGGAAAGCCCCGATATCCTCACCGACATACGCAACCTCAAAAAGAAGGCGGACGCGGGCGTGACCCACCTGAACACCCAGCTGTTTTACGACAACGAAGACTTTTTCCGCTTCCGCGACATGCTCGCGCTCGCGGGGATAGACGTGCCCGTGCAGGCGGGCATCATGCCGCTCGTCAAAAAGGCGCACGTAGACAGGACGATCGCCCTTTCGGGCGCGAAGATCCCCGCAAAGATCTCGCGCATGATCTCGCGCTTTTACGACAAGCCCGACGCGCTGATGGAGGCGGGCATCGCGTACGCCGTTTCGCAGATCGTGGATCTCTTATCCGCAGGGGTGCAGGGCATACACCTTTACGTGATGAACAACGCTTACGTTGCCGAACGCATCACCGAGAGCGTAAAACACATCCTCAACGAAGTGAACGGGGAATGACCCGCCGCAAATCCTTTTGCGCGCGCCGCTCTTTTCCCCTCCAACTTATATACCGAATATTATAAAGGAGCACGCGTTCTGCGCGAAAATATAGATATGGAGATCGAAAACAACGAGCTTTTGCGCTACCTCGGCTGGAAAGGGCAGGAGATAGACGAAACGCTGCAAAACAAGCTGGACGAAGCGGCAAAGCGCTGCCTGGACACGGCGGAGCCGCGTTCGGTGGTGATGCGCCTCGCCCTAAACGAGGACTTTACCCTCGGCGGCACGGGGTTTTATCTGGAAGGCGACGACATCAAAAAGCACCTTGCGGGCTGCAAAGAGGTATACCTCATGGCGATGACCATAGGCGTCGGCGCGGAGCGCGAACTCATGCGCCTTTCGGCAAAGAGCGCGAACGAAGCGCTTTTGTTCGATACCGCCGCCTCCTGCGCCGTGGAGAGCTATGCCGACGACGTGTGCGCCGACCTCGAAAAGAGCTGCGGCAAAAAGCTCACCGCCCGCTTTTCCTGCGGGTACGGAGACTTCCCCCTCGAAGCGCAGCGGGAGCTTTGCAAGATCTTAAAAACGGACACGCGCATCGGACTCTGCTGCGACGAGAACTATCTGCTCACGCCGAGAAAGTCGATCACCGCCCTTGCGGGCATCACGCAGGAACCCGCGGGCGAAAGGCCGCAGGGCGGCTGCGGACACAAGTGCGGCGGGTGCAAAAACACAGCCTGCGCCTTCCGCAAAGGGGAATAGACCATGGATTTTCTCTCTTATTTAAAAGAACATATCGTCGTGTTCGACGGCGCGTTCGGCACGATGCTGCAAAAAAGCGCGAAAAACATCGGCACCGTGCCCGAACTTTTGAACCTTGAACGCCCCGAACTGATCGCCGAAATCCACCGCGCATACGCAAAGGCGGGCGCAGACGTGATCACGGCGAACACCTTTGGCGCGAACGAAAAAAAGACGGGAAGCGCCGCGCTTTCCGAAAAGCTCATCAAAGCCGCCGTAGATATCGCGCGGAAAGAGGCTGGCGGCAGATTCGTGGCGCTCGACATCGGCCCCATCGGTCAGCTTCTGGAACCCATGGGCAGCCTTACCTTCGGCGAAGCGTACGAAATTTTCGCGCGGCAGATGCAGGCGGGCAAGGGCGCAGACCTCATACTCATCGAGACGATGACCGACCTTGCCGAACTCAAAGCGGCGCTGCTCGCGGCGCGGGAAACGACGGATCTGCCCGTGCTCTGCTCGATGACGTTCGAACAGAACGGCAGAACGTTCACGGGGTGCGCCGCCGATTGCTTTGCCCTGACCGCCTCTCCCCTCGCGGACGCGGTGGGCGTGAACTGCTCGCTCGGGCCCAAACAATTGCTGCCCGTCGTGAAAACGATCCTCGAAAATACGGAAAAGCCGGTTATCGTGCAGGCGAACGCGGGGCTGCCCGACGAAAATTTCAACTACAACGTGAGCGCGGACGAATTTGCGGACATCTATAAAGAAATGCTCGGCATGGGCGTGCGCGTCGTCGGCGGGTGCTGCGGCACCACGCCGGAATACATCAAAAAACTGCGCGCCCTTACGGACGGCACCGCGCCGGCGCCCTCCCCTTTCCGCAGGCGCTCGGCGGTGTGTTCGGCGCGCAGGCTCGTTGCGATAGACGGCGTGCGCGTCATCGGCGAACGCATCAACCCTACGGGCAAAAAGGCGATGAAGGCGGCGCTTTACGAGGGCAATTACGGCTACGTTACGCAGCAGGCGCTCGAACAGGCGGAGGCGGGCGCGGACATACTCGACGTAAACGCCGGGCTGCCCGAGCTGGACGAAAAGGCGGTTCTGACCAAACTCGTAAAGCATGTGCAAAGCGTATGCGATTTGCCCTTGCAGATAGACTGCGGAAAGCCGGACGCGATAGAGGCCGCCCTGCGCGCTTATACGGGCAAGGCAATCGTAAACTCGGTGAACGGGGAAGACAAGGTGCTCGAATCTGTCCTGCCGCTCGTAAAAAAATACGGCGCGGCGGTCGTGGGGCTGACGATGGACGAGCGCGGCATTCCCAAAACGGCTGAGGAACGCGTAAAGATCGCCGAAAAGATCATCGCCCGCGCGAAAGAATACGGCATTCCCGAAGAAGACGTATACATCGACTGCCTTACGCTCACCGTAAGCGCGGAACAGGCGCAGGCAAACGAAACGCTGGAAGCGATACGGCAAATCAAGAAAAAGCACCGCGTAAAAACGGTGCTCGGGGTGAGCAATATCTCCTTCGGGCTTCCAAACCGCCAGATCATAAATACAGCCTTTCTGACGGGCGCGATGTTCGCAGGGCTGGATCTTCCCATCATCAACCCGAATATCCCCGAAAACATGCAGGCGGTGGCGGCGTTCAACGCGCTCAGCGGAAAAGACAAAAACTGCGCCGACTATACCGAAAAATACGGCGCCGTGACCGTGCAGACGAGCGTAACGGACGCAAAGGGCGCCCCCGCCGCGCAAACGGAGAGCGGCGACATCTTTTACTGCATCAAAAAGGGACTGCCCGAGGCGGCAGACCGTGCGAAAAAACTTTTGGAAACGGTTACTCCCCTCGCGCTCATAGACGACTATCTGATCCCCGCGCTCAACGCCGTGGGCGACGATTACGAGCGGGGCGCGCTGTTCCTGCCGCAGCTCATTTCGGCGGCGGAGAGCGCAAAGCTGTGCTTCGACGAGGTAAAAAAGCGCCTCGACGGAAACGAGGGCGCGGAAAAGGGAAAGATCGTTCTGGCGACCGTGAAGGGCGACATACACGACATCGGCAAAAACATCGTGAAGACGGTGCTCGAAAACTACGGGTACAAGGTCATCGATCTGGGCAAAAACGTGCCGCCCGAAGAGATCGCGCGGGTATGCCGCGAACAGGACATAAAGCTTTGCGGGCTTTCCGCATTGATGACGACGACCGTCGCGAACATGGAAGAGACGATACGCCTTTTGCGCAGAGAATGCCCCGCTTGCCGCGTGATGGTGGGCGGCGCGGTGCTCAATGCCGATTACGCAAAAAAGATCGGCGCGGACTGGTACTGCAAAGACGCCAATGCCGACGTAAAAATAGCGCAGTATATCTTCGGCGGCGGAGAAGAGGTGCCGCGGCTGTAACCGTATACTTCTTGTTTTACAAAACGAGAGGGGAGCCGCTTTGCGGCTCCCCTCCCGTTTTCGGCTCCCTGCATATCTTGCGGGGAGCCTTCCGTTTTTATCCCTTTGTAAAGTTATACGCCTCTACGCCGTCCTTGTTCAGGTACGCGTTCCACAGGGTGCGGAACCCTACGACATCGCAGGTGAAAGTGCCCTTTCCCTCCATTTTTACATCGGCGACGGTGATCGCATAGGTCAAAACGTTGTCGTCGTCGATCGCCGCTTCGAACGAAACGGTTACGATAGACTCGTCGAACGTTTTGTCGCTTTTGAGGATCTCTGCAAGGTCGGTTTCGGCATTGAAAGTTACACCGGGAACGAACAGGTCGCAGACAACAAAGCCGTTTGCCGTCTTTGCGATGCCGAACCGAAGTTCGTATTCGGCGGTGTTTTTGTATTCGTCTCCCTCCTTTTTATTAAAGGAAAGATCCCAGATCGTAAAGTCGTTTTCTTCGAGCGCGGAAAGATCGAGACTGAAACCGATCGTGGTTTTGCTGCCGTCCCAATCGAGGTTTTTGTCCGCTTCGCCGAAATAGGTGGCAGGCCCCGCGTTCGCACCCGTATCCAGCCCGCAGACGATCCCTTTTGCGCCCTTCGCGCTCTTAGAATTATAGACTGTGAACGCGTCGAACGCGTCGGCAGTGGTGCCGACGGCGGCGATCACCCAGGAATCCTTTTTTATTTCGTTTTTCCCTTCGCTGTCGGAAAAATATTTGCCGCAGTCGCAGGTATAGTATTCGCTGTTGCCGTTTTCAAAAAAGGTCGCGCTTACCGCGCCTACTTTGGTCAGTTCATGCGTGTGCGCGGGGGGATTTTCACCGCCGTCGCCGCAAGCGGCAATGCCCAGCGCAAGCGCACATACGCAAGCGGCGGAAATTACGCAAGTTATCAGCTTTTTCATCTTTTTCTCCTTATTTGCGGCAGCGCTGAAATTTTGCGGGCGAAATACCGCGCCGCAGTATGCTGCCTGATATTATGTATTATGCCCCTATACCTCCCCCGTCAAACATTTTTCCGAAAAAAAATGAATCAGGCGCAGAGCCTTGCGGTTCTGCGCCCGATCCATATATGATAAGGGGGAAAATGATGAGCTATTTAAGGTAACCAAGCGGAAGCGCTTGCGTCTTTCGTTTGATTACACGCATATTATATTCGATACGGAGAAAAAAGTAAAGCAAATTTTTTTATTTTTTAAAAATTTTTTGAATTTATTTTTTTAAACGATTTTTGTTAGAAATTCACACTTTTTCGCCATTTTTCGGCTGATTTCGGCAAAAATGTAAGCTATTAACATTTTTTCGCCCCCGTTACAGCACGCGGCAGAGAAGGCACCCGAACACGATCGCGATAAAATTCGAAGCGAGCGCGATCAGCACGGGAACGGCGGGCGTCTTTTTTTTCAGCCCCGCAAAATACACGGCGGACATGTAAAAGACCGTTTCCCCCGAGGCGTAAACCACGCTCGCGCAGCGCGCTATGTAAGAGTCGGCGCCGTACTCGGAAAAAATTTCCGAAAGGATCGCCGCCGAACCGCTCCCCGAAAAGGGCTTGATGAGCACCAACCGAGAAATTTCGGGCGGTATACCCAAAAAAGAAAATACGGGCGAGAGCGCCTTTTCCAGCGCGGAAGAAAGTCCGCTCGCCTCGAACAGGGAAGACAGAATGAGTATGGCGGCGATATACGGAAAGAGAGACAGAACGAGCGGCACCGCCCCCTTTATGCCCTCGGCAAAACTGTTGTATACCTTTACCCTGCGCACCGCCGCGACGAGTATGACCGCCAAAAATACGGCGGGCAGGATATAGACCGCCGCGCTCATCTCTTTTTCCTGCCGTACACGAGCTTTACAAGCAAAGCCCCCGCCGCAAGCGAAAGGAGCGAGGAGAGCAGGACGGGCACGAGCACGTCGTACGAGGAGGCGGAGCCGAATTTTTCCCGCAGGGAAATGACCGTGGCGGGCAGGAGCTGCAAGCCCGCGCAGTTGACGACGAACAGCATCGCTTGCGAATAGTCGGGCCGCTCGGCGGCGCCCAAAAGGTTCATGGCGGAAATGCCCGCAGGCGTTGCCGCGCCGCCCATGCCCAAAAGGTTTGCCGAAAGATTGACGGCGATATGCCCGAGCGTTTTATCGTCTTTTACGCGAAACAGCCGCGACGTTATCGGCTTTAATCCCCTTGCGAGCGCGTGCGTGAGCCGCGCGTCTTCGGCGATCTTCAAAAAGCCCAGCCAGACGGTATATACCGCCGCGAGCATGGCGCCGAGCTTTATCGCGCTTTCCGCGCCCGAAAGGAGCGCGGGCAAAAACGCCTCGGGCGAAAACAGCAGCACCGCCGCCGAGGATATAACAAACACGGAGATAAACAAAACGTTCATAAACTTGTCCCCTTTCGGCTATCTTATGCGCACGGCGGCAAAATAAGAACGCATACCCGAAAAAAGGGGTATAAACGCAAACCGCCGCTCTGTAAAGAGCGGCGGTTTGCCCGAAAAGGAGATACAAGCAGCGCGCAAAACGCCCGCTTACCTCCCGCAACCGAACAATGCCGAATCGGAGATCGTTTTGTGTGTAGGGCATATGGCCCTCTGAAAATGAAACGTTCGGATTTATATCTACAATATCACTTTAAAAATCATTTGTCAAGCAAAGTACGGATATCAATACTTGTTTTCAATACTTATTTTCAGGAAGATTTTTTCAGATAAAATGTCTATAATATTCTTATCGAAAAAATTGAGGAAAAACATGAGCCTTCTCGACGCACTGATAAAAAGAATTTACGAACTTTCCGAAAAGCACAACATCACCATTCCGCGTTGGAGCATCAAGGCGGGCATTACGCCTTCTACGATATACGGCATCACCAACAAAACGTCCGGCTTTCCGAGGATTACGACGTTAAAACTTTTATGCGACGCGATCGGCATCACCTTGTCTGAATTTTTTGACGCAGATTACATCGACGAAGCGTTTTACGAGGAGCCGTATTGAGCGGCAAAGCCATTTTACGGGCAATATTTTGCCCCGGGAATGCGATATGTTTGATGGGCGCGCCGAATGCGGCGCGCTTTTTTGTTTACAATATCATAAAAATGCGGTATAATATACCAAAATCGAGTTAAACAGACGCCGCGGGCGCGGCAAAAGGCAGGCAGGTATGAAAGAAAAGAAACCCTACTACATCACCACGGCGATCGCCTATACATCGGGCAAGCCGCACATAGGCAACACCTATGAGATCGTTCTGACGGACGCCATCGCGCGGTTCAAGCGCAACCAGGGCTACGACGTAAGATTTCAGACGGGCACGGACGAGCACGGGCAGAAAATAGAAGAAAAAGCCGCCGCCGCAAACGTTACGCCCAAACAGTTCGTAGACGGCGTTGCGGCGCAGATAAAGAGCATCTGGGATCTGATGAACGTATCCTACGATAAATTTATCCGCACCACAGACGAGTATCACGAAAAGCAGGTGCAGAAAATCTTTAAAAAACTGTACGAACAGGGAGACATTTATAAAGGCTCTTACGAGGGCATGTACTGCACGCCGTGCGAGTCGTTCTGGACGCCCTCGCAGCTTGTAGACGGCAAATGCCCCGACTGCGGCAGAAAGGTCAAGCCCGCCAAGGAAGAAGCGTACTTTTTTAAGATGAGCAAATACGCCGACCGCCTGATGCAATACTACGACGAGCACCCCGAATTCATCACCCCCGTTTCCCGCAAGAACGAGATGGTGAACAACTTTTTGAAGCCCGGTTTGCAGGATCTTTGCGTTTCGCGCACCTCCTTCAAATGGGGAATCCCCGTGGATTTTGACGAGGGGCACGTGATATACGTCTGGCTGGACGCGCTTACGAACTACATCACGGGGCTCGGCTACGACGCGGACGGAAATTCCGACGCGCTCTTCAAAAAATACTGGCCCGCGGACGTGCACGTGATCGGCAAAGACATCATACGCTTTCACACCATTTACTGGCCCATCTTTCTGATGGCGCTGGGGCTCCCCCTGCCCAAAAAGGTTTTCGGGCACCCGTGGCTGTTGATGGACGGAAGCAAGATGAGCAAATCGCGCGGGAACGTGATCTACGCGGACGAGCTCGTTAAAATTTTCGGCGTGGACGCGGTGCGCTACTTCGTTTTAAACGACATGCCCTTCGATAACGACGGCAACATCACCTGGGAGCTCATCACCGAACGGGTGAATTCCGACCTTGCCAACAACCTCGGCAACCTCGTTTCCCGCACGGCGGCGATGAGCCTGAAATACTTTGGGGGCGAGCTTTGCGACAAGGGCGAAGCCGAACCCGTAGACGGGGAGCTTCGCGCCATGGCGGAAGGCCTGTACGCGAAAGTTGCCGCGAAGATGGACGAATTCAAAATTTCCGACGCGCTCGGGGAGATCTTCTCTTTCCTGCGCCGCTGCAATAAGTATATCGACGAGACCGCCCCCTGGATCCTCGCCAAAGACGAGGCGAAAAAGGGCCGCCTTTCCACCGTATTGTACAACCTTTCGGAAAGCATCATGATCGCGGCTTCCCTCTTGCAGCCTTTCCTGCCCGAAACGGCGGAAAAGATCGCAAAGCAGTTCAACTGCCCCCTGCGCGCATACGATTCGCTCGATAAATTCGGGCAGATCGAAAACGGCACGAAGGTTTCCCCCGCGGAAGAGCACCTGTTCGCCCGCCGCAATTATAAAGACGTAGAGGCCGCCTACGACGCCATGCACGCCGCAAACGAGCCGAAGAAGGAAGAGAAAAAGCCCGAGCAGAAAAAGGCGCACGAGCCCGAATACCCCGCCGAGATCGCGATAGACGACTTTGCCAAGGTAAAGATGCAGATCGCAAAGGTGATCGCCTGCGAAAAGGTGGAAAAGAGCGACAAACTGCTCAAAAGCACGGTGAAGATCGGCGAAGAAACGCGCACGGTGGTGAGCGGCATCGCAAAATTCTATTCGCCGGAAGAGATGGTGGGCAAAAAAGTCGTTATGATCACCAATCTCAAACCCGCAAAGCTGCGCGGCATCGTGAGCGAGGGAATGATCCTCTGCGCCGAAGACAAAGACGGCAATTTAAAGCTCCTCGCCCCCGAAGGCGACATCGAGGACGGCAGCGGGATTTTTTAAAAGGGTTCACACAAATTCACCCTTTCCGTAAGCCAAGGCACCGGCAAACAGGGGTGGCGCTGCGGAAAAGTGCGATTTCCCTTGCGCGAGTTATTATTTCAGTTCACAAAAAAAACGGCGGTTATTCCGCCGTTTTTTTTGTGAACACCTTTATTTCCCTATCAGATCTTTCACGATCTCCCCCGCAAGCAACAATCCCGCCGCCGAGGGCACGAAAGAGATGCTGCCGATAAACCTTTCCCCCGCGGCCGCGCCGCTTTTGTCGGGAGAAACGGGCTTTTCTTCCGAATACACCGCCTTCACGCCCACAACGCCCGCCTTTTTCAGCTCGCGGCGCACGATCTTCGCCAAGGGGCATTCGCGCGTCTTTTCGATATCCGCGACTTTGAATGCGCCGCCGTCGAGCTTGTTCCCCGCCCCCATGCAGGAAATGACGGGCACGCCCGCCGCCCGCGCGCGGGTAATGAGCAACACCTTGCTCTTTACGCTGTCGATACAGTCGGCAATATAATCGAAGCGGGAAAGGTCGAACGCGTCCGCTGTTTCTTCGTTATAAAAGCGCTCGACCGCCTCGCACGCGCAGGCGGGGTCTATGTCTGCCGCGCGCTCCTGCATGACGAGCGCCTTGTTTTTGCTGAGGGTGGAGCGGAGCGCTACGAGCTGGCGGTTCAGATTGCTCTCCGCCACGGTATCGCCGTCTACAAAGGTCAAAGAGCCTATCCCCGCGCGCACGAGCGCCTCCGCCGCGAACGAGCCGACGCCGCCGATGCCGAACACCGCAACGCGCGCCCCCCGCAGTTTTTTGAAATTTTCTTCGCCGATCAGGGCGATCTCACGGATATACGTCTGATCCATTTTTTCTGCTCCCGCCCTATATTATAGCCCGCAAAGCCCGAACGGGCAAGCGAAAGCGCACAAATTTTCATTTTTTGCGAAAAATTTTCAAATACCTATTGAAAACGCGCGCATTTTATTATATAATAGTTAGGAAGCGGGCTTTTTACAAATTTACACCCGCGGATAAGGGAGTACAAAATTATGAGCATCAAGGCGGAAGACATCAGAAATATTGCGGTCATCGGGCACAGCGGCGAGGGCAAGACCTCCGTTTGCGAGGCGATCCTCTTTAACGGCAAGTCTACCGATCGGCTGGGCAAGGTGACCGATGGCAACACGGTAACCGACTGCGACGAGCAGGAGATCGCGCGGAAAATGTCGATTTCCCTCTCCGTGGCATACACCATGTGGGACGGCGTGAAGCTCAACCTTTTAGACGTTCCCGGGTTTTACGACTTCGAGGGCGAGCGCAACGAGGCGCTGCGCGCCGCCGGCGGCGCGCTCATCGTAACGAGCGCTTCGGGCACGCTTTCGGTCGGCACGGAAAAGAGCATCGACACCTGCCTGAAAGCCAAGATCCCCATGGTCATCTTTATCAACGGCGTGGATAAGGAAAATGCCGATTACAAGGGCACCGTGGCGGCGCTGACGGCAAAATATGCGGGCAAGATCGCTCCGATCCAGATCCCCATCATGGAAGGGAACAAAATGGTAGGCTATGTGAACGCGCTCAAAGAGACGTGTTACCGCTTTGCGGACGAGGCGCAGAAAAAGTCTATCCCCATTCCGGAAGATTTAAAAGGCACGCTCGCCGAAATGCAGGCGAACCTCACCGAAACGGCGGCCGAAAACGACGAGGCGCTGCTCGACAAATATTTTGAGGAGGGCGAGCTCTCCAAAGACGAGATCATTCACGGCATACGCAAGGGCATTTACAACGTGAATACGATCCCCGTGATGGCGGGTTCGGCGCTGCAAAACCGCGGCATCATCAACCTGATGGACGAGATCGTAAAATACATGCCCAGCGCCGAGGAACGGCGGGAAATGCTCGCCTCGGGGGTCGAAAAAGACGAAATGATCGAAGTGACCTGCACGGAAGACGGCCCCTTCGCGGCGCAGGTGTTCAAAACGGTCGTCGACCCGTTCGTGGGCAAGATGAACGTGATGAAAGTTTTTCGCGGTTCGCTCAAAGCCGGCTCCACCGTGTACAACGCCACGACGGGCAAGACGGAGCGCATCAGCCAAATATATCTTTTGAAAGGCAAAAAGCAGGAAACGGTAGCAGAGCTTACGGCGGGCGATATAGGCGCGGTGAGCAAGCTTTCCGCAACCAATACGGGCGATACCCTTTGCGACGAGAACGCGAAGCTCAAATTCGACCCCATACACTTCCCCCGCCCCGTGCTTTCCATGGCGATATACGCCGAAAAGAAGGGTGAGGAAGACAAAATTTTCCAAGGGCTGAACAAGCTTGCCGAAGAAGACTATTCCTTTGCCGTGAGCAAGAACGCTGATACGGGCGAAATGATCATCAGCGGGCAGGGAGAAACCCACCTCGACGTGATCAACAAAAAGCTCAAAGCGAAGTTCAACGTTTCCGCCCTTTTGAAAACGCCGAAGATCGCCTATAAAGAGACGATCCGCAAGACGGTCGAGGCGGAGGGCAAACACAAAAAGCAATCGGGCGGGCACGGGCAGTACGGGCATTGCAAGGTGCGCTTCGAACCGTTCGACGGCGATTTTGAATTTGCCGAAGAGGTCGTGGGCGGTTCGGTGCCCAAGCAGTATATCCCCGCCGTGGAAAAGGGGCTGATCGAATGCCTGCCGCACGGCGTGTTGGCGGGATATCCCGTTACGGGGCTGCGCGCCGTTCTGTACGACGGCAGCTATCACGACGTAGACTCTTCGGAAATGGCGTTCAAGCTCGCGGCGGCGCTCGCCTTCAAAGAAGGGCTGAAAAACGCGAACCCCGTTCTTTTGGAACCCATCATGAAAATGAAGATCGCGATACCCGAATCGTACCTCGGCGACATCATGGGAGACATGAACAAGCGCCGCGGCAGGATACTCGGCATAGACATGATGGAAGACATGCAGGTGGTGAACGCCGAAGCGCCGCAGGCGGAAATTCAGAAGTATGCGACCGATCTTCGCAGCATGACGCAGGGCCGCGGCAGGTTTGTGGCTGAACTCGAACGCTACGACGAGGTGCCTTTTGCCGAATCGGAAAAGATCGTAAAGGCGCGCCAGGCGGAAATGCAGCAATAAACAGACAAAACAACAGCCGCCCGCAGGGAATCTGCGGGCGGCCTTTTTTATGATATCGGAAACGATACATGAAAATCACTGTTTATCGGGCAAACATTTTTTGAATACGCAAAACAAAAAATAAAAGACCATGCCGACGAGCGCGGGCACATACGCGGCGGTCGTCGTTATCTGCCCGGCGGACGAGCGATCCAAAAACAGGAACATGTACACGCAGCCCGCAAGCGCATAGACGCAGAACAATATGAACGCGGCGACGGACAGACCTTTCCACGCGCGGCCGATTTTTGCGCTGAAAATCCCCAGCACGCCGCAGGCAAGCATTACGATCCCGTAAACGCACATCGCAAGGCTCAAAATCCCTATCAGATCGATCAGCACCACGCCGAAGCTGCCCGCGCTTATTTCGGCAAAATAGACCGGGCTCCGCATTGTTATGAGATCGTACCCCGTCTCGGTTGCGGAAATCTCCAAAACGTAGTCGGAGCGGAGCAGGGGCGTAAAGGGCCCGAATATGCAAAGGAGCGCAAGAGCGCAGACAAAAATACCGCAAATAACGTTTTTTGCCGAAACCTTCATGCTTCCGTTCCTCCTTCCCCTTCCGAAACGCCCAAGCGCTTTTTTGCCGCGGCCAATTCCCTTTCGTCGATGATCCCGTCGCGGTAAAGCTGCGCATATTCCTTCAAATAACGTATCTTTTGCTCTTCGCTTTCGCCCGCGGCGGCCGCCGGCAACTCTGCCGCGGCTTTACCGGAGGCAACGCTTTCGCCCGTTTCTTCGGAAACGGGCGGCCTTTCGACCGTCAGTCTTGCCGATAATATCGTTTTTTCGGAAACTTTCGCGCTGCATATGAACAATGCGATAAACACGAGCAAAGCGAATATGCCGGGCAAATACGCCAACGTATATGCGTCGATATCCCTTGCGTTCAAGAACACGATAAGATATACGAACCCGGAGACGGCATAAAGCATATGAAAGACAAGACAGGCGACGGCGAGTTTTTTTACATAGCCCCGCAGCCCGTCATAAATTACGGAAAACAGCCCTGTTACAAGCAACAGACCCCCAAGGGCGCACTGAAAATTGCACAGCAGGCCGATGATAGCCGTCATAAGCCTGTAATCGATCTGGCCCGTACTGAAAAAATACGGGCTCATCAGATCCATCAGAACGAATCCGTTTTCCGACCCCCCTCTGCCTATGGACAGCAGCGGCGCGGAAAGCCCCGCTACGGTAAGCACGCCGAGGGCGACAGCCAGGGCGCCGCATATCGCGTTTCTGATCGTTATTTTCATTTTCCCTCCTCACTATAAATCCATTATACACCCGCTTTGCCGAGTTTGCAAGCGTTCCCCTGATTTTGTGAGGAGAGGCACCGCCCGTCAAAGCGCAGACTCTGTTCCGTCAACGGAAAAAGCCCTTAGAGGAAATAAAATTTCATGTCAGATAAAAAAGCTTAAAATCAAGAGCACGATGACGCCGGGCACGCCGAAAATGCCCGATACGAGCGCCGTCCACCAGGTAATGGGGATCGCTACGTTGGGAATGAGATTCAAAAGAAAGATCGCCCCGACGCCGATGGCGGCGTTGATCGCGATTTTGAATATCGTTTTGAAGCCGACCTTAAAGAGCTTTAAAACGATGACCAGCACGATGATCGCGGCGACGGCGATGAGAATATAT
>DXCL01000019.1 GCA_019115995.1 Candidatus Borkfalkia avistercoris
TCCGATTGTGTTTCCTTTTTCTGACTGGCAGGTCAGTTCTTATTTTACACAATCGGAGTCTTTTTTTCAAGACTCATCGGTAAACCTCTTTTCAACCACGCGACTATCGCGTGGTTTTCGTTATACAATAAAAAAGAGCGGGCGTTTTGCCCGCTCTTTTTGCCGAAATTTCTTACTTGAAATATCTCTTCAACAACCCGTTGAAGCCTGCGCCGTGACGCGCTTCGTCCTTCGCCATTTCGTGAACGGTGTCGTGGATCGCGTCGTAGCCGAGCTCCTTCGCGCGCTTGGCGATTTTGAGCTTGCCCTCGCATGCGCCCGTTTCCGCGGCAACTCTCAGTTCCAGATTCTTTTTCGTGGAATCGGTGATGCACTCGCCCAAAAGCTCCGCAAATTTGGAAGCGTGCTCCGCCTCTTCATACGCATATCTCTTGTACGCTTCCGCGATCTCGGGATAACCTTCCCTCTCGGCGACGCGCGCCATCGCGAGGTACATGCCGACCTCGGTGCACTCGCCTTCAAAGTTCGCGCGAAGCCCGCTCACCACTTCTTCGTCGAGCCCCTTGGCAACGCCCACTTCGTGCACGCAGGCAAATTTGATCTCCGCGCTCTCGTCGATGGGAACGAATTTGGTAGCTTTGCAAACGGGGCAAACTTCAACATCATCGGCGACGACTTCGCCGCAAATAGCACATCTTTTCATCTCTGTGACCTCTCTTTTTTGAATTCCGAAGCCATCTTCGGTTTACGCCTTTATTGTAACATCGGATATCAAAAATTACTGTTGCATTTGCAACAGTTTTGCTTTTTTCTTTTTATAAACCGTGCGCGAAACGCGCTGTTTTTGCGACTGTACGTAAAAAAGGCAGGCGCAAGCGCCGGTCTGTGAGAGTACGCGCGCGGCATCGGAAAATAGGTAAACGATACCCCCTCCCGAGGCGGAGTTTTGTATAGTTTTTTTTATTTTTCACATACTTTTTTTCGAAAATCGGATTGACATACGGCGCTCGCGATGTTACAATAAAGCAAAAGGCAAAACTATTTTACAAGGCGGTAGAAAACATGGCTAAGTACAACGACCCCTTAGCACTCGGCAGGGCCGACCCCTACGTGTACAAACACACGGACGGAAATTATTACTTCACGGCGACGTATCCCGCATACGACAGGATCTGCATCAGAAGGGCTGCGACCATCAACGGCATCACCGACGCGGAGGAAAAAGTTATCTGGCGCAAGCATGAAGAAGGCGTTATGGCTTCTCACATCTGGGCGCCCGAGATCCACTATATAGACGGAAAGTGGTATATTTATTTTGCGGCAGGAGAAAGCAAAAAAATATGGGAGATACGGCCGTATGTGCTCGAATGCACGGGGCAGGATCCCATGATCGACCCTTGGGTGGAGATGGGCCCGATGCTGGCGCACCGCTCCCCTACGGGCAGGCGCAAAAACGGATACGACAGCTATTCCTTTACGGAATTTTCTCTGGACGCGACGACCTTTGAACACAGGGGCAAGCGTTACTTTATCTGGGCGGAAAAGGTGCACAGAAGGTTCGGTATCTCCAACCTGTACATCGCGGAGATGGAGGCGCCCAACAAGCTCAAAACGGTGCAGGTGCTCCTCACGACCCCCGATTACGATTGGGAACGCATCGACTTCTGGGTATGCGAAGGGCCTGCCGTGCTCAAATACGGCGGCAAGATCTTTGTGACCTATTCGGCGAGCGCGACGGGGCAGATGTACTGCATGGGCATGCTCTCCGCCGACGAAGACGCCGATCTTCTGGATCCCCGTTCTTGGAGCAAAAAGAGGTATCCCGTACTTAAAACCGATCCCGAAAAGAAGGTGTTTGGCCCCGGGCATAACTGCTTTACGACGGGCGACGACGGCGAAGTGCTCTGCATTCTGCACTACCGCGATTATTCAGACAAACATATTTCGGGCGACCCGCTCAACAATCCCGACCGCCACGCGCACGTTCTGGAAGTGCAGTTCGAAAACGGCGAGCCCGTTTTCCGGCTGTAACATAAACTTACGAAAGATAAAGAGCCCTTCGGCAGTTTTGCCGGAGGGCTTTGATTTTTATTGATTTTTCATGCCGCACAGGTGGCGCGAGGCTTCGTCGTAAACGCCGCCCTCGGCGACGACCTTGTAAAAGCGTATGCCGCCCGCAAGGTTGGAACAGCGATAGCCGTTTGCCGAAAGCATGCGGCAGGCAATGTAGCTGCGCAATCCGCTGTAACAGTTCACATAGACGGTTTTGCTCTTGTCGAGCTCGCCCATGCGGGCGCGCAGTTCGTCCACGGGGATATTGACCGCGCCCGCAAGGTGCGCCGCCTCGTACTCGCCCCTCGTCTGCACGTCCAAAAACAGGGCGTTCTCGTCTTTTGCGAGCTTTTCGACGTCTTTCCACGTGTGCTGGCAGACGACGCCGTTCAAAATGTTCCCGATGACGTACCCCGCCATGTTGACGGGATCTTTTGCGGAAGAATACGGCGGCGCATAGCACAGGTCGAGCTCGGTCAGATCCTCCGCCGTAAAGCCCGCGCGGATCGCCGTTGCGAGCACGTCTATCCGCTTTTCCGTCCCGCCGAAGCCGACCGCCTGCGCGCCGAGGATCCTGCCGTCCGTGCGGTCGAATACGACTTTCAGCGTCATGTTTTTCGCGCCGGGATAGTACGTCGCGTGGTCGGGCGAGAACAGGAGCGCGCTGTCCGCCGCATAGCCCGCCTCGCGCGCGGCGCGCTCGGAAAGCCCCGTCGACGCCGCCGTAAGCTCAAACAATTTCATGACCGACGAGCCCTGCGCCCCTTTATAGACGCTCGCGACGCCCGCGATGTTGTCCGCCGCGATGCGCCCCTGCTTGTTCGCAGGCCCCGCAAGCGGAACGAGGGAATCTTTCCCCGTAACATAATTTTTCACCTGCACCGCGTCGCCCACGGCGTAAATATCCGGATCGGAAGTGCGCATGTGCGCGTCGACGAGCACGGCGCCCCTGACGCCGAGCGCAAGCCCGGCTTTTTCGGCTAGTTCCGTTTCCGGCGCCACGCCGACCGCGACGAGCGCGATGTCCGCGCGGACGCTGCCCTTATTCTCTATTTCGGCGACGACGCCGCTCCCTTCCCCGCGCAGGGAGGTAACTTTGCCCGAAAGGCGCAGATCTATCCCCTTTTCGCGCAGTTTGGAATGCAGAATGCACGCCATGTCGTAATCGAAGGGAAGCATGACCTGATCTTCGAGCTGTACGAGCGTTACTTTTATGCCCCGCTCCACGAGATTTTCCGCAGCTTCCAGACCGATGAAACCGCCGCCGACCACGACCGCGCTCTTTGCGCCGCTCGCTTTGATATGATCGTCTATCGCGAAGGTATCCTCGACGGTGCGCAGAGTGAAGATGCGCGCGTCCTCCTGTATAAAGTGCGGGCGCAGCGCCCTAGCGCCGGGGGAATAGATCAGCTTGTCGTAGCTTTCCGAATATTCGCTCCCGTCCTCCGTGCGGCGCACGCGCACCTGCTTTTGATCGCGCAAGATCTCCACCGCCTCGTTTTTGACGCGCACGTCGACATTGAAGCGGCGCTTAAAACTTTCGGGCGTCTGCAACAGCAGCTTCGCCCTCTCGCGGATCACGCCGCCGATGTAATACGGCAGCCCGCAGTTTGCATAGGAAACGTACCCGCCGCGCTCCAACACGACGATCTCCGCCTCCTCGTTCAGCCTTCTCAGCCTTGCCGCGGCGGTCGCGCCGCCCGCGACGCCGCCGATGATGACGACCTTCATAATTATCTGCCTCCGATAAGCCTTCCTTTATATCCCGCGACGCCGCCCATATTGACGGCGTCGGCGCCGATACTCTTCAAATAAGCGACCGCTCTGCCGCTGCGCGCGCCGCTGTGACAATAAACAAACAGTTTTTCTCCTTTGCCGAACTGCGCCGCGCCCAGCGTATCGAGCGGAATGTTCTCCGCTTCCGGCAGATGCCCCGCGGCGTACTCCTCTTCCGTGCGCACGTCTATGATGCGCGCGCCGGGAGTGCTTTTTGCTCTCTCCGCCTGTGAAGCAAAATTTTTGAACAGAGAAAACGGCATTACAACAGTTCCTCCAACGCGGCTTTGGGGCGCGCGCCAGCCGTTTGCGCATGCACCTTTCCGTTTTTGAGGACGACAAAGGTGGGAATGGAGATGACGCCGAATTTCTGTGCGAGGGCGCTCTCCTCGTCTACGTCGACCTTGCCGACGAGCACGTCCGGCCGTTCGTTTGCGATCTCCTCGACGACGGGCGCCATCATGCGGCAGGGGCCGCACCAGCCCGCCCAAAAATCGAGCAGCACCGTGCCCTCGTGTTGCAACACTTCGTCAAAATTTTTATCCGTTACCGTTTTTACCTGCATTTTTCTTTCCTCCTCGGGTGATTTGTACGCTTATTATACCCCGAAAAGAAAATTTTTTCCGTAACATTGTTACAGATACGCGGTCATTTTTCGGAAATTGCAAGTTTTTCGAGCGCCTTTACGTCCGCGATCTCCACGCCGCCGCGGAAAATATGTACGAGCCCTTCCCCCTCGAAATATTTGAGCATGCGCGAAACCGCCTCGCGCACCGTACCGAGGTGCGCCGCCAGCCGCTCGTGCGTGATATGCAGGCGGTCGGCGCCCGCGTAGCTTCTCTCTTCCAAGAGGAGAGAGGCGAGCCGCGCGTCGAATTTTTTATTGAGCACGCTGTCGAGCACCCACATCACGTCGGAAAAGCGCCGCATCGCGAGCGCGTTGACGAAGGAAGAAAAGGCGAGCGAGCTTTCCGACAGTTTTTTGAACGCGTCGGCGGACAAAAGCGAAATGTCCGTATCCGTTTCCGCGCGGACGAATACATCGAAATCCGTATTTTCCAGCGCGCAGGAAGCGCTGAAAAGGCATACGTCCTCTTCCGTCAGGCGATACAGCGTGATCTCCCGCCCTTCTGCTGAAAGCGTATAGGCGCACAGCCTGCCCCTCTCCGTAAAAATCAGGCCGGTGCAGTCTCCGCGGTACACGTCTTGCCCAGCGCCGAAAGAGCGGCGCCGCAGGGAGGCGAGGAAAAATTCCCGTTCCTTGTCCGTCAGTTTATCGTAAAAAGAATACTTTGCAAAATCCATAATTTCAGCCCAGCATCACGTCGAGCATCATCATGACGAAAAAGCCGGCAAGAACGCTCGCCGTTCCGATATGAGAATGCTGACCGAGATGCGCCTCGGGGATAAGTTCTTCGACGACGACGTACACCATCGCGCCCGCCGCAAAGGATAAAAACCAGGGCATCAACCCCGAAATACCGCCCGCGATCAGCACCGCCAGTATGCCGAATACGGGCTCGACGAGCCCCGACAGCGCGCCGCAGGCAAACGCCTTGCCCTTTTTTACGCCACCCGAGCGGAGCGGAAGAGAAACCGCCGCGCCCTCCGGGAAATTCTGCAACGCCATGCCCGCCGCCAAAGCGATCGCCGCGGGCAAAGCGCCCGAACCGCTCATCGCAGCCCCTGCAAAAGCCAAGCCCACCGCCATGCCCTCGGGAATGTTGTGCAGGGTAACCGCGAGTACGAGCATGGTCGTTTTTTGCAGGTGCACGGGCGGGCCTTCCGCCTCGCTGCTGCCGATGTGCATGTGCGGCAGAACGCGGTCGAGCACGAACAAAAACAGCGCGCCCAGCACAAAGCCGCCGCCCACGGGCAGGAATACGCTCTTTTCCGCCTCTTCCAGCTGCTGCATTGCGGGAAGCAGAAGAGAAAAGACTGCCGCCGCCGTCATCACCCCCGCCGCAAAGCCCAAAAAGATCTGCTGCGTTTTAGGGGACATATCCTTTTTGAAAAAGAAAACGAGCGCGGCGCCCAGCACCGTGGCGAGACATGTGGCGCCCGTGCCGATGAGCGCAAAGATGAGTTCTCTGCCTAACATAATACTTTATTTTTATCCGATTTTACGGAAATCAAACAAAAATCAGTGATTTTTGCAGCCGTGTGAGGAACAGTTCCCGCCTTCCTCATGCCCGCCGCAGGCGTGTTCGCCGTGCGCGTGATGCGAGCAGTTCGCGGTATCGGAAAATTGCAGGGTACCCGCAATTAGCGCCGAAACGCAGTCGTCCGCACTGCCCGAAGCGCCCGCATACACCTTTATGCCCGCCTCGGAAAGCGCCGCGATCGCCCCGCCGCCGATGCCGCCGCATATGAGCGCGTCTACGCCCCTGCCCTTCAAAAAGCCCGCGAGCGCGCCGTGGCCGAAGCCCTCCGCAGATACCACTTCGCTGTTTTGAACGGTTTTACCGTCCGTTTCGTAAATCTTAAAATATTCGGTATGCCCGAAATGCTGAAAAATCTCGCCGTCAAAATAAGTTGCCGCGATCTTCATGCCGCGTATCCTCCCAACAACGTTTTTTTATATTGTATACCCGCAGGGGCAAAAAGTCAACCGCAAAAGAAAAAAGAGCGGCGTCGAATTACCGCTCTTTATGTTCCGCCGTTCCGCTTTCGCGGGGGATAAATTTTTCGTAACCGCCGCTGCCGTGGCGAAGCGAGCGCGAAACGCGCGAAAGCGTTGCGGAGGAGATATCCGTTTCCGCAATGATGTCTGCATACGTTTTGCCCTCGATCAGCATTTTTGCGGCGTAAGCGCGCTGGATCATCTGCTCTTTTTCCTGATAGGTGCACAGATCGTCTAAAAGCGCCTTTACGTCTTCCTCCGTTTCGCACGCGAGGAGCGCGGCGTACAGAACAGAATCGTGCCCCGTCATTTACTTACCTCTGCGAAGGAGTCGTCTTCTCCGAGCAGATCGCGCGACTTCTGCAAAAACGCCTTCGTCTTTTCGCTCTTCGGGTTTTCAAACACCTCTTCGGGCGTGCCCTCCTCCTCTATCACGCCGTCAGAGATAAAGATGACGTGATCCGCCACGTTCTTTGCGAACTCCATTTCGTGCGTGACGACGATCATCGTGCTATCGGAGGATTTGAGTCCCTTTATGACTTTGAGCACCTCGCCCGTAAGTTCCGGATCGAGCGCAGAAGTAGGCTCGTCGAAGCATAAGATATCGGGGCTGAGCGCGAGCGCCCGCGCAATGGCGACGCGCTGCTGCTGGCCGCCCGAAAGCTCGTACGGATAGGCGTTTTTCTTTTCCGAAAGCCCGACGCGCGCGAGCAGGCTTTCCGCCCTCTCCTCTATGCGCTTTTTCTGATTCGCACGGATCTCGGCGAGCACCTCTTTCTGCTCGGCTCCGAGCTTTTTCCGCTCCGACTTGGGGGCCGCCTTCAAGATCGCGGCAAAGTCCTTTTTCTTTTGCGTAAATTCCGCCTTTGCCAAAAGCGTTTGCGCCAAGGTAATGTTCTTAAACACCGTATACTGCGGGAACAGATTGAACTGCTGGAACACAAGGCCGAAATGCAGGCGTTTTTCGCGGATGCGCGCGGTGGCGGCTTTGCCTTCGGCGGCGTCGAACAGTGTTTCGCCGCCGAGCGTAAGCGTGCCCTCGTCGGGGATCTCCAAAAAGTTCAGGCAGCGCAAAAGCGTCGTCTTGCCGCCGCCAGAAGACCCGATGATGGCGAGCACCTCGCCTTTTTCGAGAGAGAAAGAAATGCCTTTGAGCACCTCGTTGTCGCCGAACTTTTTGCGATAATTTTTCACTTCGAGAAACGCCATACGTTACACCCTGAAATAATTGAGCTTTTTTTCGATAAAGCCGAACAACAGCGTAAGCACGCCGACAAAGATCAGGTAATAAACCGCCGTGTAAAAGAGCGGCCAAATCAGCCCCTCCGCGGCATAGTCATACGCAACTTTCAGGATCTCTTCGACTATTATAACTCGGGCAAGAGAAGTATCCTTGACAAGCGTTATGATTTCGTTCGACATGGGCGGGATAATGCGTTTTATGACCTGCAATAACACGACCTTAAAAAATATCTGCGTCTTCGTCATGCCGAGCACCTGCCCCGCCTCGTACTGCCCTTTAGATATACTTTCGATGCCGCCGCGATATATCTCGGAAAAATAGCAGGAGTAATTGATGACAAACGCTATAATTACCGCCAAAATCCGTTCAAGGAAGCCCCAGCCGAACAGGAGCGCCGGCCCGAAATACATAACGATCACCTGCAACATGAGCGGCGTACCGCGAATGACCCAGACAAACACTTTAACAACGTAGCGCAAAGGCTTAAAACGCGACATCGAACCGAAAGCCAACACCAACCCGAGCGGCAACGAACATACGAGCGTCGCAAAAAATATTTCGCAAGTAACGCCAAATCCTTTCAAAAGATCGAGCGATACCTCAATAAATAAACTCATAATGTAATACCGTATTGCGCTTTCAATGCGTCAATGGTTCCGTCCTGCGTATATTTGGCGAGAAGAGTATTGATCCTTTCTGCCATTTCACTGTCTGATTTGCGGAACCCCGCGGCGAAATATTCGGGTTCAAACCCGATCTCTTTATACGAAAGCCCCGCGTAACTTCCCGTGCCGCAAAGGCTCTGCGCCATTGTTTTATCGACGACGGCCACCTCGCTCGCGCCGGCATTTACCTCGAAAAACGCATCGAGCTGTTTGGAGGCCCCCAACAGTTTATTTTCGTCGAGGGAGAGTTTTTCAAGTTCGGTTTCGGCAGCCGAGCCCTTTTCAAAAACAATGCTCGTCGCATTGGAAAGATCTGCCGTCGTTTCAAATTTGCTCAAATTTTCCGTTTTTACGACGATTACCTGCTGATTGGTGAGATACGGATCCGTAAGTGCCACTTTCTCGCGCAATTCATCGGTGATCGTCATACCGTTCCAAATAACATCTATTTCTCCCGAATCCAGAGAGGTAACTTTGAAATCCCAATCGATCTCAACATAGGTTACATCGTATCCGAGTTCGTTGAACGCCTTTTTCGCGAGGTCGGCATCAAAACCGATCCACTGCCCGTTTTCGTCTTTATAATCCATCGGCTCGTAGTTCGTAACGCCGACCTTGATGACGTACGCCTCTTCGCCCTCGGGATTCGGATACGGAATGGTTATGGTATTTCCGCACGCGGTAAAAAGCGCCGCACCGCTCACAAGAAGCAGGAACGAACAAACAATGGCCAACAACTTTTTCATATTTATGTAACTCCTTTTGCCGCGCCACAGGCGGCGTACTGTACCGCGCAGCCGCGGCAACGGACATATTATACTTTATTGCGCTAAATCAGTAAAGCGTTTTTAACGCGTTTTTCACAAAAAAATACCTCTTTCCGCCAAATTGCGGAAAGAGGCCGCTTTTTTGTTTTATTTGCCCACCGCCGGCGCAACGCCCGCCGCCGCGCAGCTCTCGTAATATCCGAGCAGGCTTTTGAGCCCCTCCACCTCCTCGGCAAGCTCTCTGCCCGTATCCGTATCGGATACGCGCAGGCGGTTTTCCCTCGTTTCGAACACGGTCACCTCGGAATGAATGTCTGAACGGTTTTCGATCGCCTTTTCGATGGAATCGAAGGGTTCGTGCGCGCACAGGCGCAGCCCGTGCGAATTATAAATGAGCGTATAACCCGCAATGCCCGTTTTCGCGTGATACGCCTTGCAGAAGCCGCCGTCGATCACGATGAGCTTGCCTTCCGCCTTGATGGGGCTTTCGCCGTCCTTCTTTTTTACGGGAACATGCCCGTTCACGATGTGGCTGTATTTTCCGTCTATGCCGAAGTCGTGCAGCACGCGCTCGCAGAACGCCTTGTCGTTGTAAAATTTGTAATACGGGTTGCGCGTTTCCTGATGACAGCGCGCGTCGTCTATATACAGCCTCTCGAAGGTGGTCAGCTTTTCCCTCCCGAAGAGCGGGGAACACCTGCCGCACCAAAGGTACCACACGAAATCGAGCGCGGAAAGGTTTTCCTCCCCCTTCAAAAACGCCTTGTAAGCGGCGCGCACCGTTTCGTCGGCATAGTCCATGAGCGCCTTGCCCTTGTGCCCCAAAAACTCCATATAGCTGCCGTCCGCGTTCAGCGGGATACAGCCGTGATAGATGAGATTGTCGTTCGAAATTTTATATGCCGAACCGTGCTCGAACATGAACGCGATGTGGCGGGAGAGTTTTTCGCTGTGCATGAAAGAGCGGCGGAGCCCCTCCTCCACCTCCGCTTCCGCGGGGGTATAGCGCAGCGGCTCGTTCGCGTCGACGGTAACAAAGTCGCAGCGGTTCAGCCTGACCTTCTGCCCGTCTAAAAGTACGGTGCCCTCGTTATAGTCTATTTTATTGAGAAGCATGCGCCCTTCCATGCCGTACTCGGGGCGGCGGGCGATGATCTGCCCCTCCGCCTTCATCAGCATGAAAAAGACGGCCTTGCGCATCTTTGCCACGTCTGCGTCCGTTTCCGCCGCAGACGACACGACGGGATAAAAGCGCTCGTCGGCGTCTATATTCGCGCGGGCATAGGAAGAGAGCTTGCGCAGAGAAATGCCGTAGCCGTCTTCCAACAGGTCGAGATTGCCGTACTTCAAGGAAATGTCGAGCACGGTAAAGACGCATGCCGCATTGCCCATGTGCGCGCCGATCCACGCGATGTCGTGATTTCCCCACTGTATATCCGCGCTGTGATGCGCGACGAGCAGGTCGAGGATCTTGTCGGGGTTTTCTCCGCGGTCGAAAACGTCGCCCACGATGTGCAGCGTATCCACGGCGAGCCGCTTGATCGCCTCCGTCAAAGCGACGATAAAACTCTCCGCACGGTTGAGCTGCACGATGGAACTGAAAATTTCGTGATAATACCCTTCCTTATTGAAATCGGCGCGGTCCATGTTGATGAGCTCGTCGATGACGTAAGCAAAATCCTTGGGAAGGGACTTTCTCACTTTGCTGCGCGTATATTTGGAGGCGACGGTGCGGCACACCTCTATGAGCCTGTGCAGCTGCACGATGTACCAGTCTTTGAGATCCTCCCCTTTCGCCTTCATCTCCGCGATGATCGCCTGCGGATAATAGACGAAGGTGGCAAACTCGTCGCGCTCCTTTTCGGTCATGGTATTGCCGTAGAGCTGCTCCACCTTTTCGCGTATGACGCCCGAGCAGTTGTTCATGATGTGGCAAAACGCTTCGTATTCGCCGTGCAGGTCGCTCATAAAGTGCTCCGTGCCCTTGGGAAGGCGCATGATCGCGTCGAGATTGATGATCTCCGCCGCGGCCGCGCGCGCCGTGGGATACCGCTCGGCGAGCAGCCTGAGATATTCTTTTTTATAATCCTTATTGTCCATAAACCTGCCCCCCTGTTTTCGGTATACATTGTATCACACTTCAAACGGATAGTCAATAGTGTTCGTAAAATTTAGGCAAAAATTACAGCGATTTGCGCCAAAACGCTCATTTTTTATGCCTAAACGTTCACTTTTTTACTGTTTTTTAAGTTAACGTTTCGATAAAACGCGAATTTTCACTTAATTTTTTTATATTTGCGTTAAAATGTTGACATTTCGGCAAAATTGCTGTTATAATCTATGTGAAAACAGGAACTAACGTTTGCGCCCGTTACAAACGGCGGCGGAGCGTCTCCCCTTTTTTTGCGGAAATTTTAAAAAAGTATTGAAATTTCGGCAGATGTGTTTATAATATATATTGTAGAAAAAATAAATAAAAGGAGTTTTTTATGAGCAAAAAGCAAGAATGCCCCGACAAGCAGCTTTTGTCAGAGGATTACCTCAAAAAAGTGGACGCTTACTGGCGCGCGGCTAACTACCTCGCGGCGGCGCAGCTTTACCTTTTGGACAACCCTCTGCTCAGAGAGCCCTTGACGAGGGACCAGATCAAAAAGAAGATCGTCGGACACTGGGGCACCGTTCCCGGGCAGAACTTCGTTTACGTGCACCTGAACAGGGTCATCAAAAAGTATGATCTCGACATGATCTTACTTTCCGGCCCCGGACACGGCGGCAACTTCTTTGTTGCCAACTCTTATTTGGAAGGAACGTACAGCGAAGTGTATCCCAACGTAGGCCAAGACTACGAGGGCATGAAAAAGCTGTGCAAACAGTTCTCCTTCCCCGGCGGTATTTCCAGCCACGTTGCGCCCGAAACGCCCGGCTCCATCAACGAGGGCGGCGAGCTCGGCTATTCCATCGCGCACGCGTTCGGCGCGGTGTTCGATAACCCCGACCTCATCGCGGCGGTTACCGTGGGCGACGGCGAAGCGGAAACGGGCCCTCTCGCCACGGCATGGCATTCCAACAAATTCCTCAACCCCGCAAACGACGGCGCAGTGCTGCCGATCCTGCACCTGAACGGCTACAAGATCAACAACCCCACCGTTTTTGCGCGCATCTCGCACGACGAGGTGGAGAGCTTTTTCCACGGCTGCGGCTGGAAGCCCTACTTTGTGGAAGGCGACGACCCCATGGATATGCACAAAAAGATGGCGGCCGCGCTCGATAAGTGCGTAGAAGAGATCAAAAAGATCCAGAAAGACGCCCGTGAAAACGGAAAAACGGATCGCCCCTTCTGGCCGATGATCGTACTGCGCACTCCGAAGGGCTGGACAGGCCCGAAGGTGGTAGACGGCTTGCAGATCGAAAACAGCTTCCGCGCGCATCAGGTCCCCATTACGATGGAGAAGCCCGAGCACATGCAGCTGCTCAAAGACTGGCTTTTGAGCTATAAGCCCGAAGAGCTGTTCGACGAAAATTACCGCCTTATCCCCGAGCTCCGCGCGCTCGCGCCCGAAGGGGATCACAGGATCAGCGCGAACCCGCACGCAAACGGCGGCAAGCTTCTGAGAGATCTGCGCCTGCCCGACTTCAAGAAATATGCGGTAGACGTTCCCTCGCCCGGCGCCGTAAAGACGCAGGACATGCTCGAACTGGGCGGGTACGTGAGAGACGTATTCAAACTCAACGAAGAGAGCAAAAACTTCCGCGCGTTCGGGCCGGACGAGTGCATGTCTAACCGCCTCTACCGCGCGTTTGAAGCGACCAACCGCGACTTCAACGCGGAGATCTGGCCGACCGACGACAAGCTCGCAAAAGACGGGCGCATCATGGACGCGTACCTCTCCGAGCATATGTGCGAAGGCTGGCTGGAAGGCTATATCCTCACGGGGCGCCACGGCTTCTTCGCTTCTTACGAAGCGTTTATCCGCGTGGTAGACTCGATGGCGGCACAGCACGCGAAATGGCTGAAAGTCTGCAACCAGCTCCCTTGGAGACAGGACATCGCTTCTTTGAACCTGATCCTTACCTCCAACGTCTGGCAGCAGGACCACAACGGCTTTACCCATCAGGATCCCGGATTCCTCGATCACATCGCGAACAAAAAGGCGGACGTCGTGCGCATGTACCTCCCGCCCGATGCAAACTGCCTGCTCTCCTGCTTCGACCACTGCGTAAAGAGCAAGAACTACGTAAACGTGATCGTAGCGAGCAAGCACCCGAGCTTCCAGTGGCTGACCATGGAACAGGCCGTCAAGCACTGCACCCAGGGCGTGAGCATCTGGGATTGGGCTTCCAACGACGCGGGCGAAGAACCCGACATCGTTATGGCGTGCTGCGGCGATACCCCTACCCTCGAAGCGCTCGCCGCGACGACCATTCTGCGCGATTCCCTGCCCGGGCTGAAGATCCGCTTTGTAAACGTCGTCGACCTGATGAAGTTGCAGCCGCACGGCGTACACCCGCACGGGCTCACCGACGCGGATTA
This sequence comes from Candidatus Borkfalkia avistercoris, assembly GCA_019115995.1. Taxonomy (GTDB): domain Bacteria; phylum Bacillota; class Clostridia; order Christensenellales; family Borkfalkiaceae; genus Borkfalkia; species Borkfalkia avistercoris. The sequence goes on from DXCL01000019.1 coordinate 13,658, forward strand.
CGACGCGATCTTTACGAAGGATAAGCCCATCATCTTCAATTTCCACGGCTATCCTACCCTTATCCACGAGCTCACCTATACGCGCCACAACAAGAACCTGCACGTATTTGGCTATGTGGAAGAAGGCACGATCACGACGCCGTTCGACATGCGCGTACAGAACAAGATCGACCGCTTCGATCTCGTAAAGACGGCGATCACCGTTCTGCCTCAGCTCGGCAACAAGGGCTCGGCGCTCTTCCAGCAGATGAACGACCTGCTCGTAAAACACAAGAATTACATTGCAGAAGTCGGCGAGGACATTCCCGAAGTCAAAGACTGGGTATGGCACACCCCCGAATGCAAGTAATTGTGAACGCATGACATCGCAAGGCTCGCTTTTTTGGCGAGCCTTGTTTTTTACGGACAAGAAGCGCGCGCCCTTTTCAG
>DXCL01000020.1 GCA_019115995.1 Candidatus Borkfalkia avistercoris
TTTGTATAACGAAAACCCCGCGATAGTCGCGGGGTTCAAAGGAGGCTAAGCCGATGAGGATGACAAAAGAACTCCGATTGTGTAAAATAAGAACTGACCTGCCAGTCAGAAAAAGAATACACAATCGGAGGATATCATCTGTTCGTTTTTTGTTCCTCCATATGTAAGTGCCGCCGGCGCAAGGCGGTTTTTATCATGTATATGCAGTAAAACTTTTCCGGGCGGCGGCAAACGAAAGAAAGGAGATTCCGTTGGACGGGCTTCGGCAACGGGCTTCGGCAAAAAAATACATCTTGACATTTAAGTTTCTTTATGGTATTCTAACCCGGTAAACCGAACTGTTTTGGTTGAATGCTTATGAGGAGGGAAAGGAATATGAACGGCAACGAAAAGTCTTATTGGCAGAATGAAAGTTACAGGGCATATTGTCCAAATATTATTTTAAGCAGAGATCTTACGATCGGCGAGGCGGGGTATGAAAAGTGCGACCCGAATCATAAATGGGGGCCGGGAACGCGCAATTTCTGGACCTTTCATCACATAGAATCGGGCAGGGGGACGCTGGACTTCAACGGAAAAAGATTTTCGCTCAGAAAGGGAGATTTTTTTGTGATGGGCCCGGAAGATTACGTGACCTACCAGGCAGACGGATCGGATCCGTGGGCGTATCACTGGATCTCTTTTAACGGTGCGAAGGCAAAGGATATTATGGAGCACGTTTCTCTCGGCAGCGAAAACCCCGTGGCGAATTTTCAGGAAACGGAGTGCGACGCGTTGATAGAAAAAATTTACAACGGAGCCGAAAAGAGCAATTATCCGCAGTTTATGGCGCTCGGATATCTGTATCTGTTTATCGAGTGGCTCTTAAAAAATTTTCCGAAAGATTCGACAGACGTTTCCGACAGGGCGCAGGAATATTTTTATTCCATCGTCAATTTCATAGAGGTGCATATTTGTTCGGAGCTGAGCATACAGAGGATAGCGCACGATCTCGGCTTTGACCGCACTTATGTATTCAAACTTTTCAAAAAATTTGCGGGCTGCTCCCCCTCTTTTTATATGGAATGCCTGAAAACGTATAAAGCGTGCCAGCTGATCGACCAAAACAAATATACGCTTCGCGAGGTGGCGAGCAGGAGCGGTTTTACGGATTACGGGTGGTTCTGCAAGGTATTCAAAAAGTGTGCGGGCGTAACGCCCGGAGATTATGCTCGCGCGGAAGATAAGGCATATATTATGAACAGCTATAACTTGTCTATCCCGCGAGACGTGCTTGCAGAGCTTGAACGCTATTCCAAGAGCGCATGGTAAACATCGCATAGCCAAACTGAATAAGGCAAAGAATCAAATCGCTTGCCTCTCCTCCGAATTTTTCGGGGGGGGGGGGTGACTTTTTTTGCCTTTTTAAGAGCGGATATAGTCAACATTACGCCAATATGATTCAACATTTCTATCTTGAAAACACACTCCGCAGCGTTTATACTTTAAAACAGAAAAAACCTAAACGGAGAAATATTTTCGATGAAGATCACTTTTTTAGGCGCGGGAAGCACCATTTTTGCGAAAAATGTTTTGGGGGATTGTATTCTTACGCCTTCTCTCGGAGAATTTGATATTGCTTTGTACGACATCGACCCCGATCGGCTGGATTGCTCATATAAAATGTTAAACAACATTAATCGTCGTTACGGGAAGGCGAAAATTGCGAAGTTTACCGATCTGGAAAAAGCGCTCGACGGCGCTGACTTTGTTGTCAATGCGGTGCAGGTCGGCGGTTATGAGCCCTGCACGGTCACGGATTTTGAGGTGCCGAAAAAGTACGGACTGCGCCAGACGATAGGCGATACGCTCGGAATAGGCGGTATTTTCCGTTTTCTCCGTACGGAGCCCGTACTCAGGCAGTTTGCCGAGGCGATGCACAAGGTCTGTCCACAGGCTCTCTTTCTTAACTATGTAAACCCTATGGCGATGATCACCGGGTACAGCATACGCGAGCTCGGGCTGAATGCGGTGGGGCTGTGCCACAGCGTACAGTATTGCGTGGAGGGACTTTTTAAGACGCTCGGCTATCCCGAAGATCTCAAAGACAAAGTAAAGTGGGACATTGCGGGCATCAACCATCAGGCGTGGCTTTTGAAAATAGAGGACGAGGCGGGCAACGATATGTATCCGGAGATCAAGCGTCGTTCTCTTTCGGGAGAATACGCCAAGGGAATGGAATGGGATCTCGTCCGCCACGAAATGATGCACAGATTCGGCTATTATAACACCGAATCGAGCGAGCATACTGCGGAATATCTGCCCTATTTCATCAAATCGGCGTATCCCGAACTGATCGAAAAATTCAAGATCCCTCTGGATGAATATCCCCGCCGCTGTGTGAAGCAGATTAAAGAGTGGAACGAATTGCGGGAAAAGGTCTTATCCGAGGATATAGAGCACGTGCGTTCCAAGGAGTTTGCCTCCTATATCATCGAAGCGGCGGTGACAGACAGGCCTTGCCGTATTCACGGCAACGTTATCAACGGAACGCTCATTCCCAATCTGCCCGCCGATGCCTGCGTTGAGGTCGCCTGCCTTGTCGACCGCAACGGCGTACAGCCGGTGCGCCATGCGCCTCTGCCGGAGCAATGCGCCGCGCTCAACCGCACCAATATCAACGTGCAGCTTCTTGCGATAGAGGCGGCGCGTACAAAAAAGAGGGAGGACGTATATCGCGCAGCTTATCTGGATCCGCACACTTCCGCGGAGCTCACGCTCGATCAGATCAAAGCGCTCTGCGACGATCTTTTCGAAGCGCACGGAAAATGGCTGCCCGAATACCGTTAAAAGCATATGGAAAGGATACCTGTCATCATCGATACGGATATAGGCTCGGATATAGACGATACCTGGGCGCTCGCCGCCATGCTCGGCGACGACACGTTCGATATAAAGCTCGTTACCACCGTTTGGGAAGACGTGCAGTATAAATGCGCGCTCGTGCGCAAGCTTGCGGCCGCGGCGGGCAAAAGCGTAGCCGTTGCAGCCGGTGTCGGCACCGAAATAAAGTGCAGCGCGCAGGCGGCGTGGCTCGGCGATCCGTATCCCTCCGCACGGACGGATTTTGAAGACGCTTTCTATAATGCGGCGGAAGGTGAGGAAAATATAACGGTCGTGGCTCTCGGGCCGATGACGAATCTTGCGCGCATTCTCGCAAAATATCCCGCCCTCGCGAAGAAAATACGCATCGTAGCGATGATCGGTGCGGTGAGAAAGGGATATATCAACGAATCGGCGCCGGGGGCGGAATGCAACGTAGCGCTCGATCCCGCCGCCTTTCGCGCAGTGCTCAAAAGCGGCGTAGAGATAACCATCGCTCCGCTCGACGTGTGCAGAGATTACGTTATAAACGGCGCGGCGTACAGAGCCTTGGAAAATTCATCTTCCCCTTTGGCGCGCGCCGTGCTTGAAAATTATGCAATATGGAAACGGGATTATGCGGGCGGCGCGCTCAAATATCCGGAAGGTTCAAGTTCGATACTTTTCGATCTTCTGCCCGTATATTATCTGCGTTTTCCGCATTTCTTCGATTGTGAGCGGCTGAAAATTGATGTAACGGACGACGGAAAAACGCCCGAGTCGGAAAACGGCTTCGAGGCGGGCTGTATGCTCGGGTTCCGGGGCAGGGAAATGCTGACGGAATATCTTGTAAAAACTCTTACGGGAGGCAATGATGGAAAAAACGCGTCTGAAAAGAAAACTCATCAATAAGCTGGGGCTCAGATATTGGCAGTTATATATTCTGATCCTGCCTGCGCTCGTATTTCTCGTTATTTTCTGCTATCTGCCCATGTACGGCGTGATCGTGGCGTTTCAGAATTACAACCCGATTTTGGGCGTATTTGACAGCCCTTGGGTCGGGTGGACAAACTTTGAGTCGCTGTTCAATTCCTATTGGTTCACGATCATGCTCGTGAACACGCTCGAACTGAGTCTGTATTCACTCCCCGTGAACACGATATTTCCGATCGTGCTGGCGCTTCTGATCAACGAGGTGCGGCACAGTTGGTTCAAGAAAACGGTGCAGACTATATCGTACGCGCCTTATTTCGTGTCCGTTATCGTAACGGTCGGCATGTGTTTTACCTTTACGAACGCAGATTACGGCATCGTAAATAAACTTCTCGGGCTGTTCGGTATAGAGGGGAAGGCATGGATGTACGAACCGGGCGCGTTCAACTTTATTTATATCGTTTCGGGGCTCTGGCAGGGCTGCGGCTGGTGGGCGATCATCTACGTCGCCACGCTTTCGACCGTAGACCCGTCTTTGCATGAAGCCGCCACGATAGACGGCGCCGGCAGGTTCAAGAGGATCTGGCACATCAATATTCCTGCGATCCTTCCCACCGCCATCATTCTGTTTATCATGGCGATGGGCGGCATTATGAACGTCGGGTTTGAAAAGGCGTATCTCATGCAGAATGCCTCCAACCTCGTGGAAAGCGAAATCATCGCCACGTATGCGTATAAGGTGTCGATCGCGGCGACAGGGTATAAAAACTACGGTTTCGGCTCGGCGGTAGGGCTGTTCAATTCGGTCATCAATATCGTATTGTTGCTTTTGGCAAATTTCGGGGCGAAGCTGCTCGGCAAAGAGTCGCTGTGGTGAGGTGCGCTATGTCTGAAATGATGAAGAATGCGGCTGAGGCGCCGCTCGGCATGGAAGAGACCTCTGTCGCGTCGGAAAGCGTCGTGGTGCAGACAGTCTCTGTTCCGCCCGTTCGCAAAAAGCATAAAATTTCAAAGGGAGACCGCATATTCGAGGGCATCGTTTATACGATCCTTGCGATATGGACGCTCGTAACCATTTATCCCCTGATCTATGTTTTGTCGTGCTCGATATCTCCTCCGGAAGACGTTTACATGGGCAGAGTGTTTCTCTTTCCTACGTCGTTCGATTTCAGCTCTTACGCTAAGGTTTTGAGTGCAGACATGATCTGGCGCGGCTATCTGAACACCATCATTTATGTCGTGGTCGGCACGCTGATCAGCTGTGCGCTCACTATACCTGCGGGCTATGTTCTTTCCCGTAAAGACTTCCGTCCGAGAGGGGTGCTGATGACCATATTCATGATCACGATGTTTTTCAGCGGCGGCATGATCCCCACGTTCCTGGTCGTAAAGTCTCTCGGGCTCATGAATAAGATGCTCGGCTTTATTCTGCCGGGCGCGCTGAGCGTTTGGAATGTGATCGTGGTGCGCACGTTCATGTCGTCTTCCATCGCATGGGAGATCCAGGAGGCCGCCAAGGTAGACGGCGCAAGCGATTTCAGAACTTTTTTCGCCATCGTTTTGCCTCTGTCTATGCCGATCGTCGCGGTCATGGTTCTGTTTTATGCAGTCGGGTACTGGAACTCTTACTTCAACGCGCTCCTGTATCTGTCTGATCAAAGCAAGTGGCCGTTACAGATGGTGCTGCGGGAAGTGCTCATCAAATCCGACTCGTCCATGGCGGGCGGTGGCGGCGGAAGCCTGATCGAGCAGGCGTATATGGCGGAGGCGATCAAATATACGACGATCGTCGTATCCACCCTTCCCATACTCTTTATTTATCCGTTTTTACAGCGGTATTTCATCAAGGGAGTCATGATCGGCAGCGTCAAGGGCTGATCTTGTATATCCAAAATCATATGATAGGAGGTTTATTTTGAAAAGGCTCACAAGGTTTTTAGGGTTGGCTCTCAGCTTGGTTCTTGCTGGATCGGTTTTCGCCGCGTGCGGCGAGAGCGGCGGCAGGGGAGCGTACGACCCGGATAACTTTATCGAGGATACATCGAATCCTCAGATCGTGAAGGAAAAGATCACACTCAAAATGTTTGTTCCGAAGCACTCGCTGCATTCCGACTATGAGGATATGCGCCTGTTTAAGGAGATGGAGGAGATCACAAATATCCACGTGGATTTTGTGGAGGCAAATACGGAAAGCTATAACGAACTCCGCTCTACAAGCTGGGAAGACGAGTCTATCGACGCGTTTTTGTTCTGGAACACGCTCGAAGAACAGACGACCTATGCCTCGCTCGGCATGATACAGCCGATCGGCGATCTCATCGACCAATATGCGCCCAATTATAAAAAACTCATGGACGCAAATCCCGAAATCGAAAAGCGTACCACTCTCGGAGACGGCAAAATTTATTCCTTTGCCTCATTGAACACGGTGCCGCGCGACCTCACGTTCAAGCAGTACATCAATCAGGCTTGGTTAGACGAACTGAACCTTGAAATGCCGAAGACGATCGACGAATTTTATAACGTTTTGGTCGCGTTCAAAAACGATGATCCGAACGGCAACGGCTTGCACGATGAAATTCCGCTCTCTTCCGTCGGGCTGAACCAGACGCGCAATTTCCTGATGAGCGCGTTCGGCTATGTGTCCACAGGCATCGAGGTCGGCGACGACGGCAAGGTCGTGTTTGTGCCGACAACGGAAAATTACTGGGAGTACCTGCAATTCGCGAATAGGCTTTATAACGAGGGGCTTTTGGATAAAGACGTGTTCAGCATGAGCGCAGACAAGGATCTGGCGCAGAAAGGCAGTCAAAATATTATAGGCTGTTTTGACGGCGGCGCCGCTTATCTGATCGTCGGCAACGATCTCGATCCTGATTATACCGGCGTTCCCGCGCTGACGAGCTCTATCAATGACAAGCAGATGTGGCTGGGCTTCGGCAACGAGATCTCGCCCGATACCATCGTCATCAAATCGTCCTCTCCTTATCAGAGAGAGATCGTGCGCTGGATGGATTTCTTCTATACCGAACTGGGCGTACAACTCGAATCGTTCGGCAAAGAGGGTGTAGACTGGACGTGGGACAACGAAGAAAAGACGAGTTGGACGTTTAACGTGCCCGAGGGCATGGATATTGAAGAATACCGCGGCACGATCACGCCGAACGTCGGCTTGGGTACGATCCCTTATTGGAGCGGAGATTTCGTTTTGAAGGACAGCACCCAGCAGACGCAGAACATCAACAAGGCCGTGGAAGACGCGGGATACATGAATTATCTCAAAGTTCCGTATCCTTCCGTTACGTTTACCTCGGAAGAGTCGATAGAGCTTTCTACCCTGCAAATCGACCTCAATAACCTCGTCGAATCGAAAGAAGCCAGTCTGATCGCGAAAAAGGATCTCACCAGGGCGGATTTCGACGCGTTCGTTGCGGAATTGAAAAATGCACGCGTAGAAAGGTATGTGCAGATCTACCAGACGGCGTATGACCGCTACATGGCAGATTGAGTGAGGTGAAAAAATGAAAAGCAAAAGTTTAACGAAGGCGCTTTTATGCGCACTGGTATTTTTGATCGTGGCGGCGATAGGAATACAGACGGTATTCCTTTTCCGCAAAGATCCGAACGGAGGACAGAACGGCGTGAGTATTGATAAGCTTATTTCCACTGCATATGCGCTCGATATGGACAACACGACCACGTTGACGGATCCGGGGCTTTCCAATCCCTGGATCGTCGGCGTCGACGGAGAGGCGTACGAATCGAACGAGAGCAAGTACGCGCCCGACGAATCTGCCGCAAAAATCATCAAGGCGGCGGATCACGGCGTGAATGGTACAGACAAGCTCGACGATACGCTCGCGCTCGAAAAAGCGCTCGACGCGGTGCGCGACGCTGCGAAAGACGGGAGTTCCGTAATTTTGGAGCTTCCCGAAGGGGATCTCGATTTTATCGAGGGCATGAGTCCCGAGCACCCCGATTATGCAATCGTGATCGACGGGATCGATAACCTTACCGTTCGCGGCAGCAATACAAATCTTTACTTCCACGGTACGTTCAAGCCCTTCCATATAACCGATTGCAAAAATTTCAGGGCGACCGGTTTTAATATCGACTGGGGCAGGGTACCCTTCTCGATGGGCAAGATCGTCGAAACGGACGGCCGCACCTTTAAGATCAAGGTAGACGAGGGCTATCCCGTAGACGACTCTACCGAGATCATGGGCATGCTCGAATACAATGCCCGTACAAATGCGCCGCTTTCCAACGGCAATGACATTTACTATAATGTGGAGTATGTGCGCTACCTCGGCGAGCAGACGCTCGAAATCCGCTTTACCAACGCGTATAAGGCGTCTCCCGCGGGCACCATCGTTATTCTGCGCCATCAGATCTACTCGTACGACGCTTTCACCGTACAGCGCTGCGAAAACGCATATTTCGAACATGTAAACGTATACAGCGCGCCCGGTATGGCGTTTATGGGGCAGGAAAACGAGAACCTTTACTTCAACGACTTCAACGTGATGCTCAAACCGGGAACGGACAGACTGATGTCCGTCACGGCAGACGGCATTCATCTGATGGAAACGGCGGGCGAGGTCGTGGTTACGAACAGCCTGTTCGAAAACTGCGGCGACGACGCGCTCAACGTACACGGCTTCTATTCCACGCTGAAAGAGATCACCAACGGCCGCAAGACGATCCACATCGTAAACGAGCGGGATTATAACTTCTCGCCGGCGGCGGGAGACACGCTTGCCGTTGTGAACAGGGAAACGCTTACGGAAAAATGCACGCTTACGGTCGAATCGGTCGCAAAGAGCAAAACAGACAACGGTTTTGACGTAACGTTTGCGGAGGCGCTTCCCGAAGGCGTCGAAACGGGCGATATGGTCGTAAACAAATCGCACGCGGCGGAAGTCACTTTCTCCAACAACATCGTCCGCAACAAGAGATGCAGAGGCATACTTATCCAGTCTGCGGCAGGCGGCGTCGTGGAGCATAACCTTTTCTATAATCTGACCGACGCGGGCATTCTGCTCACCTCCGATACCTCCGAGTGGTACGAGGCGATGCCTACCTCCGATCTCATTATACGCAACAACAAGTTTATTTCTACCAATCTGAGCGGCGGGGCGCGCGCGGCGATCACCGCGTACTGCTACGGGCCCGACGGCGCCGAAGGCGAGGCGGGCATCATGAAAAATATCTCCGCCGAAAACAACCTGATCGCCAACAGCGGCTGCGCGGGCGTGATGTATTGCGGCGTTTCCGACAGTTCTTTTACGCACAACATCATTTCCAACGTAGGGCTGGTCCAGAATAAAGTCGGCGTTATCATGCGCAAGGTCAAGGCGATCTCTATCACCAAAAACGAAGTGCTTGCCGCTTCTACGGATTTCAACCCCGGCATAGCGGAAGACTGCGAAGACAACGTGATCACCGTTACCGACAACGAGGGGCTTTCGCAGGAAGACTTTGTCGTTTCGGCAGACGTTACCACGACGGACGTTGCGAAGATCGCTTCGGGCAGCATTTCCGCAGACGGAGATCTTTCCGATTGGGCGGATAAGGGCACAGAGATCGCGATGGTCGGCGCTTCCAACAACGAGCAGGAACAGGTCGTTTTGGACGACAGCGACATCAAGATCAATTCCGTGAAATTCGCGTGGGACGACAACGGCATTTATATTTCGTACGACGTATTCGACGACAGGCTTTCCTGGGTTACCGGAAGCTACTGGAACGGCGACGGCGTAGAGATCTTTATGACGCAGAATACCGATTCTTCGAAAAATCTTTCCGGGTTGAAGCTGGAAGACCCGACCTGTATGCAGCTGTTTATGGGCGACGACCTGTGCGGGGGCTGTCAGGTCGTGGCGGCGAGAACGAGCGACGCGATCATGAGCAGCAAAGATCAGATCAAAATGAGTTTCCGCGTGAAAGACGATAACAAGGGTTACTGCGGCGAGGTATTCATTCCGTTCAGCGTAGTGCCCGACATCAAAACGAAAGTAGAAGCGGGAGAAGCGATCAGCCTGGCGATCCGTTTTGCCGACAGCGATGCAGACGGTGCTTCCCTGATTCAGATCTCCAATGTAGACGCGCCCGTGGAATTGAATAAATATATTCCCAAGCGCATGCCCAAAATTAAATTTGTGGCAGGAGGTGAACAGGCATGAAAAAGCTTTTGAAAAAGCTCGGCGCATTGTTGCTTTGTCTTGTGTTCGTATTCTCGCTTGCCGCCTGCGGCGATAAGACCCCCACGAAGGACGATCCCGATGATCCGACGGTGGATCCGCCTCCTACGCAGACGGATCCCGTCCCGCCCGAGCTGAGCGAGCTGATAGACGACGAATATGCGACGGCGGAACGCGGAGATAAGCCCGAAGTGCCCCGCTTCCCCGAGGATGAAGAATGGAAGCAGCTGCTTGAAAAACAGCAGGCGATCGAGGCGGGCGAAAAGTTTACGGAAACCTTTGACGGCACGTACTTTACTTCCAGGCTTTCTGCCGTTTCCGACGGCGCGAGCTTTGAGACGATCGAAGGCAGCGACGCGATCGAAGGAAAATCTCTGCGTATCACGACGGAAGGAAACTATGCGGGGATCCGTCTTACGGGCGCAAAGTTCATAGCGGGCGCAACGTATACCGTTAAAATGGATTACAATGTAATTACGCCCTCCGACGACTTTTTCTTCCAATTCCGCGACGCGACCGCGGGCAGCGTGAGCGATCTGTTCACCACGTTCGGCGCTACGGCGGGGAAGGGTTCGATCGAACATACTTTCACGCTCGGCATGTACAGCGGTTATTATATCATGATCATGCCGCGCACAAAGGCGGGAGAACTCGTGATCGATAATATCGAGATCACGCGCGACGATTCCCGCCCGATGGCAAGCGAAGTTTCCCTGAAAGGCGAAGTTGCCGTGGGAAGCACCGTGGAAGCGTCGTACGTGTACAGCGATTACGAAAACGACCCCGAAGGCGAGAGCGAGATCAGGTGGTTCACGGCGCTGACCGATACGGGCATGAATAAAATGATGCTCGACAATACGGGCAAAACGCTGGAAATCACGGAAGACATGAACGGAAAGTATATCGGCTTCCAGGTAATTCCAAAGTCTCAGGGCGAAAATTCGACGGGGGTTCCCGTGCTGTATATGGCTACGGAAACGGTCGGCGGTGGCCGTCCCGATTACGGCGAAAAGTTCTCTTTGGAACCGGGCGAAAGCTTTACGGAAACCTTTGAGGCCGATACGGGTGAAGACAAAAACCTCATCTATGTGCCGCACGGCAATACAGACAATTACATTTACAAAGATGCAGACAGAAATTCCAACGTGCTTCGCATCAAGAGCGACGGCGCATATTACGGCACAGACTTTACGGGCATAAGCTTTACAAAAAATTGGACTTATACGATCAGCTTTGATTATGCGTTTGTTACTGTACCGAATACTTTTTATGTACAGCTGCGTTCAACGATGGGGGATTCGTTCTATCAGATTCCTACAGAAGATGCTGTTGCCGGAAAATGGGAGCATATCAGCGGAGAGCTTACCGTCGGAAACGCGGACGATGCGTTTTTGATGATGTTCCCCGATGCGACCGCAGTTGAGATATTGATCGATAATTTGACGATTACTCGCGCGGAACCGCCGGAAGATAATCCTCCCACAGCGATTGATTTATCCTTGGAAGGCGAGTTAACAATCGGCAGCACGCTGACGGCGCATTATACCTATCAGGATTCAGAAAATGATCCCGAAGGAGAAAGCGAAATTCAGTGGTTTGCCGGGCTTTCAGACACGGGCAAAAATAAAACTTTGCTTGATAACGAAGGCAGTACCCTTGTAATCACCGAAGACTTGGCAGGTATGTATATCGGTTTCCAAGTTATACCCAAGGCGGCTTCCGGCAGTGATCCTGTCGGCAGTCCGGTGCTGCTGATTTCAAAGGATAAGGTCGGCAATACGCAAGTAAATGCGGGAGAGACATTCACTCTTGCTGTCGGAGAGAGCTTTACGGAAGATTTCGAGGCAACTGTCGGGCAGGAGAAAAATCTTCTTTTTGTGCCGCATGGTGACACCGACGACTACATTTATTACGACGCAGCAAGGTCTTCAAATGTGCTTCGGATCGCCAGCGGAGGCGGATATCTCGGTACCGACTTTGAGGGGATCACCTTTGAGGCAAACGCAACCTACCGCATCAGCTTTGAATTCACCTTTGAAGTGATACCGGACACCTTCTATGTTCAGATCCGTGCGAACGGGCAAGATTCGTTCTTCCAGCTCCCTACGGATCAGCCGGCGGGCGTTTGGCAGCAGGCCAGCGGGGAATTGACCGTGAAAGATTCAGGCGGCTATCTTATGATGTTTACGCAGGGGTTACCCGTACAGATACTCGTAGATAATTTAAAAATTGAACGGATCGCATAACGAACGCTTTACTAAAAAGCGCGAGCTGATATAGTCATTTGCAAACGCGGCATGGGATTGCGTGATGATTTTCGGGGGCGGGGGCGCCAACGGATTCATCTTCACGATCGATGATTTCTGCATGACTGTCGTTTCGTAAAGCGATATGTTCCAACGGGCAGGGGCGGCAGATTTCTGCCGCCCCGTATTTTATAAAAAACAGGACGGAGTATTTTTATGAACAGGGTGTTCGTCATAGGCAGCGCAAATATGGATCTCGTGATCGGGGCTCCAAGGCTTCCGGAAATGGGTGAGACCATTCACGGAGATAATTTTTTCACAAATCCCGGCGGCAAGGGAGCAAACCAGGCTGTCGCAGCGGCACGGGCAGGAGCAAAAACATATTTTTGCGGGCTTGTAGGAGAAGATCTGTACGGCGATACACTTGCCGGCGAGCTCAAAAACAGCGGCGTGGATATAAGTTTGCTCGGCAGAGTACGAGGTTGTTCCAGCGGCGTAGCGGTGATCACCGTCGTGCAGGGCGACAACTGTATCGTGCTTGACGGCGGGGCAAATATGCGGGTCGCAGAGAAAAATATCGACGATTACCTGAAAGAGGCGCATGGCGGCGATGTTTTGCTTATACAGCAGGAAATTCCTTCAAAGACGGTCGTATATGCGCTTAAAAAGGGAAAGGAAAAGGGGATGCTTACCCTTTTGAACCCTGCGCCCGCGCAAAATTTCGATAAAGAGGCGCTGCGATTTGCAGATATCGTTCTTCCCAACGAAACGGAGGCGGCGGAGCTTTCGGGCGGAGCAGAATATAGCGAAGCGGCGGAAATACTTGCGGAAAACGGGTGCACGGTGATCGTTACGCTCGGCGCGCAGGGGTGTCATATTTTTGCGGACGGACAGGGCGCAGGCATAGCGTGCCCTAAGGTGAAGGCGGCGGATACCACCGCCGCGGGAGATACTTTTTGCGGTTATCTTGCGGCGCGTCTGGCCGAAGGGCGGTCGCTCGAAAAAGCGGTGGGCGATGCGCTGGCGGCGGCGTCTCTTGCCGTTACGCGCCGCGGCGCTCAAAAATCGATTCCGTTCGCAGACGAAGTGGAACAATTCAAATCAAAACAGCCGGATAATTCGGAAACCTTATAATATTCCCCGCATTCAGCAGCCCTCCGGATTTTGCTTTTTCGGTCGGCTATGGCGGTATAGTTCCTCGCAGACGTCAACACCCGCAAAATCGCTGCAAAAACTCTTATATAAACGAATTGAGAGCCGGGTAAGGGTTTTCCCTTGCTCTGCTCTTTTACTGCCTATGAGGCATTTACAGACTTCTACGCAACGATTCCGGCTTTTTCCGTTGACTTTTACATACCGACAGAACACGTCTATTGTAACGCCACGCACTGGAAACGGGAAAATTTGAATTTTTATTGACAAAACAGATATTTAACAATATAATATAAAATATCTAAAACTTTTGATGAAGCGGTGCATTTATGTAAATCCATTTGTCCGCTATATAGAGAGGGTTCGGTTTTGTTTGGGCGCTGTCTGCCAGGGGCCCGGCTTTATCCGTAAGACGGTTGAAGGCGGGCCTTTTTCTTTTCAAAAAGTTAGGCACGTTTCGGCGGGCTTTTGCCTGCCCAAAGCCGAACCGCTTTGCCTGCCGCTCCGAAACAAAACACTGCATTTCAACATCTTTTGCCCTCGGAGCTTTTCGGGGGCAGATGTATTTATCCGACAGCGTGATTTTATGATGTAAAGATCAATTTTGCGAGAGGAACTGATAAGAAGCTTATTTTTATAGAAATTGACCCGTAAAAGAAACGAACATTGCCGTTTATGGGAAACTAAAAATCTGAAATATTTCTTAAATTCCTATAAAATAGTAATGAAAGTTTGTATATGGGGTTGACTATGGACGTCAGGTTGAAGATCGATGCGCTTCGTAAGGAAAAGGGCTGGTCACGTTCCGAATTTGCAAAGAAAATAGGCGTAAGTTACACTGCCGTAAAAAATTGGTATAACGATAAAGATTACATGCCGTCGCTGAAAGTGATAGACGATATTTGTACGGCATTCGGCATTACGCACGCTTCCCTGTTTACGGACATCGATCAAGACGAGCTCAGAACCGACCAGATAGAGCTTTTAGAACTGTACGACAGGCTGTCTCCGAAGCTGCGACGAAATATTTTAGACATCATCAAAAATCTTATTGAATAATTACCGAAGAGATTTTAAAATGAACGAGAGCGAAAACATAGAGTTAGGTGAGCTGATCATAGCGATAACGAAGGGAAATACAGACGCGATCGGTGAAATATTCAAAAGATGCGGCAAGGCGATGAAGGCTGTGGCAAAAGCGTATCTGCGCAGCGACGCCGACGCGGAAGACGTAGTGCAAGATTGTCTGATCACAATCGTTACTAAGGCGAATAAGTTTCGCGAAAACAAAAATGCAAAATCGTGGATCAATACCATCGTAATGAACGCCGCTAAAAATAAAATAGGGTATTACAGGCGCCGCGGCGAAAGCGATTTGGAAGTTGCGCGCGGGATCGGCGCAGAGTTAGACGAAAACGGTCTGATCGTAAGCGAAATATTTTCTCAGCTTACCGCAAAAGAAAAATCGCTCGTCATTTACAAATATTGGTACAAGTGTACGGTAGCGGAAATGGCCGCCATCATGCGCCGTTCCAAGTCTACGATCCAGTATCAATTGAACAAATTGGAAGAAAAATTAAAAATTTTTTATAAAAAATAAATTTTTTTCGAACAAACGCACTTTTCATTTGTTATATATATAAATATATTCAAAGGAGAAGTGCAATCATGAAGTATTGCAAAATTCAAAAGAAGATCGTATCGGTGTTTCTCGCGTGCATATTTGCCCTGATCGGTATAGCGGCGGTATGCAGTATGAGCGTCTGCACGGGTGTCGCACAGACCGTTTATTATTCAGACGCAGACTACAACGGCGGCGGTTTGCAAATTGAAGATAGCGAATATATATATCATGATGGCTATACCGTTCACAGCGAATATCAGATTTTGCAGGCTCCTTCTTACGGAAACGGAGACCCCACAAAAACGAATTTTTGCGCTGCCACTGCGGGTACTAATATTGTAGGATTTTACGATAAAACGTATACGAACTTGATTCCCAATTTTGAGCCGGGTATGTGGGTAAATGGGGTTTATCGCTATTTTCCTAATGTTGGGTTTGCGGCAATTACACAAGTATTCAATACTTTGTATGATGAAATGCAAGTTAACGTTGACGGAATAGGGGCGTCCGAAGAAGATTTTAAGTCTGGATTAAATACTTATGTGGAAGACCACGGGTATAACTTATCGTTTTCTTCTTTTTATTCAAATTCCACAAATGTAAATTTGTCGACTTTCGGAAATGCAATCAATGAGGGAAAAATAGGGGTTCTGTTTTGCCGTACTTATAACTTTGTCTATACCATACAACATTCAGAAGGACAAACATTTGTCAGTAAACTCAACTCAGAGAACCCTCATATTATGATGGCATATGGCTATATTACAATAGATTACTATCAAAATGGATCGATTTTCAGAACGGATACATACTTACAAGTTTCCAGCGGATTTAGCTCTGCCGATCAAGGCTATATTAAAATGAATGATGATTTGCAGATAGAGGAGGCGCTAATAGTCAATATTAGTTAACGCATTATGAAAGAGAATAAAGACGCATTAAAAGCAATTCAGGAATTTGCAGACGAAAGTCCGACCCGTTCGGACAAGTTGGAACAGGCAAAACAGCTCACGCGGGAGCTGTACGGCGAAGATGGCGCCGAAGCGGAACACCGCGGCAGGGGCGGCGCCGTCGCCCTTGCCGCATCTTCAAAGAGAACCCGTATTTTAACAATTGCGCTCTGCTGCGTTGCATTGCTTTTGGTGGTTGCTATTCTCCTCCCGTTTCTTTTAAGAGAAAAGGAAAGTCCAATTCATTATTATGACGATGTATCTATTTACAGTGAAACCATATCAGATATCGATCAATTTATAAGTGAAAACAATTTGGAATTTGCTTATTATGATCACGATTATCTTGCGTCACAGCACGAAGCATACCGATTGATCGAAAACGATCGCCTCGTATATATTTTACAGAACGTGATATTTTTAAGGCAAAATGATTTTGATTCAATATTGTTGGGAATTTGTTTCAGTAACGATGAGTTTCAAAAATTTGACGAATTTAAAGGTTTTACAGAATCATTGTTGGTTGGGGGAATTGAAGTAGATTATAAGATATTGGAACAAGATTGGAATTATATCTACGCGAAATTTTCCGTCGATGGCGTCGTGTATTATCTGAACGTTACCACGTCCGGCGGGGCGGAGGTTTTGGAGCAATATGTAAATTTATTGCTCGCATAAAGCGTAAAAGAGCGGTGCGGCAAAAAGGCCGCGCCGCTTTTTGTATATGAAGACAAATGAGGGAATATGCGAAGCGCCCGACCGATTGTATCGGTCGGGCGCTTCGTTTAAAAATGGATAAAACAAGCAGGAAAAATATGGCAGCGCCGTAAAAGTTGGGATTTTTTACGGATCTCATTCCGTTATAATAATGTCGAAAGCAAGGGAATAAGAAATTATTATGACGAAAAAACAGGTGGAGGAAATCGTCAAAAGGTATCCCTATATAGCGTGCGCCGTTAAAAAGAATCAGGGTGTTGCTGAGTTTGTTTCGGGAGGCAGAAAACGAAAGATCCCCATTACGGAAGAAGTAAAGGCGGTGTGCGATATCATCGGCGATATTTACCTCAATACGGAAAACATATGGATACGGAAAATGATAGAGGGTTTCAAGGCGGGGCGATCGGATATATCGCTGATACACGACATGCCGTGGGAAAGGAACGCGTTTTATGAGCGCAAGCGCAAATTGATCGATAAAATCTACAATTGCTGCGTGAGCCTGCAATTGGTCGATTATTATGAAATACTCAACGAGGAAATAGCATAGTGAAAACTTTAAGCGCACAGGAAACGTTGCTTTATATGGTACAGCGGCTGACTGCATATTTGGAGGAACTGCGGGAAGCGAGGGCCGAAGGGGAGGATTTTGCATACGGGGAGAAGACGGCCTATACGGAATGCCTTGAACTCATACAGCTGTGGGAGGGGGCGAAGGAAAACGGTTTAGACTACGAAATAGAAAAGAAGTATCCGTTGTAAGCTTCTTTGCGTCAGAGCTGTGCGGCTGAATGCTGTTCCGCCGCGCAGAATACCGCAAAAACAAGTAAAAAGCAGAAAAAAGGAAAATCGGCGCTCGTTCTTAAAGAAACGCGAAAGGCGTAAAAAGCGCTCTTCGGCATCGCCGAAGAGCGCTTTTTACGCTTAGTCCTATTCAAAAGTGATGTTATTGTCCGTACAGTATTTTTCCAGCTTCGCCTGCGCGTTCGCACTCGGCCTGCCCGTACCTTTGAGCCAGTTGTGCAGGGCGCCCTTCGAAACGCCGAGAGCCGCCGCCAGCTCGTCGGGCGCGATCCCTTTTTCCTCCACGATCTTTTTGATTTTTTCTGCTGCCGTCATAGTTTCCCCTCCTAAAAGATTTCTGTATCCATATTATACGGCAAGGGAGGCGCGGTGTCAATATTTTTTTAAAAATAAAAGGCGCGGGCGCTTTCGGGAAATTTCGGCAAAAAGCTTTCAAAATCAATGCGCCTGTGCTATAATAGTGAAAAACGGAATTTCGGGAGAACAAAATGAGCTTTACGAATACGGTTTCCGCAATTTGCCTCGTATATATGGCGGCGGTCGTCGTTTTTACGGTCATGTCCGTCGCATGCGCGCCGGGGAGAAAGGGGAAGCTCCGCGCGCTCAAAAATTTCAAGCGCGGCAAGTTTATCCTCATATATGCGGCGGCGATCCCGCTGTACTGGCTGGCGCACACGTTCAACGGCGAACCTGTCGGCGGCGCGCTGCTTCTCGCCATCAAATCTTGCGTAGACATCGTGGTGCTCAAATACGATTATTCGAGCGCCGCCGCGCTGATGCAGGCAAATACCTTCTATCGCATCGTGATAGACATATGCTTCGTGCTCGTTGCGGTCAACGCGGTCGTTTTCGTTCTTACGCTCGTGGGCGAGCGCCTGTTCAACTTTTTTGCCAACCGCCGTTCCCTGCGCGCGGAAAAAGTGTACCTCGTGGTCGGCTATAACGAGCAGAACCTCGCCGTTCTGCGTTCCGTCAAAAAGGAGACGGGGCGCGCGATCCTGCTCTGCGGCGGGGAGAAAGAAGCGGAAGACGACGCATTCCTCGCCAAGCGCTCGTACATGCGCTGGAACGGCAGTTTAGACGCGTTCATCGAAAAGCGTTTCAAAAAACTGGCGGAAAGGAGCGTGCACGTCGTCGTCAATACGGGCAAAGACGAGGAGAATCTTATCCTGTGCAAGCAGCTTTCCCGCCTCATACAGAAGCTGAACGATGCGGCGCTTTCCGAGGATCGCGGGGTGTTCGTTTATGCGTTCGGAGCGCCCGAAAATACGTCTGCGTTCGTGCATTTTGTGGAAAAGAGCAAGGGGAGGATCCGTTTCGTCAACAAGTACAGGCTGGTGGCGGGAGATTTTGTCAGCAAATATCCCTATACCATGTATATGGGCGAGAGAGAGCTCGATTTTGAGCACGCCGTCGTCCGGCAGGAGGTCTCGCTCGGGGTCGTGTTCATCGGCTTCGGAAAAGCGAATCAGAGCCTGTTCCTCACCTCCGCCGCGAACGATCAGTTCGTGACCCGCCAAAACGGTCAGATCGTGCAGAAAGCGGTGCGATATACCGTTTTTGACAGGAAGGATTCGCATAACGACAAAAACCTGAACCATTCTTATTTCCGCTACCGCGAAGCGCTGCGGGAGATCGGGGAGCACGAAGAGGACTATCTGCCCCTCCCGCCCGAGCCTGCGGATATCTCCTTTGTCAGGACGGACATCAACGACAATAAATTTTACCGTGCGCTGCGCGAATGCCTCTCCGCAAAAGGAGGGGAGCTCCCGTATAATTACGTGATCATCGCGTTCGGGTCGGATATGGAAAATCTTGACCTCGCCGACAAGATCTCCGCAAAGCTGAAAGAGTGGGAACTTTCGGATACGACCCATTTGTTTGTGAAGATACGCAGCGCCAGGCTTTCCGAGCAGGTCGTCGCCCGGGAATACGCCGAAGAAGACGGGTTCAGGACCTTCGGCGAGGAAGACCGCGTCGTGTACGACATCGAGCGCATCGCGGGGGAAGCCGCCGAGCAGATGGCGTGGCGCCGCCATCTCGCCTATACCGCGGAATACGAGCGCGGCGCTTCGGCGGAAGCGGTGCGCGCGGCGGCTTTGGCGGGGTGGTACGGCAGGTTCCGCCAGTTGCAGAGGGAAGCGAATATCTTTGCCTGTTTGAGCCTGCGTTCCAAGCTCAACATGCTCGGCTTCGACTACGCGCCCATTTCCGACGCGCGCCCCGCCGCGGAGGAGGAGTTTATGGAAAAATATACGGCGGGCGATCCGATCCGCTATACGGGCGGCGAGTTGAACGGCAAAAAACTCATCGAGTACCGCAACGAAGATTTCGAGCGTGATTCCGTTCGCAAGACGTTCGCCGTGCAGGAGCACCAGCGCTGGAACGCCTGCATGATCTCGCACGGGGTGATCCCGTCTTCCAAAGAGGCGATCGCCCGGCCCGACCGCGGCAAGCGGCTGGATATCCGTCGCCACGGTTGCCTCACGACGTTCGAGGGGTTAAAAGAATACGCCCGCATCGTGGCAGGATCGAGCGGAAAAACGGAGGAACAGACGGACGTGATACGCTACGACTATCAGCTCATGGACGACGCCGCGTGGCTGCTTTCTTCCAATGGCTATAAGATCGTGCGCCGCGCGGAGGAGGATAAAAAATGACTGCTCTCGGTGTGATCGCCGGTATACTCGTACTTGCGCTGCTGTATGCCGTTTCCATGTACGTTTACTTTGTTCTGCGCCGCAGGCATGCGGCGGCAAAGTTTCTCGTAGAAGTCGGAACGGTATTCTTTGCCATCGTTCTGAGCATCGCGGTGAAGCTCGTCATTCTTTTGCTCACCACGGCGCCCGATTTCAGCGGCGGATTCGCCTCGGCGCTGATCGCAATTTATTCCGCCATCGGCGGGCTCACCTTCGAGGGGATCTCCTCCGTTGCGGAGCTGGGCGGATTTTTGAACTGCCTGTACGCGGGCACGTCTCTGTACGCCGGGCTCATCGCGCTGAGCGTCATCACCGCCCGCGCGAGCTATGAAATTTACAGCTTTATCGCGCTGCGCTTTTTGAACCTGCGCAATCAGAACAAGACGGACATTTACATTTTTATGACGGTCACCGACGACGCTGTTCTGCTTGCGAACAGCGTCAAAGAGCAGGCGTGTTATGCGAGCGGGGAGCGCAGGTGCGTGATCGTCTTTACGGGCAGCGAGATCGGCGTTTTCGACCGCAAAAACCCGCTGCATCGGGAGATCATGTCGCGCGGCTATCTGTATTGGGAGTATTCGAATGCGAAAGACGGCACTGCCGAGCCTTCCGTGCTGCGCCGCCTGCGCCTGTACGCCGCGAACGACCGCGCCGCCTTCCCCGAAGAAGCGCAGACCGGCAAAAAGGGCGAAAAAAGCGCCTTGCAGGACGTGCGCATCTATATTTTCGCGCTCGGGCTGAGCGGTGATCTCGTCGGATCGGAATCCTCCAACAGCGAGATCATAGGGGAGGAGATGCGAGCCATAGCGCGCGAAATGGCGGAGGGCTCCGCTCCCTCCTGCGTGGCAGATTTTTATCTGCTCATCGAAAGCGAGATCAATTATTCCTTCTATACCGATATGACAAAGCGCCTCATTTCCGAGGCGTTCAGAGAGTGCGGCAGCGAAAAGAAAGCGGAAGATTTTTATCACTGCTTTCAGCTGCATGTTTTGAGCGAGCCGAAACTTGCCGCGCGCTGTCTTGCAAAAAACAGGAACGCCGTCTTCGCCAAAGACGAAAAGCTGTATTTGAGCGACAACGCGCCCGGCGAGCGCAATGTGTACAGGGCGATCGTGCTCGGCTTCGGCAAGACGGGGCAGATGGCGATGAACGCCGTGTTTACGGATACCGCGTACACGAACAAGCAGGGGGTGCCCTCGCAGTTCTTCGCGGACGTATACGATCTGAAAATGGACGAGCTCGCGGGGTTGTTTTCCATCGAGCACCCGCTGTATCAGTGCGCGACCCGCATGGAGGAGATCGAGCCGTTTTCGGAAGAGGAATTTGCCGAGGCTTCGGCGCAGAGCCGCCGCAAGATCGAGCGCTTTTACGAGCCGCTCCTTGCCGCGCGGGGAAAGGGGGAAACGTTTGCAGACATCGTGCGCGGCATGAAGTTCCCGTGGATCACGTTTCACAAGGCGTCTTGTTTTCAGACGAGGTTCATGCGCTATCTCGACGGCGAGTCGGGCATCGCAGGGGAGCGCAGGGAGAAAAACAAGCTCCTTTGCAACGCCTTTATCATCGCGCTCGGAGACGACGAGGCGAACATCAAGATGGCAAACTCTCTCATCGACGATCTAAAACACGAATCGGCGTTCACGAACAAGAGATCTTCCGTCTATCCGCAGATGATCTACGTCAACCTGCGCGACGAAAAGAATTATAACCGCATCAACTGGACGCCGGAAGACGAAAAGGAGTTCACCGCCTTCAAGGTGATCTTGTTCGGGAACCGCGTGGAGATGTACAGCTACGGGCAGATCATAGACGATTCCGCCGACATGGAATACGATTACGCGTACAGCGCCCTATACGGCGGCGGATCGTCGCAGGAGGCGTACGAGGCGTTTTCAAATATCAAAAAATGCATCGAGGAAGGCAGAGAAAACGAGAATTTCAGCGGCGACATCAAAAAAGCCGTCGACGCGCTCAAAAACATCAAAAAGACGCCGGAAGAACTGCGCCGGAACTGGCTGAACGTAACTTTGTTCAACAAGGAATCCAACTACGCCGCCAACCGCTTCAAGCCGTTCATGGCGCATGCGCTGCGCAGCGAACCGCTCACCGGCGGAAGGCTCGTGGAGCTCGCACGGCTCGAACACGTCCGCTGGTGCCGTTTCCATATGGCGTACGGCTGGACATACCGCCTGTACGACGCCTCCGATAAGGCGACGAAAAACAGATACCGCCGCATCAGGGAGCACAACATCCTTTGCCCCTTCGAGATGCTTTCCGCCGACATGCGGGTAAACAATCTCGTGAACGTGGCGCTCGCCGCGGAGGATCAGCCCATTCGGTAAAAAAAGGGGCGGGAAAGCTTTTGCTTTTCCCGCCCCTTTGACGGCTTAAAAACGGCGATCAGCCCGTTATTCTGTTTCGATGCCGAGCGCCCGCAAAAGCGCGGCGGCCTGTAAAAGCCCGATCTTCGCCCCTTTGAGTTCAAAGAGAGAGGAGGAAAAGGCGGCGCCCGCTATATCGCAGGAGCTGAGATCCATTCCTTTGAGAGAGGTCTTGAAAAAATTTGCGCGATCGAACGCGCATTTGGCGACCGACGTGTTTTTCTGCACGCATTCGGCAAAATCGGCAAAGGAGAACGTACAGCCTTCAAACCGCGCGCCGTTCAGCTTTACGGCGTTAAAATTCGCGTAGGAAAAGGCGCATTTTTCAAAGGAAACGTCTTTTAAAGAACTTTCCGAAAGATCCGCGCCGACGCCCTTGCAGTCGATAAATCCGGCGCGGCGGAAGGCGCTCTTGCGCAGATCCGCGCCCGAAAGGTCGCACCGCTCGAACAGAACGTCGGCAAAGTCGCAGCCCTTTAAAAAGGCGCCGTTCAGATCGCATGCGGTAAAAACGCATTCGGAAAATTCCCTGTCGGCAAGGCGCAGCCCCGCAAAGGACAGCTTATGAAATTTCAGCCCCTCCGCGCGCTCGTCCGTTTGCGCGAGAGCTGCGGCTTCCTGTAAAAAGGGGGCGGGTTCCTGAAAAAATTTCGGCGGCATGATCTTCATATATGATATTATACGGCGCGGGATTTGAGATGTCAAGCGGCTAAAAGTTGACTTTTTTGCGGGAAAAGAGTAAGATAAAGGCAGAACGGCAAAATGATTGCCGCGGGAGTCGTTATGAAGAGATCGCTTATCAAAAATTATGCAAAGCTCATCGCGCGCGTGGGCGCCAATATCCAAAAGGGGCAGGAGGTGTTCATCACCGCCGAGCTGGAAAGCAGAGATTTTATCCTGCTGCTTGCGGAAGAGTGCTACCGCGCGGGCGCTTCCAACGTGTTCGTGGAATGGAAGTGCCAGAGGTTCGATAAACTCGCCGCGCGTTTTGAAAGCGTGCGCGCGCTCTCCTGCGTGGAGAGCCGCGAGGAGGCAAAGCTTGCTTATCAGGCTGAGACCCTTCCCGTTACCATTAAAATTTTGTCTGCCGATCCCGACGGCATGAAGGGGGCGGACAGGGAAAAGATCACCCTCGCGCAGATGGCGCGCTCGGCGATCACCAAACCGTATGCCGACGCGATGACCAACCGTCACCAGTGGTGCGTCGCGGCGGTGCCCTCGGTCGGCTGGGCGAAAAAGGTGTTCCCCGAAGAGCGCGCCAACGCCGCCGTCGAAAAATTGTGGCAGCTCATCTTAAAGACGGCCCGCGCGGACGGAAAAGACCCGCTCACCGACTGGCTTTGGCACAACCGCGAACTCAAAGAAAAGTGCGACGCGCTCAACGCGTACAAATTCGTTTCCCTCGAATACAGGAGCGCAAACGGCACGAACCTGAAAGTCGGCCTTATCGATAAGGCGAAATTCATTTCGGGCAAAAAGAGCACGGCGGACGGGAAATATTTTAATCCGAACATTCCCACGGAGGAGTGCTTTACCACCCCGAAAAAAGGAGAGGCGGAGGGCATCGCGTATGCGGTCAAACCGCTCTCTTACGGCGGAGAGCTGATCGAAAATTTTTGGATCCGCTTTGAAAAGGGACGGGCGGTCGCATGCGGCGCGGAAAAGAACGAGGCGCTGCTCAAAAGCATCATCGCGATGGACGAGGGCGCGGCGTATCTCGGCGAGTGCGCGCTCGTGCCGTACGATTCCCCGATCAACCGCTGCGGCGTGCTCTTTTACAATACCCTGTTCGACGAAAACGCCTGCTGCCATCTGGCGCTCGGCAGGGGGTACAGCAATACGATAGAAAATTTTGCCGATTACATGAAGTCGGACTTCATTGAAATGGGCGTGAACGATTCGGATATACACGTAGATTTTATGATCGGCGCGGAGGATCTCGAAGTTACGGGCGTTACGGCGGACGGCGAGCGGGTCGCCGTGTTCAGAAACGGAACGTGGGCGATCTGATAGGGCGGAGGAAATCATGCAGAAAACGATCTTGAAAAATTACGCGAAGCTCCTCGCGAAAACGGGGCTCAACGTGCAGAAGGGGCAGGACGTTATCATCACCGCCGATATTTCGCAGGCGGAGTTCGTGCTCATATGCGCGGAGGAATGCTACCGCGCGGGCGCGCGGAAGGTCTTTCCCGACTGGACGGAGCAGTCTCTCTCCCGCATGCACGCGGAGGAGCGCTCTCTGCAACAGCTCTCGCGCGTGCTTCCATGGGAGGAGGAGAGCCTGAAATGGCAGGCCAAGACCCTGCCCGCGCACCTTTACATCATGAGCGAGGATCCCGACGGCATGCGCGGCGTCGATGCGGAAAAGTATGCCGACGCGATGCGCGCGCGCGCCGCGGTCATAAAACCGTACCGCGACGAGCGGGAAAACAAAGACCAGTGGTGCATCGCCGCCGCCGCGGGCGAGGCGTGGGCGAAAAAGGTCTTCCCCAAGGAAAAGAGCGGCGCCGGCGCCGTGGAAAGGCTGTGGCGGGCGATCATCTCCGCCTCCCGCGCGGAGGGCAATCCCATGGCGAACTGGGCGGCGCACAACAAGGAACTTTCGGCAAGGTGCGCCTACCTCAACGGGCTGGGGCTTGCTTCCCTCGAATACGAGAGCGCGAACGGCACAAAGCTGCGCGTGGGGCTCATCAAGGAGGGCGTTTTTGCAGGCGGGGAAGAGGCGACCCTCTCGGGCGTCGTTTTTAACCCGAACATTCCGTCGGAGGAGGTATACACCACTCCCAAACGCGGAGAGGCGGAAGGCATCGTATATTCCACGAAGCCGCTCTCCTATCAGGGGCAGCTCATTCGCAATTTTTCCGTCCGCTTCGAAAACGGAAGGGCGGCGGAGGTGCACGCCTCGCAGGGAGAGGCGGCGCTTAAAAAAATGATCGAAGCGGACGAGGGCGCGGCGTATCTCGGCGAATGCGCGTTCGTGCCGTACGATTCTCCCATCAGCCGCGCGAAGGTGCTGTTTTACAATACCCTTTTCGATGAGAATGCGGCTTGTCATCTCGCGCTCGGCAGGGGATTCGACAACTGCGTTCGCGATTTTGAAAAGTATTCCGACGAGGAGCGCAAAGCGCTCGGCGTGAACGATTCCGCGATACACGTAGATTTTATGATCGGCACGGACGATCTGAACATAACCGGCGTGACGGATACGGGCGCGCGCATACCCGTTTTTCAAGACGGCAACTGGGCTTTCGAAGTAAAGTAGCGCGCCGCGCGCGTTAAAAAACGAGCGCCCCTTCTCCCGAATATTTCGGGAGAAGGGGCGCTTTGCGCATTCCGTCCGTCTATTAATAGAGGCGTTTGGGCGCCTTTGTTTCGGGCGCGGAAGGGGCGCCGTCGTACAGACTCACTTTTTTGAAAAAGAAAGCATGGAGCGCCGCGCACCCCGCTACGCTCAGCGCGGCGAAGACAAACAGCGGTATGAAGCCGTATGCGCCCGCAAACAAGGTGATCGCGAGCATGCCCATCGTCAGTACCATGCCGCCGAAGGAAAGGATCAGCACGGGCACGCTGTTTTTTACGGCAGACATTTCGTTCTGCCAGTCATATTTGGGGAATTTATAATTCAGGAATGTTCCGAACATCGAAATAAAGGCGCAGTAGGCAACGGGCGCCGCGATCAGCGCCGCCCACATCAGCGGGCCGGCATGCGCCTGCACGCATACGATGACGGAAAAGATAAGCGCTACGGGCGCGGAAAATACAAAGCCGACTGCCGTTTTTGCGAGAAGGATCGTCTTTGCGGGCAGCGGCAGAGAGCACATGATCCAGCGGGATTTGCCTTCCATGGAAAGAGAAGATGCCGAGGGGAAGGTCATTCCTGCAAAAATCAGGCCCGCCGCGCCGAAAATGTAGCCGAAGGCCTGGGGCGGGATGCCCTCCTCCGTCAGCCCGGAAAGCAGTTTAATGGGGTCGAAGATGAGCATGGCGATCGCGGCGATCAGCAGGAGCAGCGCGCCCCCGATCGAGTTCATGAGGTATACTGAGGATGAAAACAGCCGCTTGATCTCCTTTTTGAAGAGCGCGCCGAAGGCGCCGCTCTTGCGGATCTGCTTTTCTTTGAAGGCGACGCCGGCGCTTTTCGCCGCAAGCCGGGTGCATATTTTTGCATAGAAAGGGGCGGTGACCGCAATGAATACGGCTGCCGCGGCGATGTTCGCGCCGATGAAGGCAAACAGCGCCCAGATTTTGCCCGCAAACGCCCATGAAACGAGCATGGCGGGCGGATAAGCCTTCCCCGCGATCGCTTCCGCGAGGGCGTTCATGTCCGGCTCCTGAGAATTGGCGCCGAAGGAAACGGCAAAGCTGACGGCGAATATTGCGATAAAAAAGAGGATCCCGAGCAGGCTTTGCAGCAGGTTTTTGTAGCGGAAACGCGCCGTCAGCGCGGTGATCGCCGTTCCGATCGCCGTCGCCGCCGCGAGGGGCAGCAGGGGAGAAAAAACCACCGCCGCGAGCATTGCGATCAGTTTATAAAACGTAAAACCCGTCGCGACGAAATACACGATAAAAGCGGGCGCGCAGACGAGCAGAACGAAGGCAAAGTCGACGATATACGATACCGCCAGCCTCGACGCGATGACCGCCGCTTTCGTTACGGGCAGGCTCATCACGGCGTCGTGGTCTTTTGCGGCAAACAGCATGGAACAGCCGCGTATCAGAGAAAAAATAAACGAAACGAGCGAAGCGATCGCGACCGCAAACGCGGGGATCGAGCCCGCCGCGCCCTGCGCCGCAAAAGCCAGCGCGATCATCACGTCGTAAAATGCGAGCAAGATCACGGCGAAGGCGATGAGCGCGATCGCGCCGCCCGCCCGCTTTTTTGCGCGCAGATCGTCGGAATACTTCAATTTGTTCAGCCCGAAGGCGCCCATAAGCTGTACCCTCGCGAGCACGAGCCATTTTGCCTTAGCCTTCATTTTTTTCGAGGACCTCCAAAAATACCGATTCCAGGCTCTCGTCGCCGCGTACCCGGTCGATGTCGCCGCCGGCGACCAGCTTGCCGCCCTTGATTATGGCGATCTTGTTGCAAAGTTTTTCCGCCACGTCTAATACGTGCGTGGAAAAAAAGATCGCCGCGCCCCGCGCGCACAGCTCTTTGAACACCTCTTTCAGGCGGAACGCCGCCTCGGGGTCGAGCCCCACGAACGGCTCGTCCAGCACGAACAGTTTGGGCTCGTGCAGGAGGGCGCCGATCACGGCGAGCTTTTGCTTCATGCCGTGCGAGTAAGAGCCGATCAGCGAGCCCAGATCTCCGCGGATGCGGAACATGTCGGCATATTTTTCTATGCG
The DNA here is from genome assembly GCA_019115995.1 of Candidatus Borkfalkia avistercoris. Classification (GTDB taxonomy): domain Bacteria; phylum Bacillota; class Clostridia; order Christensenellales; family Borkfalkiaceae; genus Borkfalkia; species Borkfalkia avistercoris. The sequence goes on from DXCL01000020.1 coordinate 27,897, forward strand.
CGCCCGCCTGTCCTGATCGGAAACGGCAAAGACGTCCGCAATGTAATTCAGATACTGTATGCCCGTCAGAAATTCGTACAGGTCGGGGTTGTCGGGGATGTACGCCGTTACGGATTTGCACGCCACGGGGTCTGCCCTGACGGAGTTCCCGCACACGTATATTTCGCCTTCCGTAAAATCCATCACGCCCGTTACGGCGCGCAGGGTGGTCGTTTTGCCGGCGCCGTTCTGCCCGATAAATCCGTAAATGTCGCCCGCGCATACTTCGAGGGAAAGTCCGTCTACCGCGCGCTTGTTTTTGGAATAGCTCTTGGAAAAATTTTCGATCCTGAGTATTGCGTCCTGCATGGAGCCTCCTTTTGCGGAGAATGCCTCCGCCGCGTTCTATACTATCATACGGGCGGCGCGATGTCAATAAATTTAACAAAATTATTGCGCCGATACGGTTGCGGCGCGCGGGCAAAGCTGTTATAATGGTAAAAAAGCGGAAAAAGGAGAAGGGTATGAAGAGGATACAACTCGGCGGCAGCAGCGTGAGCGTTCCCGCGATCGCGGTCGGCTGCATGCGGCTCAACGGCATCGGCAAAGAGGAGCGGAAAAGCTTTATTTCGTCCGCGATCGAGCAGGGCATGAACTTTTTTGATCATGCGGATATTTACGGCGGCGGGGAGTGCGAAAGGGTTTTCGGCGAAGCGGTCAAAGAGCTGAAACTGCCGCGCGAGTCGCTCTTTTTGCAGTCGAAGTGCGGTATCGTGCCGGGAGTGATGTTCGATTTTTCCGAAAAGCACATCGTGGAAGCGGCGGAAGGTTCCCTCAGGCGGCTGGGAACGGATCATCTCGACAGTCTGCTCCTGCATCGGCCCGACGCGCTCGCGGAGCCCGAAGAGGTTGCCTCCGCCTTCGATAAACTGCAAAGGGAGGGCAAGGTGCGGTATTTCGGCGTTTCCAACATGCACCCCGCCCAGATAGAACTCATCAGGAGCGCCGTAAAGCAGCCGCTCGTTGCAGACCAGCTGCAATTTTCGCCCACGAACGCCACGATGATCTCCAACGGCATAGAGGCGAACATGCTCACGGACGGAGCCGTTTCGCGAGACGGCTATATCCTCGAATACTGCCGTCTGCACGGCATTACGATACAGGCGTGGTCTCCGTATCAGTACGGGTTTTTCGAGGGCGTATACCTCGGCAGCGACAGGTTCCCCGAGCTGAATAAGGTCATCGGAGAGATCGGCGAAAAATACGGCATAGAAGATGTGGCAGTGGTCGCCGCGTGGATCCTGCGCCACCCCGCGGGCATGCAGATGATCGCGGGAACGATGAACCGCAAGAGGCTTGCCGCCATAGCGAAGGGCGCAGACGTGACCCTTTCGCGCGAGGAATGGTATAAAATTTACATTGCGGCGGGGCATATCCTGCCGTAACTTCGCTGCCGCCGTTCGGCGGCAGATTTTTTGCATGCTCGGAGGGGCTTTATGGAAAAAGAAAGCGCGCAGGCGCGCTTCAAAAATCTGCTTCTGCTCTTTGCTCTGTTTATGAAGATCGGGCTCTTTACGTTCGGCGGCGGTTATGCGATGATCAGCCTGATCCGCAGGGAGTTCATCGAAAAGCGCAAATGGGTCACGGCGCCCGAATTTACAGACATGATAGCGATCTCCGAATCCACGCCGGGGCCGCTCGCCATCAACAGCGCCACCTATGTCGGCTACAAGATAGGGGGCTTTTGGGGCGCGCTGTGCGCGACCGTCGGCGTGGTCATCCCGTCGTTCGTCATCATCTATATCATCTCCCTTTTTCTGGAACGCTTTTTGGCACTGAAAGCCGTTGCCGCGGCGTTTCGGGGGATACAGGTCGCCGTAGCGTTTCTGATTCTCTCCGCGGGGATTAAAATGTTTAAGGAAATGGAAAAGAAGCCCGTTACCGTCGTCATGGCGGCGCTCGTGTTCGCCGTCATGATCGTGCTCGATGTTTTTGCGCTCTCCTTTTCCTCGGTCTATCTCATTCTCATCGGTGCGGGCGTGGGGCTCGCCGCCTATTTCATAGGCAGAGCGGCAAAACATAAAAAGCAATTCTCCGCCGCGGACGGATCGCCCGCGAACGACGGAAGCGGTGGCGAAGCAGGGGAAGCCCCTGAGGAGAGCGAGAGCTTATGCGAATCAGATTTACCCGCCGGTGAGAGGAAAACGCTTCCCGGGGCGCCGCCGTCGGGCGGGGGCGACGGAGCAGGCGAAGGAGAAAAGGTCGGGACGGAAGGCGAAGAAAAGAACGGGGCAGACGGGGAGGCGTTGAGATGATCTATCTGAAACTTTTTCTCATATTCTGCAAAATAGGCGTCGTTTCCTTCGGCGGCGGGTACAGCATGCTCCCGATGGTGCAGGACGAGGTTGTGTCCCGCGGGTGGCTCACGGAGAGCGAGCTGATGAATTTTATCGGCGTGGCGGAGTCTACGCCCGGGCCGATCGCCGTCAATCTGGCCACCTTTATCGGCTCGTCGCAGGCGGGGATCCTCGGTGCGCTGTGCGCGACCGTCGGCGTGGTGCTGCCTTCCTTTGTCATCATTCTCATCATAGCGGCTGTTTTCCGCACTTTTCTCAAAAACCGCGTCGTGCAGGGCGCGCTCGTCGGGATCCGAGGCGTCATCGTCGGGCTCATCTGCGCCACGGGACTGTGGCTTGCGGTGCAGCTGCTGTTTCTTACGGGCGAGGGCGGCGGCTTCGGCTTCGACTGGCGCGCGCTCGTCATCGCGGCGGGGCTCACTGCGGAAGCGATCGTCTTAAAAAAATGTTTTAAGCGTTCCGCGTCGCCGATCATGCTCATTCTCACGGCGGCGGCGCTCGGCGCGCTGCTGTACATGATATGAGCTTTTTGCCCGCTTTTGCGGAAATATATCAAATGAGTTTTGCGCGCCGTGTTTTGAATTTGGCACATAAAAAAACGGGAGCCCCGCATCGATGCGGGTACTCCCGTTTTTACTTTACATTCCGCCTTGTCAGACGATCTCGATCTGACAGGCGCGCATGGCGGCGAGCGCGTTGCCGTGGCTTGCTGGCGTTACACCTGCGCAGCAGTCGGCGCGCACGCAGATCCGCGTTTCGGGGCTGAACGCCTTTGCGAGCAGCGCGTTGGAGATCACGCAGATGTCCGTGCACAGCCCGATCAGTTCAACGCTTTCGTAACCGCCGCTCTTTATCTTTTCCGCAAGCCTCACGCTGCCGAAGGTCGGCTTATCGATCACTTCCCCGAAAACGGGGATCTCGTCCGCGATCTGCCAGCCGCTGCTCCCTTTTATGCAGTGGGGCACGGGCAGGTTTTTCCCTTCCGAGGTGGAGAGGTAATCGTCCGCATGCGTGTCGCGCGTGTATACGATCTCTTCGCCCGCTTCTTTTGCGGCGAGTATGCGCTCGCGTACGTTCTGTACGATGCCCTGCGCCTCCGCCGTGCCGAGCGCGCCGCGGATAAAGTCGTTTTGCATATCTATGACGGCAAGCAGACGTTTTTCCATATTAGTCGATAAAGGGGCGGATTTTTTTGATGAGATTATCCGCGATCAGCCGCGCGGCGCGGTGGGTGGGGTGAATGCCGTCCGGCGAATATGCCGAAACGCTCACCGCCTGCGATACGCCCGCAAAGATCTCGTCGAGCGCGATATACGCGTCGGCATACTTCTGCGCCGCCGCTTTTACCGCCGCAACTACTTCGTTGAATTCGCGGCGCATGCGCTTTTTGTCGGGCACGTCCAAAAGAAATGGCTCCGCGATCACGAGTTTCGCACCCGAAGCTTTGATCTTTTCCGCCACGGCCGCATAGCATTCGGCAAATTTCTGCGCGTCAAAATCCGCGCCGTCCGTATATTTATGCCACACGTCGTTGACGCCCGCAAGGAGAACGACGACGTCCGCCTTTTCCGCAAGGCATTCGTCCAGCCGGGCGGCAATGTCCGCAATGCGGTTGCCCGTCACGCCCCTGTTCGCGAACGTGAATTCCTTGTCTTCGTACAGCGGGCGCAGCTTTTCCGCCAAAAGCGATACGTATCCGTCGCCGAGGTCGGAGGGCACGCTTCTGTCGCGGCCCGCGTCTGTTATGGAATCTCCGATAAATAAGATCTTCATTTTACACCCTCGATCATTTTTTTGTAGTTATCGATGCTTTTTTGGATAATGGCGAGCGCGCTGTCTCTGCCCATGATCTCCCTGACGGCGGTCGCCTTGTGTTCGAGCGCCTTGTACACCTCAAAAAAGTGGTGCATCTCTTCAAAGATATGGCGGGGCAGCTGAGAAATATCGCTGTAAATGTTATAAGTCGGTTCTCTGAAAGGAATCGCAATGATCTTCTCGTCCATCTTGCCGTCGTCCATCATGTTGATCACGCCGATGGGGAAGCACTCCACGAGCGTGGCGGGAAGGATCGGCTCGCTGCACAGCACCAGAACGTCCAGCGGGTCGCCGTCGTCGGCGAGCGTCCGCGGGATAAAACCATAGCTTGCGGGATATACGGTGGAAGTATACAAGACCCTGTCCAGCCTGAGTACGCCCGTCTCTTTATCCAGTTCGTATTTGCTCTTGGAGCCTTTCTGGATCTCGATGTAACACATAAAATCTTCTTTTTTTATGCGTTCTTCCGCAATATCGTGCCAAATGTTCATGATAACTACCTGCTTTTTTTATTATTTTAACACAGAATGCGGTGTTTCGCAATACTTGCGGAAAAATTTAAATAAAAAAATAGCAAAAGTTTTTTGTAAAAAGTCGAAATTAACTTTGACAATCTTTTTCGGATATGCTATTATATTATAGCGCTTTTGTAAAAGCGCGTGCCGGAGCGTGCAGAAGTACCCAAGTGGCTCAAGGGGCTCCCCTGCTAAGGGAGTAGTACGGGAAACCGTAGCGCGGGTTCAAATCCCGCCTTCTGCGCCAGCGCACGGCAATATTGCCCGAAGCAGGGCGCGCAGTTTACAGGTTATGCAGAGATGTCTGAGCGGCCTAAGGAGCACGACTGGAAATCGTGTGTACCTCGCAAGGGTACCGAGGGTTCAAATCCCTCTCTCTGCGCCAAGCGGCGGCAAAGCGCCGATCAAAAGACACGGTTCTTTGACCGTGTCTTTTGCATACCGCGCGTATATTTGCGCCTGTACGGGCGGCCCCGTTTTTACGGGGCAACGGAGGAATTTATGGAAAAAATAGCGAGTTTTACCGTCGACCATACCCGCCTGCAGCCGGGGCTGTACCTTTCCCGCACGGATAAAAACGGCGGCACGGCGGTTTCTACGTTCGATCTTCGCTTTGTCGCGCCCAACCGCGAACCCGTGATCGATATGCCCGCGCTCCATACCATCGAACACCTCGGCGCAACGTTTCTCAGGAACAGCGCCCGCAAGGAAGAGGTGGTCTATTTCGGGCCGATGGGGTGCCGCACGGGATTTTATCTGCTCATGTTCGGAGAACTTTCCGCACAAAACGTGCTTCCGCTCGTTGCGGATATGTGCGATTTTATTCTGTCTTTTGAAGGAGAAATACCGGGCGCAAGGCCGGAAGAATGCGGCAACTGGCGGGAACAGAACCTCGAAACGGCAAAATTTTACGTAAAGAAATACCTCGGCGAGCTTCTGAACGCCCGCAGAACGCAGTACCCGGGCGCCTGAGTTTTCAAAAATACCGAAGCGGGAGAGCAAAAAAAGAGCGCGCCGTGCGGCGCGCCCGTTATCAGCATTCCGGCAATTTTTCGATTTTTTTGAGACTGTACCTGGAATAGTTGCCGCATACGCTGAACGCGTATCCGTCCAGAGTGAACTGTATCACGTTTACGTCTGCGGGTTTATTGAGAAAGTAAACGTGCTTCCCGTAAAATTCCACTCTCCGCCACATGGAGGCGAGCGAGCCTGCAACATACTTTATATAGCTTTCCCGCGCCGTCCAATGGATATAAAAATCGGCAAGGGTCATGATCTCATATTTTTCCCGCGGGGTAAATTTATTGAGCACGGCGGGGCGGGGCTTGCCGGAAAGAGACTCTATATCCAGCCCCACTTCCTTTTTGCCCACGGCGAGCGCCAAAAGCCCCTTGCTGTGCGAGGCGTTGAAAAACACCTTGTCGTTTTTCAGATACGGTTTTCCGTTGATGGTTTTTGCAAATTCCGCGTCGGGTATGTTATAATACTTCGCGAGAATAAACTTTGTAAAGCGCTCGGAATCGACGGAGGCGTAGGTATAATAAATATCGATCATGATTTGCCTGCCTTGCGGTTTTTCTGTCTTCTATTTTATTATATCATAAAATGTGGGCAACGCAAGGATTTTCTGAAAAAAAGGAGTATAAATTATGCGAAGATCCGAAATCGCGAAAAACAACTTCATGCGCGGGCTGAATTGCTGCCAGTCGGTATTTTGCGCCTTCTGCGACCTGACGGGGCTCGACGAGAAGACGGCGATGAAGCTTTCCGCGCCGCTGGGCGGAGGCGTGGGCAGAATGCGCGAGATCTGCGGCGCTGTCAGCGCCATGATGCTCGTGCTCGGTTCGGTGTTTTACGACGCCGATCACCCGACCACGGAGGAAAAATCCGCGCTCTATGCCATCGAACAGGAGCTGGCGGGCAGATTTCGCGAAAAATACGGTTCGATCGTCTGCCGTGATCTGCTGCGGGGCATTATTTCCGACGACGCGCCTGCGGCGGAGGAACGCACCGCGGAGTATTACGCAAAGCGGCCCTGCCCAAAGATCTGTGCGGAAGCGGCCGCCATGCTGGAAGAATTTTTGAAGGAGAAGGGAAAACTCTGAGCTTACGGCATAGTGCGGCGCATTATGGCGGAAAATTTTGCCCGCGAGCCGAACGCGGAAAATCGATCGTAAGGAGATAAAAATGAATAGAACAGAACGAGCAGAGCAGATGAGAAGCAAATTATTCCCGGGCGGCGTTTCCGAATTTGCGGAGACCGACCCCGAATTTGCGTCGTTTTTTGAAAATTTTGCCCTCGGCGAGGTGCCTGCGGAAGGCGGTATAGACGATAAGACCCGCTCGATGGCGATCCTTGCGGCGCTCATGGGCTGCCAGGGAACGGAGGCGTTTGAAAAGATGCTCCCCGCGGCCTTTGCTTTCGGCGTTACGCCCGCAGAGGCAAAGGAGATCGTATACCAGGGCACGGCGTATCTCGGCATCGGCAGAACATATCCGTTTTTGGGCGCGGTCAACGCCGTGCTCGCCGCGCGCGGGGAATCGCTGCCGCTGGCGGGACAGGCGACCGCGAGCGAAGCCGATCGCCTCGAAAAGGGCGCGGCGGCGCAGGTGGATATATTCGGCGACGGCATGCGCGGCTTTGCGGAGTCCGGCCCCGAGGAGACCCGCCATATAAACCGTTGGCTTTCCGCAAACTGCTTCGGAGATTATTACACCCGCAACGGGCTCGACTATAAGCAGAGGGAGATGATCACGTTCTGCTTTTTGGCGGCGCAGGGCGGCTGCGAGCCGCAGCTCACCAGCCACGCGATGGGCAACATGCGCATCGGCAACGGCAAGGCGTTCCTGATCGGCGTCGTTTCGCAGATTTTGCCGTATATCGGCTACCCGCGCAGCCTCAACGCGCTCAGCTGCGTCAATGCGGCGGCGCAGAAGATGAGCGAAGGGAAGTGAGCATGAGGAATATGCCGTTCCCCGAAGTCAAGGGCAATCTCGGTTTCGGCTGCATGCGCCTGCCCATGCGGGGCGATGCCGTCGATCACGCCGCTTTCTGCGAGATGGCTGACGCGTTTCTCGCGCAGGGATTCAATTATTTCGATACGGCGCACGGTTATCACGACGGCCTGAGCGAGCCTGCCGTGCGCGAGTGCGTCGCAAAGCGCTATCCGCGCGAAAGTTTTGTGCTCACCGATAAACTTACCGACGAATATTTTTCCTCGCAGGAGGAGATCCGCCCCTTTTTCGAAAAGCAGCTCGCGCTGTGCGGGGTGGAATACTTCGATTTTTATCTGATGCACGCGCAGAATGCGGCGTATTTCGAAAAATTCAAAAAGTGCCGCGCGTATGAAACCGCTCTGGAACTGAAAAGGGAGGGAAAAATACGGCATTTCGGCATTTCCTTCCACGACGGCGCCGAGGTGCTCGAACGCATATTAAGCGAATATCCGCAGATAGAAGTCGTGCAGTTGCAGATCAATTATGCAGATTTCGACGATCCCGCCGTGCAGGGCAGGGCATGCCTGGAAGTGTGCGTGCGGCACCAAAAGCCCGTCATCGTCATGGAGCCGGTAAAGGGCGGCATTCTCGCCCGCCTTCCCGCCGAGGCGAAACAGGTGTTCGATTCGCGCACGGAGGCGACCCCCGCGAGCTTCGCCATTCGCTATGCGGCGAGCGCGCAGAACGTGTTTATGGTGCTTTCGGGCATGAGCGACCTCGCGCAGGTGCGCGAAAACGTCGGCTTTATGCGCGATTTTATTCCCTTTACGGAGGAAGAGTACCGCACGGCGGAAGAGGTCGCGGCGGTGTTCCGCCGGGCAGATCTCATTCCGTGCACCCGCTGCCGTTACTGTACGGCGGGCTGCCCGAAACACATCTCCATTCCCGACCTGTTTTCGGATATGAACGCGAAAACGATGTATAAAGACTGGAACAGCGACTGGTATTACGGCGTACATACCGCCAAGGGCGGCAGGGCGCGCGACTGCATCGGCTGCGCCAGGTGCGAGAGGGCGTGCCCCCAGCATCTTCCGATCCGCGAACTTTTAAAAAAGGTCTCCGCCGTGTTCGATGTTCCCGAAAACGGCATATAAAATATCGCCCGCCTCCGCGCATGCGGAGGCGGTTGTCGTTTAAGCTTCAAAAGAGTTTTTGATCGGCACGGTCGGGCGCCGTGCGGCGTTCCGCAGAGATAAAATAAATAATTTGCAGGGCGCCCGATTTTAAAAAGCATTTGCAAAGTAAAAAACAAAGCCATGGAAACCATGGCTTTGTTTTCTGGTGGGGGCGGTAGGGCTCGAACCTATGACCTCATGCATGTCAAGCATGCGCTCTAACCAACTGAGCTACGTCCCCGAAATCGGCGCCCGAGCGCCGTTAGCGTTATTTATAATACCATTTCGGCGGGCGATTTGTCAATTAAAATTGCCGCAAAACGGCAATAATTTTTCAAAGTTCGTATATTTCATATTTGCGCTCTCGCGGGAATACAATAATTAACAGTTTATCGGTGAGAGGTCGTTATGCGTGAATTTTATACGATGACAGCCGAAGAAGCGCTTTCGGCGCTCAACACGGGCGAGCTCGGGCTTTCCGAGCAGGAAGCCGAGGCGCGCCGCAAAGTTTACGGGGCGAACGAGCTGCGGCGCAAAAAAAAGCGCGGGCCCCTACGCCTTTTTTTGGCGCAGTTTACCGACTTTATGACGGTCCTGCTCATCTGTGCGGCGGCGATCACGGCGGTCACCGCGTTCGTTACGGGCGATAAGCACGAGCTTGTGGATACGGGCATTCTGCTCTTTATCATATTGCTGAACACGTTTGTCGGCTTTATTCAGCAATACCGCGCCGACAACGCGATCGAAAAGCTCAAACAGCTTTCCGTAGGCAGAACCAAATGCGTGCGGGGCGGCAGAGATATCCTGATCGAGAGCGACCGCCTCGTGCCGGGAGACATCATCTACCTCGAAGAGGGAGACAGGATCCCCGCCGACTGCCGCATACTCGACAGTTCGCAGCTCCGCTGCGACGAGTCTGCCCTGACGGGCGAATCGAAGAGCGTTTCAAAGAGTGCGGACGTATGCAAAGAGGGGGCGGGCGTGGGCGATCGGAAAAACATGCTCCATTCCTCCGCGTTCGTGGTCAGCGGGCAGGCAAAAGCGGTCGTCGCGCATATCGGGCAGGATACGGAGATCGGCAAGATCGCTTCCCTTTTGGAAGAAACGGACGCCGCTTCGACCCCGCTCGAAAAGATACTCGCCAAACTCGGCAAGATCATTTCCGCCGCCGTCATCGCGGTCGCGGCGGTCATCTTCGTGTTCGGCATATTTTTCAAGGACAGCACGCTGATCGGCAACTTTATGTCTTCGGTGGCGATCGCGGTCGCGGCGATCCCGGAGGGCATGCCCGCCGTCGTTACCATCATCATGGCGATGGGCGTGCAGAAAATGAGCCGCGAACGCGCCGTGATACGCAAGCTCCACGCGGTGGAAACGCTGGGCGGTTGCGACAGGATATGCAGCGACAAGACCGGCACGCTGACGCAAAACCGCATGACGGTGGAAGAGGTGTGTTTCGGCGTCGGCGGAGAAGACGCCTCCGCGCGCGAAAAAATGCTGCTCTGCATGCTCGCCTGCAATTCCGTAAAGGGGAAGGACGGCGCGCTCATCGGCGATCCCACCGAGGTCGCGCTCGTGCGGTATGCGGAATCGGAGGGCTTTTCCGAACCTTATACGGTCAGGGCGGTCAATCCTTTTACGTCCGAGCGGAAGATGATGTCCGTCGCGGCGGATTCGCGTTCGGGCACGCTGTGGCTCGTTAAGGGCGGCGCGGATATTCTGCTCGCGCGTTCCACGCATATCCTTGCGGGGGGAAAGGTGCGCCCGCTTACTGAGGAAGACAGGGCGCAGCTCCTGTCGGAAAACAAAAAGATGGCGGAACGCGCCCTGCGCGTGCTCGGCTTCGCCTATAACGAATACGGAAAGGAGGCGGAGAGCGGGCTCGTGTTTTTAGGGCTCTGCGGCATGATCGATCCGCCCAAAAAGGGCGTACGGGAAGCCGTCGCCGAATGCGGCAGGGCGGGCATCGTGCCCGTCATGATCACGGGCGACCAGAAGGCGACGGCGTTTGCGATCGCCGCGCGGCTGGGGATCGCGGAAAACGAAAGCCAGGTCGTTACGGGCGGGCAGCTGGATCAGATGACGGAAGAGGAGCTTGACCGTGCGATCCCGGAAAGCCGCGTGTTCGCGCGCGTCAGCCCCAAGCACAAATCTCTTATCGTAAAGCGGCTGCAAAAGGCGGGCGGCGTCGTCGCCATGACGGGAGACGGCATCAACGACGCGCCGAGTATCCGCGCGGCTGACATCGGCATCGCGATGGGTTCGGGTACAGACGTTACCAAAAGCGCTTCCGACATGGTCATCGCCGACGACGATTTTTCCACCATCGTCAAGGCGGTCAGAGAGGGGCGCAGGGTATTTTCCAACATCAAAAAGACGATACAGTTTTTTCTCGCCACGAACCTTGCGGAGGTGCTGTCTATCCTCGCCGTCACGCTCGTGCTGTACAGCTTCGATTTTTTGACGGCGACCCAGCTTTTGTGGATCAACCTCATTACCGACAGCCTGCCCGTCCTCTCTCTGGGGGCGGAGAAAGAGGAGAGAGACATCATGCTCCGCCCGCCCAGCAGGGCGAACGAATTGTTCGGCGCGCGTTCCATGGTCTCCGTGCTGTTTTACGGGCTGTTCCAGACGGCCGCGGTGCTGTTCGCTTTTGTATACTGCAACGCGCGTTACGGCAACGAAACGGCGGTAACGGTCACCTTTTTCGTGCTTTCGTTTTTGGAGCTGTTTCACTCCTTCAATATCCGTTCGGAAACGGATTCTGCCTTCGGCAGGGGATTTTTTGCCAATAAAATGTTATTCGTAACGGTGCTGGTCGGCATAGCCGTAAACGTACTGCTGTGCGCCGTTCCCGTTTTGCGCGCGGCGTTCGCGCTGGTGCCTCTCACCGCCGGGCAGTGGGGCTTCGTGTTTGCCTGCTCCCTTTCCGTGATCCCGGCGGGAGAGCTGTATAAGCTGATCCTGCGCGTTCTTGCAAAGCGCGGCGGCAGGCGCCGCGCGGGTGCGCGCGCCCGCCTGCATGCGATGTAAGGCGCTTGTACGGAGTGATAGAGGGGAAAAGAAAGAGGAGGCGGATCTTTTTCCGTCTCCTCTTTTATCGCGATCATTCGGGTTTTACGCTCACGTTGATCTTTGCGGATACGCCTTCCATAAAGCGGATCTCCACGGGATAGTCTCCCGCGATTTTGAGCGGCTCTTTGAGAACGATCTTCTTTTTATCGATGTCGTAACCCATATCGGCGAGCTTGTTTGCGATCTCTTTTGAGGTAACGCTGCCGAAGACCTTTCCGTTTTCGCCGCATTTGATCGCCACGTCGACCGTCGTTTTATCGATCTTCGCGGCGAGTTCCCTGATCGCCTTGATCTCCTCCGCGCGGCGGCGTTCTTCCGCCTCTTTTTGCAGCTTCAAGCTGTTCACCGCTACGGAAGACGCGATCTCCGCCAGCCCCTTTTTCAGGAGAAAATTTTTGGCGAAGCCGTCGCTCACGTCTATGATGTCGCCCTTTTTGCCCGTGCCTTTTACGTCTTGTTTGAGTATGACTTTCATATTTTTTGACCCCTTTGCAGTAGTATCGTATCTATTTTACATGCAAACGAGAAAAATGTCAACCCGTATCCGTAATAAATTGCCCTCTTTGTGCGCATATTAACGGCAGGAGGTTGTTATTTATGGACAAGATCAACAACGCGATCGGCTGCGAAGTGACCGACTGCATGTTCAACTGCGACGGAAAAAACTGCACGCTCGATAAGATCACGGTCGGCAACGACTGCAACTGCGACGCGGAAAGCTGCACTTGCTGTGAAAATTATAAGAGCAGATAAAATCGATAAGAAAAAGAAAAAAGCGCGCGCCGCAGAATTGCGGCGCGCGCTTTTTTGTATAAGAAAACCCGCGGACTATCCGCGGGTTTTCTTATACAAAAAGAGCGGGGCTTGCCCCGCTCTTCGGTTTTTTTGCATATCAGATGCCCGCCGCGCGTCAGAGTTTGTTGCGTTTGAGCTCGGCTACCGCGCTCTTCAAAAAATATTCGGCGGTCGAATCGTGGCTGATGCGTTCGAGCGCTTCGTCGTAAGTGTACCAGCCCGCCTCTTCGATCTCGTCGGTATTGAGCTGGATCTCACCGTCGGAGACCATGACGATAAAGCCGAGCATCAAAACGTTTTTCGGCTCATGATAGCGCGAGCCCATGTAACGGTATTTGACCGCGTTGAGCCCCGTTTCTTCCTTGATCTCCCGAACGATCGTCTTTTCTGCCGATTCGCCCTTCTTTACGTACCCCGCAAAGAGGAGGTATTCTCCGTTCGTGTGTTTGGCGATGAGGAATTTTTCCTGCTTCCTGTCGACGACGGCCATGCTCACAGCCGTTTTAAAGGGAGGAAACATGAACTTGCCGCACGTTTCGCAATAGGGCACGAGCCCTTCGTTTTCACAGAATTTCAAAATGAGTTTGCTTCCGCATTCTTCGCAATGCATAACCGTTCTCCGTTCGGGCGGCACGCGCCGCTCTTTTTTCTCTTTTTTTATTTACTCTACATAGAATAAACCATTTTGAGCAAAAAGTCAATAGCTGTTGCGAAAAATCCATAAAGATTTGCAAAAATTTTACAAAATTCGTCCGTAAATAACGTTGCTTGCATAAAAAAGCGGCGGGAAGAAGCCCGCCGCAGACATTATTTTTTCAATACGCCGTGCACGCGGAGCGCCGCTTTGAGATAAAACGGAAGATCGTAACCGCGCTTGCGCAAAGTTTTTACGAAGCCGAGCGGTGAATTTTCCGCCGCCGCGACCCACAGCGCCATATTCTCCTTTTTCAAACTTTCATCGAGCGCGCGGAGCCGTTCGCTTTGGCCGTTTATCGCTTCCCGCGCATAATACTTCAAAAGTTCTTCCGTTATATGGCGGAAGGCGAAGCGGTAGCGTTCCGCCGCGAGCGCGGGCTTCACGCCGTTGAAATAGGAAACGAGGGATAAAAGCTCTTCCTCCCCGGCGGGTTCGGCAGGTTCGCCGTCTGCAAGGTACGCAGAGATGCTCGCGGCGCTTTCGGCAAACAGCAGGGGGGCAAACGTTTCCGCATATTTCCCTTTGCAGCCTGTTGAGGCGAGCTCGCGTCGTGCCGCGCAGTGGGCGGGCAGCGGGCGTTCTCCGTTGAAAACGCGCGCCAGCGGGTCTTCGCGGCTTCCCGCCTTTTCGTTTTCTCCGTAAAAAACGAGGTCTTCCTCGGCATGTTGCAAAAACCCGAAGAGCGTTTCCGCGCCCGATGCGCTGAATGCGGAGCGCGCGTCCGCCCGCGCGACGTATCTGCCGCCGTATCTGCCCGTATCGGGGCAGACGGAAAAATGTTTGTCTTCGGGCGTGGCGACGGAGCCTGCGTCGCCGTTTACGGCGATCTCTGCATATTCGGGCAGGGCGGAGAACAGCGGGGCGAGTGCGTCCGCGTCGATGGCTTCGCCGAAGGCGAGCACCAACGTTACGGGCGGTTCGTGCGCCTCTTCGGGCGCTTCCTGCACGGTCTGTTTTTTTCTTCGGAAAAATGCCATTTTGCACTCCTTACCGTTTCTTCCGTTCTATCATACCACAAAACGCGCGTAAATTCAAGCGGAAGAAAAAAGCCTTGCCGCGCACGGTTGCGTTTTTTGCGGAAACATGATAGAATTTAGCTATGTTCGAATGGAAATCGATCCGCGCGGAGGGCGCGGTGTTCGATCTCGACGGCACTCTGATCGACAGCATGGAGATCTGGCGCGAGATCGACGAGGAATTTTTTGCAAAGCGCGGCATGCGCGTGCCCGAAGGGTATCAGGAGAGCATTGCGCATCTCGGCTTTCGCGACGTTGCCGCGTTCACCATCAAAAATTATCTTCCCGCAGAGCGGGAAGGCGACGTGATCGCCGAATGGAACGGCATGTGCCTCGCAAAATACGGCGCGAAAGGCAGCGAAAAGTATTTCAAACCGCGCGCGCTCGATTTTCTGCATTCCCTCAAAAAAAAGGGGGTAAAGATGTGCGTGGCGACGGCGTCTTCTCCCGAGCTTTTCGAGCCGGTGCTCAAAGAGGGCGGCGTTTACGGCCTGTTCGAGGGATTTTTTACGGTGGAAGACGCAAAGCGCAACAAAAGCTTCCCCGACATTTTTCTATTGGCGGCGGCGCGCCTCGGCTTGCCGCCCGAAAAGTGTGCGGCTTTCGAGGACAGCCTCACGGCGCTGCGCGCGGCAAAGACTGCCGGCATGCAGACGGTCGGCGTGTACGATCCGTCCTCCGAAAAGACGGCGGCGGATATGGAAGCGGAGGCGGACGCCTACGTCCGCTCCTTTGCGGAATTTTTTTGAAGAAACGGCGCGGCGCCCGCGATAACAGCGGGCGCCGCGTTCTGTATTTTTAAATGTTCAGCCGATCTTGCGCGCGAAAGGTTTGTAGCAAAGAATGCCGTCTATTTCTTTGAGTATATCGTCGGAAAGTTTGAGTCCGCTCGCGGCAATGTTTGCGGCGATCTGCTCGGGTTTCGACGCTCCCGTAATGACGGAGCTGATCTCGGGCAGGCGAAGGATCCATGCGAGCGCCAGTACAGACAGTGTAACGCCCAGCCCGTCGGCGATCTTCGCGAGTTTTTCCACTTTGTCGAGGTTTTCCTCCGTAAGCAGGTTGTTGATCTGCCTGTCCGCCTGATGCGTCGCGCGCGAGCCCTCGGGCAGGGGCTGCCCCTTGCGGTATTTACCCGTAAGAAGGCCCTGGGCGAGCGGGGAGAACGGCACGATGCCGATGCCGTTTTTGCGGCAGATGCCCACGATCTCGTCTTCGATGTATCTGTCCGCCATGTTATATTGCGGCTGGATCACGCTCATGGGGCGCAGGTGCAGCTCCTTCGCGATCGAAACGGCCTCCGTGATCTGCACGGGCGACCACTCGCTCACGCCGTAGTAGAGGATCTTGCCGGCGGCTACCATGTCGGAGAGCGCCTGCATCGTTTCCTCGACGGGCGTCGTCGGGTCGAAGCGGTGGCAGAAGTACATATCGAGGTAGTCGAGCCCCATGTTTTTGAGCGACCTGTCCAGCTGTTCGACGATGTGCTTTCTCGAAAGCCCCCAATCGTTCGCGCCCGGCCCCACGGGGAAGAACACCTTAGAGGATACCACGTAGGAATGCCTCGGATATTCGCGCAATACCTTGCCGAGGAATTTTTCCGCGTCTCCGCCGCTGTATGCGTCAGCGCAGTCAAAAAAATTCACGCCCGCGTCGTAAGCGGCGCGTATGCTCGCCTTGGCGGTTTCCGCCGCGGCGGAACCCGAAAGATCCGTCATCCAGCTGCCGAGCGCGACCTCGCTCACTTTCAGCCCCCATTTTCCGAGATTTCTGTACTTCATAAAAACCCCCTGCTTTATCAGTTTGTTTTATTATACCCCGTGCCGGGCGTTTTGTCAACGGAGAGGGAAGGAAAAGGCGGGGGAAAGATTTTCTTGCAATTTCTTTCGCGTTGTAGTATAATACCGAAGGATAGGAGCGGTTATGGCAAATCTGATCGACGAAATGGAAGCGCGCATCTTTGCGGCGCAGCTCGCGCGCCTTTCCCGCATTACGGGAAGAACGGTAGACGGCGCGTTTATCTCGGAAATGTACAAACAGGTCAAGGCGAGGTATCTGGAAGAGCTCAAAAAGAGGAAAATACGCCTCAGAGAGCTCGACGGCGCCCGCCTCGACGAGATCGTGAGCTACATATTTTATTATCATATTTTTCACACGTCTCATTTTCCGCCGGAAATCGTAAAAAAGGCGGAGTCGGATCCCGCATACAGGGAGGTGCTGGTGCGCGACGTGGCGGTATACATCGTCATCAACGAGCATCTGAACGTGGAAAAGAGGTCGAACACCTCCGAGTATTCTCCCGAGATCGCGGCATACAATATGGCGTGCAGTTTTTCCCTGTACGCGTTGGGCAGCATCAAGGGGACGGACCGCCGCATGAACGGCATGAACAACCTCTTCAAAAAATCTCTGGTCACGATCAAGAGCGTCGTGGGGCTGCTCGCGGCGGGCAACAGCTGCGACGCCGTCATTTTATGGCGGCACCTGCACGAACTCGAATGCGTGCTTGCCGTGCTCGGAAAGGGCGACGACGAGCTCTTTTTCCGCTATGTGAAGCACATGGAATACCTCAACATGGAGGGCAACCCGCATGCCGACGAGCTCAACGCCCGCCTTTCGGAGGAATGCAAGGCGTTCGGGGTAAAGGAGCGCAATGCTTTCGTCAATTACGGCTGGCTGTTGCATGTGCCGGGTTTCCGCGAGGGCATGGGCAAGGAATACAGGCTGAATTTCAAGGAAGGGCTGCAAAAGGCTGCCGGGCTCACCGAACGGCACGCCGCGTATGCGAGCGCGAGCAAGATCCTGCACCCGTCCGCCTGGGTCGTTGCGATACGCGACGACAAGTTTTACAAATTCACCGTTTTCGAACTGTATAAGTCTTTGGTCGGCATCGTGGGCGGCATCAAAGACTATCTCCTGCGCTATCGCGAATTTTCGCAAAGGCCCGCCGAATGCGACAATTACGGCAAGAGCATAGACGGGTATTTGAAGATGATCGAGGCGAACAACCGCGTCGTGGCGATCAAATACGCCGAACGCAGGCACGAATAAAAAGCGAAGGGCGCGCATTCCGGCGCGCCCTTCGCTTTGCCCGTTTCGATCGGGAAGGGGTAAAAATAAAAGAGCGGCGGATCTTCCGCCGCGGTTCGTCCGCTGCTTACAGCTTCGTCTGCTTCGGCTCGCGTTCGCGGTACGCTTTCACGGCGTTTGCGAGCTGATCGGGGCAGGAGGTGTTGTTGCGGCACTTGATGCCTTTGAGCGTGCCTTCCACCTCGTCGAGCGTTTTGCCTTCCACCAGGCGGGAAATCCCTTGCAGGTTGCCGCCGCAGCCCCCGATAAATTTTACGTTATGGATCCTGTTCTCCGCGTCCACGTCGAAGATGATCTGCCGCGAACACGTCCCTTTTGTGTTGTAAGTAAACATTTGCTGAATAATACCTCTCTGTCAGTCGACCAAATTTTCATAGATCACGGCGTAAACGTCCGCCGCTTTAAGTTCCCATTTTTTATAGATATTCTGCGCCGTTTTTCTGTCGGGAACAACGAATTTCAGCTCCAACATGGGCTGGGCGGGCGCAAGAATGCGCAAAAATACCGTATAAGTGCCGTCTTTGTTCTGATAGTAATCCGACTTGCATTCCTGGCGGTTGCGGTACCTGGCGCTGTTGTTTTTTACGAAAACCGAAATTTCTTCCCGCGTGCTTTTCGGAATATTGATATAAAAGTTCGCGAGGCAGCTTCTGCCGTCCGGCGTGATGGTGTAGAGGGTGTCGTCATTGGTTTCCACCGTGCAGATAAAGCCGTCTTCCAGAAGCTGGCTTATGATCATCACGCAGTCCATATAAGTGACCCAGTCGTTGCTGGTAGAGCACATGTCGACCAAAGTGCGCTCGGAAAGCGCGCTTTCCATTTTATCGAAGACGAAAAGCAATATTAATTTGTTTATGAACGTTTCGCCTTGGATCTGCATGCGTCATTTCCTCTGAGCCGTGTGTAAAATATTCCGTACGGACAAAAAATCCGCTTTATGATTAAAGCGGATCGTTTGTCCGATGTTGAGCTTGGTAAAAAATACGCTTTGGCAGTTATGCGAACTTTTTGAGCGCTTCGATGAGGTCGTCGCAGTTATCCGAATGAATCTCTACGATGAGCGGTTTAGACAGATCGAGGCTGAAAATACCCAAAATGGACTTCGCGTCGACGACGTATTTATCGCTTTTGAGGTCGATCTCGTAAGGATAATCCTGCACGACTTTGACGAACTCTTTTACGTTCTGCGCCATTTGAAGAGAAATTTTGACGGATTTCATAAAGTAAACCTCCAAGTTTGATTTCCTATATTATACATAAAAAAATTCGGAAAATCAAGATATTTCCGAAAAATAAGTTAATAAAAAATCAAATTTGTGCTATAATGATACGCGAAAGGAAAAAGTTATAAAATTTGCACAGAAAGGAGGGGCGGCATGCAGACGGATGCGAGCGGCGTGGAACTCTTTTTGCAGAAATGCGACGAGGTCATGCAGTCTAAATTCATCATAGCCGATACAAAGATAGGGGAACTGCTCAAAGCGATCGCCACGAGCGATCTCCTGTACGCTCTTTTCCGCGACATCACCAAGGATTTCGACTATACCGCCGCGCAGAAAAAATATATGAATTATCTGCCCGAAGGCACTTTCGGCAGGCGCAAGCTGCTCTTTCCGGAAGACCCCGTGGAGCGGCTCGCGTTCGTTTTCTGCCTGCTGGTCGATTTCGATACGGGCAGGATCGATCTCGGCGGCTTTTTGCAGGAATATTTTTATGAAGACGGCAGCGTGTACGGCAGCTTTTACGCCTTTTCCAATCAGGTGATAAAGCCCTTCAAAAACGCGGTGCGCACCATGGTGCGCGGGCGCCGCGCCGCGCCTTCCGAGCGAGGCAGGGCGGAGCTCGTGCGGTTGGTTTCTTCCGAACGCGACGCGGTGTACGCTTCCCGCATGCCGGACGATAAAAAGGTAGACGCGCTCGTGATCCTCAACGCGCTCTCCGACGAGGCGGAACGAGGTTCCCCCAAAACGGTGGCGGGGCTTATCTGCGGTTACC
The DNA here is from genome assembly GCA_019115995.1 of Candidatus Borkfalkia avistercoris. Taxonomy (GTDB): domain Bacteria; phylum Bacillota; class Clostridia; order Christensenellales; family Borkfalkiaceae; genus Borkfalkia; species Borkfalkia avistercoris. The sequence continues at coordinate 47,343 of DXCL01000020.1, forward strand.
GCTATTTTGCGGAGCGTGCCGGCTGGAAGAGCGCGGCTCTCGGCGAGATGCTGCAAAAATTTGTGAACGCGGAGGACATCGTATGAGCCTGCGGGAAGAAACGGTCAGCAAAAATTATGTTTTCAGGGGCAAGATCATCAACGTCCGCTGCGACGACGCCGTTCTGCCCGACGGAAAGCCGTGCAAAAGGGAGATCGTGGAACACGGGGGCGGCGCGGCCGTCCTGTACGTGCGCGGCGACGACGTTCTTCTGGTAAAGCAGTACCGCTACGCCTACGGGGAAGAACTTTACGAGATCCCCGCGGGAAAGCTGGAAAAAGGGGAAGACCCCGCGGTAACGGCCGCGCGCGAGCTGGAAGAGGAGGCGGGGTTTATTCCCGAAAAGATGATCCCGCTCTATGTTCTCTATCCCACGCCCGGCTATACCAACGAAAAGATCTACATATACCGCGCCGAAGGGGTCAGAGAAGGGCGCGTTCATTTAGACGAGGGGGAATTTCTTTCCTCCGCCTTTTACCCGCTCCAAGAGGTGTGCGGCATGATCGGGCGCGGCGAGATCAAAGACGCGAAAACGATCGTTGCGATCCAACGGGAATTGCTCGACCGCGCATCGGGGAAAGAATGAGTCGGAAAAATAAAAAACGGAATAAACAGCGTGCCCCGCGGCGGAAGCCGCGGGGCACGGTTTTCAGAGGGCGCGCTTACGATAAATTATTTGCAGCAGCCCGAAAGAATGTTGCACAGACCGCCCTTTTTGATGACGCAATACGCGGCGGCGATGATGAGCGGCGTATAGCAGCTGTTGAGTATGCCGTCGAGTTTTCCGTTCCCGCAGAAGCAGAGAATGAGCAGTATGATGAGAAGCCACAGGCAGGTATTATTGCCGAAAGTTCCGAAACAGTTCATTAAAAATTCCTCCTAAATTCTGCCGCGGGGCGGGTATGTACGATTCTTTTGCAGCCCCGCAGTGTTCAGGCATGCGGGCGGCTTTGCCGCTTTCTGCCTATACTCATATGTACGCGCTTTTGCGGAAAAATGTTCCGCCCCGTTCATAAATCGCGTTTGCGGGGCGTAAACTAAGGGTAAAACGGGCGCAGATCCCGCGCTGAGGGGGCGTGGGCAAGGTAAAAGTCAAGCGTAAATGCGAAAAAAGTTAAAAAATTTTTTCAAAGACATGACAAATAGTAGTTAAAGAGGTTTTCAGGGGTATCATAGCCCAGCACTTCGCGGGGGTAATTGTTTAACCACGTTTCAACCTCTTTCACTTTTTTTGGAGATACTTTGCTAAAATCTGTACCTTTCGGGAACTTTCGGCGTATCTCCCTGTTCATGCGCTCATTCGTGCCGCGCTCATATGCACTATAAGGGTGGCAATAATAGAATTGAGTGCGGTTGCCTTTTTTACGGCATGATTTTTCCATGCCTTTGCAGTCGGCAAATTCCGAACCATTATCCACCGTTATTGTCTTAAAGACTTTATCGAAACGACTACCGAACTTTCTTTCAAGTATATCCAATTTGCGCACGATCGTTTCCGTTGTCTTATCGGGAATGGGAATTATAATCTCCCTGCGCGTTACCCGCTCCGTTAAAACAAGCAATGCGTTTTTCGTATCTTTGATACTACAAACGCAGTCCATTTCCCAATGCCCAAAAGATTTACGCTCCGCTATATCGGCGGGGCGTTTTTCTATGCTTAACCCGCGAGGTGCTTTTGCCGGACGCTCATTGCGTTCGGCTTTTTTTCGTTTACCTTGAAAAGGCAGGTTTTTGAGCGAGAGCCGCAAAAACACGCCTTTTTCTATGTAACTATACAGAGTATTGACCGATATGGACGTGGAAAAAGGCATTTGTTTTCGCTTAATCTCGCCCAAAACCGCCCGCACGGTCAAACCGTCATCTGCTATTCGTTTTTCGATATAATTCGCAAGCGCGTAATCATTGCCGATTTTGAGGGGCGCGCCCTTTGCTTTGAGGTGGTCGCGGTACTTTTGATGTGCTATATCGGGGCTATATACCTTTTTGTAGCGGTATCGCGTTTCATAGTTGTATCGGTCGTGCCAGCTTTCTTTTTTCGTACACACGCCGCGCTTTACTTCGCGGTATATCGTACTGATATGTACGCCGAGCGTTTCGGCTATTTTCTTTATCGGCATTTTGACGCGCAAACCTGCCTCTATGGTCATACGGTCGGTAAAAGACAAATGATTAAAGTGCCGTTGTTTTGTTTCCATTATCCTGCGTTCTCCCTTTGTAGAGTAACGCCCTGTTGATATGGTAGAGATAATCAGAGTTTGCTGTGGTAGAGATTATCTCATTTTTGTAAAACCATATGCTTGAACTCGTCAGCCGCTTACGGTCGGGTTTTTCATCTTTCCCTTCTTCGTCGCCTCGCATTGATTGTATTCAAGCCGTTCCGCCTGTCAAGGGTCGGTAAAAATCTTGAAAAATTTTTCCGTCTGTCCGTCATGAGGGTAGGCGGAAAATTTTTTCTGCGATTTTTCCCTAAAATTCCGCGGGCGAAATTTTCCCCTTGACAGTCTGCCCGTCTTGAAGTTGTAGAGGTTGCGAGGCGAACGGAAGTGGAAAGAAAGAAAAACCAACCAACCATAAATTTACGAGTTCAAGCGGTTTTACAAAATAAGGGGTCTTACCCCTTAAACCCCGCGAGGCTCGCAAAAATGGAAAAAGCCGTTTGGCGGGTTGGTTAATCAGGGCGAAAGTCGATACCCCGCAAGGGGGAATAAATAAAAATAAGGCAGGTAAAGGAGAATGAACGAATTGACGGCAAAAGAGGCTTTGCGGATAATCGAATATTTGACCGCAAAGGGCTGGGCGCTTGATGAAATTAAAAAGTTCATCAACGCCATAATTAACGGCTAAAAGCTCAAAAGAACATAAAAAGCCGAACGGGGTTCACGGCTACCAACCTACCCCGAACGGCTCCCGCATAGGGGGCTAACAACCTGCCCCGCCCCCTGTGCAAATCTTATGTGAAGATTGTACCACAACAAAAGCGAAAAATCAAGACCCCAACGGCAAAAAGCCGAAAAATATTTTTTGAGAGGTAAAAACAATGAAAACAACGGTAATTTTCAAAAACCCGCGCGGCTATCTCGAAAGCACCCGATATTTGAACGTCGCAAGCATTTTTCTTGACGATGAAAAAAATATCGTGCTTGTCATGCGCTCAACTATTTACGCGAGCGAAGTAGAAACGGCGACCTTTTCGCAAAAGGAACTCGTGCAAATTGACTTTGAGGAGTAAAAGAAATGAACGCACTAAAAGCAAAAAGGAATATCGCGGCACGCTCTACCGCCGATTTATGCGGCTTATTTGAGAGAACGAACAAAAAAGAATATTCCCAAGCCGTCGCAGTAGTTCGCGGGCTAATTATGGACGAAATCGAAGAACGCAACCCGCAAGGCTTTGCGAAATGGCTTGAAGAATACGCACCCGACAACAAATTAAAAAATTACGTTTTATAAATCATCGCCGACCGCAGGCGGCGCAAGACCTGCGGAAAGGGGTATAAAATGGAAAGTATCAAAAAAATTATTGTGGACGAATTAGAGGAGAACCACCCCGCGCGGGCGCATGGCTACAAGTACAACGTGCGAATTTTTACAAGCGTTGACGGCGGCAAAAAATTCTATTATTGCGGCGTGGGGCGGTATTGCAAAAGTTTACAAGAGATTTACAGAGCGGAGGCAAAAAGATGAAAGCGAATACGGAAGTAAAAAAGGCGCTTACCGATTTATACAAAACCACCATACAACCCGCAGAGCGGGCAAAAGCGGCAAATAATCAAAATTTAGTTTGCTACTTTCGCGGGGTGCGAAACGCGCTTGCGGCGGTGGGTATCGAATTAGGCTTTAACATAACCAACGGGGAGGACTTCGACAAATGAAATACATTTATTTTCAAAACGTGGACAGCGT
>DXCL01000021.1 GCA_019115995.1 Candidatus Borkfalkia avistercoris
TATCGTCCATGGCGAACACGACGCCGCCGCCCGTGGAATAGCCGACCGTGTTCGTCGGGCGCACGCCGATGCCGCCCCAACCGCCCGAAGAAGTATATTCCGTCGTGCGGTACTCCGAGTAGACGCGCACGGAAGAGAGCAGAGCCTTCGCGACCGCGGCAGAATTGTCCTCGGAAACGGTCACGTCGAGATACTTTTCGAGGAATTGCCCGTAAGTGATGCCGTCGTCGCCCGTCTGTTTTTTGTATTCCTCGTAAAGATCCTCCGCCGTGACGGCGCCGTCCTCCCCGTCCTCGCCGTTCTTCACGGTAAAGGTGGACGTCGACCCGTCCGAATAAGTGACGGTGAATTCGCTTTCGCCGTTTTCCGTTTCGCCCGTCTGCGCGATGGATACGACATATGCCGCCGCGTCGCCCTGCGAGGCGCATCCCGCAAGCGCGAGGGAAAGCGCGAGCAAGAGCGCCAGCAGCGCCAATACAATGCGGTATGTCCTTTTCATAAAACAAGTCCCCTTTGATTTGGATACCGCCATTATACCACTCTTTTGTTAAAACTTTTACACAATTATGATATTTAGATGAAAATTCAAAAATTTTTGTTTCCGCTTTCCGATTGCTTTTTGCCGTACGGCGCGTTATAATATGAAGGAGAGGTAACGAGGATGAAACTTGCCGGACTGCAAAAAACCACGCTCCTGGATTACCCGGGCAAAGTGGCCTGCACCGTTTTTTTGAGCGGATGCAACTTCCGCTGCCCGTTCTGCCAGAATTCGGAAATCCTGGACGGCGGCGTTTCGGATATTTCCGAAGAGGAATTTTTCGCTTTTTTAAATAAACGGCGGGGACTTTTGGACGGCGTTTGCGTTTCGGGCGGGGAACCGCTCATCCACGCGGACGTCGGGGAATTTATCGGGAAGATCAAAGACCTCGGCTACAGCGTAAAGCTGGACACGAACGGCGCCTTCCCCGAAAGGCTGAAAGAGCTGTGCGGCGAAGGGCTTGTCGACCGCGTCGCCATGGATATCAAAAATTCGCCCGAGCGCTACGCGAAAACGGCGGGAGCGGATGTCGACGTCGGCAAGATCAAAGAGAGCGCGGCGTTTCTCATGAGCGGGGCGGTCGGATACGAATTCCGCACGACCGTCGTAAAGCAGCTGCACCGCGCCGAGGACATGCTCAGGATCGGGCAATGGCTCAAAGGCGCGCAGGCGTACTTTTTGCAGAACTTCCGCGATTCCGACACGGTGCTCGCCGAAGGGCTTACCCCCTTTTCCGACGGGGAACTGGAAGCCTTCAAGCGGCTTTTGCTCCCCTTTATACCGAATACAAAGATAAGAGGGGAATCGTGAACGTATTCACACTTTCCTCGCGCAAAGGCACTGCGGAAAGTCGTGATTTTGAGAGACAACCGCCGTTCACCGACACAAGGTCGGCTCTGCGGCGTTTTTCTCTCTGCGAAAATTTTTAAGGGCTTACCTATTAAAGCAATTTTCGCATTCACTCTTTTTCGGTAAGCCGCTCATCGCGGCAAATCGGGGGCTTTTTCCGAAAATGCGATTTTCGGAAACGCAAGTGATTATTTAAATAATTACGCGAAAAAGCAAAAACCACGCTTTTTGCTTTTTCACTCAATTTGGCAACGCTTTGCCTTATGGGAAGAGGGTGAATTTGCGCCCTTGTATATTATGTGTGCCCTTGTAAAGGGCGCAAAGAGCGGAGAAAACGCCGTCAGCCGTAAGGCGCGCGGGGCGGTGTCGCCCTAAAATTCACGGCGTTTCGCAGTGCCTTTGCGCGAGAAATGCGTGAACTTTTGCGTGAATTACTTTTTGTGGTCGTGATTCTTGCACCCGCAGCCGCAGCCCTCTTCGTAATCGGTATCGAGCGACGCCGCTTCGTCCGCGTCGTCGTCTTCCTCCATCACGCGGCAGAACTCGTCGAACACCTCGTCGAGGAGCTTGTCGTCGTCGACGGGGTAGAGCATCTCTTCATCGTCGTCGTCTCCCTTTTTGATCTCTAAAATGGCGACGTCTTCCCCTTCCTCGTCTTCACTCTCTTCGTCGGCAGGCTGAAAGAATGCAAACCAACGCTCCTTGTATTCGATGGTGCCGATATGGTAGCATTTATGGATCTTCCCTTCGTCGTCTTTCAGCTCGACGAGGTTGACTTCCTCTTCGTCTTCGCAGCCGCAGTCGCAGCCCGCTTCATGCAGTTTTTTCTCGCTCATGATCATACTCCTTTATTGATTTTATTCAGATACCCTTCCAAAATGTAGGAAGCGGCGATGCTGTCTATCGTCTTTTTCCTGTTTTCGCGGCGCACCCCGCCCGAAATGAGCACGCGTTCCGCCTCCATCGTGGTAAAGCGCTCGTCTTCGAACACGATCTCTATATCCGTCTTTTCCCTGAGCTTTTCCACGAAGCGGCGCGTTTTTTCCGTCTGAACGGACTCCGTTCCGTCGAAATTCAGCGGAAGTCCGCATACGATGCGCCCCGCGCCCTTTTCCCGCGCTATTTTTGCGAGCGCCTCCGCGTCTGCATCGGCGTTCTTAGTGCGCCAATACGTTTCTGCGGGGAGCGCAAAGGTGTTGAACGGGTCGCTCGCCGCGACCCCCACTCTTTTATCGCCTATATCGAAGGCTATGATACGTTTATCCATAAATTTTATGCCTCGGGCGCGCGTTTATGCGCCCGTTTGTTTCAGTATACCACACTTTTCCGCCGCCGTCCACAAATTTTTAAAAACAACGCGTGAAAATTTGATAATAAAAAGCGGAAGACCGCCCGAAAGCAGCCTCCCGCCCCTATGCAAAAAATTTTATTTTTCCCGTGAGCCGTCTTGTCCGTTTTCCTGCGGGCGCTCCTGCGGCAAAGGCTGCGAGCCTTCCTCCGTCAAAACCGGCGCGCCGTCGGCGACACCTTCCCGCATCGGCTCTTCGGCAGGAACGCTGCCTGCTGCGGAGCTCTTTTTGCCGAATCGCACGGCGACCAGAAACAGGGCGAGCCCGATGAGAAACATGACCGCAAGCGCGCCCACGCCGTAATTTTCTCTGCCCGAAATATCGGCGACCAGCGCGACGAGGAAGGTGCCCATAAACGAGGCGCCCTTGCCGAAAATATCGTAGATGCCGAAATATTCCCCCGCCTTTTCATGCGGGATGATCTTGGCGAAATAGGAGCGCGACATCGCCTGGATCGTGCCCTGAAAGAGCCCGACGCACACGGCGAGGATCCAAAACTGGTATTCCTCTTGCAAAAAGATGGCGTACACCGTGATGAAGAAATAGGCGACGATGCAGACAATGATGAGATACTCCGGCTTGACCTTGCGCGAAAGCATGCCCAAAAGGATCGCCGCGGGGAACGCCACGATCTGCGTGACGAGCAGCGCCAGAAGGAGCATTGCGGAATTCAGCCCGAGATCGGTGCCGTAAGCGACGGCGAGGTCTATGATCGTATACACCCCGTCGATAAAGAAAAAGAACGCGAGCAAAAAGAGAAGGATATGCTTATTTTTGACCATCTCTTTGAACGTGCCGCCGAGACTCTTGATCCCCGCTTTCACGGGGTGGCTGCCCGGCTCTACGTAGTGCGCCTGCCTGTAATTTCTCCAAAGGGGAACGGAACAGCCGACCCACCATACGGCGGTGAGCAGAAAGATGATGACCATTGCGGGCATCAGATCCAATACCCCGAGCATGGAGGGCTCGTACAAAACGTATACAACGACGCACAGAATAAACGGAATGCAGCTGCCGATGTATCCCCACGCATAGCCGCGGGAAGACACCTCGTCCATGCGCTCGCGCGTCGTTACGTCGCAGAGCATGGAATCGTAAACGACGAGGCTGAGCGAATACGCGGACTTTGCAAGCACGAACAGGGCGAGGAACCATATCCAATGCTGTATAAAACCGAGCACCGCGCAGCCGACCGCGCCGACGAGCAGGGCGATCGAAAAGATGCGCCTGCGCATGCCGCGAAGATCGGAGACCGCGCCGAGCACGGGCCCCAGAAGCGCGACGACCGCGGTGGCGATGCTCGTCGCATAGCCGAGATAGACCGTTGCGGACGCTTCGCTGTCTCCCGCGATCAGCGAAAAAAAGATGGGAATGAGTGTAGACACGAGCAGGGTAAACGCCGAATTGCCCACGTCGTAAAGCACCCACTTTTTTTCGAGAGAGGTCATCTTAAACTTCATATTTCTTCTCCTCTTCGGGCGGAAGCACGGGTATGCTTCTCCAACCGTGCCTGTGGCTGAATGTGTTTTCAAAGGCGGGCGAAAGCCGGCTGTCCCCGCGCACGTATCCCGAAAAATTCTCAATGAGAGAAACAGCCTCCGGCACTGCCTTTTCAAACAGCTTTTTCAGGCGCAAGTTGCTGTCCTCGCACGCCGCGATGGGTCGTTTGGCGATCATCATGCCGTGCATCTCCTTATAATTGCCCGAAAGTTTTAAAACGAGATTCACGAGTCCCCTCTTGGGCTGACGCGGCGCCCGCAAAAGAGAGTTGTAAAAGAGAATCGACCGCAGCGCCTTGTACGCCTGTTTTTCGCTCACGCCGAAAAAGGGCGCGATGACGCGCGCGTTCTCCTCGCTCGCCGCGATATGCGCGGTAAGGGAAGCGGAAAGCGGATCTTTCCCCTCTTCGAGCAATAAACTGCGGTCGAATTCGCTCTCTATTTCGGTATGGGTAACGTGCGAAAGGCGGATCTTGTTTTCGATGTAGCTGTGGCAGGCGGAATCGAGCGCGAAATGACAGATAAATCCGTACGCGTACGCAGCCTGCGCCGCACCGCCGTTTCTGACGATCTGCGCGGCGGGCACAAAAAACTTTTCCGCGGGTTCGGCGTGCATGCCGAAGCCGATGCGGTTGACGGCATTGCTGCCGAGGGGCTTGTAATAAAACAGCAGGTCGGGCCCGTGCAGGCCTATGTCGTACAGGCCGCGAGCCTCGCGGACAATTTCGGCCGTTCCTTCGGGAAGCGCCGCGAATACTTCTTTTCCGAAGCGGTAATGAGCATATGTAGAAGGCATGATAATTTCTCCGTCGGATATGATTTTAGCAGATTTCTCGCAAAAAAACTAACTTTTGCGCCCGTTTTTTTGTAATAATTTTGTAATAACCAAAAAACGAAGCCCGCCCCGCGCAAAAATTGCGCGGGGCGGGCCTTTTTCCGACAAACGCGCCCTTTACTGCGCGCTTTTTTTGGTTTTTTTCTCTTCGCTGTCCAATCCTTCGAGCTTTTCGTCGATATAGGCGTCGATCTTTTCCTTGATCTCGTCCTGACTCATTTTGACGAGCGCGCGCGTCTTTTTGCTGTTCGCAACGATGAGCGCGCCGCCCACCATGCCCAAAAGAAGACCGGTTACGAATTTTTCCATTGTTTTTCCTCCGATGCGAGCGTTCCTGCTCTTATCCGAGTATGCGCGCATTTTGTTAAATTATGCGCTCTTACGCGCCTTTCTCCGTCTTTCCCGCGCGGCGCAGGATCTCGTTTTCCTCCGTGAGCCGTTCCACCGCCTTTTTCAGGCGGTCGTTCTCCTCTCTGAGCGCCACGGCGAGGCGGTCGTACAGGTCGTTGATCTCCCGTTCCAGCCGCTTCTGCAAAAAATCCGTCTTGCGGGCTGGCATTGCCGCCGGCAGGCCCATTTCCTTTGCGGTGCGCTCGATGAGTTCGGGTTGCTTTTTTGCGAGGTTCCTGTATTTGTTCTGGTAGCGCAGCATCTGCTTTTCGTTGCCCGCGCACACGTTGGCGATGGCGCGCCGCACGGAATACCCCTTGCTGCGCTCGGAAAGGATCTTTTTCAGCATTTCGTTCCTCTCCTCGTCGCTGAATGCGCGGATCTTTTCCGCCCGCAGGCGCTTGCCGCGCAGGATCTCCTTTGCGCGCGCGTCTTCGCACTTCAAAAACTGATAGTAATAATTGCGCACGCTGCCCGCCGCCCTTCCGCACTTTTTGCCGTACGAGGCAAAGAGCGCGCTGAGCGCCTCGCCCCTCTTTTTGCCCTCCGCAATAAAATCGATGAGCGCTCTCGCTTCCTGCTCGCTGTAACCGTTGATCTTATCCATGAATGTTCCCTCCGTTTCGGATTTACTCCCTTTATTGACATATATAAATGGTTCTATACATATAATTTAATCCGAAATAAAAACGCCCGCGCAAGGCGGGCGGAGGGATTTGCCATGCGGGTATATTTTACATGCGAGGCGCCCTGCCTCCTCCGTTTGGGCGGGGCGATCGCGGGGAGCTGTTCCCGCCACGAAAAATTTGCGGATATTCCCGAGGACGGAAAAGTGCTCGCGGAATTTTTCCCCGAAGACGCGGCGCTTGCTCCCCTTTCCTTTTTGCTCGACAAAAACTTTTTCGATTCGCCGCCCGCTTTCTGCGACGTTTACCGCTACGACTGCGGCGCAAACGTACACGTAAAGCGGCTCTTTCCGAGGCGGCAGGGAGGACTGAGGCCCGTCGCCCAACTGCGCGAAGGGGATACGCTGGCGACGCTGTACGAAGACGGGGGCTTGCAGCTGTGTTTGGAAGGAGACGGATTTTACGCCGCGCCCCTCCCGTTCTGCGTGCGGAGCGCCTCTCTGAAAACAGTGCGCGCGGCAAACGCCTCGCTGATCGCCGCGGAGGGAAAACTTGCGAACGGGGATATTTTTCTCTCCCTCTTCGCGGGAACGGCGCCGCTCTTTTCCGGAGAGGTCGTCTCCTGCGAGGGTGGCGAGCGTCTGAAAACGGTGCAGGCCTTTCACGACCATGCGGGGCACATAGCCGAAAGCGTGTGGGCGTACCGCGACGGGCAGCTGCACCTCGAAAACTACGCGGTGCGGGAACGGGAAGGCTTTGCCGCGGCAAAGCTCGACGAGCGGCTTATCCCCTTCGCCTTTTTTGAGGCGGTGCTCGCGCGCGGCGCCTTCCGGAAATATCTCTCCCCCGCCCTTCTCCCGCGCGCGGAGGAGATCAGAAGCTATCTCGGCGGCTTTACGGGCGTGTGCGTGCCCCCGTCCGTCTTTTATCTGGCGCACGGAAAGATAAACGCGGCGGGACTCGTTTACCCCGAAAAGGAAAATCTGTTCCGCATAAAATTCTTTGCCGCGCCGCTGGAAAACGGGAAGATCTCCAACATCGTTCCCGTCGGCGAATGATCGTTGTATACCGAACGCCAAAGCGGGGCAGCCCTTATAAAAAGGCTGCCCCGCTTTGATACGCAAAGAGCGCGCCGCGATAACGGCGCGCTCTCGGTTAACTATTTGGTTCCGAACAGGCGGTCTCCCGCGTCTCCGAGCCCGGGAAGGATATACCCGTTTTCATTGAGCTCCCTGTCGAGCGTGGAAACGTATACGCGCACGTCGGGGTGCTCGCGGGCGATCCTTTCGATGCCCTCCGGCGCGGCGATGATAGACATCATCTTGATGTTCCTGCACCCGCGCTTTTTCAGAGCGGCGAGGGCGTCGCATGCGGAGCCGCCCGTCGCGAGCATGGGGTCGACGAGGATCACCGTTTTGTTTTCAATGCCCTCGGGAAGCTTGCAGTAGTACTCCTGCGGTTGCAGAGTCTCCTCGTCGCGGTACATGCCGATATGCCCGACGCGCGCGGTGGGGAGCACCTTGTGCACGCCGTTGACCATGCCCAGCCCCGCGCGCAGGATCGGCACGATGGCGATGCTCTCTTCCGGAATGCGGTACTGCACCGTTTTTTCGAGCGGCGTTTCCACTTCTACGGGCATGAGCTGCACGTCTTCCATGCTGACGTAAGTCATGATCTGCGTGATCTCCTCCACGAGCTCGCGAAATTCCTTCATGCCCGTGTTCTTATCTCGCAGAATGGATATTTTATGCTTGATCAGCGGGTGATCGAAAATAAAGATGTTGCTATGATCTGTCATTTCCTTCCTCCTTATCCTCCGCGCCGCCGGATATCGGTTCCGGCTCCGCAGCTTCCTGCGCGGGCGGGGGCGTCTGATCCTGCGCGGCGCCACTTTCCGGAGCGCTCTCCTGCGCAACGCCGTTTTCGGGCGCGCTCTCCTGCGCGGCGGGTTCCTTCGTTCCCCGGTCCTTTTTCCATGCGTTCACCAACACGTTGGTGAGAATGCCGAGAATGAGCGCGCACGCGATGGAAGTAATGGTGATGCCGCCGAAGGTGAACGTGAGCCCGCCGATGCCCGCGACCAAAATCGCGGAGACGGTGAACAGATTTCCGTTGTCTTCAAGATCGACCTTCTGCACCATCTTCAAACCGCTTACGGCGATAAATCCGTACAGACACATGCATACGCCGCCCATTACGCAACTGGGGATCGTATCGAGGAATGAGGTGAACGGACCGACGAACGCGCACACGATCGCAAAGATCGCCGTCAAAAAGGTGGTGGAAACCGACGCGTTGCCCGATATGGCGACGCAGCCGACAGACTCGCCGTACGTCGTATTCGGGCATCCGCCGAACACGGCGCCGACCATGGAACCCACGCCGTCGCCGAGGAGAGTTCTGGAAAGCCCCGGATCGGTAAGAAGATCCGTTTCTATAATAGACGAGATATTTTTGTGATCCGCGATATGCTCCGCAAACACGACGAACGCGACGGGGATATACGCCACGGCGATCGTACCGATATACGCGCCGATGCTGCTGCCCTCCGCGGGCGTAAGGCTTCCGTCAAATACCTCTAAGAAGGTAAAACGGGGATACCATTCCATAGATCTGAAAATGGAAAAATCGATGATTTTGAGGGCGTCAACCCCGGCGGCGTTGCCGATCACGGTGAAGATCGCCGCGAGGGCGTAACCCGCGAGGATCCCGATGATGAACGGGATCATGCGCGCCATCTTTTTGCCGTAGACCGAGCAGGCAACGGTCACGCCGAACGCGACAAGCCCGCAAACCAGCGCCAGGTAAGGAGAGCACGCCATCGCGCCCGCGGCGTTGAGCACGTCGCCCTTCATGAGATCGGAGATCGCGTTCGTGGAAAGGGAAAGACCGATGATCGCGACGGTCGGCCCGATCACGGCGGCGGGCATCAGCTTATCGATCCATTTGACGCCGACAAACTTGACGACAACGGCAATGAGCACATATACGAGCCCGGCAAACACCGCGCCGATGATGAGGCCGAGATAGCCGAGCGCCGCGGAAACGCCGCCCGCAAAGGCCGCCGTCATAGAGCCGATAAAGGCAAAGGAACTGCCCAAAAACACAGGGCTCTTGAATTTTGTAAACAAGAGATACACGAGCGTGCCCGCCCCCGCCCCGAAGAGCGCAGCAGAGATAGACATATCGCTGCCGGTCGTGTTGTTGATCACCATAGGTACGGCGATCGTCGCGGCGAGGATCGCAAGCAATTGCTGCAAGGCGAACAGGATCAGCTGCCCCGCTTTGGGCCTGTCCTTGACTCCGTAGATGAGCTTCATTGGTAAGAACCCCCGGATTGTAAAATTTTTTTGTGCTTTGCCTTGACCGGGCAAAACACACATCGATTTATTATAACATTCCGCGCGGGAAAATGCAAGGAGATGTGAACGTTTCGTGAAACAATTTCTTTATGTTTACTTTATTTCCCTCCGCGATATGTCTTTCCCGAAAAGGGACGCCTCTCCCGCGCCGACGCCTGCCCGAATGTAAAAATCCAGCCGCGGGCGTTTCCTCCCGCGGCTGAACAAATAAGCCGACAAAAAAAGCGGCATTTCTGCCGCTTTTTTACAAAATCAATATTTAACGACGCGCATCTCTTCGATCACGATCTTCGCGCGCGGAATGTTGAAGGTCACGTCCTCATACGTATCCTCTATCCAGTAACGATCCTCGATCGTTACCTGCTTTTCCGTGGTAAAGATCTCCGTGCCGCTCTCGTCCCCTTCGTTCAGCGTTTCCAGCGTGTATTCCTCTATATCGTCGAGAAGCTGCTGGAAGGTCTCTGCGTCGTCGCTGTCCTTCAAAAGGCCGAACGTGCAGTATGCCGTTTCCGTTCCCGAACTGCCCGTATACAGGTAGAACATGCTGCGCACCGAATTGTAGCAATACGGGCGGGTGTCCATCGAGCTGTCCTGATTCAGCTGCACATATACCTTCTGCGATTTATCCGCACTGTTCGCATGCGGTGTGTAGTAATACGTGCCGATCGACCCCAACTGATTCGTAAGCCCGTTGTTCTCTACCCTCGCTCCGTTATCTTCAAACTCTCCGTAAAGGGTATTGTACGCCGTTTCCTTGTTTTCGTCCGCCCATACGGACACGTTTTCAAGGGCAACCGTTCCGTCTTCGTTCAAAGTCGCCGCGTCATAGTCTTTTTCCGCCAGATCCTCAACGACGTCTTCGCCATCGTAATAATAGCCGCCTCCGACCATGCGGTTGCTCTGATAGTCGTGTATCACCGTCCCGTCAAAGTAATCCATATCGATCAGTTCGAGATAGTGCGCCACCGTCTGCGGATACATGTTGCGGTACAGCTCGTATTCGAGCTCGTACGTGTTTTCGTTGAACGTAATGCGGACGGAGATCACGGGGCGCTTTGTTTCGCAGCCGACGAACGCGAACGACACTCCGAAAACGAGCAGCACGGCGAGCAACACGGCGGCGAGCTTTGCGATCTTGCCTCCCAAAGTTTTTACCATAAATCCTCCTGCAATATAAAGGGTATACTCGGAATATTTTATTGATACTTTATTATTTTAACCGTTATTTTTAAAATCGTCAAGCACTTTTTATCCTTGTAAAAAATTTCCCGTACAATTCCCTCTTTTTATCACATTCCGCGCCGTTTTCCGCACCGTTCGGACGGAAAACCCCTCATGCGTGAGCCGGCGGCGCCCCGGGAGACGAGCTTTCCCGGACGGCGTACGCGCCGCACGCGAAAAAAATCCCGTATCCGTAAAAAACGGCAAAGACGCCGCGAATTTAAAAATACGGGCGCGCATCGGAACGATGCGCGCCTCGTTGCCCGCCGTTGCGGGGCCTTGTTATACGAGTTCGATGATCGCGGTTTCAGACGCATCGCCGCGGCGTTCGCCGAGGGTGATGATGCGGGTATATCCGCCCGCGCAATTCTTTTCGTCGTTGCGCTGCGCATATTTCGGCGCGATCTCGTTGAACAGCTTTTCAATGAGAGGGTGAGCGACGTCTTTCGTCCTCTCCTTATAAGCGGATTTGCTCTCGTTGAACGCTTTGATCTCTTGCAGGTCGTACAGCTTCGCCATGATCCTGCGGCGGGCGGCAAGCTTCTTCGGGCCGTCTTTTACGACGGTAACGGTAACTTCCTTTTCCTTCTTGCCCGCCTTTTCGGTGACGACCTTCGTGCTTTCGATGGTATCGTCATAGGTGTTGACGGCTGCGGTGATGATCTTTTCGACGTAAGAACGCAGCTCCTTCGCGCGCGCTTTGGTCGTTTCTATTTTTCCGTACCAGAGAAGGCTGGACGCCTGGTTTCTCAGGATCGCGAGCCTTTGTTCGCTGGTTCTGCCCAATTTTCCCGGCATAATGTTAGTCCTCCTTTTTTTGTAATGAAAGTCCGTACGATTCGAGCTTCAAAATGACCTCGTCGAGAGACTTTCTGCCGAGGTTGCGAACTTTCAGCATTTCTTCCTCGGTCTTTTTGGTCAGATCTTCGACCGTGTGGATATTTGCGCGTTTGAGGCAGTTGTAGGAGCGGACGGAAAGATCCATGTCTTCGATCGCCATGGCGAGGACCTGCTGCTGCTTGTCGTCTTCGTTCTTCACGAGAATGTCCATGCCCTTGATGAAATCAGACAGGTTGACGAACAGGCTGATATGATCCTGCATGATCTTCGCCGCGAGCGACACGATCTCTTTTGCGGAGAACGCGCCGTTCGTCCAGACCTCCATGATGAGCTTGTCGTAGTCGATGCTCTGCCCTACGCGCGTGCTCTCCACGTTATAATTGACTTTTTTGACGGGGGTATAGATGGAATCGATGGGGATGTAGCCGATCGGGTGATTTTTGTTGGAGCCGGCGCCTTTGTAACCCCTGCCCCTGCCGATGGTAACTTCCATATCGAGCTTAGCGCCCTCGTCTACCGTGCAGATATACTGGTCTTTGTTGATGACCTCAACTTCCGCGTCCTGCTCGATGTCTGCGCCCGTGATGACGACGGGGCCTTCCTTGCAGATGTGCATCGTCTTGGTATAATCTTTATCGACCGAAGTCGTCTGTATGGCGAGCGTTTTCAGGTTAAGAATGATCTCGGGTACGTCTTCCTTTACGCCGGGAATGGCGGAGAACTCATGCTTAACGAGACCGTCGGGATAAAATCTGATACCCTGCACGGCGGCTCCGGGGAGCGCGGAGAGGAGTATCCTTCTCAGACAGTTGCCTATTGTAAGACCGAAACCTTTTTCGAGCGGTTCGACGACGATCTTCGCATAGCTTTTAGACTCGTTCTCCTCCACCTCGATTTTAGGCATATCCATTTCGATCATGCGGCTTTACCTCCTTTTTCTAAGGCGTACCCAATTACTTGGAGTACAACTCGACGATCATATGCTCCGCAATCTGACTGTCGATATCTTCCCTTGCGGGGAGAGCTAAGATCTTTCCTTCCAGTTTTTCGGGGTCGAATTCCAGCCATTTGGGCATGTTGCCGACCTTCATCGTTTTGATCTGTTCGAAATATTTGTCTTTCTTTCTGTTCTCTTTGACAGCGATCACGTCGCCCGCCTTCACGATGAAAGAGGGTACGTTGACCGTTCTGCCGTTCACGGAGAAATGCGCGTGGTTCACGAGCTGCCTTGCCTGCGCGCGGGAAGCGCCGATGCCCATGCGGTAAATGACGTTATCGAGACGGCGTTCCAGCAGGGAAAGCATGTTTTCGCCCGTGATGCCCTTCATGCGGTCGGCCATTTCATAATACTTTCTGAACTGGCCTTCCTGTACGCCGTAGATCCTCTTGGTCTTCTGCTTTTCGCGAAGCTGCAAGCCGTACTCGGAGACCTTTTTCCTGCCGGCGCCGTGCGCCCCGGGGGCAACGGGGCGCCTGTCGAAAGCGCACTTGCCCGTATAACATCTGTCGCCCTTCAAAAAGAGCTTTGCGCCCTCTCTGCGGCAGAGACGGCATTTGGAATCTCTGTATGTTGCCATTTCTTTCTCTCCTTAAATTATACTCTGCGGCGTTTCGGGGGCCTGCAACCGTTGTGAGGGATCGGGGAAACGTCGGTGATCATCGTGATCTCAAGATCTGCCGCAGCCAGTGCGCGGATCGCGGATTCCCTGCCCGCACCGGGGCCCTTTACATACACCTCTACGGAACGGAGCCCGTGCTCCTTCGCAGCCTTCGCAGCGGTATCCGCCGCCATCTGCGCCGCGAACGGGGTGCCCTTTCTCGATCCCTTGAAGCCGAGGCTGCCAGCGCTCGACCAGGAGATCGCGTTGCCGTTCATATCCGTGATCGTGACCAATGTGTTATTGAACGAGGATTGGATATGCGCCTGACCTTTGTCAACTTTTTTAAGCTCTTTGCGACGCCTTACCTGCGTCGTCTTTTTAGCAGCAGCTGCCATTGATTTGATCCTCCTTCAATTATTTCTTCTTCTTCGCAACCGTACGGCGAGGGCCCTTCCTCGTCCTCGCGTTGCGCTTGGAGCTCTGCCCGCGCACGGGAAGCCCCTTTCTGTGACGGATACCGCGGTAGCAGCCGATCTCCATCAGACGCTTGATGTTCAGGTTGACTTCGCCGCGGAGTTCGCCCTCCACTCTCAGATTGTGATCGATATATTCTCTCAGCTTGGAAACGTCGTTCTCGTCGAGATCCTTCACTCTCGTATCGGGATCGATGCCCGTTGCCGCAAGGATCTGCTTAGACGTTGTAAGACCTATGCCGTAGATATAGGTCAGACCGATCTCGACCCTCTTCTCTCTGGGTAAATCTACACCGGCAATACGTGCCATTTGTCCTTTTGACCTCCGTTTGGATTTTTGAATGGTGTTTTGATTTGTGTTCTATATGCCATTCACGCGCCCCCGCCCCGCAAGAAAATTCGGAATGTTTGCGCCGGTAAAACGCGTGAGATCGTTTTCGAAAAATCAGCCCTGTCTCTGCTTATGGCTCTTGTTTTTGGAACAGATGACCATGACTTTGCCGTTACGCTTGATGACTTTGCATTTATCGCACATAGGCTTTACAGACGGTCTTACTTTCATTTTTGATTCCTCCGAAAAATAAATGTATGCGGTCTCCCCTATTCGGCAGACCCGTTCGGGAGCCGCGCTCCCCCGCGCCCGCGGCGCGGTTATGCCATGGCCGCTCTTGCGGTCAAGCGGCTGAGAAGTTACGACTTGCCGCGCCAGGTGATCCTGCCCTTGGTAAGATCGTACGGGCTCATTTCCAGCTTGACCGTATCGCCGGGGATAATGCGGATATAATTCATTCTCAATTTCCCGGAGATATACGCCGTGATCACATGCCCGTTCGAAAGCTGTACCTTGAACGTCGCGTTCGGCAAAGCTTCCACGATTTTCCCTTCGGTTTCGATTACGTCGTCTTTGGACACGATAACTTCCTCCGCTCTTATTTTTTTAAGACTTCCTGCGCCGTCTTTTTCAGCGCCGCCCTGATCTCGCTGTCCTCGTCTTTGCCCTCCGCCGCCTTTGCCGCGATGCCGCGGTAAAATACGGGCAGAAGCCTGACGTGCTTCGCGTTCTTTTCTTTGGGAGACGAGCAGCTCCTGTACTTTCCGTCGGCGAGGAGGATCCGATCTCCTCTCACCGCAAGAATCATGTACAGCCTGCCGGCGTCCCGCCCGGAAATGCTCTCCGCGATCCCGCCGGGTTCGGGCGTTTGTACCTTCATTTGCGCCTCCCGCTCAGATGGTGAGTATTTCTACACCGTCTTCACGAATGACCACCGTGTTTTCGTAGTGCGCGGCGGGCTTTCTGTCGCGCGTTTTGACCGTCCAGCCGTCGTCCATGAAGTCCACTTCATAGCCGCCCATATTGATCATGGGTTCTATGCAGATGACCATGCCCGCTTTCAGGCGGATACCCGTTCCGGGTTTTCCGAAATTGGGAACGGAAGGATCTTCGTGCATCTCCCGCCCGATGCCGTGCCCGACGAGCGCCCGCACCACGGAAAAGCCGTTCTCCTCCGCATGCCTTTGCACCCGCGCGCCGATATCGTACAGGGGCGTTCCCGCCCGCAGATTTTCGATGCCCTTGAAGAAACATTCCTCCGTAACGCGGACGAGCTTTTTCTTTTCTTCGCTCACGTTGCCGACGAGGAACGTCCTCGCGCCGTCGCCGTGAAACCCGTTTTTATACGCGCATAGGTCTATGCTGACGATGTCGCCCTCGCGTATGACCCGATCGCCCGGAATGCCGTGCACGACCACCTCGTTGACGGAAGCACAGATGCTTGCGGGATACCCGCAGTAACCGAGGCAGGAAGGTTCCGCCCCGCGCGAACGGATATATTTTTCCGCAAATTCGTCCAGTTCTTTGGTCGTTACGCCCGGCTTGATCTTGGAGCCGACGTAAGCGAGCGTATCGCGCACGATGGCGCAAGGCTCGCGCATCAGATCAATTTCGCGCTCCGTTTTGATGGTTATCATATCGCCGCTCTTATTTGAGCGCGGCCGCGATGCGGGAGAAAACCTCGTCGATCGTGCCCACGCCGTCGATATTGATGAGTACGTTTTTGTTTTTGTAATATTCGATCAGGGGAGCCGTCTGTTCGTTGTAGACCTTCAAGCGGTTGCCGACCGTCTCCTCGTTGTCGTCCTTTCTCTGATACAGCTCTCCGCCGCACTTTTCGCACGTCGTTTTGCCGTTCAGGAAGTTTACGTGATAGCTCTCTCCGCAGCTCTTGCATACGCGCCTGCCGCAGAGCCTATCCATCAGCAGGGAAAGATCGATGTCGATGTTGATGACCGCGTCGACCTTGGAGAATTTATCCAGCTCTTCCGCCTGGAAAAGGTTGCGGGGGAAGCCGTCGAGGAGGTAACCGTTTTTGCAGTCGTCCTCTTTGAGCCGTCCTTCCACGATCTTGCAGGTAACCTCGTCGGGCACGAGCTTGCCGTTGTCGGTATACGATTTGGCAAGGAGCCCGATCTCTGTTCCGCGCTTGATGTTGTCGCGGAAAATATCTCCCGTGGAGATGTGCGGAAGCCCGTATTTTTCAGAAATACGGGAGGCCTGCGTGCCTTTGCCCGCGCCGGGCGCGCCGAGAAGGATAATATTCATGATTTCTCTCCCTTGATTTTAATGATTTTTCCGTTTGCCCCGCGTTTGGGCGCGGGGCAATGCGCTCTTTATTTAAGGAAGCCCTTATAATTCTTCATCATCAGCTTCGATTGCAGCTGCTTATCGAATTCGAGCGCGACCGAAACGACGATGAGGATACCTGTCGTGGAAAATACGTTCACGAAGCCCTCTCCGACGAAACTGAATACCAGCGAAGGAATGAACGCGACGAGCGACAGGAAGATTGCACCGAACAGCGTGATGCGGTTGGAGATCTTTTTCAGATAATCCGCCGTAGGCTTGCCGGGGCGAATGCCCGGAATGAAACCGCCGTTCTGCTGAATGCTCTTGGAAATGTCTTCGGGGTTGAACTGGATCTGCGCGTAGAAGAATGAGAACGCGAAGATCAGGAGGCAGAGCACGAGAATGTACGCCCATGCCCAGGGGCCCGTACCGCCGCTGATGTTTGTGCTGTACCAATCATATCCGCTCCAATTCGGAGTGAACAGCCCCATGATAAGGTCGGGAAGGCTGATGATCGCAAACGCGAAGATCAGAGGCATGACCCCGCTGCCCGATATTTTGATGGGGATAACGGTGGACTGACCGCCGTACATCTTTCTGCCCTTGACCTGCTTTGCATACTGCACCGGAATGCGGCGCTCCGCGAGGTCGACCGTAACGATGAGCGCGAAGATGATGACGGCGAGCACGCAGAATATGATGATGGAAACGAGCGTGGAAGCGCTGAATCCGTTTGCGATCGTATCCTGGATCGGCGCGATGATGAGCTGCTGCCCCGCCGTGGAGATGATACCCACGAAGATGATCATGGAAATACCGTTGCCGACGCCGTATTCGGTGATGCGTTCGCCAAGCCACATGGTGAGCATTGCGCCCGCCGTGTAGACGATCGCCATGAATGCGTACGCGAGCCAGGTCTGATCCCAAAAGGGCGCAGTGTTGATCGCGCTGCTCTGATTTGCAAAGTTGATGATGACGCCGATGGACTGCACGATGGCGAGCACCAGCGTGAGAATGCGGGTATAAGCCGCGATCTTCTTTTTGCCTTCTTCGCCCTGTTTCGACAGCCGTTCGAGTGCGGGTATACCGACCGCGAGCAGCTGCATGATGATGGACGCGTTGATGTACGGTCCTATGCCGAGCGCAAACAGCGTGCCCTGCGAGAGCGCGCCGCCCGTTACGGCGCTCATCAGCGTAAGAAAGTTATTCGCGCTGTCTCCCGAAAACAAGCTGGAAAATTCGCTCGAATCCAGCCCCGGAACGGGGATATAGCACCCCACCCTGTAAACGAGGAGCAAAAGCAGCGTGATGAAGATCTTTTTTCTGATCTCTTTTACTTTAAAAGCGTTCTTTAAAGTTTCGAACATCTTGTCCTCCCTTAAATTACGGTGTCCTGCTCAGGAAAGCGGAGGGCGAAAAGACGCCGCGCCCTGCGATGCTCCGAACGAGCGCTCACAGCGTTTCCGCCTTGCCGCCGGCCTTCTCGATCGCTTCTTTTGCGGAAGCGGAGAACTTGGCCGCCTTGACCGTAAGCGCAGCTTTCAGCTCGCCCGAGCCGAGCACTTTCAGTCCGCAGTTGTCTTTCACCTGCTTGGCAAGCTTGTTCGTCATGACGTATTCGTAATCGACTACGGTACCGTCTTCTGCGCTTGCCAGCTGAGAGAGGTTCACGATGACGTATTCCTTTTTGAATTTGTTGTTGAAACCGCGTTTGGGGAGTCTCCTGTGGATAGGAGTCTGACCGCCTTCGAAGCCCGGCCTTACGCCGCCGCCCGAACGCGCCCACTGGCCTTTATGGCCCTTGCCGCTCGTTTTGCCGAGCCCGGAGCCGATGCCCCGTCCGAGCCTTTTGGCGGGAGTGTTCGCCCCGATCGCGGGTTGAATGGTATCGATTCTCATATGCGAAGCTCCTTATACGTTTTCGACCTTGATCAGGTGCGAAACTTTTTTGATCTGTCCGCGAATGGCGGGCGTGTCTTCATGGATCCTGAAAGAACGGATCTTTTTGAGGCCGAGCGCCGCGACGGTATCCTTCTGCGTCTGCGTGCTGCCGATAGTGCTCTTGACGAGCGTTACTTTGATCTGTGCCATTTTTACGCCCTCCTCAGCCCACGATCTCTTCGACGGCTTTGCCGCGGAGCGCCGCGACCTGTTCCGCCGTTTTCAGCTCGGCAAGGCCCGCGATGACCGCTTTGACGCAGTTTACGGGGTTGCTCGTGCCGTGAGACTTCGTTCTGATGTTTTTGATGCCCGCAGCTTCCATGACCGCACGCACGGGGCCGCCCGCGATAACGCCGGTACCTTCTTCGGCGGGGAGCATCAGAACGCTGCCCTTGCCGAACTTGCCCAGCACTTCGTGCGGAATGGTCGTATCCATCATGGGAACGGTGATGAGGTTCCTCTTGGCCTGCGCCTGCGCCTTTTCGATCGCTTCGGGAACTTCCTGTGCCTTGCCCGAGCCTACGCCGACCCTGCCCTTTCCGTCGCCCACGACGACCAGAGCCGCAAAGCGCATGTTTTTGCCGCCCTTGACGACCTTGGTGACGCGGTTGACCTGAATGAGCTTTTTGATGAAACCGTCGTTCTCTTCCTGCCTTCTCTGAGGCCTTCTATCTTCTCTTGCCATTTAACTTTCTCCTGTCAGAATTTAAGTCCGGCTTCTCTCGCGCCGTCGGCAACGCTCTTTACACGGCCCGTGTAAATGTATCCGCCCCTGTCGAAAACGACCGTTTCGATGCCTGCGGCGAGCGCCTTTTTCGCGGCCTCTTCGCCGACGACCTTGGCAGCTTCCGTCTTGGTGAGATCTTTGATCTTTTCCTTGACCGCCTTTTCCATCGTGGACGCGGAAACGAGCGTTACGCCCTTCACGTCGTCGATAACCTGAACGTAAATGTGATTGAGACTCCTGTAAACGCTGAATCTGGGCGTTTGAGCCGTTCCGGAGATCTTTTTTCTTACGCGCGCGTGCCTTTGCACTCTGTCTGCGTTTTTATCTTTTTTCGAAATCATGTTTTACGCTCCTTTATTTACCGGCTGTCTTGCCTTCCTTGCGCTCGATCACTTCGTCTTTATAGCGGATACCGTAGCCGTGGTAAGGCTCGGGCTCGCGGATCGAACGGATATTCGCGGCGACCTGACCGACCTTCACCTTATCGATGCCGGAAACGGAAATTTCCGTCTGCGTGGGGCAATCCAGCTTGATGCCCTCGATCTCCGCAAATTCGATGGGGTGAGAATAGCCGACGTTGAGAACAATTTTGTTGCCCTGCTTGGCTACCTTGTAACCGACTCCGTTGATCACGAGGGATTTGGTGTAGCCGTTGGTGACGCCGACGACCATATTGTGGAGCAAAGCCCTGTAAAGGCCGTGCTTTGCCCGAAGCTCTTTCGTGTCGTTCGCTCTCGTAAGGGTGGCATTGCCGCCCTCTACGGCGACGGCGATCTGCGGATCGATGTCCTGCGTGAGCGTGCCCTTGGGCCCTTTGACCGTCATGACGCCTTCTTTCACGTCTACGGTAACGCCCGCGGGGATCGCTACGGGAGCTCTTCCTACTCTCGACATAATTCTTGCCTCCTTACCAGACAAAGCAGAGCATTTCGCCGCCAACGTTCGCGGCCTTTGCCTGTCTGTCCGTCATTATTCCTTTGGAAGTGGAAACGATCGCCGTGCCGAGGCCGCCCAAAACCTTGGGCATGTTGCCGGCGCCCGCGTATTTGCGCAGGCCGGGCTTGGATACCCTTTTCAGCCCCGAGATGACCGATTTGCCTTCCGCATATTTGAGCGTGATCACGATCTTGCCGGAAAGCCCGTCTTCTACGAACTCGACGTTTTTGACGTAACCTTCTTCCAAAAGAATGTTCGCGATCGCCTTTTTCATATTGGAAGCGGGCACTTCGACCGTCTCATGCTTCGCGGTAAGCGCGTTCCTGATTCTTGTAAGCATATCTGCGATGGGATCTGTCATGATGTGCCTCCTTACCAGCTCGCCTTTTTCACGCCGGGGATCTGCCCCTTATACGCGAGGTTGCGGAAACAGATACGGCAGATGCCGTATTTGCGCAGGACCGCGTGCGGCCTGCCGCAGATGCTGCAACGCGTATACGCTCTCGTGCTGTATTTAGGCGTTCTCTGCTGCTTGTTGATCATTGATTTTTTAGCCATGTCTCGAAATCTCCTTATTTCTTGAAGGGCATTCCCATAGCCCCGAGAAGCTCTCTCGCCTCTTCGTCCGTCTTCGCCGTCGTGACGAAGCAGATGTCGAAGCCCCTGATCTTTTCCACCTGATCGTAGGAAATTTCGGGGAAGATGAGCTGTTCTTTTACGCCGAGCGCGTAATTGCCTCTTCCGTCAAAAGAATTCGCGGATACGCCGCGGAAATCTCTCACTCTGGGGAGCGCGATGGACACGAATTTATCGTAAAAATCGTACATTCTGTCTTTGCGGAGGGTGACCTTCAAACCGACGGACATGCCCTCTCTGACCTTGAAGTTCGCGACCGATTTTTTCGCCTTGGTGATGACGGGCTTCTGACCCGCGATCGCTTTGAGCTCGTCGTGCGCGATCTGTACGCTCTTCGCGTTGTCTTTGATGTCGCCGAGACCGGCATTGATGACGATCTTGACGAGCTTGGGGACTTCGTTCACGTTTTTATAGTTGAATTTTTTGATGAGGTAAGGGACGACTTCTTTATCGTAAGCCTCCTTTACCCTGCTCTTATACACTTTTTCAGCCATTTCCGTTCACCTCAGTCCTTCTTCTCTTCCGCGGCGGCTTCCGTTTTCGCGGTTCTCTTTCTCGTCCTCTTCTTGGGAGCCTCTTCCGCCTTCTTGTCGGCGGCCTTAGCCTGCTTCTTGTAAGCCTTATCGAGAACGTTGCCGCACTTGCAGACGCGCACTTTCTTCATTTTGCCGTCCTGCTCTACGAAGGCGTGCTTCACCCTCGTCGCCTTGCCGCATTTGTCGCAGATGACCATGACGTTGGAAACGTCGATGGCGCCTTCGCGCTCGACGATGCCGGAAACGTCGGTGGCCTTTCTCGCTTTCATATGTTTCTTTTGGAGGTTCACGCCCTGCACGGTGACGCGGCCGGCCTTGGGGGAAGTGGAGACCACCCTGCCCGTTTTGCCCTTGTCTTTGCCCGCGATCACGAGGACGTTGTCATTCAATTTTACGTTCATACGCCTTCCTCCTTACAGCACTTCGGGGGCGAGAGAGATGATTCTCATGTAATCTTTATCCCTCAGTTCCCTCGCGATGGGCCCGAAGATACGGGTTCCCCTCGGCTGCTTCTGATTATCTATGATGACGGCGGCGTTGTCGTCGAAACGGATATACGTTCCGTCCGCCCTTCTGATGCCCTTGCTGGTTCTGACGATGACCGCCTTTACGACCTCGCCCTTTTTGACGGCGCCGTCGGGAGCAGCGGTCTTTACGCTCGCGATGATCACGTCGCCGATGTTGCCGCTTTTCCTGAACGAACCGCCCAGAACCCTGATGCACATGAGCTCTTTCGCGCCGGAGTTGTCCGCCGCTTTAAGCCTTGTCTGTGGTTGTATCATATGGCTCTTTTCTCCTTGATTTTATTACTTCGCCTTTTCGATGATCTCGGCAACTCTCCAATTCTTGTCTTTGCTGAGCTTTCTCGTCTCTACGATGCGCACCCTGTCGCCCAAGCCGCACTCGTTCGTCTCGTCGTGCGCCTTCACCTTTTTGGTCTTGGTGATGGTCTTTTTATAGAGGGGGTGCGTGCTCTTGTCTACGATGGCGACGACGACCGTCTTATCCATTTTATCGGAAACGACGAGCCCGACTCTTTCTTTTCTCAAATTTCTTTCCATGTCTGACACCTTCCTTAACCCTTCGCTTTGAGCTCTCTCTCACGGATAACCGTGTTCACCCTCGCGATGTCTTTTTTGCAAGACGCAATCGTCATAGGATTTTCAAGCTGACCGGATGCATGACGGAAACGGAGATTGAAAAGTTCTGTTTTCAGCTCGCTCAATTTATTTTTGAGTTCTTCGTCGGTCATGCCGTGAAGTTCTTTCCCTTTCATTAACCTTCACCGCCTTCTGTGATTTTTTCGCCGCCCTCGGGGATCTCTCCCGTGACGGGGTTAGCCTGCCCTTTGACCATGAATTTGGTCTTGATGGGCAGCTTGTGGCCCGCAAGACGCATAGCCTCGCGCGCGATGTCTTCGGGAACGCCCGCCATTTCGAACATCACCCTGCCCGGCTTTACGACCGCGACCCAGTATTCGACCGCGCCTTTACCGGAACCCATACGGGATTCGGCGGGGTGCCTCGTGATAGGCTTGTGCGGGAAAATGTCGATCCAGACCTGCCCGCCGCGCTTGATAAATCTCGTCATCGCGATACGGGCCGCCTCGATCTGGCGGGAGGTGATCCTCGCGCCCTCGACGGCGACCAGGCCGTATTCGCCGTAAGCGACCTTGTTGCCCTTATGCGCCTGGCCCTTGATCTTGCCGCGATGCTGTCTTCTTCTCTTTACTCTCTTCGGAATTAACATTACTGTTCTCCTCCTTCATGCGCCTTGGCTTTGAGGATCTCGCCTTTGTAGATCCAGACCTTGACGCCGATCATGCCGAACGTGGTGTGCGCTTCGGCAAATCCGTAATCGATGTCCGCGCGGAGCGTTTGCAGAGGAATGGAGCCCTCGTGATACTGCTCGCAGCGCGCGATCTCAGCGCCGTCGAGACGGCCGGAAACCATCATCTTTACGCCCTTGACGCCCGAACGCATCGCGCGGCCGATCGCCTGCTTCATCGCGCGGCGGAAAGACATACGCTTTTCGAGCTGCTGCGCGACGCCTTCCGCTACGAGCTGGGCGTCCGCGTCGGGCTTTCTTACCTCCGTCACGTTGATGACGACGTTTTTGCCCTTCGTGAGCTTGGAGAGGTCTTTTTTGATGACTTCGATCTCCGCGCCCGCCTTGCCGATCAGAACGCCGGGCTTGCCCGTGTAAACGGTAACGACGATCCTGTTCGCAGCCCTTTCGATGGCGATCCTGCTGATGGAAGCGCTGTAATATTTATCTTTGATGAATTTGCGGATATCGTAATCCTCTTTCAGATATTTGCCGAAATCCTTTTTATCGGCATACCACTGGGTGTCCCAGCCCTTGATTACGCCGACTCTCAAACCGTGCGGATTAACTTTCTGTCCCATTTTACGTTCTCTCCTTAATTGCTCTTCACATCGAGAATGACCGTGATGTGGCTGGTTCTTTTGAGAATGGAATGGCCTCTGCCCTTGGAAACGGGCTGCATTCTTTTGAGCGTGGGGCCCTGATCCGCAAACGCCTCGGCAACGATCAGGTCGCCCCTGTCCATGCCGAAATTGTGCTCCGCGTTCGCCGCCGCGGAAAGGAGAACCTTTCTGACCGGCTCGGCGGAAATAATGTTCGCGTATTCGAGGATCGCCGCGGCTTCGTTCACGCTCTTGCCCCTGATGAGGGTGAGCGCCCTTCTCACTTTATAAGGAGACATTCTGATATGTCTTGCGGTCGCGTAAGGGCGTTTGTCCCTGCTTTCCGCGATCTTTTTCGTCTTTTCACGAGTATTCGTAGCCATTTATGCGACCTCCTTTACTTCTTAGCCCCGGTCGTTTTGCCGCCCGAGTGCCCCTTGAAGGTTCTCGTCGGAGCGAACTCGCCGAGCTTGCAGCCGACCATATCTTCGGTGATGTACACGGGAACGTGCTTTTTGCCGTCGTGCACGGCGATCGTGTGACCGACCATCTGAGGGAAGATCGTCGACGCTCTCGACCATGTTTTCAAAACTTTTTTATCGTTGGCCGCGTTGAGCTCCTCCACTCTTTTGAGGAGACGTTCTTCAACGTAAGGCCCTTTCTTTACGCTTCTGCTCATTAAAGTGATCCTCCCTTAATTGATCCTTTTGAGAATGAACTTGTCGGTGACGTTCTTCTTCTTTCTCGTCTTATAACCCAGAGCAGGCTTGCCCCAAGGGGTCATAGGGCCGGCATGGCCGACAGGGCTCTTGCCTTCGCCGCCGCCGTGAGGGTGATCGTTCGGGTTCATGACGGAACCGCGCACCGTAGGCTTTACGCCCAAGTGACGGGTCTTGCCCGCTTTACCGATAGAAACGATCTCGTGCTCGACGTTGCCGACCTGCCCGATCGTGGCGCGGCACTTGACGGATACGAGCCTCATTTCGCCGCTGGGCATTTTCAGGGTCGCATAAGCGCCCTCTTTTGCCATCAGCTGCGCGGAAATGCCCGCAGCCCTCGCGACCTGACCGCCCTTGCCGGGCTGCAACTCGATATTGTGTACCATCGTACCGACGGGAATGTTCTCGAAGGGGAGGCAGTTGCCCGCCTTGATGTCGGCCTCGGGGCCGCTCATCACCTTGTCGCCGACATTCAGCCCGACAGGCGCGAGGATATACCTCTTTTCGCCGTCGGCATACTGCAAGAGCGCGATGTTCGCGCTGCGGTTGGGATCGTACTGAATGCTCTTGACCGTTGCGGCAATGCCGTCTTTGTTGCGCTTGAAGTCGATGATGCGGTATTTTCTTCTGTTGCCGCCGCCGATGTGGCGAACGGTGATCTTGCCCTGATTGTTCCTGCCGCCGCTCTTTCTCATATCCTCCACGAGGCTTCTCTCGGGCTTCGTTTCGGTGATCTCCTCGTAGGTGTGCACCGTCATGAAACGGCGCGCGGCAGAGGTAGGTTTATATCTCTTGATAGCCATTTTACTTTGTTCCTCCGATGAATCTCAGGTTAAGACAGCGAATTGAAATATTCGATGGGTTTGCTGTCTTTTTTCAGCTGAACGACGGCTTTTTTGTAGGAGGAAGTGAGACCTTCGTTCCTGCCCATTCTTTTCAGCTTGCCGCGCACGTTGCACGTGTTTACGCTGTCAACTTTGACCCCGAAGAGCTGCTCGACGGCAAGTTTGATCTCCGTCTTGTTCGCGCTCTTCGCCACTTTGAAGGTGTATTTTTTGTCGGCGATGCCGTCGTAACCTTTCTCGGTGAGAATGGGCTTGATGATAATGTCTTCCGCTCTCATTATGCTCCGTAGACCTCCTGTATTTTCTCCACGGCGCCGCGGGTCAGAACGACTTTCGCGTTCGCGACCACTTCGTAGGTGTTGATCTCGGCTACGGGCATCGTGCTCAGTTTCTGGATATTCCTCGCCGCGAGGATAACGTTGACGTCGTCGTTGTCCATCACTACGAGCGTGCGCTTGTCAAGTTTGAGCGCATCGAGGAATTTGACCATCTCTTTCGTTTTGGGCGCGCTCACTTCGAGTTTGTCCACAACGATCAGCTCGCCGTCCGCCACTTTTTTGGAGAGGGCGGAGAACAGCGCGTTCCTTTTCGCTTCCGCGTTCATCTTTTTGGAGAAGTCGCGGCTCTTGGGCGCGAACACGACGCCGCCCTTCGTCCACTGCGGTGCGCGGATGGAACCCTGACGCGCGCGGCCGGTGCCCTTCTGGCGCCACGGCTTCGCGCCGCCGCCGCGTACCTCGGTGCGGGTGAGGGTGCTCTTCGTGCCCTGCCTGTCGTTGGCAAGACGCGTTACGACTGCCTGATGAATCAAAGGCTCGTTGTATTCCGCATTGAAGATCTTGTCGGAAAGCTGCATTTCGCCTGCAACCGAGCCGTCCATTTTATATACTTTTACGCTAGGCATATCTTCTTCTCTCCTTATTTCGCTTTGACGCTGTCGCTTACCGTGACGACGCTCCCCTTCGCTCCGGGGATAGCGCCTTTGATGAGCAGCGCGTTTCTCGCCGCGTCTACCCTGACGATTTCAAGGTTCTGCACGGTGACGCGCTCGTTGCCGTACTGCCCGGGCATGTGCTTCTGCTTGAATACCCTGCTCGGCGTGGAGTTCGCGCCCATGGAGCCGACTTCCCTGTGTACGGGGCCGACGCCGTGCGTCTCTTTCAGGCGGCGCTGATTCCATCTTTTGATGACGCCCGAATACCCGTGGCCCTTGGAGGTGCCTACAACGTCTACCTTTTCGCCCTCTTTGAAGACTTCCACCGTTACTTCCTTGCCGACCTCGTAAGAGGAAAGATCGGAAAGGCGGAATTCTTTGAGCACCTTCTGCGGTTTTACGCCCGCCTTTTTGAACTGACCGAGCTCGGGCTTGTTGAGCCTCTTTTCGCTCGTCTCGTCAAAACCGAGTTTGAGAGCGGCGTAGCCGTCTTTTTCCACTGTTTTGATCTGCACTACCGGGCAGGGCCCCGCCTCCACTACCGTTACGGGGATCACCTTTCCTTCGGGAGTAAAGATCTGCGTCATGCCGACTTTGCGTCCGATGATTGCTTTATTCATTGATAAAGTTCACTCCTTTTTTTATTTTTCGAATACCTTGAATCCACAAAGTATTTCTTTGCTGAATCAGATTACAGTTTGATTTTGATGTCTACGCCCGCGGGAAGGTGAACGCTCTCCAAAAGCTTGGCGTTCGCGCTGTAAATATCGATGATCCTCTTGTGCGTGCGGATCTCGAACTGCTCGCGGCTGTCTTTATCTTTGTGAGGCGAGCGGAGAATGGTTACGATCTCCTTTTCTGTGGGCAGCGGAATGGGCCCGCTGATTTTCGCGCCGGATTTTTCCATTGCCTCCACGATGCGCTGCGCCGCCAGGTCTACCAGCTCGTGGTCGTAAGCGGCGAGTTTGATCCTGATCTTCTGTCCTGCCATTGTTGTTGAATTCCTCCGTTTTTTATACTAACTTTCTGTCAACGTAGCCGTGTGTGTCGGAGTGTCGCAGAAAAATAAACGCCATTCGATATATGCTATTGAATGGCTGTACTCCGGTTAGTCGCAGGGGTCGAGCCCCCACATTTGTCGGTATAAATTATCTTCGCAAAGGGCGCGATTGTGCTGTTGTTTATCCTCGCAACCCAAAGCGATTGAAGTAACTTTATACCTCAACCCTATTACACAGCCTAAATATAATACCATACCCGTCAAGATAAGTCAATTAAAAACTTGCAATATTTTTTGTTTTTTCGGATTTTTTTGAGTTTTATTGCAAAATACCGTTCCGAAACGCGCCGTTTCCCCGAAGGGGCAAGCCACAAGGCTTTTTTTCGTTCCGAAAATCAAAAAGCACCCGAATATTTCGGGTGCTTTTTTGTCCGATCCGATGAATGCGGCAATTAGTCGATGGTGACTTCCGCGCCGGCTTCCTTCATGCGGGCAGCGATCTTTTCGGCTTCTTCCTTGTTGACGCCTTCCTTGATCATGCCGAGGCCTTCGACGAGAGCCTTTGCTTCCGCAAGGCCGAGGGACGTGAATTCGCGGACAGCCTTGATGACCTCGATCTTCTTAGCGCCGATGTCTTTGAGTTTGACGTTGAACTCCGTCTTCTCTTCGACAGCTTCGGCAGCAGCGCCCGCAGCGGGAGCAGCAGCGACAGCGACGGGAGCGGCAGCGCTTACGCCGAACTCCTCTTCCAAAGCCTTTACGAGCTCGTTGAGCTCAACAACCGTCATACCTTTGATCTCTTCGATGAACTTAGCGATATCAGCCATTTTTAAATTCCTCCAAATAATTTCGATTTGATAAATTTTCCCGCTCGATTTTACGCCGCGGCGGACAGGCGGCGGCTAAGCCGCGTTCGGATACGGAGAACGCGTTACTGCGCCTTTTTCTCCGCGATCGCATTGAGCGCCACGACTACGCCGCGAAGCATCGCGGAGAGAACGCCCGCGAAATTCGCGATGGGCGCCTGCATGGAGCCGAGCATCTTTGCAATGAGTTCTTCCCTCGAAGGCATATCCGCGAGCGCCTTGATGCCTTTGGCATCGATATAGGCGTTGTCTACATATGCGCTCTTGGGAACGATCTTTTCGGGCATCGCCTTGACCGCTTCCGCAAAAATTTTCGCGGCAGCCGTCTCGTCGGGGCTGAACGCCGTCGCCGTCGGGCCGTTGAGGTCTGCGTCGAACGCGGTAACGCCCAATTCGTTGAACGCCTTGCGGAGCAGGGTATTTTTGTAAACCTTGTACTCCACGCCCGCTGCCCTGAACTTATTGCGAAGATCGGAAACTTCCGCAACGGTGAGCCCCTTGTAGTCTACGAACACAACGGACTTGCTGTTCTGGATCTTTTCCTTGATCTCTTCCACAACTTGTTTTTTCGCTTCCAGATTAGCTGACATTGGTTACCTCCTATAAAAATTTTCTCACGCGTTTCTCGCAAAAGAGATGCTGCGAAACGCCGTGATCTCAGGAGACACCGCCGCACGCCTTACGGCTGACGGCGTTTTCTCCCTCTGCGCGCGCCTTTTAAAGGCTCCCGCACCAATATGCGCGCGCATTCACCCTCTTCCCGTAAGCCTTACGGCAATTTGGGTGCGCCGGCGCAAAAGCGCGGTTTTGCTTGCGCAGTAAATATGCATTTTCTCACGAAAAATGTTTTAAGCTGATAAAACATTTTTCCGTGATTTTCAGGAAAACCCGACGGACGCTTGCGCTCCGCGTCGGCGTTTTCCTCTTTGCGCGATTTTTTAGGGCACGCCATAAGGAATCGCGCAAATTCACCTTTCCCCGAAAACCAAAGCATTGGCAAACAGGGTGCGCTCGCAAAAAATACGATTTTCGCTCGCGCAGGATCAATACAATTTTTCTCACGCGTTTCTCGCAAAAGAGATGCTGCGGAACGCCGTGATCTCAGGAGACACCGCCGCACGCCTTACGGCTGACGGCGTTTTCTCCCTCTGCGCGCCTTATAAAGGCCGCGCCCTTCCTTTCCCCTGCGCCCACCCGAACGGGTGCGCGATGCAAACAAAAAAGTCCTTATACCGCGCAGGTATAAGGACTCGCATGCGTAAAAACAAACGGTCTTGCCTTATTACCTCGGCGGGCGTTTCCATTAAACCTTGCGGTGCCAGCTTTCTGCGGTAGGGATATTGATGCTTTCGCAATTTCAATGCTTGTACATTATACCGTCGCAACGGCAATAAGTCAACCGTTTTTCCGCGCTTTCGCGGCAAAATCCGAAAAAATCTTTTCTCTGCCGCACGCCGTGCATTTTTTACAGTTTCGCGTAATTGATCTTGATCCCGGGGCCCATCGTGCTGGATACGGCAACGCTGCGGATATACTGACCTTTTGCCGCAGACGGC
Source organism: Candidatus Borkfalkia avistercoris (assembly GCA_019115995.1). Lineage (GTDB taxonomy): Bacteria > Bacillota > Clostridia > Christensenellales > Borkfalkiaceae > Borkfalkia > Borkfalkia avistercoris. The sequence goes on from DXCL01000021.1 coordinate 29,332, forward strand.
TTCGCCTTGACGATCGCGTCCATCAGCGCGTTGAAGTTCTCCGCAAGCTTTTCCTTGCCGAAGCTCTTTTTCCCGATCGGGCAGTGAATGATCGCCGTCTTATCGAGACGGTACTCGACCTTACCTGCTTTGACTTCGGAGATCGCCTTCGCGACGTCGGGGGTGACGGTACCCGATTTCGGGTTCGGCATGAGCCCCTTGGGGCCGAGCACCTTACCGATACGGCCGACCACGCCCATCATATCGGGGGTGGTGATGACGACGTCGAAGTCGAACCAGTTTTCCGTCTGAATTTTTTGCACCATCTCTTCGGCGCCCACATAGTCGGCGCCCGCCGCCTGCGCGATGTCAGCCTTTTCGCCCTTCGCGATGACGAGCACCTTTTTGCTTTTGCCCGTGCCGTTGGGAAGGACGAGCACGCCGCGCACCTGCTGATCCGCCTGGCGGGGATCTACGCCGAGGCGCACGTGCAATTCGATCGTCTCGTCGAATTTGGCTTTTGCAGTGTCGACCGCGAGCCCCATGGCTTCGTCGACATCGTATGCTTTGGAACGATCGTATGCCTTCAAACTGTCGGCATATTTTTTCCCGTATTTCATTCTATATTACCTCCTTGTGGTACATGCGAGAATCTGTCTCTCCCACATTCTCCTTGCGATTATTCTTCGACGGTGACGCCCATGCTGCGCGCGGTGCCGCGGATCATGCTCTTTGCCGCTTCCAGCGAAGCCGCGTTGAGGTCGGGCATTTTCAGCTTGGCGATCTCCTCTACCTGCGCGTCGGTCAGCTTTGCGACCTTATCGCGGTTGGGCCTTGCGCTGCCGCTTTCGATCTTGCACGCCTTTTTGATGAGGACGGGTGCGGGCGGCGTTTTCAGAATAAACGTAAAAGATCTGTCCTGATAAATGGTGATGACCACGGGAATGATAAGTCCCGCCTGGTCGGCAGTTTTTGCATTGAATTCCTTGGTAAAGCCGGGAATGTTGATGCCGTGCGGGCCGAGCGTCGAACCGACGGGGGGGCCGGGCGTGGCTTTGCCGGCGGGCAGCTGCAATTTGACTACCGCGGTGATTTTCTTAGCCATAAGTTCTCCTCCAAATTGTGGTTTTAGCAAAGCGCCGAAAATATTTGCGCTTCTCCCACTTTATTAGAAATAGGGTCGCCCCTGTTCCTGCTTATTGATCCTGTTCTTCCTTGGGCTGCTCCGCAAGGTTGAGCTTTCTGATCTGCACGTACTCCACCTCTACGTCGGTATTCCTGCCGAACATGACGACGTTGACCTTCGCCTTCTGCGCGGAGTCGTTCAGCTCTTTGATCTTGCCCACAAAACCCGCCAGCGGGCCGGCGTCTATGCTCACGTCGTCGCCCACGGCAAAATCCGCATCTACGACGACGGATTCGAGCTGCATCTTTCTCACCTCGTCGTCTTTGAGCGGCAGAGGCCTGCCCTGCGGCCCTACAAAGCCCGTGACCCCCCTCGTGTTCGTGACCAAATACCAAACCTGATTGGAATAGATCATCTTGATGAACACATAGCAGGGAAGCAGCTTTCTTTCCACGACCTTCTTTTTGCCGTTCTTCTCCTCGATGGTCTGCTCCATCGGGATTTTGAGATCGAAGATGCTGTCTTTGAGATTATTGTTTTCGATCAGCTTTTCCAGGCTGTCTTTGACCATCGCTTCATAACCGGAATAGGTGTGAAGCACGTACCACTTTGCCTGGCTTTCGGGCGAATTCTCCATATACTCCCCTTATCCTCTTAGGCACCGATGCCGGTGACGAGATCCAAAAGTGAACTGAGCCCGAAGTTGATGGCGGTAAATACGATCAAAAAGATGACGACGACGGAAATAACGACGCCCGTAGCCTTTACCACCTTTCCGAAAGAAGGCCACGTGACCTTTTTGAGCTCGGAAAAGACCTCTTTGATCTTTCTGCCCATTCTTACAAAAATGTTGGGCTTTTTGGCAGCTGTTTTCGCTTTCATTTTTACTCCTTAGGCGAGCGGAATACCGTACAAGCTTCCGCGCGGATTACTTGGATTCTTTGTGGACGGTATGCTTTTTGCAGAAAGGACAATACTTTTTCAGCTGCAATCTTTCGGGATCGTTCTTTTTATTCTTCATATTGTCGTAATTTCTGTGTTTGCATTCGGTGCATTCGAATGTGATCTTCGTTCTGTTTATGGCAGCCATTTTTCTAAAAACTCCATGCAAAAAAATCACACCTTCGGGCGGTGTGTTCTTAGAGTCTATCATAAAGTTTCCGGCTTGTCAATTATTTTTGACCGAAGTTTGAATAATTTATTATCCGATGCGTCAATCTTTCCGAAAAAAGGGAGCCGATACCCCGCCTTTTATTGTTTTTTCGATAAAGCGCCCGCAAAACTCTTGCATAAATCGGGGCGTTCGTTGTATAATATCAGCGAAAATCCCCGCGCGCCTTACGGCGCGCTCTATTTAATAATATTGAAAGGAGTCAAAAAGCAAATGAATGCCGTTCGCATCACCGAAGGCGTTTACTGGGTAGGCGCCATCGATTGGAATCTCAGAAATTTCCACGGCTACGAGACGGAAAAGGGCTCGACCTACAACGCATATCTCGTGATCGACGAGAAGATCACCCTCATCGACGCGGTCAAAGAGCCGTTCAAAGAGGAGATGCTTTCCCGCATCGCCTCCGTGATCGATCCCGCAAAAATCGACGTGATCGTATCCAACCACGCGGAACCCGACCACAGCGGGGCGCTGCCTTATATAAAAAGCATCGCCAAAAACGCCAAGATCTACGCCGCGTTCGGCGCGGGGATCAAAGACCTTTCCGCCTATTACGGCGATCTCGGCTATGTCGGCGTGAAGGCGGGCGAAAGCCTGTGCATCGGCAAGCGGACGCTGACCTTTGTGCCCACCCCCATGGTGCACTGGCCCGACAATATGGTCAGCTACATGACGCCCGAGAACATACTCTTTTCCAACGACGCGTTCGGCCAGCACTACGCGTCGGACGAGCGTTTGGACACGGAATGCGACCTGCCCGAGGCATACATTCAGGCGCGCAAGTACTACGCGAACATCGTGCAGCCTTACGGCATGCAGACGGGCAAGGCGCTCGACGCCCTCGCGGGGCTGAAAATCGACATGATCTGCCCCAGCCACGGCATCGTTTGGACGAAACATATACCCGAGATCCTCGCCCTTTACAAATCGTGGGTGGCAAACGAATACGACGATACGGCGATCATCGTGTACGACACGATGTGGCACTCCACCGAGACGATGGCGCACGCGATCGAAAACGCATTCCTTGCCGCGGGATACAAGCCCCGCCTCTACAATCTGCACTATTGCCACAATTCCGACGTCATCGCGGACGCGATGACGGCAAAATACATCGCCGTCGGCTCGCCTACGCTCAACAACAACATGATGCCCTCCGTCGCTTCCTTCCTCACCTATTTCAAGGGACTGAACGGAAACAAGAAAAAATATATCGCCTTCGGCTCGTACGGCTGGGGCGGGCAGTCTCCCGATCAGGTATCCGAAGCGTTGAAGAGCCCCAAGTGCGAGGCGCTTCTACCCGCGATCAAGATCGCGTACAAGCCGTCGGACGAGCAACTCAAAAAAATCGAGCAGGACGTTTTAGAAGCGCTGAAAAATCAATAGCCGCTTCCCCTTTTTTGACTTAACAGAATCATTTGCCTTTAAAAACCGAACGCCGGGCGCTCACCGCGCCCGGCGTTTTCTTTGCCCGAAGCATTTATTTTTCGTACACTTCCCGCTTCAAAATGCCTATGTAGGGCAGTTCGCGGTATTTTTCGGCATAGTCGAGCCCGTATCCGACGACGAACGCGTCTTCGATCGCATAGCCGACGTAATCCGCTTCGACCTTTGCCGTGCGCCGCGCTTTTTTGTCGAGAAAGGCGCATATCTTCACGGAGGCGGCGCCCCTCTTGCCGAACAGCTCTTTGAGCGCATAAAGCGAATTGCCCGAATCGATGATGTCCTCCACGAGCAAAACGTGCCTGCCCGCAACGGGCGCGGAAATATCCTTGATGATGTTCACATGCCCGGAAGACTGCGCGCCGAAGCCGTACGACGACACCGCCATAAAGTCGATCTCGGCGGGAACTTCCGCCGCCCGCAGAAGATCGGCGAAAAAGACGCACGCGCCCTTCAATACGCACACCATCACCAGCTCCTTGCCCGCATATTCTTCGCGTATCGCCCTTCCGAGCTCCTTTACGCGCGCTGCGATCTGCTCCTGTGTAAATAAAATGCTCTCTACGTCTTTATGCATCGTTCCTCTCCTCTTTCGCATAGTGTTACGGAAAAAACCGCGCCGCTCCGTCCGGTGACGCGCACCTTGTCCGATATTTCCAGCCCGCACACGGCAAAGATCTCCTTCCCCGCCGCAACGAGCGGATAAAAGTCTCTGTCCCGCGCGGGGATCTTTTCATCGATAAAAAACTCTTTCAGTTTTTTGCTCCCGCCGCCGAATTTTTTGAACACGTCGCCCTCGGCGCGGGGGCGTATGACGGCGTTTTGCGGAAGGCCGCCGCCGTCAAAATACAAGCGTTTCGAGGTGCGCCCGAAGGGGGCGGGCGCCGTCTCTTTTGCGATGCGGAGGATATATCTGCCGCAGTCAAACACGCCCTCTCCGAACGGATAACAATAAGCGGGCGGCGGCTCGGGCTTATATACGGCTACCCTGCCGTAATCGTTGACCGCCTTCACGCCCTTCGGCAGATCCGCCTCGGCGCCGCTTTCCTGCCGAAACAAGCGGCAGACCGCCCCGATATGCGCTAACGTATAGTCCTTTTCTATACCGAAACGCCGAAAAGCGCGCACGCAGCAGCGGCGCAGCACGGGCGGCGGAGCGCCCGGCTCGATGACATACTCCCGCCCCTCCCGCACGTATTTTTCGGTAAGGGAATATAAAAAATCGTCGTCCTCGCGCGCCATGCGCGAGAAGGCGTACAGGTTCTTTTCGCAATCCGCAAAGCGCTCCTTCGCGGGCACGAGCACCTCGCGGCGCAGATAATTGCGCGTATACGCGATATCGGCATTGCTACGATCTTCCCGCCATGCCTCGCCCCGCCCGGCGAGAAAGGCGCATATTTCCTCTTTCGTGCACGAAAGCAGGGGGCGAACGATGCCGCGATCCCCCTCCACGGGCACGAACGCGCGTATGCCGCCCGCGCCGGTGAGCGACGCGCCGCGGAAAAGGTTGAACAGAACGCTCTCCGCGTTGTCTCCCGCATGGTGCGCCGTGGCGACGAAGTCGGCCTTCCCCTCTTTTATGAGATTTGCAAACACCTCTTTGCGGAAAGCGCGCGCCTCCTCTTCCACCCCCCTGCCGTTCGCGCGCGCGAGCGCGGGGATATTTGCGGCATATGCAAAGAGGGGCACGCCCGCCCTTTCGCACAGGTTTTTCACGAAGGCGGTATCCTCCTCGCTCTCCTCGCCGCGTATGCCGTGCTCCACGTTCACGGCGGAAAGAGAGATATGCAGTTTTTCCGCATTGTCCGCAAAGAGGAAAAAGAGCGCCACGGAATCCGCCCCGCCCGAGAGGGCGACGCAGACGCGCTTCCCCGCGTACGGCGAAAGGTCGACGTTCAGCATATTAAAAGTATACCCCGAATCGCGCAAAAAAGCAAATAAAAACCCGCCCGCGGAGAAGTTTTGCCGCGGGCGGGTTTTTATTTATTCCGCCTTCCTCTTTTCATATGATTCTGCCGCATGCCTTCCGCGGAAAAATCTGACCAATGTATAACGAAGCCCCTTGTTTTTCAGGCATCGCAAAGCGCCTCGCACTTTTCTCGGAAACCATGTAATAAACCTTCCGCAGCGGAAAGAAAAGGAACGGTACACATTCGATACATGTTTTTTCAGTTCCGCATTCTCCGCGCGCAGCCTATCCCTTTCCGCACAGACCTCCGTCTGCGGCGCTTCTCCCGCCGCGAGCGGCAAAACGGAAACGATCTTTCCTTTCCCGGCAGAGCGTTCCCCGTTCACAAAATATCCTTCGTTTGCAAAACGGAACAGGACTTTCTGCTTTTTTTTCGAAAATAACTTCTGTTTTTCAAGCAAGTCCGCTCGGCTAAGGAGCGTGAACGCTACGCCTTCACCCAGTTCCTCCGCTTCGATGCCCAAAGGCCCGCCGCTATCATTTTTGCCATGAACCCCGCATCGCAGCAATACAAAATCCGCGCGGTTTTTTTCTGCCCGCAGACAGGCTCTTTGCAGCTCGCCCGCTCCGATAACGTCACCTTTCCTTAAAAAACAAATATATTCGCCTTCGGAATTTCTCAGCGCGCGCTCCTGATCGTTCCTTGCGTATTCCCTCTCCGATAATATTTTTACGCGACCCGTTTCTTTTTTGATCTTACGAATCTTTTTCAATCCCGCCCCGCACTTTGAGCTTCCGACAAAAATAACTTCAAAATCGGCAAAAGCCTGCCCGAATAAATTGTTGCGCAAAGCCTCGATTAAATTCGTGTCGTCGTCGAAAGGTACAACGACGGAAGCGGCATATCTCCGTATTTTTGCCGTGCGCACCCAAGTGTGTGTTTTAGAATCGTACCGCAAAAACTTTACGGCATTCGTAAACGAATCCTCCACAAACAGCTTGTCTAAAACGGGCGCCTGCACGGTGTCGCAGGCAAAAAATACTTCGAAAATTTTTTCCGTAAGTTCTGTATCGCACCTGCATTCCGACCCGTTCAGCAAAGCCGCGAGATCGCCGACAAACCGTTCGGCTCCCTTTTGCAATATCTTTTCGCTTTCCGTTAAATAATCGACTTTCCCGAAGACAGGTTCAACCCCGTTTTCGGTTTTTTGAAATTTGATCAACTGCCCGCATTCGATTTTCAGCATTGATTCCAGCATCAGACTGTACCTGAGGAAAACCGTACGTGCCCAGTCGCCCTGATATTTGTAAAGCGAATCGCAGGAGCAATGCAGCGCGAGAGGCTTGGGCTCTTTTGAACAAACTAAATATTTTCCGCCGATTTTACGATTCAATAATCTGCTCAAAAAATATTGCATCGTGCCGGCGTATCCTAAATCGACGACCGTATACTCCTTGCTTTCGTCTTCAAAAACGCGATCGGTATACGCCAGATATGCTTCCCGTTCTTTCGCCGCCGCGGAAAATATTTCTTTTGCATATTTCGAAAAGACCGTTTCGACGCGCGCCCTGTCTTTCGGAAGCTCTATTGCGTCCGTTTCACTGATTTTATAACCGAATCGTGCATAAAACAATCTGTCGATGCGCCCGGAATACCCTCCCGTGCTGTTCAGAAGCATTGACAACGCGTCAGCATCGTCAAAAAGCGAAGCCATGCCGACCGCTCTGCGGGAACCATAAAAATATTCGTTCTCCGCCTCTGCAACGCCCGCATTTTTACAGAAAAGCCGATAATACTTTTGCAATAATTTGCCTTCTCTTGCAAGGAACAACAGCTTTTCATTCTTTTTTGCACCCTGTATCAAATAACAGCAAAAAGCCGCCATGACGGGGCCAAAAACGGCATATCCCGTTTCAAACGGCTGCACACGAACAATCCCCCTATCCTGAACGCAAAACGGAGAATTAAAAAGCGATACGTTTATTAAAAGCCCTAAGTAAAAAGACTCTTCTATTGATAACGATTTATGTATAGTTCCTTTCAATTTATCATAAAATTGACTCATTTTACATAAAGCCCGCCCGGAAGGAATGAAAAAAGCTGACATTTTTCTATCCCCGACCAATTGGTAATCCGACCGCATATTATCACCCAAATGAATAAATTTCTCTTTACGCATTATCGGGTATTTTTTTGCGACAATATCCCATATTGTACCGCCGTCTTTTCGCGCGCCGATGTCGCAGGATACATATACGTCAGACCATAAGCTCTTCTCATAGCCGCAGTTTTCCAATAAATCCGATATGATCTCTGCGGGAAGATACATGTCGGAGACCAGGATAAGCTTTTTGCCCGCCTGATACAGGCGTTTTGCAAGCCACAGCATGTCTCTGCGGGCAACGCAAAGCTGTTTTTCGCAGGCGATCTCCTCCGCCATCAGCTGAGCCGCCCGCTTTTTGTCTATGCCGAGCAAAACGGGAAATTCCGCATAGATCTCCTCTATCGTCGTCTTTGCTCCGTATTTAGCATTCGCCGCACCTTCCGCTTTTTTTCTTATTGCCAGATAGTCTTTAATTCCCGTACGCTTTTCCAGCCATAGGAAGATATCGTCCGGGCGCAGTATTTTTCTGGTAATCAACGTATCGAATACGTCAAAACTGATCGTATCAAAATTGGTTAAATATTCGAATAAATTATCTTTATCCGTATCGTAAATCTGCCGATAGGTGAGATCGCTTTCGTTGATGCGGACAAGCCCGTTATCCTCGTCTAATATAAGATTGTCGAATCCGGCACCCCTCGATGCAAACGCTATTACCCGTTCCAATGCATGCGCGAGCGTACCGTCCGTCTGCCCCGCTTCTTCGGGAAAATCCTCATATTCAAAATTCAGCAAAAAAAGCTTTTTTACGGCGTCTGTTCTCGCCCAAAAGAAACTGCCGGCAGGATAGCTGAAAAAACTTTCTTCGTCATATTTCAGAGAAAGTTTTTCCAACAGCCGCATGCCCGTATCTTTATTGGCTAACCAACTGTTTACTATAGGGATATTAAACTCAAATGTATCCGGATAAATAAGCCCCGCATTTTTCCTTTCAAACATATAAAAAATTCTGCGGATCGCAGACGGCGAACCCAAAAGCATATTTAAACTCTTTTGCCGCCATGCGACGCGTTCCGTTCCGGAATATAACGATTTTTTAGAATGTATATGCAAAAAATACTTATGAGAAAGAATTTCTTTTCTAAAAAGCACATACAGCGGAGCAATATCCCGCCCCCTGTTTTGCGTTGCTTTCACGCAAACATTTTTAACGTTTTTCAGTTTCTTAAAATAAGACCCCAGCTTGTTCGCGTTTACGCCCTCGCGACAAGAAATATATAGATCGAATTGGAAAGGGATATTGGAAAGATACAAAAAAAACTCTTTTTTCAGGTCTTCGTAATATAAATGCAGCTGTACAGCCACACTGCCGCTCGGCATTCCGCTATCCGGAATAGAATTCAATGAATATGCGTCGTACATATTTTTCCCAATGTAAAATATTTGATATAAGATTTATAATCTTAGTTTTACCCATTATAACACATCTATTAACAATTTACAATCTTATATGTGGCATGTTTTTTGCTTTATAATGAAATTGGTTCAATAAACGTGCTCAAACTATGGCAAAATTGCATAAAATACTGCAACGATTGCCGTACTGCGTAAAAAGCCGCGGCGCGAAAATCGCCTCGCGGCATATTTTTATTGTTTTTTACCCGCCGCCGAATGGCACAGGCGCATTTTCGGCAATACTAAACAAAGGAAAAGAGAATATGGCTATTTGCGAACAAAACAATTTGAAAGCCCTGCAAGAGAAAGACGCCCCTTTGGTTTCCGTTGTGATCCCCGTCTATAATAACGAACTTTATCTTTCTGATGCGCTCGATTCGCTTGTACGGCAAACATATAAAAAGTTAGAAATAATTTTGGTAGACGACGCTTCCCCCGGAAACGTAGAACCGATTTTTGAAAAATATAAAAGCAAATGCCCGGAATATATTTGGAAGCTGATCAAAAAAGAAAAAAACGGAAGAATATTCCATGCACGGGCAACAGGATTTGCAGCAGCTTCGGGCGATTTTATTACTTCTATCGACGGCGATGACACCGTATCTTGCGATTTTTACTATCAACTCGTAAAAAAAGCGCTTGGCAGCAATGCCGACGTGGTGATGACGGATTTTGTTTTTAATTTTAAATACGATATGCCGCCCCGCATGACGTATTATCCCCTCGACCCGCTGTATCTGACTGATTTCTGCTGGGAAAACGAGGAAATCCTGAAAAATTTTTTCGAATATCACGGCACTCTGTTTTCTCTGCATGCCGTTTGGAATAAGATCTACCGCCGCACCCTTTGGGAACAAGCTCAGAAATATGTGGAAGAAGTCAAAACCCCTCTGATACTTTGCGAAGATATTTTAATGAACATTTTTTTACTCGCTTTTGCTAAAAAAATGGTCAATACGCACGGGGTACGATTTTATCATACTATCCGAAGTGAATCTGAATCATGCAATATAACTGTGTCCGAACAGAAAATTTTAAACGCATTTCAAAATGTTAAAGATGCGTTTGATGTTTCTCTGGCTTTTTTAACACAAATAGAGAAAGCCGGTAATTTTTTTGAAGAACAAAATCGACAATATTATGAATCATTAGTCGCCGCCTATTTTTCTTATATCCAAAACGACTCATCTATCTCTTCAAACAAAAAACACTCCCTTTATGAAAAAATATCCCGTATACTGCAAAATGAAGATAGGCCAACATTAAAATTTAATCTGTTTGAATCGGTCATGGCGCCTTTTGACGATACGCAGGAACGGCTGTTGGAAGCCATTGCCGATAAAAACGTTACATGCGTGAGTTTTGATATTTTTGACACGCTCATAGAACGACCGTTTTTTAACGCTGACGATACTTTCTCTTTCCTTTCCCGCGAGGTCAACGGGCAAGACGCGCGGCCCTTTTATTTCGATTTTGCCTCCGAAAGAAAAAACGCAGAGAGAAAGGCGCGCAAACTTTCGCTGCTTGAAAACGGCAATACGGAAATTGCGCTGAAAGATATCTATCGCATTTTAGTACAGGATACCGCGCTCACCGAAGAAGAAGCGGCCCGCATTATGCAACGGGAAATCGAGCTGGAAGCAAAGTTCTGCCGTAAACGTTCCGCAGGGTATACGCTTTACGACTATGCGCTTCGCCGCGGCAAAAAAATCATATGCGTATCGGATATGTATTTGCCGTCTGATATTTTAAAAAATATTCTGAAAAAAAACGGCTATACGCAAATCGAAGATGTGTTTGTTTCCTGCGAGGAGCATGCAGGAAAAGGCGACGGTTTATTTTCCGCTGTTTTGGCACGTCTGCATCTTTGCCCGAAAAACATTCTGCATATCGGCGATAACTATGGCGCAGATATTTTAAAGCCCTCCGAATTGAAAATGGCAGGCAAGCAGTCTGAGCGCTATATCCCTTCCGCACGCGATCTGCTTGCAAACAAAGCGGCCTTTAAGCACCATACGGGCGATTTGTTTGAAAAATTATTGGGCGACCCGAACGACCCCTATTCGCCTTTGGGCTTTTTAGGTACGCGTTGTTTAGCGGGGGTCGCCGCAAATTATATTTTCCGAAATCCGTTTATAAACTTTGAAAAGCATTCCGCTTTGAACGGCGATCCTTTGGCTTTCGGCTACTTGATACTCGGCACATACTTCTTTTCCATTGCCAAATGGGTGCTCGATAAAGCATGCGAAGGCGGATACGATACGATCCATTTTTTTGCGCGTGACGGCTATTATATAAAACAGGCATATGACATATTAGCTTCGCACAGCAACAAAAAATGCCCGTCTTCCCATTACTTTTATACTTCAAGACGGGCTACGATCCCGTGGATGATTGAAAAGACAGGCGATATTTACAATTTAAGCGACACCGTAAACTATCAAAGCTTTACCCCCTTTGAATTGATATCGCAGCTAGAACCTTTAATAGACGGCAGTGCATTTGCACAAGCCCGCGAATTGCTTAAACAGGCGCGCATCTCCCCCGATGTTCGATTTACAGAGATTGCCGAATGGAAAAATTTTTGTAAACTTTTTGACGAACGCTTTTTTTCTCAGGAAAAAACGGCCGCTTACCGTGCCGCACTTCAAAAAGCCGTCTGTCGTATTTTCGGCGAGCACGACTGTATCTTTGATACCGGGTACAGCTTGCGTTTTCAAATGCTGCTTAAAGCGCTGACCGGTATTTCCGCAGATACGTTGTATTTATATTATAACGACGAAAAGACGATTTACCGTGCCGAAAAGAGCGAAGTACGCTTCTCGGCCATGTCCCCTGCGAGCGCAAATGTTTACCGCCTGCAACTTACCGAGCACCTGCTTTGCACAGAAAAAGAGCCCACCGTTCTCGGATACGAACTTAAAAACGATTCCCTTGTCTGTAAATTTGCCGAACCCACAATGGATTTTGCACAAACGAAGCTGCTTACCATCGCCCAGCAAAACGGCGTGCAATTTGTTGCCGACTTTGCGGAAGTTTTCGGTTCCGATTGGGAATGGCTCCCTTACCGCTACACAGACCGGCCTTTCAATGCATTTTTGAAATACGCTTCGCCTATCGATTACAGCTTTTGCCGAAGCACAAAATATATCGATACATTAGATACCGACACGGATACCGTAGAAAACAAATGGAAAAACCTGCAAAAGATAGAACGTCGTATCTCTTCGCCGGAAAACTCCGCAATGCAAAAACTCCGAGCCGAACTTACTGCATTAAAAAACTCCCGATCCTATCGATTGGGCAGAAGTCTCACATGGTTTCCGCGCAAGGTACGGGGGTTTTTCCGCCACTGGAAAGAATCCGGGCTGAAAGCAACGCTTCGCTTGTTCATGCAAAAAATAAAAAGACGCCTGCACACGAAGAAAGCGCCCCGCTGAGGGACGCTTTCTTTTTTACACGATTCAAAAGTCAATACAGCCTTTCCGGAAGCGGGAAGGCGCTCTTTTTTGTCCGCCGCGGCATAAACGCGCGGGGAGACGGCTTCTGGACGTATACCGACCGCCCGAAATTGAATATATACGCCGCCGTACATGATACGAACAGATACGGCGCCGCGGAAAAGCCGAAGATCTCTCCGCCCAAAAGGATCGGCGCGATCAGCGTGTTCGTTGCCGCGCCGAACAAAGACGCGTAACCCAGGCAAACGGCAAGCTCGACAGGTATGCCGAACGGAACTGCCAGCGCTGCCCCGAGCACTGCGCCCGCCGCGAACATTGTGGTTACCTCGCCGCCGATAAACCCGGCGCCGAGCGTAGCCGCGGTAAATAAAATTTTTACCGCCCAGTCGAATACGTATACCTTTTCGCCGGAAAACACCGTTTCGATCAGCGAGGTGCCCAAACCGGCATATCTGCCGCCCGTAAGGTATAACAGGCATGCCAGCATGACGCCGGCAGCGAGCGCCCGCACAAACGGATTTTTAACGGACGCCGTAAAAAACCGGCGCATCAGTTTTGACATAGCCGAAAAAAAGAGCCCCGCCAAACCGAAGATCGCCCCCAAAGCGAAGATCTTAAAAAGCAAGAGCCAGTTGAAGGACGGAAGCTCGGGCAAAACAAAGGTATGCGCCGAAAGCCCGGCACAGCCTGCGGCAAAATACGCGGCGAAAACGGAAAAAAGGGAAGGGATCATCGCTTTGAGATCCAGCTTTCCGACGACGGTCACCTCCAACGCGAAAAAGAACGCGGCAAAAGGCGTCATGAACAGGGCGGAAAATCCCGCCGCCATTCCCGCGACCGTAAGGAGCCTGCCCGCGCCGCTGAGAGGAACGTTCCGCCCTATATTGCCGCCGACGGCGGCGCCGATCTGGATCGCCGCGCCCTCTCTGCCCACGCTCGCCGCGAACAGATGCGCGCTCCACGTTCCGGCAAACTGAAACGCCGCCGCGCGCAGCGGTACGGGCGCGGCTTCGCCCCGTGCCGCGCGGAATACGCCCGCCATATCGCAGCCGCGCTTATCCCAAAGGCGGAAAACGGCGGCCGTGAGCAAGCCCGCAAGCGGCAAAAGCCATACGTTCAGGCGGAAATTTTTTTCCGCGAGCGACGTGACCGCGTTCAGTCCCGCGCCGAACACGCCGCATACGGCGCCCGCCGCAAGCCCGACGGCGACGCCGAGCGCCGCAAGCGCGAGATAGTACAGCAAAACGCGGAAAACTTCTCTCATGCGCGAGACCTCCTTTCTGTATTTTGGCATAACCGTATTTTATTATGAATTTTATTCCGTTTTGAGCTCCGCAAACGCTGCCCCGCAAAAAGAAGCGAGCGCCCCGGGAGAAAGCTTCATCTGCTGCCCCGGTTTTCCCGCGCTGACGTATATCTGCGCGAAGCTCTGCGCGCTCGCGTCGAGAAAGGTGCGGAACCGCTTTTTCATGCCGACGGGGCTGCACCCGCCATGCACGTAGCCCGTGAGCGGTTCGAGCTCCTTTTGCCTGATCATGGAAACGGATTTCGCGCCCGCCGCCTTCGCCGCCTTTTTCAGATCGAGCGAAGCGCATACGGGCACGCAGAATACAAAATGCTCGCCCTTATCCGAAACCGTAACGAGGGTCTTGAACACGGCGTTCGCATCTTCCTGCAATTGGTTCGCGACCTGCTCGCCGTCCGTGATCTCGGGCGGATAGGTAAAACTTTCGTACGATATTTTTTTCGCGTCCAGCAGGCGCATGGCGTTCGTTTTTATCATAAAAAACCGTTCCTTTTGTGCTTTCACGAGGCATTATAGCACTTGCATAAAATTATTTCAACCGAGTGCGCGGCAAAAATACAATATCCGAAAGATTTTTCTCAAAACGAATTGACTTTACGTATACAACCTGCTATGATTATTGCCGCCGCAAGGAAGCGGCAAATTTTTTTCGTTGCGAAGGCTCAAAAATGAAAGCGCTCGACCTCGGCAGCAAAAATGTTTTTTCTACGGTTTTAAAGCTTACCCTCCCCGCCATGCTCGCTCAGTTCATCAACGTGCTGTATTCGGTGGTAGACAGAATGTACGTGGGAAATATACAGGACATCGGCGGCACCGTGCTCGCGGGTGTGGGCGTTTGCGCGCCCATATCCACGCTCATCACGTCGTTCGCGTACCTGATCGGGCTCGGCGGCGCGCCGCTCTTTGCCATGTCTTTGGGGGAAGGGAGGGAAGACAATTCCAAAAGGATACTCTCCAACGCGTTCGTTTCCCTCATCGCCCTCTCCGTTCTCGTATCCGTACTCATGCTCTCGCTGCGGCGCCCCATGCTGATGACCTTCGGCGCGAGCGAAGATACATACGTTTACGCGGAGCGCTACCTTATCGTTTGCGCGGCGGGGGCGATCTTTCCGATCCTCGCCACGGGGCTCAATCAGTTTATCGTGGCGCAGGGATACTCGGGCATCGGCATGGCGACCACGGCGATCGGCGCCGCGGCGAACATCGCGCTCGATCCCCTCTTTATTTTTGTTTTCGGCTTAGACGCGATGGGAGCCGCGATCGCGACCGTCATATCGCAGTTTCTGTCTTTTGCGTTCGTTATCGTCTTTTTGCGCATGAAAAAGACAAAAGTCCGCCTCTCATTTTCCAAGCCCGACTTCAAGGTCATCTTCAAAACGGTCAAGCTGGGGCTTTCCCCCTTTATCATCATCGCCACAGACAGCGTGATCATCATCGTTTCCAACGCGGTGCTGCAAAGCTACGGCGGCGCGGACGGGGATATGTGGATCACCGTATCCACCGTGGTGCAGGCATTTTTCACCCTCATTTCCATGCCTATGATGGGCATTTCCACGGGGTCTCAGCCCGTCATCAGCTATAACTACGGGGCAAAGAACATTTCTCTCATCAAAAAGGCGGAAAAGATCATCGTCGGCATGTGCCTCGCCTTTACGGGCATCATGTTCGCGCTCTCTTTTGCCATCGCCGCCCCCTTCGTTTCGCTCTTTACCTCCGACGCGGTCATTGCGGAAAAGAGCGTTTGGGGCATACGCGTATTCATGATCGGCGTTATCCCTCTCGCTTTCCAATACGCGTTCGTAGACGGGCTGACCGCGCTCGGGCAGCCGCAGTATTCCGTGGCGCTTTCCCTTTCGAGAAAGCTCATCGTGTATCTCGGCAGCACCCTGCTCCTGCCCGTATTTTTCGGCGTTCAGTCCGTCTTTTACGCCGAACCGATCTGCGACATCGTTGCCGCGATCGTCAGTTCAATCGTTTTTGCCGTCGCTTTCCCGCGAATCCTGCGCAAACGGCTCTCCGCACCGGACAAAGCGCTGCTCGGTTGACGCGCATCAAAAAAACGGAAGGGCGGTACCCGAACGGGTGCCGCCCTTCCGTTTTCAATTTTTTCAGCTTTTTGCGCCCTTTATTCCCTTTACTTTTCCAAAATAAGCTCGCAGGTCTGCACGTTTTCGCTGCTGAACCCGAGCATCACGTCGAACCTGCCCGCTTCGGACTCATACTTTCCGGAAGCCGTATAGAAGCGGAGCATCTCTTCGGTGAGCTCGAAGCAGACCTCCGTTTCCCCGCCCGCGGGAAGCGACGCCCGCCTGAACGCTTTGAGCTCTCTGACGGGGCGCACGACGGAGGCGAATCTGTCGCGGATATACAGCTGTACAAGCGTTTCGCCCGCGCGGGAACCCGTATTTTTCAGCTTTGCGCTGACCTTCGTTTTTCCTCCCTGCCCGATGACGGGCGAAGAAAGGCGCGGCGCGGACAATTCCCATTCGGTATAGCCAAGCCCGTACCCGAAAGGATACAGCGGCGCGTTGAGCGTATCGCGGTAGGAGCTGATAAAGCTCACGTTCTCTATGGAATCCGGCACGCGCGGACGGCCTGTATTGAAGCAGTTATAATAGATCGGGCACTGCCCCGTTGCGCGGGGGAAGCTCATCGCAAGCCTTCCCACGGGCTCTTCCCTGCCGAAAAGGAGGTCTGCTACCGCGTTGCCGCCCTCGGTACCGGGCTGCCATGCGTACAGGATCGCGTCGCAATACGGCTCGATCTCGGTGAGCACCTGCGGCCTTCCTCCGAACACGACGGCGACGACCTTGCAGCCCGCTTCGCTGACCGCACGGACGAGGCTCGCCTGCGGCGCGGGAATGCGCAGGTCGGCGCGGCTCGTAGCCTCTCCCGAGCACTCGGACGGCTCTCCGACGCATACCACCGCGACCGCGCAGCCCTTTACCGCGGCAACGGCCGCGGGAATGCCGCTCTCATCTTTATCCAAAAGTTTGCCGCCGCAGCCTGCCGCACAGACGACCTCCCTGCCGAGCGCCGCGCGCACGCCATCGTATACGCTGACCGCCTCTTCGGGGCGGCCCCAGCACGCCCAGCCGCCGAGGATATTCTTTTCCGCCGCATACGGCCCCGCGAGCGCGATGTTCTGCTCCGCGGAAAGGGGCAGAACGCCGTTATTTTTCAAAAGTACGCATGTTCTTGCGGCGGCTCGCCGCGCGAGCGCCCTGTGTTCGGGGCAGAGGCAGACCTCTTCCGCCCTTTTCGCGTCCGTCTCTCCGTACTTGTTTTCAAACAGCCCCGCCTTTTGTTTGAGCTCCAAAACGCGGCGCAGAGATTCGTCTATCCGCCCCTCTTTGACCCTTCCCTCTCCGACGAGCTCGGGCAGATAATGTATGTACGAGGAAGACATCATCTCCATGTCTACCTGATTGTTGATCGCGGTCTCCGCACATTCCTTCAACGTTTCGAGATAGCCGTGCCTGATCATCTCCTTTACGGCGGCATAGTCGCTGATGAGCACGCCGTCGAAGCCCCATTCTTTTCTGAGCGTATCCACGAGGAGGTCTTTATGCCCGTTTACGGGCACGCCGTTGAGAAGATTGAACGAGCTCATCACCATGTCGGCGCCCTCTTCCACGCAAGCGCGGTACGCCGGCAGATAATACTCCTTCAAGTTCCGCTCGCTCACGTCCGTCGTGTTGTACTCCTTTCCCGCTTCCGCGGCGCCGTATGCCGCAAAATGCTTGACGCAGCACAGTATGCCCCCTTTGTGATATCCGCGCACGAACGCCTTGCCCATTTCGCCGTTGAGATACGCGTCTTCGCCCGTAGATTCCATCACGCGGCCCCAACGAGGATCGCGCACAAGATCTACCATCGGAGAGAAGGTGACCTGCACGCCGTTGTATTTCGCTTCGACCGCGGAAACTTCCGCGCACGCCTCCGCCAAAGACGGATCGAAAGAACAGCCCAGCGCGAGCGGCACGGGAAACACCGTGCGGAAACCGTGCACTACGTCTTGCATAAAAATGAGCGGGATCTTCCCTTCCGATTTAGACAGATATTCGTCCTGCACGGCGATCGCGTCGGCGGCGCCGTTAAAATTGAGAACGGAACCGACCTCTCGCGTATCCGCTTCGCAAAGATCCATGCCCTCGTCTTTGCCCGTGATCTCCGCCTTCGTTTCCGCGCGAACGATGACCGCGTTCACCTGCGAAAGCTGGCGCGCCTTATCTTCCAAGGACATTTCTTCGATGCATTTTTTAATAGCTTTATCCATAACGTTGCTCCCTTATGCCCGCGTGTCGCTTGTCCCGGCGGGCTTATCGGTTTTATTATAACATACGCGAACGCAAAAAACAACTCGCCTTGCCCGTTGAAAGCGCATAAAATCATTTGTAATGTAAGTAATGTTGCAAAAGGGGCAAAAACCGCGCTCGCTCCGCCGATCGCAAAAAGAAATCGTAGCGCATTCACAATTATTGATAACTTTGATAATACTTCCGGCAATTTAAACACTTTTCAGGCTTTTGTTGATTTTGTTCCGCGATTGTGCTATACTTTAAGTGCAAAGGCAAAAAGGCATATTCCATTTTTACATGATTTATAATTTGCGGCTGCACAAATTTTATCAGGAGGTCTACGGTCATGAAAAAAACGGTCAAAGGCGTTGTTTACGACACCGAGGCGATGACTGTCGTCAAGAAGGTTTCGCACGGCGAATTCGGCGATCCCGCGGGCTACGAAGAAACCCTGTACGTTGCGGAAAACGGCAATTATTTTCTGTACACGAACGGCGGCGAAGCTTCCCCCTATACCGCTGAAAAGCTGACGTCTCTTTCCAAGGCGAAAGCTGCGGCTTGGGAAAAGGAAAACGCATAACGAAGGCGCGTATTCACGCGCCCTTTTTACTGCAAAAAAATTCAAGAAGGCGGCGCTTTCAGACGAAAGCGCCGCCTTCTTCTCTTTTTACTTTCCGAGAAAATAGATCTTTCTTTTAGAGCGGGCGATCTTCCTCCAAAGTTCGCTGAGGCGGACGTCGGTGAACTCCGCGCCGCGGCCGCGCTCCTCCGCGAGCGTTACGGGGCGGGCAAAATCCGCCCAGCCCTCCGTATAATGCGAACAAAGGCGTTCGGGATTGTCGTACAAAAAAACGGTGTTGTCGAACAAAAACGGTTTTACCAGTCGCAAAAAGGGCGTCCATGCCGCCTCCTCCTCGAATTGGTCGACCAACGCGAGAAAACGCTTTTTCTCTCTCTTTTTGATGTACGTCATGAAAGAAAAAACGATCTCGTCTCCCAACACGGAATAAGAGCCGTCCACCGAATAAAAATGAAACCCGTTTTTATCGAAAAAGCGCAAAAAAGCCGCGTCCATGCCGTCGAACAGCGCGCTTTTCAGCCAGTAAGCGGCGCATTTGAGCTCGTCGTCGGCATTTTCCGCATGGTAGGTAACGAGCACCTGCAAATCCTTTCCTCCGCCACGCTTTTCGATCGCCTTTTTATCTTCCTTCGGCTTGCATTCGGGCGCGTAAACGTACGGGCGCAGCGGCAGTTCTCCGAAGGTGCGGCGCACCAACTCTTAATAGCTTGAACTTCTTTGTCATAAAAAGAATGTTCGGGCTATTTTGTTTTATTGAGGAATTTGAGAAGTTCCGAAAGTAAAAAGAAAAGGAGCACGCGGATTTCCGCGTGCCCCTCG
>DXCL01000022.1 GCA_019115995.1 Candidatus Borkfalkia avistercoris
GCAGGAAAGGTGAATTCGGCGCATCTATATTAGTGCAAGCCCTTATAAAGCGCCGAAGAGGAAAAATCCGAACGCTGAGCCGTTTGTTAAAACGGCGAACGTTGGGGTTTTCCTAAAAATCACGACTTTTCGCAGTGCCTTTGCACGAGAAAAGTGTGAACCCCCTTTCCATTACTCTTTAAACTCAAACTCCACGCCGCCGACGACTACGACGTCATCTTCGGCAACGCCCCGCTTTTTCAGCTCTTTTATGACGCCCTTATCCTTCAATGCCTTTTGAAAGTACGCCATCGAATCGGGGTCTGAAAGCACCACGTTGCGCTCCAACATATCCACCAAGCCGCCCGTAACGTACCAGACGTTTTCTTCCTCGTCTTTATAAACTTCAAATTCGTTCACGTCGGGGCGATCATACTCGAACTCGTCCGCAGGGATCGGCTCTGCGGGCGGAAGCGTATCCAAGACCGCAAAGATCCCCTCGATCAGCTCCTTCGTACCCGCACCCGTGATGGCGGCGATGGGATATTTTTTATATTTGCGGCATTTTTTCTTAAACTCTTTGATATTTTCTTCCGCGCCGTACACGTCGCACTTGTTGAGCGCCACGATCTGCGGCAGAGAAGCGAGCGTTTCGCTGTATTCTTTCAGCTCTTTGTTGATCTTTTTGAAATCTTCGTACGGGTCGCGCCCCTCCATGCCGGAAATATCGACAACGTGCACGAGCATGCGCGTACGCTCGATGTGCCGCAAAAAGTCGTGCCCCAGCCCGGCGCCCTCCGCCGCGCCCTCGATGAGCCCCGGGATATCCGCCGCAACGAAAGATTTGTCGTAATATTTCACGACGCCGAGATTCGGAGAAAGGGTCGTAAAGTGGTAATTTGCGATCTTCGGTCTCGCCGCGCTGATCTTGGACAAAAGCGTGCTCTTGCCCACGTTGGGAAAGCCGATCAGCCCCACGTCGGCTATGACTTTGAGTTCAAGGATCAGCGTGTGCACCTGCGTTCTCTCCCCTTTCTGCGCAAAGTGAGGCGCATGGCGGCGCGCCGTGGTAAAGCGCACGTTGCCTTTGCCCCCGTTGCCGCCGCGGGCGATGAGCTTTTTTTCGCCGTCGGTATACACGTCGCACAAAATTTTGCCCGTCTCCGCGTCGCGCACGAGCGTACCGAGCGGAAGGGAGATCACCACGTCGTCTCCCCCCTTGCCGAAGCGGTTGTTCGTGCCGCCGCGTTCGCCGTTGCCCGCCGTAAACTTCGCGCCGAAGCGGAAATCGACGAGGTCGTTCTTGTCCTTATCGCCGACGACGTACACGTCTCCGCCCTTGCCGCCGTCGCCGCCGTCGGGGCCGCCGAGCGCGTAGCCTTTGAAACTCTTAAAGGAGTTCATGCCGTCGCCGCCGTCGCCCGACTTTACGGTGATTTTAACTTTATCGGTAAATAGTGATGCCATACGTTTTTAACCGTTTTCCTTTTTGAAATGATCGCAGCAGGCCGAAAGCGGGCAGTTCCCGCAGTCGGGCTTTTGCGAATGGCAGACGCGCCTTCCGTGCCAGATGAGCCAGTGGTGCGCTTCCGACCAGTGTTCCTGCGGGATCGCCGCTTTGAGCTGTTCCTCCGTTTTGAGCGGCGTGTTCGCGTTCGCGAGCCCCAGGCGGTTGCTCACGCGGAAAACGTGGGTATCCACGGCGATCGCGTCTTTATCGAACCAGACGGAAGAGACGACGTTCGCCGTCTTCTGCCCCACCCCCGCAAGGGATTTGAGATCTGCAAAGCTTTCGGGCACTTTCCCTCCGAATTTTTCCACGATGTCGCGCGAGGCGGAAAGGATATGCGCCGCCTTGCTGCGGTACAGCCCGCAGGAAAATATGTACTTTTCCAGCTCTTCCTGCGAAAGCGTAAGCATCGCTTCGGGCGTGGAATGTTCTTTGAACAGTTCCGCCGTAACTTTGTTCACGCGCTCGTCGGTACACTGCGCGGAAAGAATGACCGCAACGAGCAGTTCGTAAGCGGTATTGTAATGCAGCGCGGGCCGCGCGCCCGCATACACTTCCGATAATATTTTCAGAGCCTGTTCTCTCGCCTGCTTGTCCATGCGCCTATTTTAACATACTTTGCGCATAATTTCAATTATTTTTGCCGCGCAAAACGCGCGGCTTTCTCAGGCAGGATAGACGAACGTGCGCCCGTACTTGTTTTCCACGCGGAAAAATCCGACAAAGGCGCAGTAACGCCCTCCCGCCAGAGCGCGCTTTGCCCGCGAGAGATCGAACGCGCCGATCTTCGCGGAGAGCCCGCACCCGACGTTCGCCTCTTTCGGCGTAGAGACCGCCGAGGCGGGAATGCCGAAGGAGCGCAGCCGCGCCACGAAGTCGAGCGTCTGCGAACGCGAACGGAATACCGCAAGATAAGTCTGCATCATAAATCTTTTCTCCTTAGCAAGATAAAAAACGCCGCCCGCGCGATAATTTGCGCAGAAGCCGCATACAATAAACTGTCTCAGAAAAAATCATTCGGGAGGGAACATGATCTATTTCGACAATGCCGCCACGGGCGGCGCAAAACCGCCGTCCGTGATCTCGGCGGCGTGCGAAGCGATCAAAAGCGCGAACGCCAACCCCGGAAGGAGCGGGCACGCCCTTTCCGTTACGCTCGCGCAGAACCTTTTGAACTGCCGCAAGCTTTTGGACGGATTTTTCGGCGGTTACGGGTTCGAACGGGTGATCTTCACCAAAAACTGCACCGAGGCGCTCAACGCCGCCCTGTTCGGCTTTGCAAACGCGCTGCCCGCCGGTAAAAAGGCGCACGTGATCACGACCGTCATGGAGCATAATTCCGTATTGCGCCCTCTCCGCGCGCTCGAACGGGCGGGCAAAACGGAGCTGACCGTGCTCGGGCTGAACGAAAACGGCACGGTGCCGCCCGAAGCCTTCGCCGCCGCCGCGCGCGAAGATACCGCAGCGGCGGTCTTCACGCTCGCTTCCAACGTGACGGGGGCGCAGATCGACCCCGCCGCCGTAAAAGCCGTTCTCCCGGAAGGGGCGCTCGTGATATGCGACGGCGCGCAGGCATGCGGGCATATCCCCCTGCATATGCGCGCGCAGGGCATCGACGCACTGTGCGCGGCGGGGCATAAAGGCATGCACGGCGTTGCGGGTTCGGGCGTTTTGCTCTTTTCGGAGCGCTTTGACCCCGCGCCCCTGCTTTACGGCGGCACGGGGAGCGAGAGCGCCGATCCGGATATGCCCTCCTTTTACCCCGACAGATTGGAAGCTGGCACCCTCAACTATCCCGCCGCGATGTCTCTCTTTGAGGGAACGATCTACTTAAAAGCGCACATGGAGGAAAACGCCGCCTATGTAAAGGGTATGACGCGTTCCCTCATATGCGGGCTGAAAAAGATAGCAGGCATACGCGTGTACTCTCAGCCAAACCCGTTCGGGATCGTATCCTTCCGATGCGGCGGCGCGCAGTCTGAACTGTTCGCGCAGGAACTTTCCGACCGTTACGGCGTCGCCGTGCGCGGCGGCCTGCACTGCGCGCCCCTCATGCACGAAGCGCTCGGGAGCGCCGGCGAGGGGCTCGTGCGCGCGAGCCTATCCGAATTCAATACCCCGCACGAGGTGCAAACATTTCTGCTTGCCGCAGAAAAGATCGCGCGGAGCGTTACATCTTTTTAAGGCGCCCGATCACGAACGCGAGCTTTTTGCGCTTGGCGCCGTCGAGCATGGGCGAAAGCGCGTTGTAAAAGTTGTCGAGGTCGGCGTCTGACAGAGTGCCCGCCCTGCGGCTCTTTTCCGCTTCGGCATAGATGGCGCGCAGCACGTCGCCCTCTCCTTTGCCCGCAAACGCCGCCGTGAGCCTCTGGGCGAGGTCGGAAATATCTTCCCCTCCTCCCTGCGCGCTATCCTCCGGCTTATACGAATTAAAATCTTTCATGAACACCTCCGCTGATTTTTACCGTACTCCATTATATGCGCCGCGGCGCACCTTTGCCATATCAACGACGGGAGGATATATCTATGGAAATATTGCTTGTGCTTGCGCTCATCATCGCGGCGGGCTCGGGTAAAAACGTACCGCCGCCGCAAAAGCTGCTGGAAACGCTCTCCGCGCTTTCGGGAGGCGCAAACGGCGATATATGGGAGAGCGACCTGCTCAAAGACGTGCGTATTCTGGGCATGACGCCCGCCCAGCTGATCGCCGCCGCAAAGGAGCTGCAAACGCTCGCAAGCGAGCTGACGGCGGCAAAAACTGCGCCCGAAAGCGAGAAAAAAAGCGCGCCCGCGCCTTTTTCAGCGCCGGAAGTACAGGAGAATGCGGGCGGGGAAGACTTCCTCGCGCCCGTGCGCGGCATCGCCGACGAGAATATCGAGCGCATGCTCGGAAAATATTTTTCCTGACCGCTTTTCGGGAAACAGGCAAAGGCGGCGGCGCGAAGATACGCGCCGCCGCCTTTTATATATGCTTTTGCCTCTTTTACTTTTTAACGCTGTTTATTGCGCCGCAATATCCGCGAGGATCGCAGACAGCGCGGGATCGCCGTAATCGGCGTTGGTCGCCGCGTCTATGCGGTGCGCGCCGTCGTCGGAAGTGATGCCCCTGCCCTGAATGCAGGTCGTTCCGTCCGGCCAGTAGATGCGCGCCGTAGTAAGCTTTGCCGCCTCGCCCGTGAGCGGGTTGTAATAAGTCGTCTGCATGATGCCCTTCCCGTACGTGCGCGCGGGATCATCCGCGCCGCCGCCCGCCTTCACGAGATAAATATCCTCGTATTCCAAAGTATTATAGCAGAGCATCGCGCCCAGCAGCGCTTCGGAAGCGGAAGCGGTATTGCTGTTGCCCGCCGCATAAATTTTGCTCGAAGCGAAATAGTCGGCGTACAGGTCGTCTTTGAGGGAATATACGGCGCGATCGCCCTCTTCTCCCGCATACATGAGCGGGCTGCCTTTATCGGCGTCTTTCAGAAGATACGCCGCGATGCCGCGCAGAACGGACAGGCTCCCCCCGCCATTGTTGCGAAGATCCAGAAGGAGCGTGTCGCAGCCGTCTTCCTTATATTGCTCCGCCGCCCTGCCGAATTCCTCCGCCGCGTTCCCCTCGAACTGAACGAGCCTTATATATGCCTCGCCCGCGGACAATTCTTCCATGCCGTCCCCCACGAGCTGCCACGTTCCGTTTTCGGCATTGTCGTCAAAAACGAGCGCATACGTATGCGCGGCGGTGGCATAGAGCACGTAACTTTCCGTATACGTTTCGTATTCGACGGAGAGGAGCACGCAGTTTTGCGTATCGTTTGCGGCGGTCTTGGAAAGGCGCAAAAAGAGCGTATCGCCCGATCCGGCACCGCCGAGCGCCTCGCTCACCGCCGCGGCGGTAAAGGTATCTTTCACGGAATCGGCGCTCTCCCCCACGCCCGTGAGGAACATGCCCGCTTCCGCGCGCTCGCCCGATTCGCTTTCCGCATAAAAAGCGGGCGAACCGACGGCGACTTTATACACCATGTTCGTGTTTGAAAAGAAGGAAAGCCCCACGCCGTCTTTGATGCCGCGGTCGGAATTGAGCACGGCGTCGTACTCGTCGGCGGAATAATAGCAGGAATAGTCGTCGAGGATATTTTCCACCCCGTCGATGGCTGCCTGCCAAAAATCCTCGTCGGAGATCTCTTTATAATATTCGTCCTGGATACGGTCTTTGAACCACAGCAGAGATTTAAGCCCGTCGTCCAGCGTGAGCCGATAGGTAAAAAATCCGGCAAAAAATACGACTGCCGCCGCTGCGACGCAGCCGACGGAGATCAGCGCGACCCTGAGCGCAGAGCGCTTTTTTTTCTGTTTTTCGGCAGGATACAGCCCGTTATCGCCTTGCATATCGTTCTCCTTTCTATTTCAGATAAAATGAAGCCCGCACTCGCGCGCGGGCATGCCGTTCATTCGGTCGCGTCCCATGGGAACGGGAGCAGTTCGGAAAGTTTTATCGTCTTCTCCCCTTCGAGCGAGCACAAAAATTCGGTGTTCCTGTTTTCGGGAGAAAGGAGGGAAATAAATTCGCGGCAGCTGCCGCAGGGCGTCATGAGCGCTCCGTTCTGCCCCACGCATACGACGCGGCGGATAACCGTTTCCCCGTCCGTGATCATCGCCGCGGCCGCGCTCCGCTCCGCGCAAAAGCCCAGCCCGCAATACAGGTCGATGTTCACCCCGCAATAATATTTACCGTTCGCGCCTTCCAGAACCGCGCTCACAAAGCCGCTCGAAAAACCGCTGCCGTGCTCCTTCGGCAAAAGATTGCGCACCGCAAGTTCGTACATCTCCTTATACGTCATACATTCTTCCCCTTTTTCGCCCGATTTATGCCTTCGCTCAGATGCGCGCAAGCCCTTCCTTTTTCGCCTGCTCCGCGACCGCCTTTGCGACGGCGGGCGCGACTCTCCTGTCAAACGGAGACGGAATGATATATTCCTGCGAAAGGTTTTCCTCCGCCAGCGCCGCAAGCGCCCTTGCCGCGGCGACCTTCATGCCCTCGCTGATGTCTTTCGCGCGCACGTCGAGCGCACCGCGGAACACCCCGGGAAACGCCAGGAGGTTGTTGATCTGATTGGGAAAGTCGCTCCTGCCCGTACCTACTACGTACGCGCCGCCCGCCTTCGCTTCATCGGGATAGATCTCGGGTTCCGGATTTGCCATCGCGAATACGACGGGCTTTTCCGCCATGCTCCTCACCATCTCCGCGGTGAGCTGCTTCGGCGCGGAAACGCCGATGAACACGTCGGCCCCCTTCACGCCGTCGGCGAGGGTGCCGCGAAGTTTTTGGCGGTTGGTTACCTTTGCGATCTCCGCCTGCGCGGAGGTGAGCCAGCTCTCCCCCTCGCACACGAGGCCGTTCCTGTCCGCCAGCACAACGTTCTCCGCGCCGCTTGCCATAAGCAGCCGGCAGATGGCGATACCCGCGCTGCCCGCGCCGCAGATGACGATCTTCGCGCCGCGCATCTGCTTGCCGCATACTTTGAGCGCATTGAACAGCGCCGCCGTAACGACGATCGCCGTGCCGTGCTGGTCGTCGTGAAAGACGGGGATATCCAGCTTTTCTTTCAGCCGCTTTTCCACGGCAAAGCATTTGGGCGCGCAGATGTCTTCGAGGTTGATGCCGCCGAAGGTCGGCGCGATCATTTCCACCGCCTTCACGATGTCGTCTTCGTCCTGCCCCGAAAGCACGACGGGTACAGAATCTATGTCGGCAAACTCTTTAAAAAGAAGGCTCTTGCCCTCCATAACGGGCAGGCCGGCAAGCCCGCCGATGTTGCCCAGCCCCAAAACGGCGCTGCCGTCGGATACCACCGCCACGGTGTTCCATTTGCGCGTATAAACGTACGCTTTGGAGGGATCCTTTGCGATCTCTTTGCAGGGCGCCGCCACGCCGGGCGTGTACGCCTTGGAAAGCGCGTCTTTGTCTTTGACTTCCACGAGCGGCTTCACGGCGAGTTTGCCGCCGAGCTCCGCGTGCAGTTTGAGCGAACTTTCGTAAATATCCATGTTTGCAAGTCCTCCGATCAGGTCAGTTTATAAAGTATGGTGATGACGCGGAAGGTTACCGCGTCTGAAAAATTGCGCAGGTTCAGCCCCATGACGCGCTCGATCTTGTCGAGGCGGTACATGAGCGTATTGCGGTGCATATACAGATTGCGGGAAGTTTCGCTCACGTTCAGATTGTTTTCCAGAAATTCCTCGGCGGTGTTTACCATATCGTCGTCTTTGAGGATCTCTTTCGCGTCGCCTTCGAGCAATATGGAAAGGTATTCTCCGAGTTTTGCCTCAGGCAGATCTTCGAGCATTTTCACGAGCACGAATTCGCGATAGGTATGCACTTCTCCCTTGGAATTGAAGATACCGCTCATGCGAAGCGCGGTGTTCGCCTGGCGATAGGAAGAGGCGATCTCGTCAAAATGCTTCACCATGCCGCCCACGCCGATGCGCACCTTTACCCCCACCTCTTCCAACAGGGAGCGAGCCAGAAAGTTCGCAAAGTCCGCAGAAGACTGGTATTCTGAATCTTCCCCCATGAATTTGATGAACGCGCAGTCTTTGCCCGTAACGACGACCGCCGTATCCGCGTCTTCCCCGGCATACTGCGAGAGAAAGGAGGTAAGCTCGCTCGACTTTATGTCAGACGAGATGGCGAGCGCAAAGCACGGCGCGTCCGGCACGGAATATTTGATCGAATACGTCTGCACGTCGTCGGCGGAGCACTCCCCGAGCAGAATGCGGCGGATAAACTCCGAGCGGGGAAGGTTGAGCGTTTTGCCCGCAGAATTTTCGATCGCGTCCGACAAAAATACGGCGTAATTTTTTTCCACCGCGCCCGCGCCCTTCACGGCACATACATATTCCGCTCCGCGGTAAAGCACCTTAAAAAAGGTGACCCCCGCGGCGTCGTCCTGCATGACGCCCGTAAACGCGCGCGCCTCGAACAGAGGCTTTTCCCCCGCGGCGGAAAATAAAAATTTCCCCTCGGGAGAAAACAAAAATACGTCCACCCCCGTTTTCTGATAGACAGACTGTATGCTCTTTTTCAGATCCGAAACCATTTTAGCTCTCCAAAGATCGGTTTGCACCGTCGTTTGGCTTTCATTATAGCTTAAATCGCAAAAAATATCAATACTTTTTCAAATACAGCGCGAAATTGTGTAAATTTTTACGCGTTTTACACATTCTTTTATATAAAACCTGCGTTTTTGAGAAAAAACATCTTGCACAAAAATCTTTCCGATTCTGACAATAATTTGTTTTATACTTGACACTTTTCTCCTTATATAGTAAAATTATATATGTGAAAATATCCTCTCACCCCGCAAGGCGGAGGATAAGCACGGCAAAAAGGCGTACGCCCGAACTGCCGCAAAAAAATATCAGGGGTAACATTATGACGAATCAACAGACAACGGCACCCGATACAAAAAAGGAAAGCAGAGCCGCACAGATCGTGCTTTCGCTCATTATCTTCGTCGGCTTTGCGGTATTGCTGTTCGTGCCGGACGCGGCGCTCGCGGATACGGGGCTTTACCGGCTCATCTTCGATAACTTCAAAACGGCGTCGGAGATCCAATTCCTCAATATAGCCTACTACGCCTTTACGGGGTTCTATGCGCTGCTGCTCATCTTTACGGTCATTTCCCTGTTCGTAAAGAAAAAGGCGGCGTTCGCACTCAACTGCATCAAGGCGCTTGCGGGCATCGTTGTGTTTACATTCTTCATCTATGTAAACTATGCAAAGGTCGGCGCTTCGCTCGCAGAAATGTTCAAAGACGAAAAAACATATATCGCCCTGAACTCCACCTTCTTTTCGCTGGTGTTCGGCCTGTTTATGCTCTTCGTACTTTCCCTTTCTTATTATAAAGGCAAGGGCTGCGTAAAATGCGTGGGCGGACTCATCGGCCTCGCCTATGCGTCGATGCTGTTCTACGACAGAGCCTTCATCGGCGACCACGTTCTGCTCGACTTTTTCAACATCAACTTCTCTTACGGCGAAGGCGCGCTCGCGACCGTGATCTCCTATTCGTTCATCGCTCTCGCATGCGCGGCGGCGGCAAACGCGGCGCTCGCGCTTCTTGCCCTTGCGATACGCAAGATGGGCGGCTTAGATTTGGTGCGCTCCGTCGTCATGTTCGTTCTTTCCGCCGTGTGCTTTATCTTCTTTGTGGTGGAAGACTCTTTCAGCACGCTCAGCGATCACCTCGGCATCGTCATCTTCCTCGGACTCTCGCTCGTACAGCTCATCTACACCATCATCGTATTTGCGGTGAGCGCGGCGAAAAAAGCGAAAAAGGAAAACGAACCCGTATTCGTGACCGAATCGGATAATCAGATGGCGTTTGCAGGCTTCGGCAAAGCAACGGCACAGCCCGCCGCAGAAGAGGCTCCCGCAGAGGCCGCTTCCGAAGACGCGGCAAGAGTCAACGCCGCGCTCGACGACGCCGCGCAGATCTCGATCGAAGACATCGTCGCGCAGAACCGCGAAAAAGAAGATGCGGAACCCGCTTCCTCCTACGACGGCGCGATCCGCGACGAGGCGCCGCAGGGCGAAGAGATCGAAGAGGAAAAGGAATTCAACTTCGAACAGAAACAGCACGACGGCGTGTTCAACCGCGAATTTACCGACTACGAGGCCGCGGAAGAGGCGCGCAGACAGCAGGCGGCGCAGGCCGCGCAGCAAGCGGCGCAGCAGGCTTCTCAGCAATACGGCGCGCAGAGCAACGGGCAAACGCCTTATGCCGGCGGCATGCCCTACTACGGAGCGGGATACGCGCAGCAGTATGCGCAGAACGCCCCCGGCTACTACGGCGGGCCTATCCCCTATCTGCCCGACGCATTCATCAACAGCCTTACCCCCGCCGAGCGCGACGAGTTCGACAAGCTGTTCATTTCCCGCGTTTACGGCGAGAACAAGCGCCTGCCCGTATATACGATCGGCGCGGATAACCGCGAGTTCTTCGCAAAAGTGTTCGTGTTCATGGGCAGATACCGCACCATCATTTCCGAAGGCCTGCTCGAAAAGATCTACAATTACAGCAATTCCATACGCTGAATTTGATACGGCACAAAGCGCCGCCCGACCGGGCGGCGCTTTTTTTTTGCTTTTTTTCAAATTTATAGCGGAAAATGCTTGACAAACTATACTATGCAATGTATAGTATTATGCATAAAACAGTATGCGGGAGGCGAAATGGACACACAGCTGAAAAAGGGCTTGCTCGACGTATGCGTGCTGTCCGTTCTAAGAAACGGAGAGTCGTACGGGTACAAGATCATAGCCGACGTGGCGCCGTACATCGAGATCTCGGAATCTACCCTGTACCCCATTTTAAAGAGACTGGAAGCCTCGGGCGCGGTCTCTACGCACAGCCGCGAATACAACGGCAGATTGCGCAAATACTATGAGATCACGGAAAAAGGCATGCAGCGCATCGTCGAATTTATCGAAGACGTGCGCGAATTTGAAAAAATTTATGAATTTATCGTAAACGGAGGCAAAAAATGACAAAAAAGCAATGGGATAAGCGGCTGAACAAAAAATTATCCGCCCTGCCCGACAAAGAGCGGCGCAGAGTGCTCGATTATTACGACGAACTTTATTGGGATAAGCGCGACGCGGGGTTTTCGGAAGAGGCGATCCTCGAAGAGTTCGGCGCACCCGAAGAGGCTGCGGCGCGCGCGCTGGAAGAAAGCGGCGCACCGAAAACCAAAAAGGGCGCCGCAGGCAGATTTTTTATCGCCTTTTTCCTCTTTCTGTTCGTGGGGCTGCCCGTGCTCATCGTGCTGGCGGCGCTCGGCATAACGGGCGCGGCGGTGTTCGTGAGCGGTTTTGCCGTGATCGCGGCGGGGATCGCGGATTTCTTTTACTTTGTCGCACAGATGTGCATTTACGGCGCGAGCGGCGCATATGTGGCGCACCTCGGCATAGGGCTCGCCGCCGCGGGCGCGGGGTGCCTGCTCATTCCACCCTTTCTGTTCCTCACAAAAAAACTGTTTATTCTCTGCGGAAAACTGTTTGCCGTAACGGGACGGTTTATCCGCGGCAAAAGGGAGGCATACTGACATGGCAAAGACAAAGCGCAGATGGACAAAGGCGCTCATCATCATCGGCGTCGTTTTGCTCGTTGCGGCGATCGCCCTGTTCGTATGCGGCATGAGCGCCGCCGACTGGGACTTCAAAAAACTGAGCACCGTGCGTTACACGCAAAAAGAGTACAGCCTGGAAGAGGGCGCGCAGACAGACAGCATTTTCGTGCGTTATACGAGCGCGCATGTAGAGATCAGCTACCGCGAAGACGCGAGCAACGTGCAGATCTCCTATCCCGTACGCATCAACAGCAACGGCGAGGAGATCGCCTCCGTTTCCGTTACGTTTGAGGGCGGCGCGCTGCGCGTCGAAGAAAAAGACGATACTTTCGATCTGTTCAGCTGGAACCTCTCTACCCCCACCCTGACGGTGATCCTGCCCGCCGGCACCGAGTGCTCGCTCGACATCGACACGGGCAACGGTTCCGTGAGCGTTTCTGCCGCCAATGCCGTGAACGCACCTTCCGTAAAGGTGCATTCGGACAACGGAGATATCGCCATATCCCCTGCGGGCGGCTTGCACGTGCGCGGAAACGCGGAATTTTCGAGCGATAACGGCAGGGTCGCCGTAGAAGGGCTTACGGCGGAGGGGAACGTAACGCTCGAAAGCGACAACGGGAACATCGATTTAACGAACGCGAGCGCTTCGGCCGTTTCCGCAGAAACGGACAACGGAAACCTGACTTTCACGGATTTGCAGGTTTCGGGC
Source organism: Candidatus Borkfalkia avistercoris (assembly GCA_019115995.1). Lineage (GTDB taxonomy): Bacteria > Bacillota > Clostridia > Christensenellales > Borkfalkiaceae > Borkfalkia > Borkfalkia avistercoris. Next base: position 12,312 of record DXCL01000022.1, read on the forward strand.
GCATTGACGGTCAAGAGCGAGAACGGCGACATACGTCTGCGGGAAAGCGTGCGCGCGGCGAGCTTCTCTGCCGAAACGGACAACGGCGACATTTTCGTTGCCGAAGGCGGCGTGCTCGGCGCAAACGAGCTCACGTTCCGGACAGACCTCGGCGACATACGCATAAACGGCGCCCTTGCGGGAAGCCAAAGCGATTACACCTTTTTCATCAATACCGGCACCGGCTCCTCCAATATACCCTCGGGCGGCAGCGGCGCGATCCGCCTGAATGCGACGACCGACCTCGGAAACATTACGCTCAGGTTCGAAAAATAAAACGCCAAACGGCGCTCCCTTTTTATGAAGGGAGCGCCGTTTCATATGCCCGGCAACGCATTTCTTGCCCGAACGTGCGGCTCGGCGCATACGAAACGGCGGTATGCGCCGGGCCGCATATGCGCGCTGCGCGCACGCGAAAAAATTGTGCGCACGGCGGTTGACAATGCCTTCGATTTCAGATATAATCGAACGTACACGGGCAGGCAGATTTTTTGGCAATCTATGTTCGCCTGCCTTCGGGAGAAGCTTATGGTCACGGTGCGCGCTTTCTTAAAATATGTTTTGCCTTCCATGCTCGCCTTTGCGCTTTCGGGCGTTTATTCCATTGCGGACGGATTTTTTGTAGGCAACCAGTTAGGCGACAACGCGCTCGCCGCGGTCAACATCGCCTACCCCATCACGGCGTTCATACAGGCGGCGGGCACGGGCATCGGCATGGGCGGAGCGATCCGCTTTGCCATCGCCGCGGGCGGCACCGCGCCCGAAAGCAGGCACAAATATTTTGCCGCTTCCTGCATTCTGCTTGCCGCGGCAAGCGTACTGCTGACCGCCGTTTTTGCGTTTGCTTCCGCGCCGCTCATACGGCTGTTCGGCGCGGAGGGCGATACCTATGCGCTCGCGGAAGAGTATATCCGCGTGATCGTATGGGGTGCTGTCCTGCAAATTTTCGGCACGGGCCTCGTGCCCTTTATCCGCAATATGGGCGGCTCGGTCGCGGCGATGGCCGCGATGATCTCGGGCTTTGTAACCAATATCGTGCTCGATTATGTTTTTGTTTGGGTAACGGGCTGGGGCATGGCGGGCGCGGCGGCAGCCACCGTGATCGGCCAGGCGGCAACGCTTATCGTATGCGCGGGCTACCTGATCGCGAAAAAGCAGAAACTTTCCCTGCGCCTCGGCATAGGGGCGGGGCGGCTCATGCGGCAGATCCTGTTGATCGGGCTCTCTCCTTTCGGGCTCACCTTTTCTCCGAATATCACCCTCATTCTCGTAAATAAATTCGCAGCCATCAGCGGCGGAGAATTTGCCGTTGCATGCTATGCGACGGTTAGCTATATTTCCTGCGTGGTGCTCCTGCTTTTACAGGGCATCAGCGACGGCAGTCAGCCGCTCATGAGCCAATACTTCGGCGAAGGAAACGAACAGAGCGCCAAGCGGGTGCGCACATACGGATTTATTTTTGCGGCGGCGACCGCCGTCGTATGCTGCGCCGCGCTGTTCTTTGCGAGGGAATACATGGCGGGGCTGTTCGGCGCCTCGGCCGAAGTTTCGAACGAGGTGGCAAAAATACTCCCCCTCTTTACGGCGGGCTACCTTTTTGCGGGCGTTACGCGCATGACTGCCGCCTATTTTTACGCGACGGATAAGTCATGGCGCGCCTATATCCTGATTTTCGGCGAACCGGCAATACTTTTAATCCTTCTTCTCTTCATGCCCGCACTTTTGGGCGTTTGGGGAACGTGGATCTCGGTTCCCCTTTCGCAGGCCGTCATATCCATCGTGAGCGCCGTGTTTCTGTTTATATTCAGAACAAAAAAATCCGGCTCGACGGAAAGCAAACAAAATATATAAAAACGGTTTCATTCGATACAAATTCCTTTCCGAACGCATGGAGCGAAAAGGATCTATAATTCATAGAGCGTTTCGCGGTTATAATAACCGCGAAACGCTCTTTTCATAATAAGACGAAGTTCTGAAAATTCAAATAAAGTAGTATACCGCTACCGTCCATAAATTGTAAAATGAGTGCAACAATATATAAAATGATAACACATATTCCTGACACATAGCCCGCTATTGCGAAAGCGTTTCGCTGCTTTGTCCGATTGATCCTGTCCTGTTTAATTTGCATATATGAAAAAACGACAGCCATTATCCCCATTATAATATTTCCGCCGAGTGAAAATGCAAATATTCCCAATATAAAACCTGTAACCCCGCAATATTTACAGCTCTTATACAAAGCCTTTTCTTTTTTGTCAACCTCATACCCGCAAACAGGACAAAACTCCTCGTCGTCCTCTATTTTTTCGCCACAATGTAAACATTTTTTCATCTTTTACTCCTTTTTTATTTTAGTTTAACACAACTATACTTGTATGTCAAACCATTTCACAAGTTTTATTGTATAAATGATATATGAATAATTCATTTGCACAAAACTTGAAGGAACTAAGAAAAGAAAATAAACTTTCGCAAAAAGACGTCGCCAAAATAATAGACGTAACGCAACAATGCGTGAGTGAGTGGGAAAAAGGAAATATGGAGCCAACATTGAGTAACTTATGGCGGCTTGCAGATTTGTTTGACATAAGCATCGACGCTTTGATCGGCAGAACAGAATTTTAGCCCCCTCTTTGCTCATTCGCTATATACAGCGATCAAAGTAAAATCTAACAATATACGATAATAAGTTTATGGAAAAGATGACAGACAAATTTCAGTTAAGCGAAATTCAAAAACGTTTGCGCGAAGCCATTAAACAGAGCAACTATAAACAAAAAGAGATAGCGCAAGCGATCGGCGTATCGGAGAAGACGGTATCTGCATACATGAAAAGAGACGTATTCCCCGCTCTCGACACTTTCGCGCGTTTATGTGATTTTTTGGGAGTTCCCTCAGACGAAATATTGGGAATCACCTCTTAAAAAATTTATTTTATGCGGTTATAAGTATGCTGCCGCATACCGTTGACAGAATATTAACAGGATTTATGAACGCAGCGTTGCGCATTTTGACCTATCCGCAGACGAAACAATAAACATCCACCGGCAGAGCCGGTGGTTTTTCAGTTTCGGGCTGTTAGCCCTAATACTACCAGCGGCGCGCAAGCCGCGCTTATGACGACCTGGCAGTCATGCGATTGTTACTTGCCGCCCGTTAACGGGCCTTTCCTGTGCTTAACTTTCTTCTCCTATGCCTTTGCTCCTCTTTTTTGTTCCTTATTCTAATTTTCCCGT
>DXCL01000023.1 GCA_019115995.1 Candidatus Borkfalkia avistercoris
GGACGGGCGCGGCAAAAAGACGCAGCGCGTCATGATGATCGTGATGCCGATCATCTTCGGCGTGTTCTCCTTCATGTACAGCGCGGCGTTCAGCATTTACATGATCGTGAGCAACCTGTTCGGCATCGTGAGTACCGTTCTCATCAATATGGTCATCGATTCAAAATTCAAAAAGATCGAAGAAAAGGAAATACAGGAAAAGTATAACAAGCGTATTCCGCAGGCATACAGGACGAGCGGAGAACCGATCGCGGCAGGAAAAGGCGGAAAAAAACAGAAATTCGATAAAAACGTTCCGCAGGCGGAAGAAAAAACCCAAGATACAAATACGGTGCGGAAGGGAGGAAAGAAAAAATGAACGAATATGAATTCACCGGGAAAACGGTGGAAGACGCCGTCGAGGAGGGGCTCAGGGCCCTCGGTCTGGCAAGAGAAGAGGCGGAGATCGTCGTGCTCGAAGAGGGCAAAAAAGGCCTTTTCAAATCTGTAAAGGCGAAGGTAAAGATCTCCAAAAGGAAGACGGACGGCGAACGGGCGGTCGACTTTTTGGAAGGGCTTTTCGATATCCTCGGCATCGCGGCGACCAACGAACTGGAAGAAAGCGAAGAGAACACGAAGATCAACGTGATCACGACCAATTCCTACTCGGTGATCGGGCACAGGGGCGAGATCCTCGACGCGTTGCAGGTGCTTGCGGGCGCCGTTGCCAACATCGGAAGAGAAGAGTATAAGAGAGTCGTCGTAGACTGCGAAAATTACCGCGAAAAGAGGGAAGAGACCCTCAAACGCCTCGCGAACAAGCTCGCGGAAAAGGCGGTCAGGACGGGCAGAAAGCTCTCTTTGGAGCCTATGAGCCCGTACGAGCGCCGCGTGATCCATTCCGCTCTGGCGGACAGCACGGAGGTGAAAACGCAGAGCGAGGGAAAAGAGCCCAACCGCTATATCGTGGTGATTCCCAACAACATGCGCCCCGGAAGCGACCGCTTTGAAAGAAGGGGAGGCAAAGGCGGATACGGCAAAGACAGAAAGAATTTCGGAGACCGCGGAGACCGCCGCGGCGGATACAATAAAGACAGGCAGGGCGGAAAGCCGTACGACAGGCGCGAGCGCAGAGACAGGAACCCCTCCTCGGGCGGCGCAAGGCCCGCGAAGAGAGCCCCCTACTTCGGTACCTACCTCGGCAACAGCAATGCCGCCAGGACGGAAGACGAGGGCAAAAACGAAGAATAAACCAACTTAAAAACAAAAAGCTCCCCCATAAAAGGGGAGCTTTTTTCTATGAACGGGCGCAGGCGGAACGCATGTATGTTTATAGAGGGTCTATTTACAAAAGTTTAACATTACAACAATAGTTTCTTTACGATAGCCGTCTATAATGAAAGCACAAACAAAAAAAAGGAGAGAAACGAAATGTTGAACGAAAAGGAAAGAAAAGAGATCGAAAAAATGCGCTCCGATTATTCGGAGAAAAAGCCCACCGCCCTGGAACAGCTCAAAAAAAAGGATAAGGCGGTAAAAATGCCCGCGGAGGCGTTCGCCTATACCTTCGGCATCATCGGTGCGCTCGTACTCGGCGTAGGCATGTGCCTTGCCATGAAAGTTTTTGCCGATTTATTCGTACTGGGCGTCGTTGTGGGCGTTGTCGGCATCGCGATGGTGTGCGCCAATTATTTTATTTACAAGGCGATCTTAAAATCGCGGAAAAAGAAGTACGCGCAGGAGATACTCGACATGAGCAAGGCGCTGCTCAACGAATGAGTATGCAAAAATATCCCCCTCGATCATTCGAGGGGGATATTTTTATTGTCTGAGAGCAATCGCATTGAGTTCCGGCTATTTCATGTATTTGCGCACAGCTTTTTCCTTTGCGGGCGTTGCGGGCGCATAGCGGAAAGGAAGGTCGATTTTTTCGCTTTTGGAGAGGATGCCCTTTATATGAGAGAACGCGAAGAAGCCCCGCGCGCCGTGATAGGCGCCCGTGCCGCTCTCCCCTACCCCGCCGAACCCGAGATCGTGCGCGGTGAGGTGTACCACGGTATCGTTGATGCATCCGCCGCCGAAGGAAATTTCGCGCACGGCGCGCATCGCCGCTCTTTTGTCCTTACCGAACCAATACAGCGCGAGGGGCGTGGGATTGCGGGAGATCGCCGACTTTATATCGTCGAGAGTTTCCGCTTCCATGACGGGAAGAACGGGCCCGAAGATCTCTTCCCGCATTGCGGCGTCGTCAAAAGAGACGTTTTCTAAAAGGGTGGGCATGATTTTCAGCGCCTTTTCGTCGTATCCCCCGCCGAAAACGGTCTTTTCGGGATCGATGATGGAGAGAACGCGGTCAAACTGCCGCCTGCCGATCATTTTGGGGTAATCTTCCCGCGAGAGAGGGTCTTCTCCGTACATTTTTACGATCTCCTCTTCCAGTGCAAGAAGAAGAGGCGCCTTTACTTTTGGGTGCACGAGAAGATAGTCGGGCGCGACGCACGTCTGCCCCGCGTTGAGGAGCTTGCCGAAAGCGATGCGCCGCGCCGCCAGCCGCACGTTTGCGTCTTCGGTCACGATGCAGGGACTTTTGCCGCCCAATTCCAGGATCACGGGGGTGAGGTTTTCCGCGGCGCATTTTGCCGCGTGCCTGCCCGTCTCCTTTCCGCCCGTGAAGAATATCACGTCGAATTTATATTCGAAGAGGCGGGCGTTTTCCTCTCTGCCCCCCGTAACCGGCGCCACATATTCGGGAGGAAAAGCCTTTTGCAGAATGCGCGCGATCGCCTTTGCCGTTTCCGCGGAGGTCGCGCTCGGCTTTACGAGCGCGCAGTTGCCCGCGGCGATGCAGTCTATAAGGGGCACCATGGTCAGCTGAAAGGGATAGTTCCAGGGGCTTACGATGAGCGCCGCCCCGTAAGGAGAGGGCAGGCAAAAGCCTTTGGAAGGAAACTGGGAGAGAGGCGTTTTCGCCCTCCTTGCCCGCATCAGCTTTCTGACGTTTGCGATCATAAAGCGAAGTTCCGCGTAGACCATGCCGAGCTCCGTCATGTAGCCCTCAAAACGGCTCTTTGAAAGGTCTTTGCGGAGGGCTTCGAGTATTTCCCCTTCCGCCGCGCGTATTTCCCTTTCAAGCCCCTTTAAGGCGTTTATTCTGAATTGTGCGTCCAACGTTTTGCCGCTTTGAAAAAATGCCTTCTGCGCGGCGAGCGTTTCTGAAATTTCCATTTGCCTTATCCTCCTGCCCTTTGTTTCCGAGCGGGTTTTTCCGTTCAAAAATGTCATCCGACACAGGCTTAGCCGAATTTAATATTTGTGTTTTTTAATTCACCGATATATTCGGAAAACAGCTGTTAAATTGAATTAAGTATACGTTGAATAAAATCGCGTTTGTGCGCCGTATATTCTTCCCGGTTGTCTGCATATTTTCGGTACAGCATTATTTTCAGATTTTCATATTCTTTGGCAACAAGCGGGTGCGTATTAAGATGATCGCGAAATTTTATATAATTTCGCCACTCTGTACTTTCTGTTTTTACTACATGAATAAAGTGTGTTTGAAGTTTGTTCGAGCCATCATAATACCCTCCGCAAGCATATAAAAGCTGCCGAATGTTATTTGATGTAAGATCGATCTCTCCCCGAAAAATATTATTGAAACGATCCATTGCATAGCGATAATAGAACCCGTGCAGTTCTAATTTGCTGTTATAACCTATAATGTCCGTAAAATTTGGTACTGCAAGCGCAATATCAATGATCGGTTTTGCCATTATGGTATTGACGGCTGTACTGCCTACATGTTCTGTTTCTGTTGCAATATCGCCTAAAATTTCTTTCAGCACCTTAATTGTACGAGCTGCTTCCGTATTCCATACAGGGTTATGAATATATAAAGTTACTTTTCCGCGTTCTAAACCGATCATATGCCTATTATAACTTTTCAACATTATTCTGCCTTTGGCATAGCGTTGTGCCGCGCGGCACAACGCTATGGAAAACAGGGTCATAGTATGCCCCGCCGTTTCTCCTTTATCTCGATAGAAATACCTTTGTGAGAACAGGTGGAAAACAGGATAAATCCGTCTTTATACAGCGCAAAGTCTTCCGGCGGAGCGTGTATGCAATCGGGGTCGATATATTGCAAAAGCCATTCTTTAGTGGCGTCGTTCAGCGCAAAAATAAAATGACACCTCAGCACCCCGCTGTTTGTGCAGTGGTGAAAAAAGGAGGGCAGTACCCGAATCAGATGCGGCTGAATCGGCGCATATTCGGAAGGGAGCGTAGCCTTTGGCGGAAGTTTGCCCGTGCGTAGCGCCTTTTCCGCCTGACCCGCGCACATACCCAAACTGATGGCGTGCTCCCAAAAAATTGTAAGATGCGGAGAAATTCCGTCAGGCATCAGCCTGCTTTGTATGTTTGAAAGTTCCCGCTCCTTGCCGACGGGACAAAAACGCATTTTTGAAGTCTGCCCACAATGTATCGAATGCGGGCAGAGCGGCGCGCTGTTCTTCACTGAACGCGGCATATTGCAGCCGCAGTTCTTTTATACACGCCTCCTCATATACCTGCAAAGCATGTGCGGCTTGCCCGTTCGTCAGCAAAAAATCTTCCTTCCAGACCGCCGAAAGGGAAAAGCTGTCGCAATCATGAAATTTATCCAAAATATCCCGCATTAACATTTCTTTTATGGTTCCGCTGCATATAGACGTTTTTTTGATTATATCACAACACCAAAGAATATTCAAGTAAAATTATTATTCCGGGCGATACCTGTCGAGTGCAGCAGCAAGGCGAGTAGCGGGATCGCGGCGGGGCGCTTTGCAATATTTATATTGTATTTTGCAATTATTTACTTTTTTATGCGCCCCGCAAAACTTTTTTGCGCCGCTTTGAATTAAATATAAAATCGTGCAAAAACGATGCTTCGCATGACCGTCTGTGATACTGATATCTTTGAATAAATAAAGCGATGCGCCCGATCAAAATAACCGGGCGTAAAATGAGTGCGGGTGCGAGGGATAGTTGGTGAAATACAGACAAAAAATTTTGTTTTTCCTTGGCCGGCCGTAATGCTCTGTGCTTTTGCATATCGCAAATTCAGATGGCAAGCGGATACGTCGTCTGTTCGCTCGATACAAAGGCTGCGGCGGCGTCTGCGATGATTTCCGCCATTTTATAGACCAGGCTCAGGCGCGTGAGATTCAAAAGAGAATAATTGAATACGGATTTTTCGGCGACGATGCCCATGATGCTGACGTCTCCGACGGAGGAAAAACGCTTGTTTGCGCCGAGCCCGGGTTTCAGCCCCTTGTTTGCGATTTTGATCAACCCGATGTCCCCTGCCGCCCCGACAGCCGCGTCTATGGCGATGATTTTAGATTGCGGGTGCGTTTTTTTGATAAAATCGTTCAGATATTTTACTTCTTTCGCCGTAACGGGGCGCGTCAGAGTGCCGTAAACGAATGCCTCTGCATTGGTGCGCTTTTCCTTGATCATTGTGCCGCAGATCGGGCCGAGACTGTCGCCGATAGCAAGATCGCTGCCGATGCAGAGGATCACCGGCGGCGCGGTATTGTCTTTCAAAAAGTTGTTCATGCACATGATCAGACCGCTTGCAGCCATTTTGTTAAACATATTAAAAGTGTATTCCATAAATCTATAAGGGCGCATAAGAGTACTGACGGCGCAAAAGCATCTGTTATGCGCTGCAACTTATTTTTTGCGCCCTGCTATTTATTGCCTGTTTTTTTATCGATATACACTCAATTCGCTTAAAAATTTGAGATAATTGAAATTTTAACTTTTTTTTGCAGATAAACCGGTGTTTTTTTGCCTGTCTTTCCGAGGTGCGATGTTTCGCACCTCGGAAAGACGTCGGGGCAATTTGTATGGTTGAAATATAATTTTTTTGATCAGAGCATCTCCATGCAGGTAAAGAAGCTCCCTCCTCTATGAGTGCGATCATCAGTCGTATTCAGGAATTGTTGAATTCATTTTGGAGAAAAATGATTTTTGGCATTAAATTTCTGCTTGTTTTTATATTTTTGCCGCCCAATTTAGCGATTTGATCAATTGTTTGCGCACAGAGTTATCCACAACAATGTGGACAACTCTGTGCGCAAAGGCGGCGCAATTGTTGATAAATCGGTAATACCTTCGTTGCACTCTATCTACAATAAGAGCGCAACATTGTGTATAATTTCATAAAGCGTTACATTTTTATGCGCCGGCATACAAATCGGCGCTAAGTTCGATTTGCGCTGATCAATTTATTTGCGCTCAATTTTTTAGCACTATTATTTTATTTGAGCGCATGTCAATTTAAATATATTTGCGCCTGCATTTTTTCTTGCGTACAGATATTTATGCGTATCCGAATTTATATGCGTCCTTATATTTGAGGCATAGCGATCGAGCATCTCCACTCTGATTTTTCAGCAGTGCGTATTGCGCTGATAAATAGGATATGCGCATATTAAATTTGAAGAATCAGCGCACAAAAAATTTGTGCATGCGTTATTACGAAATAGGTCTCCTCCGGTTGTTATACATCGTGTTTTCAGTTCATATAAGTTCATTTTGTTTGCGCCAGTTGTTTTAAATGTAAAAATTGCCGAAAACCGGTCGAAAAATCCAAAAAAAGCCTCTTTTCGAGCTGTTTTAAAAAGCTATTTGAATGGCGGAAATTCTTTAAAAAATCACTGTTTTTGGCTTAGCGCATGCCATTTTTTGCTTAAAAATGGCTGTTTTCGAGTAAATACGGTGTTTTAAAAAAGCCTCTCAGACGGTTTCAGACAGAATAATTTTTAAATTCATAAAAAAAATCGGCTTTTTCTCACATATTTTTGGCTAAAATCGGCCGTTTTTGGCTTTTCTATCCGTTGGTTTTCGCTTGCTTTTCAAAAATAGGCATCAAATCAATTCTGCCCAGTCTTGTTTTTTTGTCAATGCGTGTAATTGTTTTAATGTTTCATATGAAACATTAAAACATGAATCGATTTATTTTTTGCGCTAAACTTCTAAAAAGTTACAATATTTATGCGCTTAATAATTAAGAAAATCGTGCACCTATCAGCAGTGGAAGTGCGCGAAATTTGGCGTACAAGTAACAATGATTAAGCATATATGTGCTGAACCTGATAAATTAAACTAAAACTACGCACGATGAATTCGACATTGATTAACGCGCATAGTCAATTGCTGTTAATAATTTCATGTGCAGTTGCACTCTTTTACAATACGCAATTATATAAGCAATGCAACTTTATTATGCGCGCAATAAAAATTTTAACGCTTAGTTATCTGTTTGCCTTTCAAACGCAAAATAAAACACATGTTGATCTTCGAATAGACATTTGTGTTTGCACTGTTGTTTATTGGCACATAAATCCGATCATGTGTTTTATCTCGGTGATGTGCTGTAGTGGGTTTAAAAATGTTCCATATGAAACATTTTTAATGACATAATTTGTATATGCGTAAGCAATATTTATAGTTTCACGTGAAACATCATTATCGGCCGACAAGTTTCATATGAAACATTTAAAGGGGCAATTTGGGCCGAAAAAGAAGCGGCGCAATACATATTTTTGTGATAAAATATGATAAATTCATAAAAATTTTGGCTTCTTAAAAAATTTTCAAATAATTTCTTGTGTTTTTCTATAAAGTATGGTATGATTATAGTACGGTTTTTTAATCAGCTATGCTTTACCATGCGCTTGGATCTTGCTAATTACAATTGCCGATAAACAATGTTGAACAAAACGATGGAATGTATTTGCCTGCACCTTTAACAGTTCGTTTGCGCGCATGGCGCAGAATTTAATTTTTGCGCCAAATATTGTAATAAGGTCAGATTGCTGACGGGCCGATCGCTCGCTGAATGCAATTTTTGCCGTAGCGGCGCATTTACTCGGTAACCGTGAAAGTATGATGCATAATGCGAGCAGGGTGCGCATTGTGCGGCGGAACTTTTTGAGAGTGTCAGGCGGATTTGGCCGGAGCTGTTTAAAAGCGAGACAACCGGGCCAAACTAATGATTGTTGCCTTCTCCGATACGTCGCGGACGCCTTGCGAAGGGCCTGTGAGGCATGAAGGGTAAGCCGAAGTACTGAATTGAGAAGGGATAATCTGCCGGTATCGAAGGTAAGAGAGTAAAGTATTGCAGGAAAGCTGTATGACGACCTTCTGCCCAAAGGACGGAAAAGCGGAAACAGAGTCTTTGCCGAGCTGCCGTACGGTTCGGTCAAAGTTGTCAGTTGTTAACGGGAAGGCTTCGAACAAAATCGCAAAAGGGTACGACCGGATAAAATCGAGGGCGATCGGAGCGGCGGCAGGCAAATCGGTTTGCAAAAAAGGCAAAACAAAATCAAAACGAACGGTAAGATATGATTTAAGGAAATGCAGTTGCTGCTGCATAAAATCACATGCGCCACAGGCGATTTTTATTGCGCCATGCAAAAATTTTGACGTTCAAATGTACGATGGGTCGACCGTATGCAAAACATCGGGCGAATTTTCGACGAATGCCCCGCTCGGCGTGCCACGCCGCGGGTGGATGTGAACGGTGCGGACGGCTTGCGTGAAACGGATCTTTTAAAGCCGAAAAAATACGCGCGATCGGGCCGCGTTGAAAAGCGGCAAAGACGTTGCTAAGGTTTTAAGAGTAAGAGAGAGTTGTTTGTTGTCAAGGTCAAAGTTATATCGCGCCTGTAAAAAAGCATAAAAAGCCGTGTTTTAAGACGAAACATTTTTATTTTCAAGAACCTGACAGAGCCATATTTTGCCAAGAGAAAGATATATAGATATATATTTATAATAATGTTTAAACGACAGCAAGGAGAAACTTCATGAGCAAAACGGCAAAAATCGTACTGTGGACGATCCTCGGCATAGTACTCATAATCATTCTCGTTTCCGTTTTGACGAGTATGCTCAGCGGGGGAAGAACGATCGATTCTTCCGAAGTGGGCGGATACGTACAGAGCGGCGAGATCGATCGCATCGTGGTAGACGATTATAATCTGATCTGCTATAAAAACGGCAGAGTCGTTTACGAAGCGACGTTCGGCAGGTCTGACGAGGAGATCGCTCTCCTTATTTCCTGGGCGAACAACGCGAATCTCAACTTTACTTTTACCTTTACCGACCCGAATGCAGGCAGCTTTGTTTCCTATCTCATTCCGATCATCGGCGTGGTGCTCGTCTGCGTTGTGTTCTGGCTCCTGATCAGGCAAACGCAAGGGGGCGGCAGCAAGGCTATGAGCTTTGCCAAGACCAAAGCCCGCGTAAACTCCAACATCAAAGTGCGTTTTTCAGACGTTGCGGGTGCGGAGGAGGAAAAACAGGAGCTTGCGGAGGTGGTGGAGTTTCTTAAAGCTCCCCGCAAATTTGCCGATCTCGGCGCGCGCATTCCCAAGGGCGTTCTGCTCGTAGGGCCTCCGGGCACAGGTAAAACCCTCTTTGCCAAGGCGGTCGCGGGGGAAGCAAACGTTCCGTTCTTCTCCATTTCTGGTTCAGACTTCGTTGAAATGTTCGTCGGCGTCGGTGCGTCGAGGGTGAGAGACCTCTTCGACGCCGCCAAAAAGAGCCAGCCCTGCATCGTGTTCATCGACGAGATCGACGCGGTCGGCCGTCAGAGGGGCACGGGCCTCGGGGGCGGCCACGACGAACGCGAGCAGACCCTCAACCAGCTGCTCGTACAGATGGACGGCTTTGAAACGAACGAGGGCATCATCGTCATGGCGGCGACCAACCGCGCGGACATTCTCGATCCCGCACTGCTCCGCCCCGGACGTTTTGACAGGCAGATCCACGTCAACCTTCCCGACGTGCGCGGCAGGGAAGCGATCTTAAAGGTGCACGCGCGCAACAAACCGCTCGCACCCGACGTAAACTTCAAGATCCTTTCCCGCATGACCAGCGGATTTTCGGGTGCAGACCTTGAAAATCTTTTGAACGAAGCGGCGATTTTGACCGCCCGCGCGAACAAAAAGATGATCGGCAACAAAGAACTGTTCGAGGGCATCAACAAAGTCCTCCTCGGCCCGCAGAAAAAGAGCCGCCTCGTGACCGAAGCGGACAAACGCATCACGGCATACCACGAGAGCGGCCACGCGATCATTGCAAAGCTGTGCAAGCACTGCGATCCCGTGCAGGAAGTTTCCATCATCGCCCGCGGCATGGCGGCCGGCTATACGATGACCCGCCCCGACAACGACGACAATCACATGACCAAGGCCAAGCTCACCGACCTCGTATGCGAGCTGTTGGGCGGCCGCGTGGCGGAAGAGCTCGTCATCAAAGACGTTTCCACCGGTGCCTCCAACGATTTGCAGAGGGTCACCGAGATCGCCCGCAAAATGGTCACCGAATGGGGCATGAGCGAGCGCGTGGGCCTTGTAACTTACAGCTCCGACAACCCGATTTTCCTCGGCAGGGATATGGAAACGCACAACTCTTACAGCGAAGAGACGGCGGGAGTCATCGACGAGGAAGTGCATAAGATCATCGAAGCGGCACACGAACGCGCCGTGAAACTTCTCACCGAAAACAGAAAAGTGCTCGACAATATGGCGCGCGTGCTCATCGAACGCGAGACCATCTACACGGAAGAGGTGGATATGCTGCTGGAAGGCGCGACCGTTTCCGAAGTGTACGAGCACATGGATAAATTTGAAAAGGCGGAAGCGGAAAATCCCTTCAAGCGTTTTGAAAGCGTTGCCGAAGAGGTAAAAGCGGCGGAATCCGCTGCCAAAACGCCGGAACAGGCGTCTGCCCCGAAGGAAGAGCCCGCACAGGCTCCCGAAGCAGCCTCGGACGGACAGGCGGAAAAAGAGGACGGCTCCGGCAAAGGCCCGCAAGAAACAACGGACGATACAGACGATAAAGGCGGCAAACAGCAATAAAAATTTGCCCGGCGCAGAGAGGGCGCAAGCCTGCGCTTTTCTGCGCCGGGGGCGAAAAGCCCGCTTCGCGGCGGCCGTGAAACGCGTGCCCGCTCGCGCGGCGATATAGGGGAGAGAACATAAGAAGAGGTGTAAAATGGGAAAGATCGTTTCGTTTTCCAACCAAAAAGGGGGCGTGGGCAAGACCACGACCTGCGTGAACATGGCGGCATACATCGCCGCTACCGGAAAAAAGGTTTTGCTCGTAGACTGCGACCCGCAGGGCAACGCGACGACGGGCCTCGGCTTTTCAAAAAGCTCGCTGAAAAAGTCTGTCTATAACGTACTCATCGACGACGAAAAAGCCGCCGACAATATTTTGCAGACGGAAACGGAGAGGTTGGATCTTTTGCCCTCCAACATCGACCTCGCGGGAGCCGAGGTCGAGCTCGTGTATAAAAAGGGAAGGGAAAAGATCCTCAAAAACGCCCTTGCCGAACTCAAAAACGTATACGATTATATCATGATCGACTGCCCGCCCTCGCTCGGGCTTCTCACCATCAACGCGCTCGCCGCGGCAGACTCGGTCATCATACCCATTCAGAGCGAATATTACGCGCTGGAAGGGCTTTCGCAGCTGATGAACTCCATCACCCTCGTGAAACAACATTTAAATCCCGCGCTGGAAGTGGACGGCGTTGTGCTCACGATGTACGACAGCCGTTCGCTGATCTCCAAGCAGATCGCCGAAGAGATCCGCAAATTTTTCACCCGCAGGGTCTTCGAGATCGTCGTGCCGCGCAATATACGGCTGGTGGAGGCGAGCTCCTACGGAAAACCCATCATGCTGCACGATCCCAAGTGCGCGGGCGCGCGCGCATACAAGGCGCTCACGCAGGAATATCTGAACAAAGAAGAAAACAAAAACTGACCGCCTCGCGCGCGACATATTATATAATAAATATAATAAAGGTGAACGATGCGCGAAAGCTTAGACGGCCGTTGAACGAATACATAAGGAGAGAAGAGAATGAAGACGAACAGAGGATTGGGCAGGGGGCTTTCCGCTCTGTTTTCCGATACGGAAGAGGCGTACGAAAACGCGGCGAAGCAGCCCTATGCCGCCGCGCCCGAGGCTCCGCTTCCGGAGGACATCAAGGGGCTCATCGAGGTAGACATCGACCTCGTACGGCCCAACCCCAACCAGCCGCGAAAGCACTTCGATGAAGACGCCCTGCGCGAGCTGTCAGACTCCATCAAAAAGCACGGGCTGATCATGCCGATCGTCGTCAACCACATGGAAGGCGGCAAATACATGATCATCGCGGGCGAACGCCGCTACCGCGCGGCGAAAATGGCGGGCAAAACGACCATTCCCGTCGTCATTCGCGAATATACCGACAGAGAGATAAAAGAGATCTCCCTTATAGAAAATTTACAGCGCGAGGACCTCAACCCCATAGAAGCTGCGAACGCCATGAAACAGCTGATGGACGAGTATCACCTCACGCAGGAGGAGCTTGCGGAACGCATCGGCAAAAGCCGCCCCGCGGTCACAAACACGCTCCGCCTTCTCTCCCTTTCGCCCGAGGTCATTTCCATGGTCTCCTCCGGCAGGCTCAGCGCGGGCCATGCGCGCGCTCTCGTTACCCTGCCCGAAGACGCGCAGTACAAGCTCGCTTCCGACACGGTAAAAGACGGGCTTTCCGTGCGAGACGTGGAACGCAGCGTGCGCGATTACTTTGCAAGCCCCGAAGAGCTCGCGGAAAAGAAAGACAAAAAGAAGCTGCAAGTTTCCATAGAGCTCAAAGACCTGATCGAGCGCATGCGGCACACCTTTAAAACGAAGGTTTCCCTCATCGGCAACGACCGCAAGGGAAGGATCTACATCGACTACTACAACACGGACGACCTCGACCGCATCAGCGAGATCGTAGACATGGTAGACCGCATGGAAAAATAAAAAGAGCGGATCGCGCGATCACACGCCCCGCGCCGGATATCCAGCGCGGGGCGTTTTTTTCGGTTGCGGGCAGGAAAAAACGCTTCGCTTACTCCGTGCGGCAAAAATGAAAGAAACGAACATTTATTCGCAAACGGCGCCGCCGTCGTCCTCTATTCGGAATAACGACATAATTTATTATTTTATCATAAAAAATACATATAAATAGGTGAACGTTGCGCTATAAATAGACAAATGTCGATTATTTTGAAGTAATCGCACTTCTCCGCGCGCGGAGCTTGTCTTTTCTTGTTATAAGTTAACGTTAATTGGTCGATTTGACCAAAAAAAGGCGAAAAAAAAAGAAAAAAGTAACAAATTTTTTTAAAATATCTATTGACACGACCAAAGAAGTGTGATAATATTAACGTATCGAAGGGAGAGGGGAAAAGTGATCGAGGTATCCGCGTTTCGGGTAAGTCGGCGCATTTTCCGTTCGGCTTGGCGAAAGGCGGTTATTTTTTTGCCTATGGTGCGAACGCTTTTTTCTTTTCCTGCGAGTAACCGCTGCCGTCCGGCGGCGGCGCGCAAAAAGAGGACGTCCTCTTTTTGCCCCTTGTTTGCAAGGGGCAAAAAGAACGGAAAAGGTACCTTCCGCAGCCTCTTTTATGCGGCGCCTGCTGTCTGTGCGGCGCGGAAATAATTTATAAGAGGTTTTAGGAATGAAAAGGCATTTCAAAAAACTGTCGGTGGCTTTGATCGGCGTGATCATGGTCGTCGCGGTGTGTTTCGGAATGTTCTCCGGCTGCGGCAAGAAGTACGATATCACTGCGTACATCTTCGCGGGCGAGGCAGACCAGGAAACGAACACACAGCTGGTTAACGCTTGGGCGGAGCAGTATGCGGCCGCGCATGCGGAAGAGATCGGTAAGGATTCCATTTCCGTGGGTATTTCCTTCCAAAGCGACACGACCAAGTATTTTGCTGAGTTAAATCGTCAGCTTGCTTCCGGCAGGGCTGACGACGTGTTCTACGTTTCCCCGAAATACGTTAAATCTTATGCGGCGGGCGACGTTGTGCTCGATCTTACCGACTATGTAGACTGGACAAAATATGACCCCAACGGGCTGTGGTCGCAGTCTGTCGGCGCGTATGCTTTGCAGGCCGACGGCGATATCGGTGATCCCGTAACCTACGACACGGCTTCAAAAGCATTTAAAACTGAAAGCGGTGAGACCGCGAGCGTGTATGCGCTCCCCAAGGACTTCTCCTCCTTCGGTCTCGCATACAACAGGAATTTCTTTACGGCTGCGGCAAAAGACGCGTATACGAAGGAAACGAACACGGGCGGCGCGACCACGTATCCTGACGGAAGCGCGGCTCCCCTGATCTCTATCGGCAGAACGGTCAACTATAAGCCTTTTAACTTCTATGACTATGCTACGTATGAAGCAGCTCTTGCGGCGGGCGATCCCATCGCGAAGTCTGCGGCGGTTACGGGCGGTTATGACGTAACCATTCTCGGCTGGCCCGGAGACACATATGATACGGGCAAGGAAGACATTGCGGCTACCGCATACGACGAGAGCGTCGGCTACGTTACCTATACCTATGCGGAATACAGCGCCATGGCGTGGGCGGTCTGCTATTATGCGGAGCGTTGCGACATGACCGATACCAATGGCGACGGTCAGATTACCGGGGCAGAACGCCAGACGCATGAGCTGTTCACATGGCTGAACGACTCCGCCGGCTATCAGACTCTCAACGGCACCAACTACGTGTACGGCAACGACCAGTTCGAAGGCACGCTGTACCTCACCGCGTGGCTGCTCGGCAACGACGCGCAGATCATTAGCGATGATTATAAGAGCGTGACCGATCCCGGCGACGGTTCTTACGGCATCGACAGCGAAGCCTTCAAAGAAGCGTACGCTGCGTTCCTCGCGTTCGGTTCCGACTGGAACGCAAACTCTTACTTCTCCGGTTCACCCGAAGTCGGTAAAGACAGTATCGGCGGCTGGCTCACTTTCAACGGCGGGCGCTGCGTGTTCTACGGCATCGGTACTTGGGACCTTGCAACTTTCAACTCCGCAAGGAAGGAAGTGCTTGACGTCGGTATCATGCCGGAACCCGTTTCCGAAGATTTCTCCCCTTACGCAACAGTCAAGGGGCCCGATTATACGGAAGTAGCGTATCACAATGCAACGCTGAACGCGGCTAATACGCCGATCAATGACACCTCTCTCTTCGCTTATGATGAAGATTGGAATGTGATCGCAAACGACGCATGGGAAGCTTATCAGAACGAGAGGCAGGATCAGTGGTTTGCCCGTCTCGACACGGTCGGCTACGGCGTGAACGCAGATCTTTCGGATCTCGGAGAGGAAGATTCCTGGAAACTCGATGCTGCCGCAGACCTCTGTGCATATCTCACGATGGACGAAACAACGCAGCTTGCCCTCACCTATGCGGGCTCACAGCTGACCACATTCGTCGATCAGGGCATCGATTACCTCTATTATAAGAACGACGTGACCGCGCCCGAAGGACTTACGGAAACCGGTTCCTTCTCCAACATGATCACGCCCGAAGGCAACGCGAGCGGTTCTCTCACCGTTACCGCGGCAGAAATTTCGTCGCTTTCGGCGCAGCTGCCTTCCGGCTTCAACAAGACGGAACTGACGGGAGAAGAGGTCTGGACGTTCGCAACGGCGGTCGCACAGAAGATGCATGCGGATCATACCTCAGCGGGCGGAACGGTCAAATCGTATATCGATACGAACTTCCCCAGCATGTCGCCTTATCTGAACTCCTATTTCCAGAATGAAAATATGAGCGACGTCGTTTCCACGGCGTATGCATACAAGTGCCTCTGCCTCGTTTCGCTCCGCTATGAAGACAGGAACCTGCAGCTTCGCATGGTCTCCGGCGACAACGGCGCGCTCGACTCCTGTATGTACACCTATAACTCTCTGTGGATCGATGAGTTCGGCGCAACGAAGGGTTACACGCTCATTGCGTGGAACGCAAACAGGGCGCCCGGCGCTTGGAGCAGAGTACTGGATACGGCTGTTCCCGATACCCCCGTTGATACCATCACGGAGGGCAATGCGGACGGCAGCGGTTGGAGCGGCAACTTCTATACGCCTTCCAACTTCTGCGAGTGGATCGTGAAACGCTCTCAGTCGCTCCTCAATGCAGCGATTGAAGAAGAAGCGGCTATGCTCGGCGAGTAAGTCGGTTGCTGATTGCTGAGTAACAGGCGGGCATCGGCGCTCCCGCGCCGATGCCCGTAAAAATACGTAAAAGGGTGAGAATGTAAATGGAAAACAACAACGTATCCGCCGCCGCAGCGGCAGAGGAGGTTTCAGCGGTTGCGGTGGAGGCGGCTCCCCGCAGAAAGAGGATAAACCGCGCGAAACTTGCCGAAAACTTGTGGGGCTGGGCGTTTGTCGCTCTGCTCGTTATCGGTACCACGGTATTTGTCTACGTTTCCCTGATTTTGTCGATCATGCTCTCCTTCACCAATTACGGGGCGAACTCTTTGGGTTCCACATTTTGGGAAGCGCTTACGGAGACGCACAGCCAGGGATGGTACTATTGGTACAAGTATATGTTCACCACGCAAAACCTTGTTGCGGGAGTCCAAGGCGAGGCGCAGTATGTGTGGAGTACGATGGGCGCTACGGTGTTCTATCTCATCGGCATTCCCATCGGCATGATCCTGTCTTTGGTTCTTTCCGTCCTTATGACGAGAGACATCAAGGGCACGGGAGCTTTCAGGGTCATCTATTATATCCCTACGGTCGCGAGTACCGTTTCCGTCGCGCTCATGTGGAGAAATTTGTTCGGCAACGATGGTTTTATATCGGAAGGCCTTGGGGTTAAATTTATCACGGGAGCAACTTATTGGATGCAGCGTTGGTGCGTCATCATTCTCACCGTGTGGAAGGGGCTTGGCGGCACGATCGTCCTTTTCGTTGCCGGTCTTAACGGCGTCAACGCGAGTTATCATGAGGCTGCCGATATAGACGGAGCAAACGCTTGGCAGATCTTTTGGCGCATCACCATGCCCCAGCTCTATCCCACCATTTTCTATGTGCTGGTCACGAGCGTCATCGGCGGCATGCAGATATTCTTGGAGCCTAACCTGATATTCGGCGATTATCCTGTTGCGAGCGGCGGTTCGTCAGCGGGCAACCGATATAACATACCTTTCGTCGGATACATTTTCGGCGTATTCAACAACAGAAACGAATGGGCGCACGCGAGCGCGCTGGGCGTCGTTTTGGCAATCATCATATTCTTCCTGACGCTCATTCAGTTCGCTCTTGACGCGAAAAAGGAGAAAGTGTGATGACGGAAATATTGAATGACAACGACGTTTCCCAAGAGTTGGAAGACGTTGATACCAATCTCGTTTCGCAAGAGCCGGAAACGGCAGAACCCGAATCTGCCGAGGAAGAAAAGAAGCAAAATCCTTTTGCAAGAGCGCTCAGAACATTCTGCGGCTGGTTTGGTTTCGGCGTTTTGGGCGGGTCGTCCAGCAAAAAACGCAAAAAGATATTCTTTGATGTGATCGCGTACATCGTTTTGGTCATCGGCGGCATTACGATGATCTATCCTTTGTGGTGGATGCTCGCTGCATCGTTTGCAGAAAATCAGATCATCATGGTAGATACGGTGTTCTGGCCTTCTCATACGGGTACAGAATTCGGCTTTTTTTATCATTATGATAATGCGTTCCGCTTGATCGACAGTATTTGGCGTGTGGACGGCATGTTTTGGCGTTCCATTTTGAACACCCTCATCTATTCGCTCGTTCCCGTTACGGTAGGCGTTATCGTTTCGGCGGCGGCGGCGTTTGCTTTCGCCAAGCTCGATTTCAAGGGCAAAAATATAGTTTTCTTCTACTGCCTTGCGGCAATCATGATCCCGTTCCCGTCTATCATGATCGCTCAGTACTGCTTCTATGTAGAGCTGGGTTGGACGGAAAACGGTCTCGCGATGATCATTCCCGGGTGTTTCGGCGCCATTATGACGGCGTTCTTTATCCGTCAGTTCCTGTTCGGTCTGCCTACCTCCATCATCGAGGCGGCAAAAATCGACGGCGCCGGCTATTGGAGGATTTTTTGGACGTTTATTATACCTCTTGCAAAGCCCGCGATCATGGCGCAGTTTATTTTGAGCTTTATGGGCAGCTGGAATAACTACCTTGCGCCTTCCATATTCATTGGAAACGATGAGTGGAAACCGCTCGTGTTGTTGGTCGACCAGCTTGATACGAGTTACGGTACGGATCCGAACCTCGCTCCCGCGGTCATGGCGGCGTCTGTCGTTGCGGTCGCGCCGATCCTCATTCTGTTTGCGGTCTTCCAGAAAACGATTATCGGCTCCATCATGCTTACGGGTTCCAAAGAATAATTGCCCGAAGCGAGGATATACTAAAAAATAGTGGGAGGTTTGATTTGCTTATTTGCAAGCGAGCCTCCTTTTTGTTTTCTGTCAACGTTCACCTGCCCGCCGCGTCTGTTCGGCGCGGCGGAACACGGCGGCAAAGCCGCGCTTGCGGCAGGATACTGGCGCCCGGGCGCGAAAGAAACTTCGCGCCCGCAAAGTTTTTCCGATAGAAACGGTCTGTTTGTTGCAGAGAATAGAAAAAAGAGGGCTTGTTTATGATAAAAAAGACGATTTCGTGCGCGCTCGGCGCGGCGTTTGTGCTGGGGCTTGCGCTTTCGGCGGCGGGCTGTTCAAAGCCGACCGTTCTCGAAACGATAGATTCCGCACAGATCGTTTCCTATCCCGCACTGTTCATCGACGGATCGGAAACAAAATATACCGACGCTTCGATCGGCACCGATACGCTGGTATATACCTGCAACGCGGAAGACGATGTTACGGTTTCCCTTGAAAGCGGAGACGGCGCCGTTACGCTTTCCGCGCCCGAATCGAGTACTGCGGGAGAGATCAAAACGGTTACGTACACCCTCACCGCAAAGGCGCTCGGAGAATATACGCTCGGCTTTTACAACGGGGAGGAAAAGGACGGCTCGCTCACCTTTTCGGTGCGCGCGGCGTACCCTGCCGATCCCGAATTCGACGCCTTCTTTTCGGGCACGTATGACGAGATGATGGCGACCGATCCTTCCGACTGGGGCACCGTAAACGCGCACGACCCGTCGATGATCGAGGTCGACGGCGTATATTATGTCTTCTCCACGGGCAACAACGGCCAGCCCGGGTATCAGATCCGCCGCTTGGAAGACCTGATCCATTGGGAATATGTGGGGCAGGCATTTTCTTCCACGACAAAGGATCTGAAAGAGGTGTATTCCGCGCTGGAAAGCGTGTACGGCAAAGAGGTTTCCAACTCCGAAGTGTGGGCGCCCGACGTCGTGCCCGCGCAGGGCGGCGGCTTCTGGCTGTACGGCAGCCTTACGGCGGCATTCGGCAACAATTATTCCGCCATCTTCCTCGCTTATTCGGATACGATCAGCGGGAAATATAAATATCAGGATACGCTCGTCGTATCGGGAGGCAACTGGGGGAGTACCGCCAACGCCATCGATCCGCAGATCTATTACGATGCGGAGGGCAGAATGTATATGGCGTACGGTTCTTTTCAGGGAGGTCTGCATGCGATAGAACTCGATCCTCAAACGGGGAAACGCCTTGACGGGTTGACTTATTCCGATTATGAAAGCAAAGAGGTCTTTTCCGCGGAGTATTACGGGCAAAACCTGACGAACACGACCAACGTGGAGGGCCCCGTTGCAGAATATAAAGAAAATGTGCCCGTATATTCGGGCGATATACTGAACACTGCGGAAGATGAGGCTTTGTGGAGCAGGCAAAACATTTATTTTCTGATGGGCTCGGCAGACAGTCTTTCCCTGTCTTACAATATGCGCCAGTGGTCGAGTGCTTCGCCTGTTTCAGGATATACAGGATATATAAAGACGGCGGGATCTTTCAGCTGGAAACACAGCGCGTCGGATAATCGCATCGGCTATACCTTTTTTGCACCCGGGCACAACGATATTTTTCAAACGTCTGACGGCGTAGCCCTCATCGTATATCATTCCCGTTTGGTCAGCGTGATTCCTGCCGGCGGCGTAAGCTGGCCGCACTACCTCTTTGCGAGCATGTATGCGGTCAATTCGAAGGGGCAGATCGTCATGAGCCCCAACCGCTATGCGGGCGAACAGCTGCGCAAGGTCACGCGGGAGGAGCTTTTGAAACTTTCCGGCGGGAATTATGATTATATTACTCTCGGAGACGGTTCTGCTATTGTCTTTGCGCAGGAGGGCTTACAGCTTAAAGAAAACGGGACTCTTGCCGTTAACGGGCAAACGCAGGGTAAGTGGGTTCTGTACGGCGACAATTATGTGGCGTTCACGATTGGCGGCAACGAATACTACGGTGTTGCGATGCCCGCATGGATCGAGGCGGAAAACCGCGCGGGCATCACGATCTCCGCGATCAGCACAAACGGGCACCCGATCTATTTGAATATGGTATTTTGACAGGAGTTAAGAGCATTCTGACACAAACAAATAAAAAACGGTACCGTTTTTTTCAGCAAAAATGCTGAAAAAATTGGACTATAAAGCTAAAAAAACGGGGTAACCCGAATAACAAAAAGGAGAAAACCGAAAGACATGAAAAAGAAAACCTTAACGCTTTTTGCATTGGTTCTGGCACTTGTCCTTTCTTTTTCCCTCGCGATTATGGCGGGGTGTAAAAAGGGCAATTCCGTTTCGGGCGACGGCACGGCGGTAAGCCTGGTCACCGATGAATCTTTGCAGGGCAAATTGCTTGCAATGTACACCTTTGAAGATTCCGACAGCACACTGAAAGCGACGGATCCGTATACAGGTGAAGCGCTTGAAGCAAACAACGGGACATATGGAGAAAACGCGCGCCGCGTGGCGATCCCCGCAGAACATGGCAGTTCTACGGCGATATTCGATACCTCTACCTATTTCAGCGTCGGGGGATTCGATGCTACGCAGATCGACGACCAATTTGAAGATTATACTGTGGTCGACGGTAATGAATATGACGGATTATCCTTCTCTTTCTGGGCGTACAATTATGAAACTCTTGTCGGAGAAGTGGAATCTCTCGGCGAGTCTGCCGACTGGTCAAACGTCATGACGAACGGATACGAG
Source organism: Candidatus Borkfalkia avistercoris (assembly GCA_019115995.1). Classification (GTDB taxonomy): domain Bacteria; phylum Bacillota; class Clostridia; order Christensenellales; family Borkfalkiaceae; genus Borkfalkia; species Borkfalkia avistercoris. Next base: position 20,988 of record DXCL01000023.1, read on the forward strand.
TCCATTACATGGGGCAACCTTTCGCATATGCAGGCGGGCACGGCCGACGGTTCTTACCTCGCGTTCTACCCCAGTAACGGCACGGAGGTCGGCAGAGGCGCCTATACCGAAGAGGGGTATAATGCGCTCCGCAACATACAGGCAACAAAGACCCGCCTTTCCACATACAGCGGCACCAGCGAACGTTATTCCGTATGGAATGCGATCTCGGGCAATACGCAGGGAGAGGGCAGCACCGATAACGACTATATTTCCGTTGTTGCGGCGGCGTATCTCAATACGTGGCGCTATGTTACGATCAATATCGATCTCGAAGAGGGCCTTTCTTTCTATGCGAACGGCAGGCTTGCCTATCGCTATGATCCCGATACATTCAATACGCCCGGCGGCTGGGATCAAATCTATGCAGACTTCGTCATGAGCGTCATGGCTGAATATCAGGAATCGGACGATTATTATTTGAATATGTTTGGTTCTGAATCCGGCATTTATGTAGACGACCTGATCGTCGGCAAATCTCTCACGGCTGACGACGCCTGCAATCTTTATGAAAATGTATCCGGCACCACTTGGACGGATGCCGACCTTACGATCACGTCTTTGCTTGATCAGTCAGAAGAAAATGAACAGGAAGCAATTGCTGCGGCAAAACAGGCCTGGTTAGATAATTATACTTCGACTCAGGCGATTACTTCGGGCAGACAGAATTTTTATGAAAACCTCAACACATATACGGCAAAAGCGAGCGATTCAACAGGCTCAATAACTTATACCGATAATACGGCGACGTTCAGCGGCGGGGACTCTAAAAATAAATATGTTGCCACAGATGGGGCAAACGGTTATACAATAAAAATTTCCGGATATCATATCGGCTCCGTTTCGGAAGAAGACGTTGTTAACAGAACCGATGAATTATACTATTATAATATGCAGACATCGCTTTGGAATAATCCGAACGATGCGAACGGCTATATTATGAATACCGATATGCGCGGTTATGCGTGGATCAATCCCGGCGGCTCCGGGACGTTTACGGGAGACGGAGCGCTTAATTGGCCCACAGCTGACTATATAGGATCTAATAGTATTACGGATTTGAACCGTTATAGTTGGGTGGAAATCGAATTGAAATGGGACGGAACGTCCGAATCTGTTTCGCTCACTTATTATATCTATTATGCTTTTTACTCGGAAATAATGAACTGTCAAGAGTCTTACAGCGTTACTTATAACGGAAAGACATTTAATATAACCGATGATGATGCCCTTTGGGGAACGGCTACGTTTACACTGACAAAAGAACAACTCGGCAATAGCGATCTTGCAACATTGGGCATGTGGTTTTTTGCAAATAAAGAAACGCCTGCTTGCTTCTATATTATAAACGTCGACGGGGCAACCGCCGTACCAGTGTCTTCTTCTACGCCCGATCCCGAGCCGGAAAAAGGCAAAAATCCGTTGTACACATATTCGAACGAGTGGTACTCAACGGGTAAGAGTTATGCTCAGTTAATTTTGCCGGAAGGGGATTTTGATATAACGTATACAGCAGACGTATATACAGCAAATACAAGCGTTTGGCATGGACCAGCCTTTATTATGTTTGCCGGGGCCATCGGAGATAATACTCCGGGAGAAGGCGGCGGTGCGTTGATATATGTCCGCAGCGACGATCATGTGGGTAATAATAAAAACGTTTCGACTGAAAATAAATTTACAATAGAATATACAAAGACTGCTGCTTCCGGGGCTTATGCATATACCTTGGGCGATCCTTTATATGTGAGTGACGATGTGTCTTTGTGTGAAGTGATCCCTGTGAAATTTATATGCAATATAACCCGTACAGGGAGCACATATGTCGTTACATTTTATAAAGATTCGGCAACGGAAGAGAATATTATTCGGTCTTTTACATTTACCTTTGAATATTCCGGGGATCAGTCTTTGATTTTGAATATCGGCGGCGAAGCGACGTATATGGAAAATATAGAGATCAAAAACAATACGCCTGATGGGGAAGCGCTTACGATTGCCGGAGAGAAAACAACTTCCGGAACGAAAACGCAGGTCAGCACAGACGGCTATACGCCCGTTTCGCAGGATTAAAACGGAATAACGGCGGAGAGGAAAACTTCCTCTCCGCAAAAAAGCGAGGTAATAATGAAAAAGAAATTATTGAGCTTATTGATGGCGCTGGTTATGCTTTTGCCTCTTTGCCTTGCGGCATGTGAAGCGGATACGGGCAACAACGGCAATGAAGGCGAAAACAACAATAATAACAACGGGAACACCGAACAGGAAGGCGTTTTTGACGATTTGACGGGTTTTTCTTCGACCGATCCTAAGGATTGGGGCCAGGCAAAAGCGCATGACCCCGTTGTGATCGAGGCGGACGGCGCGTTTTATACCTTTTCAACCGACAACTCGGGAACTTTCGGCTATCAGGTACGGAAAAGCGCGGATCTGATCCATTGGGAATGGGTCGGCAACGCAATACCGAACAGCGGCAGCGAAAGCGATCCTTCCGGAGTCTACACGGCGGGGACGGCGGAATTGATGGAGGTATATAATCTTCTCAAATCCAATTCCCTTTTTGCAAACAATTACGTTCTTTGGGCGCCTGATATTACAGAGGCGGCGGACGGCGGTTACTGGCTGTACGGCTGTTGGACGGCCGCAATGTATAAGGGTGTCAGCGCGATATTCCTCTGCTATTCGGAAGATATCGAAGGGCCGTATGAATATGTGGATACGCTTGTTTACTCGCCGAACAACTGGGCAAACGGGGATCCGAACGCGATCGACCCTTCCATATACTATGGTGCAGACGGCAAAATGTATATGGCATACGGTTCGTTCCGCGGTGGGATCTGGGTTTTGGAACTCGATCCTCAAACGGGACTTCGCAAAGACGGCAACAACGGCGTAGAAATTCAGGGAGGAAGCACGCTTTCACAGGCAGAGCGCTTCGGAACAAAAATCATGAATACGTCGGATATGGAGGGTCCTGTCATCAGTTATCACGAAGACGTTGCTATTTATCCGACCGATCTGGATTCCATTAAAAATTACGATGCCTCCAAACTCACGGCGGAAGATCGTTATTATATGATGGGATCGGCGAACGATCTGAGCAAAACGTATAATATGCGCAGCTTTTACAGTACTTCCCCTACTTCCGGATTTACTTCGCATGTAACGGAAGCTACGGCGGAAGGGAATCTCGGCAACCGCGTCAGCGGATCCTTCTCTTGGAGAACGACCTCCCGCGACGGTAAGATCCGTTACGATTTTTATGCGCCCGGGCACAACGATATGATCACTACATCAGACGGAAAAAATCTGATCGTCTATCACAACCGTATCACGTTCGGATCTGCGGAGCATTATCTCTTTGTCAGCATGTATGCTTTCAATTCGCGGGGAGATCTCGTCATCAATCCTAACCGCTATGCGGGCGAAACGCTCCGTAAGGTGGAGGAAAGCGAAGTTTCCGGCAAAGAATTCTATTATGTGATCGTAGACAACAATGCATACGGCAGCCTTTCAAAGCAGGGCTATGCGGAAGACGGATTTGTGCTCAATGCCGATAATACCGTTACGCTCGACGGCGAAGCGGCCGGAGAATGGTACCTGTACGGAGATAATTATGTATACATGCAGCTCAACGATACCGTATATTACGGCGTAGCCTTCCCTGCGTATATAGATCGCGACGATAAGCAGGGCATTTCGATTTCTTTGCTCAGCGAAAACGGGGAAGATGTTTTATACATGAACATTGCTTCCTGAGCAGGCTGAAAAACGGCGTCTGCCGCGCGGCATTTTGCGCCGCGCGGCAGATTTTTTACCGAAATATGCGCGCAGGGTCGGAAAAAGACGCGCCTTTTTGCTCCGCGGATACAAAATAATGAGAAAAAACGTATAAAAAACGCAACGTTCACCCATTTTTTTGAGCAAAAACGGCCAAAAAACAGCATTTTTTTGCTTGCGTCGCCTATAATAAAGTTGTATAATACCTTGCGGCAAGGCGGCTTTGCGCGCCTTTCACATACTTGCAAGAAAAGGACTTTTATGAAAAACATCGACTTTCAGAACGGCGTCCGTTTCGACGCCCTCAATCAGGACTGGGAAGCGACCCCCGACAGGTGGGGCGTTTTCGGCGTGCACGATCCTTCCATGATCGAAGCGGACGGCTGGTATTACGTATTTTCCACGGGCACTTTCCGCCGCGATCTGTATCAGATCCGCCGCTCCAAAGACCTCATTCACTGGGAATTCGTCGGCGAGGCGTTCGACGGCTTTGCCGAGCTCGCGCCCGTCGTCGGCACGTTAAAGCGCATTTACGGCGGAGACGTGCGCACGGAAAATTTGTGGGCGCCCGACGTCGTGCTCGCCAAAAAGGGCGGCTACTGGCTGTACGGCTGTTATACGGGCGTTTTCGGGAACAACTATTCCGTCATTTATCTCGCGTATTCCAAAAACATTGAAGGCCCGTACCGCTATTCGGATATGCTCGTCGTATCGGGCGGCAACTGGGGGCTTACGCCGAACGCCATCGACCCGCAGATCTTTTATGACGCGGAGGGCAGAATGTGGCTGACGTACGGCTCCTTTTACGGAGGTATCCGCATTCTCGAACTCGACCCCGAAACGGGGCTCCGCAAAGACGGCTTCACGTACGAGATGTATAAAGAGAAGCGTATCGGCAAGGAAGAGTATTTCGGAAAGCGTATCCTCACCACCACGAACGCAGAGGGCTCCGTCGTCGCATTCAAGCGCGGCGTGCCCGTCTACGAAGGGGACATTTTCGAAAAGGAAGAGGATAAATCTCTTTGGACAAAAAAGGATCGCTTTTATCTGATGTGCTCCGCCGATTCGCTGTCTATGGACTACAACATGCGCGTGTGGGCGAGCGATAAGCCCGACGAAGGCTATATGGCTTGCCCTTACGGCAGGGCGGGGCAAAAGGTCGCCAGCTCGTTCAGCTGGCGCTACGGGGAAGACGACCTGCGCGTGAGCTTTGATTTTTACGTTCCGGGGCATAACGACCTTTATACGACGGAAAAGGGCGTCGATCTCGTCGTGTACCACAACCGCACGCCGTATACGTCTAAGCGCGAACCCCGCCGCCATTATCTCTTTATCAGCATGTATGCGCACAATTCAAAGGGAGATCTCGTCATGAGTCCCAACCGCTATGCGGGCGAACGGCTGCGCAAAATCGGGAGGGAGGAACTCGCCGGCAGATCGTTCGATTATATCCAGCTCGGCTCGGGGAACTTCGACTGCGCCTTTGCCAAACCCGGCGTGCGGCTGGAAGAGGACGGCTCGCTGACGTTGAAGGGAGAACCCCTCGGAAAGTGGAAACTGTACGGCGACAATTACGTTGCGTTCACGTTCGACGGGCTGAAATATCTCGGCGTCGCGATGCCTGCATGGATCGAGGCGGATCATTGCGCGGGCATCACCGTTTCCGCGCGCGGGGAAGACGGGCTCTCCTTCTTCCTCAACAGCGTCGCGCAGGGTTGAGTTTGCTATCATTATTATATAATATAAAGAAAAAGCGAGCGGACGGCAATCATGCCGTCCGCTCGCTTTGTAAAAAATTTATTCGCGCATATTGTTTTCGTCGTCTGCGTTTTGATCCGCGTCTGCTTTCCGTTCCTCCGGCGCCGCTTCGTCCGCGTTGCCGGAAGGCGCGGCGCCGTCCGAAGGATCGGGCTGCGGCTCTTTTTTTTCTCGCTCTTCCTGTAAAAATTTAAACAGCATGCTCAGCGCAAAAAAGAGGAGCGCCCCTCCGAGGCACGCCCAGACGGCGATCATATCCCAAAGGATCCCCGCAAAAACACACAGCGCGATGAGCACGGCGGCGCCCACGGCAAAGATCACCCGCAAAATCTTAAACATATTTTTTACCTCAAAAGCCGCCGGCAAGGGCGGCGCGTTTTCGTATTGCCATTATAACATAAAACGGAAAAAGCCGCAACGGATTTTGCGGCGCGCACGTGCAGCGAATATATTGTGTGTTCTGCTCTCTTGCAAACGCTATATTTTGGGTCATCGGGAATCTGGCAAAAAAAAGCCGAAAAAAGTCAAAAAAGTTTAAAAAAACTTGAAAAAATCGTTGACTTTCCCGTTTTAATGTGGTATTATATGCAAGCTGTCGACGAGAGAGCGGCAAACAACTGCATATCGATGAGAAATTTGAAAACTTTTTCAAAAAACTTTGCAAAAACAGTTGACAAATTAATTCAGATATGATATGATAGTTAAGCTTTCGCGAAGAGAGCTCCGAACGAAGTTCGGAATCGTGAAGATTAAAAATTGAATAGAAAGGAAATGAATTAAATATTTTCTGATATTTAATGTTTCTGTCAATTTAACTTTTAGTACACAAGTACTCAAAGAACAGTCAGCAAAAATAACGTTAGAGCAGACGTTCGAAAGAACGGGCTTTAAGCAATTAAACTTAAGAGTTTGATTCTGGCTCAGGATGAACGCTGGCGG
>DXCL01000024.1 GCA_019115995.1 Candidatus Borkfalkia avistercoris
TGCGTAAAAGCACAAGGAGGTTATCGTCAGACCTTAAATACATTTCCATTATAGCTTAGGTAACGGAACTTGGAAAGTGCCAATCCAAATACCGCACTTTCTCGGTTAAATATATTGTATCAGGAGGATAAAAAGATGTTTAAAGGGTTGGAAAAGGTTTTCGACATCATCGGCGAAATTTTGGCGGTGATCATGGTCATCGTATTCGCGCTTCTCATCATCAACGCGAATTTCAGCTTTTTGCCCGATACCGTGTTGAAGGTATTTTCTTACGTTCAGAATTACGGTTCGCTCGTTCTGATGGCGGTCGTAGGGTTGGAGGCGATGTCCAAGCGCAATTTTATATTCCAGATCATCTTTCTGGCGTTGCTCGCGCTCATCGTCATATTCCTGTTCTTCCCCGGAACGTATGAAAATCTGATCGGCCTGATCCCTTCCGGCAACTGATGTAAAAAATGAAAGCCTCTTTCCGCAGATGCGGAAAGAGGCTTTTTATATCGTTCTGTCATTCTTCGGCTACGCGATCCTCGATGGGAACGTATTTCTGCCGCTTGGCTACCGCCTGGTACCCGGGGCGAATGATCTTGCCGCCGTTGGTGATCTCCTCCATGCGGTGCGCCGACCACCCCGCGATGCGCGATACCGCAAAGAAGGGCGTATACAGTTCTCTCGGAAGACCGAGCATGTCGTATACAAATCCGGAATAAAAGTCTACGTTGGGGCTCACGCCTTTATAGATCTTTCTCTTTTCCGCGATGAGTTCCGCGGCGATCTCCGCGACGGATTTTCTCATCTCGTATTCCTTTTCCATATGCTTTTCTGCGGCGAGCTTTTCCGCAAACGATTTCAGAATATCCGCCCTCGGGTCGGAAAGAGAATATACCGCGTGTCCCATGCCGTATACGAGGCCGGAGCGGTCGAACGCTTCGCGGTTGAGGATCTTTGCGATAAAATCTTTGAGCTTGCCCCTTTCAAAGGAGGGCACCTGTTCTTTGATGCAGTCGAACATCTCGCACACCTTGATGTTTGCGCCGCCGTGCTTGGGCCCTTTGAGCGAACCCAAAGACGCCGCCACGGAAGAATAGGTGTCCGTGCCCGAGGAGGTCACGACGTGCGTGGTAAAAGTGGAGTTGTTGCCGCCGCCGTGCTCGGCGTGCAATACGAGGCAAAGGTCGAGCACCTCCGCTTCCAGCTCGGTGAATTTGCTGTCTTCGCGCAGCATATGCAGGATATTTTCCGCGGTGGAAAATTCCTTTTTCGGCTTGTGGATAAACAGGGAGGCGTCCGAGTGGTAATAGCTGTAAGCCTTTTGGCTGTAAACGGTGAGGAGGGGAAACTGTGCGATGAGCTGTAAAGACTGCCTTAAAACGTTTTTCTTGGATACGTCGTCCGGCTTCGGGTCGTAAGAGTACAGGCTCAGAACGCACCTCGCCAGCATGTTCATCATGTCCTGCGAGGGCGCTTTCATGATGATATCCCGCACGAACGAGGGCGGCAGCGCGCGGAAGTCGGAGAGGATCTCGCAAAACCTGTTCAGCTGCGCCTTTGTGGGCAGATGCCCGAACAGGAGCAGATAAGTGATCTCCTCAAAGTCGAACCGTCTTCCGGCCGCGCCCTTAACAAGGTCGCGGATATTGTAGCCGCGGTAGTAGAGCTGCCCGTCTATTGGTATTTTGTTGCCGTCTTCGTCCTTGCCGAAGGCGACGATCTCGGAAATTTCGGTAAGTCCGCATACGACGCCGTTGCCGTTGATGTCGCGCAGTCCCCGTTTCACGTCGTATTTTTCATATAGTTTGGGGTTGATGATGTCGCTCTTGCTCGCCATTTTGGTAAGCTCCATTATGTCTTGGGAATATTTCGAAAATCTGGCGAGAAGCTGATCCCGAAGGTCGATATAGTGCATTTGCATTTACCTCCTTTTTTGATTTGCGCTTGTTGCTTATCACGGTAAAAATATGTTTTCGTAAAATTATTATACTATAAAATGGCAAAAATGTCAACCGCGGGAAAATGCGGGGCGTGTTGCCCGTTTTTTTGCAAAAAAATTGTTGAATTAACGTTCATATCTATTGAAAAAGCCCGTCGTTTATGATAAAATAATATTATTGAATTTATCGCGTTACGCGCGTATTTTTACGGAGGTTATTATCGGTGGCTAAAAAGATCGACGTTCCCTTCAACGGAACGAAAGAGCAGGAAGAGCGGCTGAAAAAGGCGCTCGCCGAGCTGAAAGTGGAGCACGGCGGACAGGGGCTCATGATCGCCGCGCTGCAAAAGGCGCAGGATATCTACGGCTATCTGCCCGAAGCGGTGCAGCAGATGATCGCCGACGAACTCGGCGTGTCTTTGGCGGAGGTTTACGGCGTGGCTACGTTCTATGCGCAGTTTTCTCTGTATCCGAAGGGCCAGTACAAGATCGGCGTATGCCTCGGCACGGCGTGCTATGTAAAGGGCTCGGGCGACGTGTACAAAAAGGTGTGCGACACCCTCAAAATAGAGGGTGGCCAGTGTACGGACGATCTGAAATTTTCGCTCGACGCGACCCGCTGCATCGGCTGCTGCGGTTTGGCGCCCGTCATGACCATCAACGACGACGTGTACGGCAAGGTCACGCCCGAGGAGGTCGAGGGCATACTCGCCAAATACAGGGACTGACAAGATGCGCGAACTCGCGTTGAACGTGCTCGACATCGCGGAAAATTCCCTTGCGGCAGGGGCGAAGCTCATCGGCATTTCGCTTTCCTTTGACACCGCAAAGGATACGATGCGCATCGAGATCGACGACGACGGGTGCGGCATGGACGAGGAGACGCTCAGAAAGGTGACCGATCCTTTTACGACGTCGCGCAAGACCCGTTCCGTCGGCATGGGGCTGCCTCTCTTTAAGTATTCCGCGGAGAGCGCGGGCGGCAGCTTTTCCATCGCGTCGCAAAAGGGGAAGGGAACAAAAGTTTGTGCTCAATATCGGATCGGGCACATAGACCGCATGCCGCTCGGAGATTTCGGCGGCGTCGTTTTGCAGCTCGTTACGATGAACCCGAAGGTGGATTTTTGCATATCGGTTACAGACGGGGAACATAGCGGCGTGCTCGACACGCGCGAAGTAAAAAGTGTTCTGGGGGAGGATATACCTCTGGGCGCGCCCGAAGTAAGGGCGTTTTTGAAGGATTATATCCAGGAAAATTTAGTCAGTATATACGGAGGTAGGTTATGAAAAGCTTGGAAGAGCTCAGGGCTCTGCGCGATAAAATGAAATCGCAGACGGATAACAGAACTGTTGCGGGCTCCGATGAAACGGTCATCAAGGTAGGCATGGCGACCTGCGGCATCGCCGCCGGCGCGCGCCCCGTTTTGACGGCGCTTTTAGACGAGGCGGAAAAGAGACAGCTGCACAATGTGAGCATTTCGCAGACGGGGTGCATCGGCCTTTGCCGCTTGGAGCCGATCGTAGAGGTTTTTAAGGGCGGGCAGAAATTTACATACGTTCTCATGACGCCCGACAAGGCAAAGCGGGTGATCGCCGACCACGTTGTGAACGGCAATCCCGTAAAAGAATATCTGATCGGCGAGAATTAAGGGCGGAGGAAAAAATTTAAATGTTCAGATCGCATATACTTGTCTGCGGCGGTACGGGCTGTACCTCCGGCAATTCGATGAAAATTTACGACGCGCTCGTCGAACGCATCAAAAAGGAAGGGCTCGAAAACGAAGTGCACGTCACCAAAACAGGGTGCTTCGGCCTGTGCGCGCTCGGCCCCATCATGATCGTCTATCCCGAGGGCGCCTTCTATTCGCAGGTCAAACTCGAAGACGTAGACGAAATCATCGACGAGCACATCATCAAGGGGCGCATCGTTACCCGCCTGCTCTATACCGAAACGGTGGGGGAAGACGGCAACATCAAGGCGCTCAACGATACGAATTTCTATAAAAAGCAGCACCGCGTGGCGCTCCGCAACTGCGGCGTGATCAACCCCGAAAAGATCGAGGAATACATCGCGTACGACGGCTATGAAGCGCTCGGCAAGGTGCTTACCGAAATGACCCCGCAGGACGTTATAGACGTCATCTCCAAGTCGGGGCTTCGCGGCAGGGGCGGCGCGGGCTTCCCCACGGGCAGGAAGTGGCAGTTCGCCAAAAATTCCCCCGGCAAGAAAAAGTACGTCTGCTGCAATGCGGACGAGGGCGACCCCGGCGCGTTCATGGATCGCTCCATTCTCGAAGGCGACCCGCACGCCGTCATCGAAGCGATGGCGATCGCTGCATACGCCATCGGCGCGGATCAGGGCTATATTTACGTCCGCGCGGAATACCCCATCGCGGTACAGCGCCTGACCATCGCCATCAAACAGGCGCGCGAATACGGTCTTTTGGGCAAAAATATCTTCGGTACGGGCTTTAATTTCGATCTCGATATTCGCCTCGGCGCGGGCGCGTTCGTCTGCGGCGAGGAAACGGCTCTGATGACCTCCATCGAGGGGCACCGCGGCGAGCCTCGTCCTCGTCCGCCGTTCCCTGCGGTCAAGGGGCTTTTCGGCAAGCCGACCATTCTCAATAACGTTGAAACGTATGCGAACGTTCCGCAGATCATCTTGAAAGGCGCGGACTGGTTCGCTTCCATGGGCACGGAAAAGAGCCGCGGCACCAAGGTGTTCGCACTCGGCGGCAAGATCCATAACACCGGACTTGTGGAGATCCCGATGGGCACGACCATGCGCGAGATCATTTACGATATCGGCGGCGGCTGCCCGAACGGGAAAAAGTTTAAGGCGGCGCAGACGGGCGGCCCTTCGGGCGGCTGCATCCCCGCGCACCTCATCGATACGCCCATCGATTACGACAACCTCATCGCCATCGGCTCCATGATGGGCTCGGGCGGTCTCATCGTCATGGACGAGGACAACTGCATGGTAGACATCGCCAAGTTCTTCCTCGAATTTACGGTAGACGAGAGCTGCGGCAAATGTACGGCTTGCCGTATCGGTACCAAGCGCCTGTACGAAATGCTGTGTAAAGTTACCGACGGCACCGCGACGATGGAAGATCTTGACAAGATGGAAGAGCTTTGCTACTACATCAAAGAGAATTCCCTCTGCGGCCTCGGGCAGACGGCGCCCAACCCCGTACTCTCCACCCTGCATTACTTCCGCGACGAGTATGAAGCGCACGTCAAAGAAAAGCGCTGCCCCGCGGGCGTGTGCAAAAAGCTCCTGCGCTATCAGATCGTTGCCGACAAGTGCAAAGGGTGCACCCTCTGCGCGCGCAACTGCCCTGTGGGAGCGATCACGGGCACGGTCAAAGAGCCGCACGTCATCGATACGGATAAGTGCATCAAGTGCGGCGTATGTATGGAAAAATGCCGCTTCGGTGCGGTCATCAAGGCATAACGGGGAGGAAGTTAGAATATGGTACATCTGAAAATAAACAATATTCCCGTAGAGGTCAAGGAGGGGAGCACCATTCTGGAAGCGGCGAAGGTCGCTGGCATCAATATCCCCACCCTCTGCTATCTCAAAGAGATCAACGAGATCGGCGCCTGCCGCGTCTGCGTGTGCGAAGTGAAGGGCGCAAGGAGCCTCGTTGCCGCCTGCGTTTACCCCGTAAACGAGGGCATGGAAGTTTTCACCAATACCGAAAAGGTGAGAAAATCGAGAAAAACCACCCTCGAACTGCTCCTTTCCGACCATAAAAAGGAGTGTCTCTCCTGCGTGCGCTCCACTAACTGCGAGCTGCAAAAGCTTTCAAACGAATACGGCTGCGACGAAAACCGTTTCAAGGGCGTACGTTCCGAATATGAGGAAGACGATTCTACCAGCTATCTGGTACGCGACAACGAAAAGTGCATTCTCTGCCGCAGATGCGTCGCGGTGTGCAAAAAGGTGCAGGAAGTTGCCGTTATCGCGCCTTCCCGCCGCGGCTTCAATACGCACATCGCCTGCGCGTTTGAATCCGACCTGAACGACGCCCCCTGCGTGGCGTGCGGCCAGTGCGTTGCGGTGTGCCCGACGGGCGCCCTGCGCGAGCGCGAAGAGATCGATAACGTGCGCGACGCGATCAACAATCCGGAAAAGGTCGTCGTCGTGGCGGCGGCGCCCGCCGTGCGCGCGGCGATCGGCGAAGAATTCGGTTATCCCATCGGCACCAACACGGAAGGCAAAATGTTCACCGCGATGCGCATGCTCGGCTTCGATAAGGTGTTCGACGTAAACTTCGGCGCAGACCTCACCATTTTGGAGGAGGCGAACGAACTTTTGCATCGCGTGAAAGAGGGCGGCACATTGCCTATGTTCACGAGCTGTTCCCCGGGCTGGATCCGCTTTGTGGAATATTACTATCCCGAATTGATCCCGAACCTTTCTTCCTGCAAGTCGCCCATGCAGATGTTCGGCGCGACCGTAAAGACCTATTGGGCGCAGAAAGAGGGGATCGATCCGAAAAACATTTACGTCGTCGGCGTAATGCCCTGCACGGCGAAGAAGTTTGAAAAGACGCGCGACGACGAGAACGCGAGCGGGTATCCCGACATCGACGCAGTGCTCACCACGCGCGAGCTTGCCAAGATGATCAAAAACTCGGGCATCCTGTACAACGAGCTGCCCGACGGCACGTTCGACAACCCGCTCGGCGAATTTACGGGCGCGGGCGTCATCTTCGGCGCCACGGGCGGCGTTATGGAAGCGGCTCTGCGCACCGCGGCGGAAAAGCTCACTGGCAAACCGCTCGACAACGTAGAATTCAAACAGGTGCGCGGCATCAAGGGCATCAAGGAAGCGGAGTACGATCTGAACGGCACGAAGGTGAAAGTCGCCGTCGCTTCGGGGCTTACCAATGCCAAAGAGCTGTGCGAAAAGATCAAAAAGGGCGAGTGCGATTACACCTTTGTGGAAGTGATGTGCTGCCCCGGCGGGTGCGTGAACGGCGGCGGCCAGCCGATCCAGAGCGCGTATACGCGCAGGCAGGTAGACCTTCGTTCCAAGCGCGCCAAGGCGCTCTACGATGAAGACAAGAAGGCGAAGATCCGCAAGAGCCACGAGAACGAGGCGGTCATGACGCTTTACAAAGAGTTCTTCGGCGAGCCCGGTTCGCACAAAGCGCACGAAATCCTGCACACGAGCTACGTGAACAGAAAAAAGAGATAAATAATTTGCAGTAAAACAGACCGCGGGAGGCAGATATGCCTCCCGCGGTTTTTGTATAACGAAAACCCGCGGATAGTCCGCGGGTTCAAGAGAGGCTTTGCCGATGAACAAAAAACGAGCAAAAGAAAAGGGAATAAGCAAAAAGGCAAAAAGAGAAGAAAAAGCAATGATAGAAAGCAAACGGGAAAATTAGAATAAGGAACAAAAAAGAGGAGCAAAGGCATAGGAGAAGAAAGTTAAGCACAGGAAAGGCCCGTTAACGGGCGGCAAGTAACAATCGCATGACTGCCAGGTCGTCATAAGCGCGGCTT
>DXCL01000025.1 GCA_019115995.1 Candidatus Borkfalkia avistercoris
GCATAATATCGAGGCGAGCCTCGATATTGCGGAAACATCGATTTTTGCCATTGCAAGCAAGCAAAAATCTCCGATTCCTTCGCGCAAATCGGGGGCTTTTTCCGAAAAGTGCGATTTTCGGAAACGCAAGTGATTATTTGAATAATTTAAGGCGCGTTCCGAAATCGCTATTTTGGATAAGCGCACTCAATTTGCCGCACACTTGCGGTCTCAACGGGTGAATGCGGCGCGCATGATACGTTGTGCCCTCAAAAAGCGCGCCGCAGAGGGCAGCGCCCTCAAAATCACGGAAAAATGATTTGTCAGCACAAATCATTTTTCGTGAACACAAATATTTATTCGCGCAAGGGAAATCGCAATTTTCCGCAGCGCACCCCCATTTGGCAATACTTTGCCTTACGGGAAGAGGGTGAATTTGCGCCCTTGCATATTATGTGTGCCCTTAAAAAGGGCGCAAAGAGTGGAGAAACCGCTGCCGAGCCGACAACATGTCGGCGAGCAATGGTGTCGCCCTAAAACTCACGGAAAATCGCAGGCGTCAGCTCGCCGAGATTTACGCGAGCTTTTATAAGGAGTTTTTATGATCAACATACCCAAGGGCACGAAAGACGTGCTCCCTTCCGAAGCCTATAAATGGCACTTTGTAGAAAATACGGCAAGGCGCATTTCCGCACTTTACAACCTGAAAGAGATACGCACCCCCGTTTTCGAGCATACCGAGTTGTTTTTGCGCGGCGTGGGGGATACGACCGACATCGTGAACAAGGAAATGTACACCTTTCTCGACAAGGGAGAGCGCAGCATCACTTTAAAGCCCGAGGGTACGGCGGGCGTCGTGCGTTCGTTTATCGAAAACGGGCTCTCCGGCGGCGTTCTGCCACTCAAAATGTACTACATCACCCCCGTGTTCCGTTACGAGCGCCCGCAGGCGGGCAGGTTGCGCGAACATCACCAGTTCGGCGTGGAGATCTTCGGCGGAAAGGGCCCTGAAACGGACGCCGAGGTCATATTGCTCGCGCGCGACTATATCGCGGCGCTCGGGGTAGAGAACGTGGAGCTGAACCTCAACAGCATCGGCTGCAAACACTGCCGCCCCAAATTCAACGAGGCGCTCAAAGAATATCTGCGGCCGCACCTTTCCGAAATGTGCCCAACCTGCAACGCGCGTTTTGAAAAGAACCCGCTGCGCATTCTCGACTGCAAAGAGGAAACCTGCTCGAAAATCAACGCGGGCGCGCCCAGAACGGTGGATTTTTTGTGCGACGAGTGCCGCGAACACTTCGAACAGCTCAAAAGCATTCTCGATTCCTGCGGCGTAAAGTACAAGTTGAACCCCAAGCTCGTGCGCGGATTGGATTATTATTCCAAAACGGTCTTTGAATTTGTTTCCACCGACATCGGAGCGCAGGGCACCGTGCTCGGCGGCGGCAGGTACGATACCCTCATCGAAAACCTCGGCGGGCCTTCCGTCCCCGCGGTCGGCTTCGGCAGCGGCATCGAGCGCATGCTGCTCGTGCTCGAAAACACGGGCAAAAAAATTCCCGAAGAGCCGCCCCTCGGCGTATACGTTGCGGGGCTGGACGACGCGGGCAGGCGCGCGGCGTTCGCTCTCGTAAACGATCTGAGGGAAGCGGGCGTTTCCGCGGAGTTCGATCACGCGGCGCGTTCGGTCAAGGCGCAGTTCAAATATGCGGGAAAGATCGGCGCGAAATACGTCGTCGTTATCGGCTCGAACGAGCTGGAAAGCGGAGAATATACCGTCAAAAACATGGCGGATTCCTCTTCCGAAACGGTGAAGGCGGAAAAGGCCGTTTCTTATCTGCGGGAGAAATCGGAATGACGGAACGTGCCCTCGTCGTAAAAACATCGGGCAGGATCGCCGTGCTGCAGATCGAAAAAAAGCCCGAATGCGAGAGCTGCAAGGTATGCGCGTTCAAGGCGGGCAAAAGCCGCGTCAAGGTCAAGGCGCTCAATACGGCGGGCGCAAAGGCGGGAGACGAAGTGCTCGTAAGGGCGGAAAAGGATAACCGCGCGCTCGCTTCGTTTATCGTATACATGGTGCCCGTGCTCTTTACGGCGGCGGGCGTAGCCGTCGGCGCGCTGTGCTTCGAGAAAGAGGCGTTTATCGCGCTGTTTGCGCTGGTCGGGCTCGCGCTCGGCTTTGCGCTCGTTTTCGCGGCGGATAAAATTTTATCGGGATCGCGCGGCTTCGGAATGGAAGTCGTTGAAATATGCGATACTAAAACAAAGGATACAGAGGAGGGAAAACAAAGTGGTCAAAACGTTTAAAGGCGCTGATTTTCGCGCCGCAATGAAGGAGGGCAAAACGCTCGTAGTCGATTTTTATGCGGATTGGTGCGGCCCGTGCCGCATGCTCGCGCCCGTAATGGAAAAGCTTTCCGACGAATACGAGGGCAGGGCGGAATTTGTAAAGATCGACGTAGACGACAACCCTGATCTCGCGCGCGATTATTCGATCATGAGCATTCCCTGCGTCATGGTCTTCAAGGGCGGCGCCGCGGCGGGCAAAAACGTCGGGTTTGCGCCCAAAGAGGCGATGCAGGAATTCATCGACAAATATATCTGATCGGTACGGTAAATTGCGCCGCGGCTGTCGTCCGCGGCGCATATTTTTTGTTTGCTTTTCCTCCGCACGTCTGCTATAATGGATAGAAAAACGGGGTACGGTCATGGCGGAAGAAGACAAAAGGGAGATCGTCGCGAAAAAGCGGGGCGCGCAGAAGCAATATCTCGTGTACGGGTGCGTCATCGCCGTCCTTGCGGCGTTTGCGGCGGCGTCTGCGGCGTTCAATGCGGAGCGCGGCGCGGGGCTCATCGCCTTCGGCATCATATTGGCGCTCTTGGCGGGCGGGTTTGCCGCCTATTGCTTCGTGCTGTATTTTGCGCAGAAAAAGCTCCCCGAGGCGCTCATTTATGCGGAAGGGGACAGCCTGTATTGCTATCAGTACAGGAAAAAGGAGTATGTGCGCATCTCTCTTTCGGAGATCGTCGGCGCGGAGGGCGGTATCACCGCGCGGGAGGTGCGCGCGGGTCTTTTGCGCGTTAAAACGCCGCAAAAGACCTATGAAGTGGCAGAGATCGCCGAACCGTTCGCCGCGCGCGAGGAGATCGCGCGGTTGAAGGCGCAGGCGAGGGAGCGAACGCTGTAAAATATTTTTGCGCCCGCGCGCCGCGCGGCGCTCATTCTCTTGTAAAAAAAAAGAAATTGCGCTATAATAAAAGGGAAAAATAAAATCACTACGGAGAAAATGCAATGATCGATCTTACCACAATCAAAAATGCCGATGCGGAAGTGTACGAGGCGATGAAGCTTGAACTTGACCGCCAGAGGAACAATATCGAGCTCATCGCGAGCGAAAATTTTGTTTCCCCCGCTGTGATGGCGGCGGTCGGCTCTCACCTTACGAACAAATATGCGGAGGGGTTGCCCGGCAAGCGCTATTACGGCGGCTGCCAGTATGTAGACATCGTGGAAAACCTCGCCATCGAGCGCTGCAAACAGCTTTTCGGGTGCGATCACGCCAACGTGCAGCCGCACAGCGGCGCGCAGGCGAACACCGCCGTTTATTTTGCACTGCTGAACCCCGGCGACACGATTTTAGGCATGAACCTTTCGCACGGCGGGCATCTGACGCACGGTTCTCCCGTCAACATTTCGGGCAAATATTTTAAGATCGTTCCCTACGGCGTTTCCGAGCAGGACGAGCGCATAGACTATGCGGCGCTCGAAAAGCTTGCGATCGAAAACAAGCCGAAAATGATCGTTGCGGGCGCCTCCGCTTATCCGCGCGTCATCGATTTTGCCCGTCTCAGGGAGATCGCCGATAAAGTCGGCGCATATCTTATGGTAGACATCGCGCACATCGCGGGCCTGGTGGCGGCGGGGCTGCACCCTTCCCCCGTGCCGTATGCAGACATTGTTACGACGACCACGCACAAAACGCTCAGGGGGCCTCGCGGCGGCGTCATCATGTGCAAGGAACAGTACGCCAAGGCGATCGACAAGGCAGTGTTCCCCGGCATGCAGGGCGGCCCGCTCATGCACGTCATTGCCGGCAAGGCGGTCGCGTTCAAGGAAGCGCTCTCTCCCGAATTCAAAGAATACCAGCGGCAGGTGGTCAAAAACGCGGCTGCGATGGCAGATGAATTTATCAAATGCGGCGTGCGCCTCGTTTCGGGCGGCACCGACAATCACCTCATGCTCGTAGACCTTCGCGACAAGAACATGACGGGCAAAGAGCTTGAAAAGATGCTCGACGAGGTAAATATCACCGTCAATAAAAACACCATTCCCTTTGAAACGACGAGCCCCTTCGTTACGAGCGGGATCCGCATCGGTACGCCGAGCATCACCTCCCGCGGCTTCAAGGAAGAGGACGCGCGGCTGATCGCGCGCCTGATTTCCGAGATCATTGCCGAAAGGGAAAACGCGTTCGACCGCGTGCGCGCGGAAGTGAAAAAGCTCTGCGAAAAATATCCTCTCTATGCAAACGACGTGATGTGATCATCTTATAAACCGCCCCTCCCGCAGCTCGGGAGGGGCGGTTTTCATAGCTGTGGTATTTTCAAGAAACGCTTGATTTTTGTATCGTTCCGCCGTATAATGAAAAAGGGAATCGTGCCCGTCCTGATCATTTTTACGGTCGTGTTCGTCGGCGGCTGTCTGATCTACGGGGCGCTCGCGTGTATCGGGCTGGTCTTTGGCATAAATGCCCTGAAACTTGCCAAAAGGGGTGCGGTAACTGCCTATCTTTCAAGGCGGATCAGGAGATATCTGTTGTGTCCGATCCTATATATTGTGCAGTTCGGTATAGGTGCGATCGGGCTGGTGCTGGAACATTCGTCGGCTTTGGAAACAGCGCTGGCGGCTGTCGCCGCCGTGTTGTTTTTGGGCTGTACGATCGCTTCGATTGTATTGAAATGCGTAACGCTCCGCCGTGTGCGGAAGCTGCTCGCGTTTCCTCCTGCCCCGCCCGTGTCTCCCGCCGACCCGTTCGCATGGTTTGTTTTGAGGGGGAAATATGGGTAAAAGTATAGCTCGGCTTTTGGTTGTCTGCGGCGTGTTGGATATTTTGTGCGGTCTGTTCAATGCGACGGTCATCTCGCTCGGGGAGGGAGAAGCAGAATAAATAAAAGCAGCGGCTATCGGGATCCCGATAGCCGCTGCTTTTATTTATATCGTATTTTCTTGTGCCGGAAGATCAAAAGTGAATTCATCTTCTGAAAGTTTTACGATCGTATAATCGCCCGCGTCATATACGCTGCCTTCGGAAGGCCAGCAGGGCATATCGTTGTCGCGCGCATAAATACGGGCTTCGTATACTTGTTCTTCGCTCGCACTTGTAAAGGGAAATGAAATTGTCCGCATCAGGTTACATACAGATCTTGTGCTCCAAAAATAATAAGGGGACAATGCATGATGTATATCAAATAAAGAATAGCCAATTAATTCACCTTTTATACAAGAGTTGTTTAAGCGATTCGAATAATAACCGATAAATACGATGGGCTTATCGGTACTGGATACACGGGCAATTTCCTCTTCGATCGCTGCCGCAAGGCGAGTGTCTTCCTGGGCGCGGATATTATCTGTATAAATCAGGCGAGCCGTCATATTGATTTGTGAAAAGAGAGATATTGCGGCAAGCACGATAAAGATAAATCCGAAATTGGCGCCAAACAGTTTTTTGATCTTCCAGTCTCGGCTGACCAAAAAAAGCATGTTCGCCGCAAGTACAAAAGGATAAGTGTATTGGGTTCTGAAAGGGTTGATTCCTCCGAATACAACCGTAAGTAAAAACGGAGAAAACTGTAAAAGGACTACAAATACAACATAAAAAATACTGAACTTTGTTTTCGATTGAACGGCATCTAAAACAGCGGCGCCGACGGACAATATGGCAAATACGGTGTAAAACCAGGTATAAAAAATACTTTCTCCGGCAAAGCCTTGGCGAATGTGGGTAAAAATCGACTGCAAGCATTCAGAAAATGAAGCCGTGAGCCAGTAAAAATTAGAAGTCGTATAAGAACTGCCTGCAAACCAAATGAGAGTTATCGCAATATACAGGATAACTGCTGCCGCAAAAAATCCGACCGTTTTTCCGAAAGCGACGCCGTACTCCTTGGCTGAGACGGACCTTCCTTCAACGGCCGACCATCTGCGGTATACAAGAGCAAAACAAAAGAGGATAATAGCCGTAATGAGCACGGCAAATGCTTGGTAGGTGCCCACCGCCCAAAGCGCCGCAACCGCAAAAAGAAAGAGGGCCGTATATGAACGGCGGAAAGCCCCGTATAAGCCGAGACCGGCACCTGCCGCGCAGAGGAGGAACGCCCAGGCCATTTCGAATATTTGAAGGTCAAAATAGAATTGTTCGGCAAAGATCGGCGCAATAAAAAACGGCAGTAAAAAGGCCGCGCAAGCCCAGCCGCTACGTCTGGTGCATCGCCAAAAAAGATAGCCGAATACAATACCCGCCAAGCAGATCATCAGATAACCGAGCGTTGTGGCAAGCGCGGGATTGAACCAATGTATTCCGAACAGATATTTAGTAAATATAGCAAATTCTCTGCCAATTTCCAACCAGTTAAAATCCGAATTTGCCTCATTGATAAAGTTTTCACTGTCGATGCGAGGATTGGTATTTGAGAGCCAGCTGCTGAAAACAACTAAAAAGATCGCGCAGGAAACGGTAATAAAGAGATAATTCTTTTTGAGGTATTCCGCAAATATTTTTAATTCGCGTTTTACCGTTTCAGAACAATTTTCACAATATCTTTTTATTTTATCGGCAAAAGTTCCAAAAATGTTTTTGATATTTTCCATATTTATCTCCGTTAATGCTGCGCCCCGCCGCAGTTAAGTGTTGCCTTGTTTAACGGATTTATTATAGGAAATAGAGCATATTTTGTCAATTAAAAAAGCCCGAAGGCATAATTTTACGCATACAAAACAGTTGACATTCAGCGGCATAAATACTATAATACAGTTAAATTCAAACGATTCTTTGGGGCGGGGTGCGATTCCCCACCGGCAGTAAAAGTCTGCGACAGGCCCTTGCAAACGGCCTCTGAACGGGTGAAATTCCCGTACCGACGGTATAGTCCGGACGAGAAAAGAATGTTTTTGGATTCCGCACGCGCGGTTTTTTCGCATTGCCGCGCGCAGAGAAATTCAAAAAGCTGCCCCGCAAATTTTTGCGGGGCTTTTCTTTCACCCCCTTGGAAAATATTTTTTCGAGGTGTTTTTTATGAAAGAAGAGATCGCAAACGCTTGCAAACAGCAAGAGGAGCCCGAAACCGCGGCGCCTTCCGCCTGCGCGGAACATTCCGCGCAGGCGGAAGGCAAAAAGAGCGCGCCGCGCGCAAAGCGGACGCGGAAACTTTTTTCCGCGTCCGGCATCGCAAAGCTCGCAATGCTCTCCGCGCTCGCCTTTGCCGTTACGTTTCTGGAATTCCCCATCTTTCCCGCGGCGTCCTTTTTGCAGCTGGATTTTGCGAACGTGTTTGTGCTGATCGGCGGGTTTATGTACGGGCCGCTCGCGGCGGTCATCATCAGCGGCGTCAAGGAATGCCTGTGCCTGCTGAAAACTTCTACGGGCGGAGTGGGAGAGATCGCAAACTTTATCATCACGTTTTGCTTTGTTATCCTGCCCACCGTCGTTTACCGATACAAAAAGGGGCTTCTGAGCGTATCATTAACGCTTGCGGCGGGCGTCGTGTTGCAGGTGGCGGCGGGGCTTTTGTCCAATCGGTTCATCAACTTCCCCTTGTTTATGGGGGATAGCGCTGCGGAGATGTTTGCGGCGCTTTGGTGGTATGTGGCGCTGTTTAACCTCATCAAAGGGGTCGCTGTCAGCGCGGTCACCGTTTTGCTGTATAAGAGAATTTCCTGGCTTTTGGATAAGTTTTAATTGCAAAATATCTTCGGTTATATTATAATGAAAGAGGTGTTTTTGACGGCGCCTCTTTTATTTTTTCAGGGAAACAGGTATGATCTCGAAAAGCGAACGCGAAACGATGGAATTTGCAAGAGAATACGCAAAAACGCTCTCCCCGGGAGACGTGGTGCTGCTCGAAGGAGAAATGGGCGCGGGCAAAACGGTATTCGTAAAAGGGCTTGCCGAGGGCTTGGGCGTGGAAGACGAGATCACCAGCCCTACCTACGCGTATATGAACGACTACGGCGGCGTTTTGTATCATTACGACTGTTACCGCCTGAAAAGCGGCGCCCAGGCGGAGGCTCTGGGGCTCACCGACTATTTTTACGCGGGAGGCGTATGCGTCATAGAATGGGCGCAGAACATCGCAGACGTCTTGCCCGAGCGGTGCAAACTCGTGCGCATCGTCAAGAGGGGAGAAAACGAAAGGGAGATCTCGGCGCAATGAACTTTCTCGCCATCGATACGTCAAACGAATATCTCACGGTCATCGCCTCTAAGGGCGGGCAAGACGCCGTAACGTTCGAGCCGCAGTGCGGCATGCAGCACTCGGTCCGGCTGATGGGCGCGGTGGAGGAAACGCTGCAAAGGGCGCGGCTTTCCCCCGAGGAATGCGACTTTTTCGCCGCCGTCGTCGGGCCGGGGTCGTTTACGGGCATACGCATCGGCATTTCGGCGGCAAAGGGCTTTTGCTCCGCGCTCAAAAAGCCGTCGCTGGGCATAACATCTTTTCAGACGCTCGCATATAATGCAGAAGGCAAGCTTCTTGCGGCGGTGCCCGCGGGCAGAGGCTTCTATTATGTGTGCGCCTTCGGGGAAGATAAAAGCGTGCTGCGCGCGCCCGCGCGCGTGGACGAGGCGGAGCTTTGCCGCCTCGCGCGGGAATATCGGGTGTGCGCGTACGGGCCGATGCCCGTGCCCTGCGTCTTAGCGGATCCCGCAAAGGGTCTCGCCGCGGCGGTAAAGGGGGCAAGGGCGGCGGATTTCGGAAACCTTTGCGCCTTTTATCTTAAAAAGAGCCAGGCGGAGGAAGAGCGGGAAAAGCGCGGCAAAGAATAAAACGGAAGGGAAAAATATGGAATACAGAAAGTGGCGGTACGAGGACGTTTTTCAGATCGCCGCGCTCGAAAAGGAGTGCTTTTCCGACCCGTGGAGCTTTCAGATGCTCGCGGATACATTTTTCAGCGAGCACACGCTGAGCGTCGCCGCGGCGGAAGACGGCAAGATCGCCGGCTACGCCTTTGCGGTTCTGGCGGAGGAAGAGGCGGATCTTGCCAACATTGCGGTAACAAAGTCGTTTCGCCGCAGGGGGATAGCGAAGGAACTGCTTTCCCGCCTGGAAGCGCAGGTGCGCGCGGCGGGCGGCAGAAAAATGTTTTTGGAGGTGCGCGTATCCAACGCGCCCGCCATGGCGCTGTACCTGAAAACGGGATATGTGGGCAGATATGCCCGCCCCCGCTATTACGGCAACGGCGAAGACGCTCTCGTGATGGAAAAAAAATTATAAAGGAGAGGCGGCGCTATTTTATTTGAAGGGAAAGAAATATCCGTCCTGCAACAGGGCGGGGGAGAAGACCTCGTGTTTTTGCACGGCTACCTCTCCTCAAAGGAATGTTTTACCTCTCAGATAAAGTATTTTTCAAAATTTTACCGCGTGACCGCCTTCGATTTTATCGGCTTCGGGCAGAGTTCGCCTTTGACCGAACCGTGGGCCGTGGGAGATTACGCCGCGCATGCGGCGCGCTTGCTTTCGGCGCTCGGCGTGCGGCGCGGCGCGCGACTCATCGCCCACTCCTTCGGCGGCAGGGTGGCGCTCAAACTGCTGTCGCAGGACGCGACGCTTTTCAAAAAAGCCGTTCTTGCGGGTTGCGCGGGGATCCCGCCCAGGCGCGGGTTTTCCTATCATTGCAGGGTACGCGCGTACCGCGCGGTAAAAAAATTTGCGCCCCATTTCGCGGAGAGAAAATTCGGTTCCGCCGAATACCGCACGCTTTCGCCCGTCATGCGCGAAAGTTATAAAAAGATCGTCAACGAGGATCTTACGCCCTGCCTCTGCAAAATACGCGCGGAGGTCTTATACGTATTCGGAGAAAAAGACGCGCAGACCCCGCTGTATATGGCGGAAAAGCTGACAAAGGGCACAAAGGGCTCGGCGCTCGTCGTCATGCCCGCCTGCGGGCACTTCTGCTTTGCGGAAGATCCCGCCCGCTTCAACGCCGTCGCGCGGGAATTTTTCAGATAAAAGCTTCTTACATGAAGAAGGAGACATATGTTTACACTCGAATCGATAGCGGAATACGCAGTCATATCCATCGCGCTCGCCCTGCTTTTGCCCCTGTGCACCTTTAAAATGCTCGGGGCGCTGCAACAGGCGGGCTATAACGGCAAGCGCTTTGCAAAATGGACGATGCGCAAGGGGAATATGGTCTATTCCCGCTATATACTGCTCGCCTTTCTGATTGCGCTTTCGTCGGCGGTGCTCGCCGTCGTCTTTTCGTTCACGGGCATATGGGCGGCGTACATATCGCTCCTGCCCTTCCCGATTTTTACGGCGGCGTATTGCCATGCAGACAAAAAAGCGCTCAAAGTGCCGCTCGTATACACGCGGCGGGTGCAGAGGATCTATGCGTTCGAATGCATATGCGTCTTTATCGCCGCGGCGCTGCTCACGCTCGGCGTCAACGCGGGGGCATACTATGCGGGCATTGCGCTCCTTTCGCATTTGCGGTATCTGCCGCTCGCGATCCTGCCGATCCTTCTGCCGCTGCTTTTGTGCGCCGCAAACGCGGTCGACAGGCCCTTTTCGGAGGCGAAAAACAAAAAATATATCCGCGCCGCGCGCGAAAAGCTGCGCGCCGCCGATTGCGTGAAGATCGGCATTACGGGCAGCTTCGCGAAGACGAGCGTAAAGATTTTTATCGCTTCCATACTTTCGCAGAAATACAAAGTATTTGCCACGCCCGAGTCGTACAACACCCCGCTCGGCATCGCAAAGGCGATCGAGAATACAGATCTGAACGAGTACGACGTTTTCCTCGCGGAAATGGGCGCGCGGCAGGAGGGGGATATCAGGGAGCTGTGCGAGCTCGTTTCTCCCGATCACTGCGTGATCACGGGCATCTGCCCGCAGCATGTGGAAACGTTCGGCTCTCTGGAAAAGGTGATCGCCGCAAAGGGCGAGATCCTTGCGGGCACCAAAGAGGGCGGCTACGCCTTTATCGGCATGGACGGGAACACCGCAAAGCTTAATACGTCTGCGGCAAAG
Source organism: Candidatus Borkfalkia avistercoris (assembly GCA_019115995.1). Taxonomy (GTDB): domain Bacteria; phylum Bacillota; class Clostridia; order Christensenellales; family Borkfalkiaceae; genus Borkfalkia; species Borkfalkia avistercoris. The sequence goes on from DXCL01000025.1 coordinate 11,230, forward strand.
CTCGTCAAGGTAGGCGTGGGCGAGCACGGGGAGTGCGGCGCGCGCGATATAAAGTGCTCGGCGGACGGCATCGACTTCAAACTCGCGCTCGGCATCAACGAGGGTCGCGTGCGCAGCAGGCTTTTAGGCGAACACAACGCGCGCAACATCGCGCTGGCGGCGGCGGTCGCGTATAAACTGGGGCTCACGAAGGAGGAGATCGCGGGCGGCATCGCGAAGCTCGACTACGTTCCCCACCGCTTGCAGCCGTTTCAGGCAAACGGCGTTACGATCCTCGACGACGCGTACAACGCGAACGTTGTGGGCGCGGAGGAGGCGGTCAAAGTCCTGCGCCTCTTTTCGGGCAGAAAGTATGTGGTAACGCCCGGCATCGTGGAGCTCGGCATTCTGGAAGAAGAGGAAAATTTCGCCCTCGGGCAAAAGCTCGCGGGGCTGGATATGGTCGTTCTCGTCGGCGCTACGCTCGTGCTCGCCGTAAAACGGGGGTATCTCGACGCGGGCGGCGATGCGGAAAAGCTCGTAGTCGTGCCCGATCTTGCGGGGGCGGAAAAGCTTTTGTCCGAAAAATTGCAGGCGGGCGACGCCGTTCTTTTCCTCAACGATCTGCCGGATATTTATAATTAAAAGGTGTTCACGAAAATCTCGGCGAGCTGACGCCTGCGATTTTCCGTGATTTGCGGGCTCTGCCCTCTGCGGCGCGCTTTTTGAGGGCACGCCATAACAAGCGCGCCGCATTCACCCGTTGAGACCGCAAGTATGCGGCAAATTGAGTGCGCTTATCCAAAATAGCGATTTCGGAACGCGCCTTTAATTTTTAAAATAATCATGCGAAAAAGCAAAAACCACGCTTTTTGCTTTTTCACTCAATTTGCCAATGCCTTGGCTTACGGGAACAGGGTGAATTTGCGCCCTTGCATATTATGTGTGCCCCTAAAATGGGCGCAAAAAGGGAGAAAACGCCGATAGCCGCTTTTGCGGCGCGCGGCGGTGTCGCCCTTAAATCACGGAAAAAAGTTTTATCAGCATAAAACTTTTTTCGTGAACTCTGACGAAGCACCAAAGCAAAAAATATTTTGCGGAGGTGCTTTTATTGTGCAGAAGGGGCTGAAAAACGTCGCCGTCGTGTTCGGCGGCATGTCTTGCGAAAACGAAATTTCCGTCATTACGGGAACGATGGCGGCGAACGTCATGGATCGCGGCAGGTACGTGCCGTATCCCGTCTACCTTTCGCAAAACGGCAGGCTTTATACGGGCAAGACGCTCTTCGACGTCGCCTCTTTCCGCGGCGGCGCCGAGGGCAGGGCGGAGGAGGCGCTCTTTCTGAACGGAGCGCTGTACGCCGTAAAGGGCAAAAAACTCAGGGAGATCGCAAAAATCGACTGCGGCGTAAACTGCTGCCACGGCACGGGCGGGGAAGACGGGCTCGTTTCCGCCCTCTTTTCGCTCAACCGTATCCCGAACGCTTCGCCCGCAATGGCGGGCTCCGCCGTTTTTATGGATAAGGGGCTCACAAAGCTCGCGGCAAAGGCGCTCGGCGTTAAGAGCGCGCCCTATTTCCGCATCGGGGAAGCGGAATACGGCAAGCGTGCGGCGATGGCGATCAGGTGCGTGGAGGAGCGGCTCGGCTATCCCGTCATCGTAAAACCTGCGCGCCAGGGGTCGAGCATCGGCGTGCTCGTGGCGGAAAACAGGGGAGAACTCGTCCGCGCGATACAATCTGCCTTCGAATACGATACCGTCGTTTTGGCGGAAAAATACCTTGCAGGCAGCCGCGAGATCAACTGCGCCGCCTACAAAAGGGGCGGCGAAATTCTCCTCTCCGAATGCGAAGAGCCGCTCACTTCTCATAAAATACTCACCTTCCGCGACAAGTACATAGGGGGCGGAAAAGAGCGTTCGCACATTTTCCCCGCGCAGATACCCGAAGCGCTTTCCGCGCGCGTGAAGGGGTATACGAAATTGCTTTACCGCAAATTCGATCTGCGCGGCGTCGTCCGCGCCGACTACCTTATCTATAAAGGAGAGGTATATTTCAACGAGATGAATACCGTGCCCGGCTCGCTCGCGTACTATCTGTTTTCGGATAGCCTTGCGGGGTTTTCCGGGATGCTCGGCGAGCTTGTCGAGCAGGGCATTGCAGATTCTGCCGCCGCAAAGCGCAAGCGCCTTTTGAAAAACTGCGGCGTACTGACTTCGATCCCCTCGAAAGGAGGAAAAAGGGGGATATAGCAAAGGGGCGGGAATTTTTCCCGCCCTTTTCAAACGCTTGTCATTTTTGGCGGAATCTGTTAAAATAAACGGGAAATCCGAACGCAGAGGAATCGAAAATGAAAAAGATCGAAATGAAAAACCCCGTCGTCGAAATGGACGGCGACGAGATGACCCGCGTTCTGTGGCAGTGGATCAAGGATATACTCATCTGCCCGTATGTGGAGCTGAAAACGGAATACTACGATCTCGGCCTGCCCAACCGCGACAAGACGGACGATCAGGTTACCGTAGACGCGGCGAACGCGAACAAAAAATACAAGGTGGGCGTAAAGTGCGCCACCATCACGCCGAACGCGCAGCGCGTCGAAGAGTACAAGCTCAAACAGATGTGGAAGAGCCCCAACGGAACGATCCGACGCATTCTGGACGGCACGGTGTTCCGCGCGCCCATTCTCGCAAAGGGCATCACGCCCTATATCCCCGGTTGGAAAAAGCCCATCGTGCTCGCCCGTCACGCCTACGGAGACGTGTATTCGGGCGTGGAAACGCGCACCGCGAAGGGCGATAAGGCGTATCTTCTCGTGGAAGGGGAAAACGGCGAAGTGAAGGAAAAACTGCTCGTGCAGGACTTCAAAAACGGCGGCGGCATCGTGCAGTCGGTGCACAATACCGATAAGTCGATCGAGAGTTTCGCCCGCTCCTGCTTCAATTACGCGCTCGACGTGAAAATGCCCCTCTGGTTCGCCACGAAGGACACCATTTCCAAAAAGTACGACCATCACTTCAAGGATATTTTCAACGATCTTTACGAAAAAGAGTATAAAGAAAAATTCGAGGCGGCGGGCATCGAGTATATGTATACGCTCATCGACGACGCCGTGGCGCGCATCGTCCGTTCGGAGGGCGGCGTGCTGTGGGCGTGCAAAAATTACGACGGCGACGTGATGAGCGACATGGTGGCCACCGCGTACGGTTCGCTCGGCATGATGACTTCCGTGCTCGTTTCGCCCGACGGCAACTATGAATTCGAGGCGGCGCACGGCACCGTTACCCGCCACTATTATAAATACCTGAAAGGGGAAACCACCTCCACCAACTCGGTCGCCACCATCTTCGCTTGGACGGGCGCGCTGGCAAAGAGAGGGGAGCTGGACGGCATCCCCGCCCTGACCGAATTTGCCAAAAAGCTGGAAAGGGCGACCGTGCAGACGATCGAGGAGGGCAAAATGACGGGCGACCTCGTGCCGCTGTTCAAAGCGGAGGGCGTAACCCCCGTAAAGCTCGACTCGGAAGCGTTCCTCCGGGCCGTGGCGGAAAAATTGTAAATTTTACGAAAGCCGCCGATTTGCAGTAATTTTCATAGAAAATATAACAAAGCACACGATATTTTGTCGTGTGTTTTGTTATGTAAAAATATATAGGATTCGTGTATATTAATTAAGAATAAGGGGATTAATAAATAATTTGATAAAAATTGATTTTTAAATGTTAAAATGCTATAATACAGTTGACTTTGAACAAAGGTGGATTACGATGAACAATAAAATTTACATTTCACAAATCCCCAAATTGATGGACGAATGGGATTGGGAAAAAAATAATAAAATCGGATTAAATCCAAATAAATTGTTATTATATAGCAATAAAAAGGCTTGGTGGAAATGTAAATCTAATCATGAATTTGCCGAAGTAATTTCTAAAAGAACAAAAGGAAAACCTTGTCCTTATTGTGCAAATAAAAGAGTTTTAATAGGCTTTAATGATTTGCCAACACTTTATCCTGATTTGGCAAAAGAATGGGATTATGATAAAAATACTTTTATTGACATTAATAAAACCGTAAGAGGAAGCAATAAAAAAGTTTGGTGGAAGTGTTCCATATGCGGACACGAATGGTTGACAAGTGTATCGGCAAGAACTATTAGAGGAACAGGGTGTCCGATATGCGCTAAAACAACAAGCAGTATTGTTCGCAGTAAAACTATTTTGGATAAAAAAGGCGGATTAGATATTCCGCTACTCTTGCAGGAATGGGACTATGAAGCAAACGGTAATTTGCGACCTGACCAAGTGACCAATGGCAGTAATAAATATGTATATTGGAAATGCTCAAAATGCGGTTACCAATGGCGGGCTAAAATTCTCAATAGAGCCATTGGGAGACGAGGTTGCCCTTGCTGTGCCAATGCGGTTGTTGTTCCGGGTGTAAACGATTTGGCAACCACGCACCCGGAACTTGTAAAAGAATGGGATTACGGAAAAAATATCAATCTTACGCCCCAAAATGTTACTCACGGTACGGGGAAAAAAGTATATTGGATTTGTCCCAAGGGGCATAGTTATCAAGCCTCTGTTTTACACAGATCTCATGGAACAAATTGCCCGATTTGTAATGCGGGAAGACAAACTTCATTTGCAGAACAAGCATTTTTCTTTTACATTAAAAAAATTTATCCCGATGCAATCAATCGATATACGGACATTTTTGATAAAGGAATGGAATTGGATATTTATATCCCGTCAATAAAAGCGGCTATCGAATATGACGGTATATTTTGGCACAAAAATAATCGCAAACGGGAAGAAAAGAAATATCAAATTTGTCAGAAGAACGGCATTAAATTAATACGCATAAAAGAAGACGGCAATATGGATTGTACAGGAATTGCCGATGCCATTTTCCATGCCGCTAATTTGGATAAAAAGCGTGTGCTTAATGGCTTAATTATTAATTTTATACGAGAATTAAAGAGTTGGTCATATGATGGCGCAATGCTTCCCGTTATTAGTGTAAACGTAATTAGAGATGAATTTGAAATTCGAAAATATATGTCGGAGTTGAAAAGCGGTTCATTGGAAGAGTTGCGTCCAGATTTAGCTAGGGAATGGTGCTATGAAAAAAATAGAGATTTGTTGCCCTCCATGTTTTCTTTGGGAAGCGATCAAAAGGTTTGGTGGAAATGTTCAACTTGCGGATACATTTGGCAAGCTAGTATAGGACATAGAGTAAAAGGCACAGGTTGTAGCGTTTGTTACAGAAAAAACAATAAAGGAAAAAATCACCGCGGATCAAAAAAGATTTATCAATACTCTGCTGACGGTAACTTCATTAAAGAATGGGATTGTATTGCCGATGCCGGAAATGTATTAAAAATAAATCGTTCTAATATTTCGATGTGTGCTTATCATCAAAGGGATAAAGCAGGTGATTATCGGTGGGAGTTTTTCTATAAGGAAAAATTAGAGCCTATAATAAAAACAAAGAAAAATCTTAAAGGTATATGGGGAAAACGGATTATACAAATCGACGATAACGGTAATGTAGTCAATGAATTTATATCTTTAAACGAAGCAGCACGACAATTAAATATAAACTCTACAAGTATATCGAAAGCGCTTCACGGTCACATTAAGCGAGCAGGTGGTTTTTATTGGCATGAAAAAGATATAAATGAATAGAAATACAATAAAAAGCTCTTGGACAAATCGTTCAAAAGTTTTTACGGATTCCGAAAAAAGGCGGAGGCAATTTTGCCTCCGCCCGTATTTATAAGATCATAAGCGTTTTTATCTTTCGCCCGTCATTAGCAGCGCCAAAGCCGCTTTATTCAGGTGCAACCTGTTTTCCGCCTGGTCGTACATGATCGACTGCGGCCCGTCCGCAACGTCTGCGCTGACCTCCTCGCCGCGGCGTACGGGCATGCAGTGCATAAAGAGGGCGTCTTCTTTGGCGAGCGCCATCACTTCCTTCGTCACGCGGTATTTTTCCAGCTTGACCTTTTTCTTTTCGTCGTCTTCATCGCTCATGGAAATAAAGACGTCCGTATATACGATGTCCGCGTCCTTGACCGCTTCGGCAACGCTGTCGGTGATGAGAATGTCTCCGAACTGCATGCCGCGTTCCACGATGGAGCGGGCGGGGCTGTATCCGCTCGGGCTGGCGATGGCAATGTTCATGTCGCACTTGGAACAGCCGATGATGAGGGAATTCGCCACGTTGTTCCCGTCTCCGATATAAGCGAGTTTCAAATTTTGCAGCCTGCCCTTCTTTTCCCAGACGGTAAAGAGGTCAGACAGCACTTGAAGGGGGTGCGATGTATCGGAAATGCCGTTCACGACGGGGATATCGCTGTACGAGGCGAAGTCTTCGAGCTCCGCGTCGTTGAACCCGCGCAATACGAGGGCAGACAGCCCGAACCTTCCCAGCATGGCGGCGGTGTCTTTTATGCTTTCCCCGCGGGAGAGCTGCGTTTCGTCTTTCGGGAGAAATATGTAGTCTCCGCCCAACTGACGAATGCCCAGTTCGAAGGAGACGCGCGTGCGGGTGGAAACGTTGCCGAACAGCAGCCCGACCGTTTTTCCGCGCAGGAAGTTTACGTTTTCCCCGACCTTGTACTTTTTTTTCATGACCTTTGCCGCGTAAAGGAGCTCGAAGATCTCCTCCGAAGAAAGATCCGCAAGGTGCAGCAGATCGCTGTTTTTCAGCTTGAATTTAGGCGAATATTTGTTTATATCCATAGATCGCTCCGTGCGGCGCGGCATATCCGGCCGCGCTTCGTATTTATTATAGCAAAAAGGGGAACAAAATACAACTTAATACGGAAGGAAAATGCGCCTTTGCCCCGCAGTTTTTCGGCCGCGGCGCAAACGGCCGCCGCGGTTGGGCATATTTAACACAATCGCCAAAATTATTTGTAATAATTGCCCATTGTGTTTTTTGTTTAAATGTTGTAAAATAAATACAGTAAAGTTAAAAACTTTTTTAGGGAGGAAACTTTTTATGGCAAGCCTTTTGTTGAAAGGGATCTACAAAGTTTATCCGTCGGGTGTTACTGCCGTTACGGACTTCAACCTGGACATTAAAGATAAAGAATTTATCGTATTCGTCGGGCCTTCCGGCTGCGGTAAATCCACGACGCTCCGCATGATCGCGGGCTTGGAAGAAATTTCCAAGGGCGAACTGTATATCGACGGCAAACTCGTCAACGACGTCGTTCCTAAGGACAGGGACATCGCGATGGTGTTCCAGAACTACGCGCTGTATCCGCACATGACCGTTTACGACAACATGGCGTTCGGTCTTAAACTGCGCAAGGTGCCCAAACAGATCATCGACGAAAGGGTCAAGGAAGCGGCAGCGATCCTCGGCATCACCGATTACCTCACGCGTAAGCCGAAGGCTCTCTCCGGCGGTCAGCGCCAGCGTGTTGCGCTCGGCCGTGCGATCGTCCGTGAGCCTAAGGTCTTCCTTCTCGACGAACCTCTGTCCAACCTCGACGCGAAACTCCGCGCCCAGATGAGGACGGAGATCTCCAAGCTGCACGCGCGTCTCGCAACCACGTTCATCTACGTTACCCACGACCAGGTCGAGGCTATGACGATGGGTACGCGTATCGTCGTTATGAAAGACGGCTTCATGCAGCAGGTCGATACCCCGCAGAACCTGTACGATTATCCGATCAATCAGTTCGTTGCGGGCTTCATCGGCACGCCGCAGATGAACTTCTTTCCTGCTACCATCACGCAGGCGAAGGGCAAAACGTACGTCGAATTTACGAACAACAATAAGATCCTCCTCCCCAAAACGGTCGAGGCGAGGATCAGGAATATCGAAGATTACGCAAATACGGGCAAACCCGTCGTTCTGGGCGTCCGTCCCGAGGATATCCACGACGAAGAGAACTTCATCGCCGCTTCTCCCGACACGGTCGTCAAAGCGTTCATCGAAGTCCTTGAAAAGCTCGGCGCCGAAACGCAGATCTACTGCAAACTCGACTTCAAAGAGGGCGAAACGGTTGAAGACGCTACCGATTCCATTGCCGACGCTTCCTACATGGTCGCCAAGATCGACTCGCGCAGCCTCGTGAGCCGCGGCGAAGTCGTCGAACTCGCGCTCGACGCGCGCCATATCCATCTTTTCGACGGCGCTACGGAAATGTCTATCCTTGCCAGAGACGAGGGCTATGAGATCACGCCCGAGAACGAAGCTTCCTCCAACTTTGTCCCTCTGACGCCGCAGGAGATGCAGGCGATCATCGAGCAGAACAGGGTCGTTACCAAGGAAGAGAAGAAGGCTATGCGACGCGAAGCGCACGCCGCCGCTAAAAAGGAAAGGGCGGAAGCGAAAGCTGCTGCCGAAGCTGCTGCCGCGGCAGAACAGCCCGAAGAACAGTCCGAAGAGCCTTCCGACGACAACAAGGAAGAATAATTTTTCATCGGTCAATAAAAGACCCTCCGCATTCGGAGGGTCTTTTCGCGCCCGTTTTTGAAGCGGGCGGCCGCGATGCGCTTGCATTTTTTTGCGTTTTGCGCTATAATCTTAAAACTTTATTGCCCGCCGCGCAGCGGCGGAAAGGGGCCGCATGTTCGCCGAAATCATGGAAATCGTGCTCGACGCGCTTTTAGACAGCTTAAAAGTGTTCCCGTTCCTGTTTTTGATGTACGTTCTCATCGAATTTCTGGAAAACCGCACGAACATCACAAAAAACAAAAATATTTTGCGCGGGAATCTCGCCCCGCTGCTCGGCGCGGCTACGGGCATCATTCCCCAGTGCGGGTTTTCCGTCATGGCGGCAAAGCTGTACGATAAAAAGATTATCCGCACGGGCACGGTGCTCGCCGTGTTTTTGGCAACGAGCGACGAAGCGCTCATCATTCTGCTTTCGTCGGGGCAAAGCGCCATCGCGGTCATGCCGCTGATCGCGATCAAGTTTGCCGTGGCGGTGGGGGTCGGCTATCTGTTCAACGCACTGCTCAGGCGCGAAGCGCTCGCGGAGCTTGCGGAAGGCGAGGAGATACACGGCACGCCGTGCGGGCACGACCACGAGGAAGACAGCAAAGTGCGCCGCTATCTTCTGCACCCGCTGCTGCATTCCCTGGAAATATTCGCGTATATCCTCGTCGTAAATCTCGCGTTCGGTTTTGCCATGCACTATGCGGAAGGCGCGATCACATCGTTTTTAGACGGCGGGTATTGGTTTCAGCCGCTCATCGCGGGGCTGGTGGGGCTCATTCCGAATTGCGCTTCCAGCGTGCTCGTTACGCAGAGCTACGTGCTCGGGGCGCTCTCCTTCGGCGGCATGACTGCGGGGCTTTGCGCGAATGCCGGGCTCGGGTTTGTGATCCTTTTTAAAAACATCAAATCGTGGAAGCGCAATCTCGCGCTTTTGGGGATATTGTACGTTGTAAGCGTCGCGGTCGGATATGCCGTGCTCGGCGTGATGCAGCTGTTTTAATGGAAGGAGAAAGCCTCGCCGCGTGGTGCGGAAGGGGCTTTTTTCTTTGTTTTCGGGCACAAAAAATGAAAAACCTCTTGAAAAGCGGGCACATATGTGTTATGATATTGGTAATCATCGGCAGGGCGCATTTTATTTCGCCCGTTCGCGGCACGCATTCGCGCGCATGCATATGCGTGCGGCCGCAAATTTATATCGGGAGATTATTATGACAATCAGAGAAGTGGTCAAATTGCTTGACGCGGAGATCCTGTGCGGGGAAGACCGCCTCGACACGGAGATCCATACGGCTTGCGGCTCGGATATGATGAGCGACGTTCTCGCATACGTCAAAGATCAGTCCGTGCTTTTGACGGGGCTTTTGAACCCGCAGGTCGTGCGCACGGCGGAGATGATGGATATGCTGTGTATCGTGTTCGTGCGCGGCAAACGCCCCGAACAGCCCGTAATAGACCTCGCCGAAGGAAAGGGAATCGTGCTTCTTACCACGGAAAAGCGCCTGTTCGTCGCGTGCGGCATTTTATACACCAACGGGTTGGGTGGCTGACATGGAGGAGTGCATAAGGCTCGAATACGATGTAGACGGGGAGAATTTTTCTTCCGCGGGCAACGCGAGCGAGAGCGTAAAGCGCACCTTGAAGCAGATGGGCGTCGCGCCCATGTCTGTCAGAAGGGTCGCCATCGCCATGTACGAGGGAGAGATCAACATGGTCATTCACGCGCACGGCGGCAAGGCGATCGCGGAGATCTATCCCGACCGCATCGATATTTATCTGAAAGACAAGGGCCCCGGCATTGCAGACATCGATCTCGCGATGAAGGCGGGTTATTCCACGGCTACGGAAAATATCCGCAGCCTCGGTTTCGGCGCGGGCATGGGGCTTCCAAATATGAAAAAGTACAGCGACGAAATGAAGATCGATTCCACCGTCGGCGTGGGTACGACCGTATTTTTGCGCATCAATTTCTGACGGCGAAACGTAAGGGGAGAGATCATTGAAAGGTGAGGAAATGGCGGTAACGCTGAAAACGGTCGTTTTAGACAGCGAAAAGTGCATCGGCTGCATCACCTGCATGCGCAGGTGCCCGACGGAAGCGATACGCATCGAAAACGGCAAGGCGAAAATTTTATACGATAAGTGCATCAACTGCGGCGAATGCGTCAGGAGCTGCAAGGGCGGCGCCAAGCGGCCCGTGTACGACAGTTTCGATCTCGTGGCGAGCTATAAATACAAGATCGCGCTGCCTTCGCCCTCCCTTTTCGGGCAGTTCAACAACCTCGACGATCCGAATTACGTCATCGAGGGGCTTTTGGCGCTCGGCTTCGACGAGGTGTTCGAGGTGGGGCTTGCGGCGGAGCTGGTAACGGATTGCACCAAAAAGCTGATGGAAAACAAGGATCTCGTGCGCCCCGTGATCAGTACGGCGTGCCCGGCGGTGGCGGAGCTGATCCTGCTGAAATTCCACGAGCTCGCCGATCACATGCTCCCCGTATACGCGCCCGCAAAGATCGCGGCGAAGCTCGCGAAAAAGCAGGCGCTCGAAAAGGGGATCCCCGCAGACGACATCGGCATATTTTTTATCTCTCCCTGCCCCGCAAAGGTGTATTCCCTGCACCGGGAGGAAGTGTCGAACGAAAAGTACATATCCGGCGTGCTTTCGCAGAGCGACATCTATTTCCGCCTCGTGGAAAAGATGAACAAGATCAAAAATCCCAGAAAGCTGGGCAAATGCGGCTATTCCGGCATCGGTTGGGGGTCTTCCGGCGGAGAGAGCAACTCCCTCGGGCTCGGCAACTATATCCACTGCTCCGGTACCCGCAACGTTTTGGGGCTTTTGCGCGAAATGAGCGACGGAAAGCTGGACGGCGGCGCGGATTTTGTGGAAATGAACATGTGCCCCGGCGGGTGCGTCGGGGGCGTGCTCAATGTGGAAAACGCCTTTATCGCGCGCAACCGCATGCGCCAGCTTGCCGACAAAATGAAGATCCCGCCCGCAACGATGCAGGATTACGGGCTCACCGAGGATTTCTTTTTATGGGATAAGCTACCCGAGCCTTCCACCTCCTTCCAGCTGGATAAAAACCGCTTTGTGGCGATGCAAAAGCTGATGAAGGTGGAGGAATACCTCAAAAAACTCCCCGGGATCGACTGCGGCGCGTGCGGCGCGCCTACCTGCCGCTGCCACGCGGAAGACGTGGTGATGAGCGGCGGCACCCTCGATTGCGTAAAATTGGAGGAAAGGAAATGAAGGTAAAAGAGCTTGCCGAACAAGCGGGCTACGTCGTTTTTGCGGAGGGGGAAGACCGCGAGATCGAAAGCGGGTACTGCGGAGATTTTTTGAGCAACATCATTTCCCGCGCGCCCGATTCCTGTGCATGGCTCACCGTCATGAACAACGTGAACGTGGCGGCGGTCGCAACGCTGATAGACTGCGCCTGCATTATTTTGTGCGAGGGAACGGAGCCGGACGAGGCGCTCCTTGCCCGCGCGCGGTCGCTGCCCGTCTGGGTTTTGGGAGCAAAGGGAAACGTGTTCGAGGAGACGAAGCGCGTTGCCGCGCTCTGCGGCGTATAAGCCCGCGGGCATGTGCTTTCGGCGCCGCCTCTTTACAGGGCGGCGCTTTGTCTGCAACGTGCGGAAAGCCGCTTTGCAGACCCGAAAAAAGGGGAGGAGAGCATGAAGTTATACTATGATTTTCATATCCACTCGTGCCTGAGCCCCTGCGGAGACGACGACAGCACGCCCAACAACATCGTAAACATGGCGCTCATCAAGGGGCTGAACGTCATTGCGGTTTCCGATCACAATACCGGCAAAAATTGCCCTGCGGCGATGGCGGTCGGCAAAAAAAACGGGCTGGTCGTATTGCCCGCCATGGAGCTCACGACCAGCGAGGACATTCACGTTTTATGCCTGTTTGAAAGGTACGAAGATCTTGCAAAACTGGAAGATCACATACAACGCACCCGTTTGAAGATCAAAAACAGGCCCGAGGTGTTCGGCCGTCAGCGCGTCATGAACGAAAACGACGAGGTGATCGGAGAAGAGGAAAATCTCCTCATCGTCAGCTCCGGCGTGTCCGTCGAAGAGGTCGCAAAGCTCGTAAAGGGGTTTCGGGGCATTCCCGTTCCCGCCCATATCGACAAGCAGGCAAACGGTATCGTCGGCATTTTGGGCGCATTCGACTACGGCCTTGGCTTTGAAATGATCGAGTGCTCCGTAGATTCGGGCGTAAAGCTGCCGCAGATCACCAATTCCGACGCGCATTATCTTTGGGATATTTCCGAGGCGGAACATTTTATAGAAGCGGAAACGTGCTCCGCGCACGGCGTGTTCGAGGCGCTCAAAAAAATGTGCAGGCAGGGGGAATGATGTTTGCGTAAAACGCCGCGGGGATTTGGGGTTCGGAGGAGAACATGATAGAAAAGGTCAGAGAATATCTTAAAAAATTCGGCGCGGAAGGCAGGATCATAGAACTTCCCGCGTCGTCTGCCACGGTGGAGCTCGCGGCAAAGGCGCTCTCCGTGGAGCCGTGCCGCATCGCGAAAACGCTTTCCTTCCGCGCGGGGGAGAGGGTCGTGCTCGTCGTCGCGGCGGGCGACGCGCGCGTCGACAATCACAAATATAAGGAATTTTTCGGCGTTAAGGCGAAAATGCTCTCCGCACAGGAGGCGGAAACGCTCGTCGGGCATGCCGTGGGCGGCGTATGCCCTTTCGCCGTAAACGAGGGCGTGGAGGTGTACCTCGACGAGTCGTTAAAGAGATTTCAAACGGTGTTTCCTGCGTGCGGCAGCGCGAACAGCGCGATCGAGCTTACGCCCGAGGAACTTTTTTCGTATGCCTCCGGCTGTAAGGGCTGGGCAGACGTTTGCAAGATCGTATAGGCATTTTCCGCCGCGCCTGTGCAGGCGCGGCGCTTTGAAAAGCCGGAGATTTTACACGTTTATTACAAAAAAGGGATAACTTTATTACAGCTTTTTCGTATAATGAATGCGGAAGGGGCGGTTAGGGGAAAAACATATACGCTTCTTTCGGCCCGCAGAGCTTGCGGGAACGGCCTGCGGCGAGGAGGAAAATTCCGCGCAGGGATCCAATTATGTCGGGCAGAGTTTCGCTCCGCCCGTTTTTTATTTGCAAAGTTTGCCGAACGGCGGAAAATATTGCCGAATCGGGGCGGCGGGGCGCTTGTAAACGCCCCGCCGCTTGACTTTTCGCGGAAAACAGAGTATGATTATTTTATCATAAAAGAGGGCAGACGAATGAAAAACTTTTTGAGCAAAACCGCGCGCGAGATCGCGCCGTATACGGCGGGCGAACAGCCCGCGGACAGGCAGTACGTAAAACTCAACACCAACGAAAACCCGTATCCGCCTTCCCCCGAGGCGCTGAAAGCGTATCGGGATTACGATTTTTCCTCCCTTAAACTGTATCCGCCGCTGGAAATGCGCGCGCTTCGGGAGGCGATCGCCGCGGCGGAGGGCGTCGGCGCCGAAAACGTATTCTGCGGCAACGGGAGCGACGAGATCCTGGCGCTGTGCTTTCCCGCCTTTTTCGATGCGGACGGCGAGGGCGCGGCGTTTGCCGACGTAACGTATTCCTTTTACCCCGTTTTTGCCGAGTTTTTCAAAATACCCAAAAAGATTTTGCCCCTCGAAGAGGACTTTTCTCTCGATTTGAAAAAGCTCACGCAGACGCCCGCGCAGGGAGTTATCGTGGCAAATCCCAACGCGCCCACGGGCATCGGCATTCCGCTCGGCGAGATCGAGGCCTTCGTGCAGGAAAACAGCGGGCGCGTCGTCATTTTAGACGAAGCGTATATGCCGTTTTTTGACCAAAGCGCCGTGCCCCTCACAAAAAAATATGATAATCTCGTCGTGGTAAAAACCTTTTCCAAGGGGTATTCCCTCGCGGGCATGCGCTGCGGGTATGCCGTTGCCGATCCCGCGCTCATTTCCGGGTTGGAGCGCTGCCGCGACTGCTTCAATTCTTACCCCGTAGATCGCGTCTGCCAGGCGGTGTGCGCCGCGGCGATCGGCGATAAGGCGTATTACGATCGCGTAAACGCGCTCGTCATATCCGAAAGAGAGCGCCTTTCGCGGGCGCTTGCTTCGCTCGGCTTTACCGTATTGCCCAGCAAGGCAAATTTCGTCTTTGCAAAGCACGCGGCCCTTTCCGGGCGCGAAGTGTACGAAGCGCTCCGCGCGCGCGGCGTGCTCGTGCGGCACTTTCAAAAGCCGCGCATTTCCGAGTACTGTCGCATCACGGTCGGTTCGCGGGAGGAAAACGACGCGCTGCTGCGCGCCCTCGGGGAATTTATACAATAGATCATCAGCGGAGGCACATAAGAGAAAAATCCAAAAAAGGAGCTCGTTATGTGCCGAAAAGAACTTTCGGAAGGCGCAAAAGCCAGCGCGCTGAAAACGCGCTTTTATTTTGACGATATGCGCGCCGCGGCGCGCATTGCGGCGGAGCTGCTGCCCTGCGGCAAGATGCTTCTCATCGCCGACGAGGAAGATTCGCATGCCGCGCTCGCCATGCGCGGCGCGTTTGCGGGGCTGCGCGTGTTTTGCGTCGTATTCGGCGCGGAAGATAACGCCCGCGGGCTGTTTTCCTTGCCCGACGACGTGCGCCTGGCTGTTGCTGTCGGGAGCCGCAGCGTCGCCGCGGCGCGGTTTTTCTGCACGCTGCGGGGCGCGTACCTCGTCGCGCTGCCCTCTTCCGTGCATGCGGAAGGGCTGCTCTGCGCGGCTAACGCAGAGGGGTATCCCGTAAACGAGCCCGACGCCGTTTTGTTCGACGAAACGTTTATCGGCGGCAGGGGGCTGGCGGGCAGCGCTTCGGCTGCGTTCCTCTCCGCTCTGTACGCGGAGGATACGGATATAGACGCCGTCTTTTCGGGCGGGCGCAAGGAATACGGATGTTCCCTCCTGCGGCTTTCGGAAAAACTGTCCGAAAGCGGAGGGGCGGCCTCGCTGTTTGCCGCTTGTGCCTTGCAGGAGATGGCGTTGCGCGCCTTCTCGCAATATCCTTCCCGCGCGTTTTACGATGTGCTGCGCGCGAAGGGAGGCCGTTCCGACGGCGAGTGCGCCTTTGCCGCCGTTTTTTATTCGCTGGCGCGCTATGCGGCGCTCTTTCGGGGCGGCAGCCCCCGCCCGTACTTTGTGCCCGATTACGCCGCCCGCGCGAAAGAAGCGGCGAAGTATATCGGGGAAGACGCGTTCAGAAACGTAAATGTGCCGAGCGCGGAGGAGTGCTTTGCGCGCGTACAGATCTTTTCGGAATGCAGGGAGCATTTTCGTACCGCGGCGGACGTTGCGCTGTGCCGTGCGGAAAAAATGAAAGAGCGCTACTATCGCGCGGGCGGCAAAAAGCCCGTTTTCCGTACGGGCGCCTTGGAGGAGGCGTATTCGCTTTCCGCAGAGCTGTCTCCGATGCTGTCCGTCGCGGCGTTGGAAAGGGATTTCGGATTGCTGCCGCATATGCGCGGCGGCGCATACGGCGTAAAAACGGGGGCGAATGTCTGAAAATTCGCCCGCATGCAGAGGGATACATATGTTATACGCAACAAAAGAGAACGAACAAAGGCTTCGCGCGGCAGTCGCGCAGACGAAGGTGTTTCTGCTGGATATGGACGGCACCGTGTATATCGAAAACGAGCTGATCGGCGACATGAAAAACACGCTCTCTGCGATCCGCCGTTCGGGGCGGCGCGTCGTATACTTTACCAACAATTCTTCTAAAACGGTGAAGGAGTACGAGGAAAAACTTTCCCGCCTCGGCATTTTCGGGGAAGAAGACGCCGTGTATACGTCCGGCGTTGCCGCCGCGGAATATCTGAACGAATTTTATGCCGGCAAAAAGGTATATCTTGTAGGAACGGACGGCCTCAGAGGTGAATTTGAAGAGGCGGGCATCGCCCTCGCGGAAGAGAACGCCGAGGTCGCCGTGCTCGCGTACGATACCTCGCTCACCTTTAAAAAGCTCGTAAAGATCAACCGCATGATCGTCGAGGGCAAGCCCTATATCGCGACTCACCCCGACGCCGTGTGCCCCGCCAAGGGGGTGTATCCGCCCGACGTAGGCTCATTTATAGAGCTTTTGAAATGTTCTTCGGGAAAATATCCCGACGTCGTGTGCGGAAAGCCTTATAAAGTGATGGGGGAATGTATCCTCCGGCGCCTTCGCCTTGCGAGGGAGGCGGTCTGCATGGTCGGCGACCGGCCGCATACCGATATACGCTTTGCCAACAACAACGGTTTTCACGGCATTCTCGTTTTGAGCGGAGAAACGGACGAGGTGCGCGCCGAAGCTTCTCCCGACCGCGCGGAAGCGGTTTTGGACAGCTTGAACGGCATTGTCCGCTTTTTGTGAGAGTAGACGCATTTTATTGCATAATTGTTGACAAAAACAAAGATATGCGTTAAAATAAGAGTGCATCGGGCGGGCGTTTTCCGCCTATGCAACAAAAAAGACCTGCAAATAAAAGTCAAGGGAAAATAAGCAGAAAAAAAATAAGATTTTTTGCTGACTAAAAAAGCGCATGGAAAAAAGCCGTTCGCACGAACGGCAGCAAAAAAACAAAGATTAAGCTGCGGT
>DXCL01000026.1 GCA_019115995.1 Candidatus Borkfalkia avistercoris
CGCGCCGCTGTTTTGTTATCCCGCTTTCGGAAGGGGAAGTTTTCAGCCGATCACGTCGTGCATGTCGTATTTGCCCGCGGGCTTTCCCGCGATAAATTTTGCGGCAGTTACTGCGCCCGCCGCGAACACCTTTTTGCTCCGCGCGCTGTGCGAAAGGGTAACGATCTCGTCTTCTCCCGCGAACATGACTTCGTGCTCGCCGACGATCGTCCCGCCGCGCACCGCGTGAATGCCGATCTCTCTTTTATCGCGCGCGCCGACCATGCCTTCTCTTCCGTAAACAAAATTTTTGTTTCCCGAGAACGCTTCGTTCGCGCTCTCTGCGAGCATGAGCGCCGTGCCGGAGGGGGCGTCTTTTTTGAGGTTGTGATGTTTTTCCACGATCTCGATGTCGAATGCTTCCCCGAGGAAAGCCGCCGCTTCCTTTACCAGCTTTTGCAGGAGATTGATGCCCACCGAAAGATTCGCCGTTTTGAAAAGGGCAACTTTTTTGCTCGCCTCGTCGATCTCTTTCAGGTCGGCGTCGGTATAGCCCGTCGCCGCGAGTACGGCGGGGCAGTTAAACTTTTTCGCGTACGCCAGCACGTTTTTGAGGTTTGACGCGCTGGAAAAATCGATGACGGCGTCCGCCTTTTCTTTTACGTCTGCAAAAGACGCATATACGGGCGCGCCGTTCATTTCGCCCGCCCTGAGGTCGACGCCGCACAAGAGCGAGCAGTCTTTGTCCGCCTCTACGAGTTCGGCAACGTTTCTGCCCATATGCCCGAAGATACCGCTGATCAGAATTTTTATCATAGTCGTTTTCTCCTTTATATTGTTTCACCCCGCGCGCCGCGCGGGGTGGGGTTTTGCGTTATGCGATGACTTTCAGCCCGAATGCGGACAGGATCTTCCGCATTTCTTCCTTGTGCTGCGGTTCGAGTTCGGTAAGGGGGGCGCGCGGAACGCCGCCGCCCAGCCCGATCATCTCGGCCGCCGCCTTTGCGGGTATGGGGTTGACCTCCATGAACATCGCGTCGATCACGGGGAGCATCCTGTCCTGTATCTCGTTTGCGGATCTCAGATCTCCCGCCTGAACGAAGTTATAAAGCATCTTCGTTTCCTTGGGAATGATGTTGGAAGCGACGGAGATGAGCCCCGCTCCGCCGATCGCGAGGATGGGCAGGTTCAGATTGTCGTCTCCCGAATAGAGGTCGCATTTTCCGCGGATCCGCCGCGCCGTTTCGCAGATCTGTTCCATGTTGCCGCACGCTTCCTTGATGCCCGCGATGTTTTTCAGTTCCGCGAGCCGTTCCATTGTGGCGGGGAGAATGTTCACGCCCGTGCGAGGGGGAACGTTATAGCAGATAATGGGAATGCTGACCGCATCGGAAATAGCTTTATAATATTCGTAAATGCCGTTTTGGGTGCATTTGTTGTAATAGGGGGTAACGGCGAGCAGTCCGTCGGCGCCGAAGTCCTGCGCCTTTTTGCTCGCTTCCACGGCGTGCGCCGTGCAGTTTGAGCCGCTGCCGAAAACGATTTTCGCCCTTCCCGCGATCTTGTCGGCGGAAAAGCGCATCACCTCTTCCTTTTCCTGCTCGCTCATGGTCGCGGGTTCGCCCGTCGTTCCCAGAATAACGAGCGCGTCCGTACCGTTTGCGATCTGGTATTCGATCATTTTTCCGAAGGAATCGAAGTCTACCTCACCGTTTTTTGCAAACGGCGTGATCATAGCCGTCGCCGTGCCGTTAAAAAAATTCGTCATGTTAAAGCTCTCCCATATAATTTATGCGGCATGCCGCCTTTTCAGTCCAAATATCCCTTTGCGGCGAGCAGCTCAGCCATGAGCACCGCGCCGCCCGCGGCGCCCCGCAGGGTGTTGTGCGAAAGGCACACGAACTTGTAATCGAAAAGGATATCCTCCCGCAGCCTGCCGACCGAAACCGCCATGCCGTTTTCCAGCATTCTGTCGAGCTTCGCCTGCGGGCGGTCGTTCTCCTCAAAATAGTGCAGGAACTGCCCGGGCGCGCTCGGGAGCTGCAATGCCTGCGGTTCGCCGGAAAATTCGCTCCATGCTTGCAAAATTTCTTCTTTGGTCGGCTTTTTTTCGAAAGACACGAACACGGCCGCCGTATGCCCGTCGGAAACGGGCACGCGCAGGCACTGCGCCGTGATCTTGGGAGAAGACGCGTTCACGATCCTGTCTCCCTCGATGCTTCCCCAGATTTTGAGGGGTTCGAGCTCGGATTTTTCTTCCTCGCCGCCGATATAGGGGATCACGTTGTCGATGATCTCGGGCATTCTGTCAAAGGTCTTTCCCGCGCCGCTGATCGCCTGATAGGTGCAGACCGCCGCACATTTTACGCCGTATTTTTTAAGCGGGTGCAGGGCGGGCACGTAACTTTGCAGGGAGCAGTTGCTCTTTACGGCGATAAAGCCGCGCTTGGTGCCGAGGCGTTTTCTCTGCGCCGCGATGATTTCTGCGTGCTCCGGATTGATCTCGGGAATGATCATCGGAACGTCGGGCGTGCCCCTGTGCGCGGAGTTGTTGGAAATGACGGGTACCTCCGCCTTTGCATATTTTTCTTCGAGGGCGCGGATCTCGTCTTTCTTCATGTTGACCGCGCAGAAAACAAAGTCGACGAGCGCCGCGATCTTTTCAAGATCCGCTTCCGCGTCGTAAACGGTCATATCCCTGAACTTTTCGGGTATGGGAGCGGTCATCGCCCAGCGGCCCTTTACGGCGTCTTCATATTTTTTGCCCGCGGAGGAGGGGGAAGCCGCCAGCGCGACTACGTTGAACCAGGGGTGATCTTGCAGGAGCAGGCAGAAGCGCTGCCCGACCATGCCCGTTGCGCCGATTACGGCTACGTTGTACTTTTTCATTTTTCTATCTCCTAAAAAATGATAACAAAAAATGCGGAGCAAGAGCACCGCACAGCGTAAACCTTTCCGTTATTTTGCCCATATTGTAAGGCTCGGACGAATAGTTCTCCACGTCGGTGACAGTCGCAGGGGTATTGACCCCGGCGCCCAGCGGCAGCGTCTGCGGAAGTTCGCGCTGCGCTTCGGCGGAGATGCCCTTTTTCGCCCCGCCGGAAACGACCGCTTTCCGTGCGGCAGGGGATACTATTGCTCGTCCGCTCCTCTATTTCGCACGGCTATTTTATCACATACGCATATAAATGTCAAAGGAAAAAACGAAATGTAGGTGAAATGCCCGATTATTTTTTTATACGGGCGGCAATTTAATTGAAAAATTTTCCGTTTTGTAGTAGAATATCCTAAATAGCGTGTTTTCCGCGCCTTACGGAAAATTTCGTTTGCTCTATTTACGGAGGTACTATGGCACAGGGTGAAAAAAAGGGCTTTATAGCCAGAATGCTCGAAGGGAAAGAGCGCGACGAGGAATATGCGAGAAGCACTCTTCCGAGCAACCGCTGGGCGCTCTTTTGGGATATATTCAAGGGCAGGTTTTCCAAGCTCGTTATCGTGAACCTGCTGATGGTGTTGTTCTTCATTCCTCTGATCATCGTCATCGTGTTCAGAATGTCGTATATTTCGGCGCAGGGGGCGATGCTTCCCTTTTCGCAGTGGTTGCTCGTAAGCTATCCTGCCGTGCCGTCTATCGTAGGGCTTCCCGAACAGCTTACCGTGTCTACAAATCTTATGTTTGCGCCTTTTTTCCTGATCGGCGCGCTCATTGCGGGCATCGGAGTCTCGGGCGGCATGTACGTGATCCGCAACATGGTCTGGACGGAGGGCATCTTCGTCGCCAACGATTTTTGGCGCGGCATCAAGATCAATATAGGCGTGGTACTGGGCTCGACCCTTTTCTACGGCGTGATGCTCGCGCTGATGCTGCTCGGCATCGGCTGGTCGGAGGTGTTTATCGCGACGGGTACGGGCAATGCGGTGCTCTTTACCATTTCGGAGGTCGTGGCCTACATCGCCATAGCGATCTTCACCATCATGTACCTTTGGATGCTCGCGATGGGCGGCAGCTATAAGCTGAAATTCCATCAGCTCATCAAAAATGCATTTTTGATGACGTTCGGGCTTGTATTCCATAATATATTCTTTATCTTTCTGATGGCAATCCCGGTCATTCTCATTTTGCTCGGCTCCTTCTTCCAGATGATAGGCTTTGCGATCCTGATCCTGTTCGGTATTTCGCTCATGCTCCTTATCTGGCTGGACTACACGCAGTGGGCGTTCGATAAGTTCATCGAATCCAAGAGGGAGGGCGGCAAGGTCAACCGCGGCATTTACGAAAAGACGACCAGGAAGGGCGGCGCGCAGAGCAAGGCTGTGCAGGAGTATCAGCAGAATCTGGAAGCGGCGATGAGCGTGAAGTCAGACTTGTCTTCCCGTCCCATCAAGCCGATCACGGACGAGCTGAAAGTGTACGAGCTGCCGGAATCTTTCTCCCGCGACGACCTCAAAAAGCTGCGCGAATCCAAAGACGCGATCATGGAGGACACGCAAAAGTATGCCGAGGAGCATATGAACGACGAAAAGTACGTCACATATAACGCTCAGTTCGAGAATGCCGAGGAAGAGGAAGCCGGCAAGGAAAAGGGCAAGGGCAAAAAGAAGTCCAAAGACAAGAATAAAGAAAAATCGGACGGCGGCGAGGCTGAAAAGTAATGGATCGGGCATATGCAAGGCTTGCCGACTGGTTTGAATATTTAAACGAAGACTGCGACTATGTAAAATGGTCGCAGTATTTGCATGAACGGCTTTTATCTCTCGGCGTTTCGCAGGGGAGAGGACTCGACATCGGCTGCGGCAGCGGCTATTTTACCCGGTATTTTCAGCGGCTCGGTTACGACATGACCGGTTTTGACGTGAGCGCAGAGATGCTCTCCAAGGCGGATTCGCTCAACTGCGGCAGGGCAAAGCCGCAGTATGTTCTGGCGGACGTGAGAAAGTTGAAGATCGGCGGGCGCGCAGATTTTGCCGTAGCCGTAAACGACTGCTTCAATTATATCCCCGCGCGGGATATTCCCGCGGCGCTGCGGCGGGTGGCTGCGGCTTTGAAAAAAGGAGGGGCGTTCCTCTTTGACGTTTCTTCCGAATATAAGCTGCGCAATATCGTAGGGAACAACGTTTTCTGCGAAGACAGGGAAGAACTCTCCTATATGTGGTTCAACCGCCTTTTTGACGACCGCGTGGAGATGGACGTTACCGTGTTTGTTAAAGAGAAGGACGGCAGATTTTCCCGCGGGGACGAAAGGCACGTGCAGTATATCCATTCGGAGGGGTTTTTGCGCGGAGAATTGGAAAAGGCGGGGTTTGTCTGCCTGAAAACGGAGGGCGCGTTCGGCAGCTCGCAGGATAAAACGCGCGTCAATTTTATCGCAAAAAGGGCATAATAAACATGAAAAAGGAAGACGTGATACTGCGCGGACTCATTTATAACGAAGAAGTATCTCTTGCCGTGGCGGATACGACGGCGCTCGTGAACGAGGCGATCCGTATACACGGGCTTTCGCCGCTCTCTGCGGCGGCGCTCGGCAGAACGCTCACCGTGGCGGCATATATGTGTTCCTCTCTCAAAACGGAGGGGAGCGCCCTTTCCGTTACGATCAAGGGAGACGGAGTCGGCGGGCCCATTTATGTGAGCGGAGATCGCCTGCTGCATATGCGCGGATATATCGATAATCCGCAGGCGGCGCTCCCGCCCAACGCTCTCGGCAAGCTCGACGTGGGCGGCTGCGTGGGCAGAAACGGTTATCTCTCCGTCGTGCGCGACGACGGAGAAAACAGGCCGTTCGTCGGGACGACGCCCCTCGTGAGCGGAGAGATCGGAGAAGATTTTGCCGCCTATTTTGCTTACAGCGAACAGCTCCCGACGGCGATCGCCGTCGGCGTGAAAATCTCGCGCGAAGGCATCTGCCTCGGTGCGGGCGGCGTGTTTTTGCAGCCGCTGCCGGGTGCGAGCGAGGAGAGCATTCAAAAAGCGGAAGAGGCGATCGGGCAATTCGGCGCGGTCAGTTCGCTTTTGCAGGAAATGAGCGCGGAGACGCTTGCGGAAAAATATTTCGGGAATGTCACATTTTACAAGTTGAAGCCCGAATATAAGTGCAATTGCAGCAGAAATTATATAGAGGGGATACTTGCGGCGATGGGTGAAGAGGAGCTCCGCTCCGTCGTTGCGGAGCAGGGAAAGATCTCCGTACATTGTCATTATTGCAATACAGATTACGAATTTTCGCCCGAGGAGGCGGAAGAGATCATAAAGAGATCCCGCGCTTAAAGCAAGGTGCGAGAGGTAACGAATGGAAGAAAAGGTAGTAAAATTCGATCTGGGAGCGGAAAGGCTTTTGGATATTGCCGAAAAAAAACTGGACGAAAAGGATTATATCGGTGCCTTGCGCGTTTTGAGAAAATCCGTCGAAAGGAACGGCGCCACGGCAGACGAGTATTCCATGTTCGCGGAGATTTACGATGAAATGGAGATATTCGAATACGCCGTCAATTCCTGGTACAAGTTTTTGGACGTATGCTCGGAAGAGGAAGCGGTAGACGCCTACGAGGGGCTTGCGGCCTGTTATTACAACATGGGCAGCGAGGCGCAGGCGGCGTTTTATTACAACATGATGATGCACGACCAATATGTATCGCCCGACAACAATATCGAAATGGGCGAAATGTTTTCCGCCCCGCCGAAGCGTCGTTTCCGCATCGTCTATCCCCCCGAGGAAGCAGATTTTTCGGAAGAGCTCGACGAGGGGCTCCGTGCACTGCGCGGCGGGGAATACGAAAAGGCGGATAAAATTTTTTCCGCCGTGCCGGACGGCGCTTCCTGCTACGCTTCCGCGCAGAATTTTCTCGCGCTTTCGAAACTCATGCAGGGAGATACGGCGGGTGCGGAGGAGATCTGCAAAAAACAGCTTGCCAAAAACGAGAACGACGTTGCGCTGCTCTCCACCTATGCGGCGGTGCTTACCGAATCGGGCAGGTCGGAAGAGAGCCGCGCCGCTGCGGAGAGGCTGGCGGCGCTTCCCGCAGAGAGTGCCGACGAACTGTACAAGATCGCCACGGTCTGTTGCGAAAACAAGCTGTATGACGAAGCTTACGAAAAATTTTGCATTCTCGAAGAGCAGGTCAGCTACGACCTTACGCTGCTGTACTTCAAGGCTGTGGCGGCGTTCAAGAGCGGCAGAGTGCGTGAGAGTTTGCAGGGCTTTGCGAAGATCGTCGATATATATCCCGACGCCGCGGTCGCCCGTTATTATTTTAACGAAGTGCGCCGCTATGCCGAAGAGGGCGGCGACGAACCGGAAACGGGATTTTTTTATCGGGTGCCGAGGAAGGAGCGCGAGGCGCGCGTCAAAATTATGGCGGCGCTCGCAGAGGTGCCGCTTGCCGAACTGCAAGCATATCTGGAACAGGCGGATATTACGGAATATCTCGATTGGTGCTTCGACGAAGCAGACGGCGTAGACGCCGAGCTCATGCTTTTGGGGCTTCGCGTGGCCGTCAGGGCGGAAATGGACGACTTCGTGCGCGATATATTGCTGGACAGTACGGTGAACGACGTGATCAAGATAGAAGCGCTCCGCTATCTCGCCGAGAGGAACAAGGATTTCGAGGCGGGCGTGGTAGTCGCGGACATTTACCGCTGCGCCACCTTTTATAAGCTCAATGTGGGCAGGGTACGCCGCGGAAAATTTACGGCGGCTTATGCGCTCTGCTTTGCGCGTTTCGCTTTCCTGACGGACGAGGGCTGCGAGCCGTTCAAGCGGGCAGCCGAGCACATTTACGCCGTGCTCGAAAGGGCGGATAAGCTCACGCTCGCATCCGATGCGGAGAGCTTGGCCTGCGCCGTTTGTTTTTTGGCTTCGGGCGGCGGAGCAAAGCGAACTCGCGAGGTGCTCGGTGCTTTGGGCGGCAACAGCATCACCGTTGCGGAAATTCTGCATGCGGTGAATGAAGAGGCCGCCAGAGAGATCGCCGCGGCGAACGCGGAAAACGAGGACGATCGCAGCGGTCAAGATAAAAACGGAGAGAATTAAAAATGGAATTTATCGATTTTGACGAAATATTCAACAAGCGCATGGCAGACATGCTCGAAAAACACGCCGAAGAGCATACCGAAGAGGAATGGGAGGATCTGATCGCCGAGGCGTACCGCAAATTCGGCGATACGGTGATCCGCAAGATCGGCAAAACGCCGCGCCAATATTTTAAGCAGATGAGCGACGCGGGGCTGGTGGAAACGCTCAAAGAATACCTCCTAAAAGAGCTGCCCGTATCCGACTTTTTGTGCGAAGAGATCGAAGAACGCGGCATATTCCCCGAGCTTTTGTCTCTTTTGGAAGAGACGGACGAAGAGCTCGTGCATTACGCGATCAATCTGATCGGGGCGGACGCTTCGGCGCGCAAGCGCTATGCGGAAATGCTCGCTTCCGACGATTACGACGAGCATATCAAAGACGCCGTGGCAGACGTATTGAAGGGGTGCGCCGATTCGGTGCTGGAAGAAATGCTTGCCCTGAGCGATACCGAAAACAGGGAGTATGCGCTGGAAATACTCTCCAAACTCAAAGAAAAGGACGACCGCGCTTACACAAAGCTTTTGCACGCATTTTTGGAAAGCGACGATAAAGACATGCCCCTCTATGCGGGGTATCTCGCCTCTTACGGAGACGAGCGCGCGCTTCCGTATCTGCTCGAACAGATCGAAAAAGACGTGGGCTATATTGCCTTCCAGGAGTTAAAATATGCGATCGAGGCATTGGGCGGAGAATATACGAAGCAGCGCGATTTTTCCGCCGATCCCGAATACATAGCCATCAAAAAGGCGAGCGGCGGTACCGATATTTTCGGCATGAACCGCAAAAACTGAAAAGGAAAAAGAGTGAAAGGCTCCCGGCGAGGGGGCCTTTTTATAAAAAAATACTTGACAATATTGAGATTATATCGTATTATAAAAATGAAGAAGGGAACGTTCACTTCTTCAATAAAATTAAAGGAGAACGGAATATGAAAAAATTGATGGCTGTACTTATGAGTACGGCATTGTTTTGTTCGTTCGCTTTGTTTACCGCCTGCAGCGATAAACGGGGAAACGGCGGCGGCAAATTGGACGGCGATTTCAGTACGGAAGCCACGGACGAAGAAGTTGCCGAGGCCCTGACGAAATTTCAGAATGCGGTCGAGGGGAATACGATCGTCGGCGATACGGAGGCGGACGACTGGTCTTTCGGTTTCGAATCCGACGCGGATATTTCTTTCAGCATGATCGGGGTTGAAGCCGGTGCCGGGGAAGGTGCGCAAAGCGACGTGAATCTGAATATCGATCTCGACGTCGGATATAAGCTTATCATCGGCAATTCGGCGGTTTCCGGTGCGGGCGACCTTTCGCTGAAGGGGAGTGGCAGCGCGGTTGGATCGAATGCGGATTATTCCGCCAAAGTTTATAACGACGCCGATTATTTTTATGTGGATATGAGCTCGGTGCCCGGCATGTCGAAGGTGAAGATGACCTATGAGACGGTGGCGGGCGCGCTCGAGTCCGTCGGTTCCGGGGAATCGCAAACGCCTACAGATACTCCCGCAACGATGTCTGCCGATGTAGCGCCCGGTGCGGGCTCGGAAAATGAAGGCGGGCAGGGGACGGAAACCGCGCCTTCTTCCGAGATCGACGAGATCGTCGCGGGGCTGAAAGAGGTCGGTTGCAAAGTGTACATAGACGATTCGGACGGCTTGAAAGTGAAATTGAGCGTTTCCGAAGAAACCGTCGATATGATCTTGGCGGATATCGGGTTGGTTCCCGCGGAAGGCGCGGACGCACTGATCGATTTTTCGGTTTTCAGTTTCGACCTGTATTTTGCAATGACGGATGACGGCGTGTTCTCGCAAATCAGCGCGGACTTTGACATCAAAGTGAGCGTGGACCTCGGCGACTATCTCGGCAAGTTTGACGCCGCATGCTCGGGATACGTTTGCGTGAAAGCTTACGACGGAACGGTCGAGCTTCCCGACGATCTGGATAAATATACCGAAGTGAATGAAGTACCTTCGTTCCCCACTCCGTCGGTTTAACGGCGGCAAGCACAAGCATATTGCGGCAAACATATAAGGATAAGGCGGGCTTTGCGGCCCGCCTTTTTTCAGGCTTTGCTTTCCGTGCCCCGCAACAAGCAAAAACGCTCCCCGCGCAAAATTGCGCGGGGAGCGTTTTTGAACGGGTTTAACGGAAAACTCTTACGCGGATGACCGAATCGAAACTTTCGATGGCTTTGACGACCTTTTCGGG
The DNA here is from genome assembly GCA_019115995.1 of Candidatus Borkfalkia avistercoris. Classification (GTDB taxonomy): domain Bacteria; phylum Bacillota; class Clostridia; order Christensenellales; family Borkfalkiaceae; genus Borkfalkia; species Borkfalkia avistercoris. The sequence continues at coordinate 10,253 of DXCL01000026.1, forward strand.
TACGTCCGCATCGAGATCTACGATCATGTAAGCCTTGTCTTTTTTGGATTTATCGATGATGTTTGCGATGTTGATGCCGTTTTCCGAAATGACGGAAGTCACTTTGGAGATGACGCCTTCCACGTTGTTGTGCATCACGGCGATCCTCGCGGGGGTCGTGCGGGGCGCGCACACGTCGGGGAAGTTCACGCTGTGGGTGATGTTTCCGTTCTCGATATAATCGACGAGCTCCTTCGCCGCCATTTCCGCACAGTTGTCCTCCGCTTCGGGAGTGCTCGCTCCGAGATGGGGCACGCAGATCACGTTGGGCACGCCGATGAGTTCGTCGGAAGGGAAGTCCGTGATATATCTTTCGAGCTTGCCGCTCTCCACCGCCGCAAGCACCGCCGCCGTATCGACGAGTTCGCCGCGGGAATTGTTGATGAGCACCGCGCCGTCCTTCATCTTTGCGAACGTATCCGCGTTGAACATCTTTTCGGTGTCGGGTGTAAGGGGAACGTGCACGGTGATGAAGTCGGAGGTTTTTACGAGCGTTTCGAGATCCGCCGTTTTTACCCTGTTGTCGAGGTGCAGGGCGCCCGCAACGGAAAGGTAGGGGTCGTGGCCGACGACGTTCATGCCGAGATCCACCGCGGTATTGGCAACCATCACGCCGATCGCGCCGAGGCCGATCACGCCGAGCGTTTTGCCCGAAATTTCATGGCCGACAAATTTAGATTTGCCTTTTTCCACCGCTTTGCCGACGCCTTCCGTGCCTTTGAGCGTTTTTACCCAGTCGATCGCGTCGGTGATCTTTCTGCCGCCGAGGAAGAGTTCGCAGATGACCAGCTCTTTTACGGCGTTGGCGTTTGCGCCCGGGGTGTTGAACACGACGATGCCCTTTTCCGTGCAGGCGGGAATGGGAATGTTATTCGTGCCCGCGCCCGCGCGCGCTACGGCGAGCAGTTCGTCGTTGAGGGGATATTCGTGCATATTGAAGCTGCGAAGCATGATCCCGTCGGGATTTTTCGCGTCTTTCGAGAATGTATAGCCCGCGGGGAATTGTTTGTCCGCTACGGGGCTGATTTCGTTGAGTTTAAGAATCTGAGGCATTTTTATCGCTTTCTCCTTGATCGCAAATGCGCCGTTTCAGGCGTTTTCCTTTTCAAATTTCTTCATGAATTCGATGAGAGCCTTCACGCCTTCCACGGGCATCGCGTTGTAGATGGAGGCGCGCATGCCGCCGACGAGACGATGTCCCTTGATGGAAACCAGCCCTGCGGCTTTCGCTTCCTTTACAAACTTTTCGTCGAGCTCTTTGGAGCCGGTAACGAAGGGCACGTTCATGATGGAACGGTATTTTTTCTCCACGCTGTTGGTGTAGAGCTTGGAGTTGTCGATAAAGTCGTACAAAAGCCCGGCTTTGTATTCGTTGACCTTGTTGATCTCCTTGATGCCGCCCAGTTTTTTGAGGTGGCGCAAAACGAGGTTCGCCATATAAATGGAGAAGCAGGGGGGCGTATTGTAGAGGGAACCGTTGTCTGCCTGCGTTTTCCATTTGAGCATGGTAGGGCAGCCGGGCAGCGGGTTTTCGATGAGGTCTTTGCGCGCGATGACGATGGTCACGCCCGCGGGGGCGAGGTTTTTCTGCGCGCCCGCATAAATGACGCCGAATTTCGTTACGTCGATTTCGCGGGAGAGGATCTCCGAGCTCATGTCGCATACGAGCGGCTTTTTCGTTTCGGGGAATTTGATATAACGGGTACCGAAAATGGTATTGTTCGAGCAGATGTGTACGTAGTCGGAATCGTCGTTGAAAGCGATCTTATCCACGTCAGGGATATAGGTGTAGTTTTTGTCTTCGGAAGAAGCTACCTTTCTCGCGTCGCCGAAGATCTGTCCCTCCTGCCAGGCCTTTTTGGAGAAGTTGCCCGTCACGATGTAATCCGCTTTGCCCGTGTGCATGAGGTTGAGGGGCACCGCCGCGAACTGCTGGCTCGCGCCGCCCTGCACGAAGATCACGCAGTAGTCGTCGGGAATATTCATCAGCTCGCGCATCAGCGCTTCCGCCTCTTCCACGATGGGGGCGAACGCTTTGTCGCGATGGCTGATCTCCGTAACGCTCATTCCCGTTCCCTGAAAATCGAGAAACTCTTTCTGTGCTTCTTCGAGTACTTCGATGGGAAGCATGGAAGGCCCTGCCGAAAAGTTGTAAACTCTCATAATCAATATCTCCTTCGATTTCGACTACGAGGCTTTCATAAAAAGCCCGTGTTGATTCTGTACTTAAATATTATATAATAAAGTAAAAATTTTGACAAGTGTTTCCCCGAGGAAAAGGGAGCAAACGGCATTTTTTTTGAAAGGCGTATAAAAAGTTCGCCCGAATGTCAAAAAATAATCGGACAAAGTATTTACTTTTTTCCCTAAATGTAGTAAAATAATAAACGGAAAACTGTAAATCCACTAAAATGCGAAGCAAACAGCTTCGGAAAGGGGGCTATATGTCTGATTCCTTCAATAAAAAACTCAACGGCCTTTCTCCGGTGGAACGCTTGAAAGTGACGGATAAATATCTTTCCGAACTGCGCGGCGTACTTATTCAGATGGACGAGATCGCGTCTTTCCGCGCAAAAAACGGGCAACCTGCGTCTGACGAGGTGGGCGGCTACAAGCGCTCCTCCGTCATGAATATGATCGAAGAGCTGGAAAAGCAAAAGGAGAGCATTCTCGCGGAGGTCGCCGCGGCGGAAAGCGCATCCAAAGAAAAGCTTTCGCCGAAGGCGGAAGCGCCCCGTGCGGCTGCGCCCGTTGTGCGCGAAAAGGCGGCGCCCGCTCCGAAGGCGGACAATGTGCCCGCAAAGCCCGAAAGCGCCGTCGCGAGTTTCAAACAGGGAGACAACGCCCTCGCCATCGAAAGCATGTATACGGGGCTTTCCATGGATATAGAAAAGATGCGCAACGATATCTTGCAGGAAATGAAGTATACCTATAAGCAGGATATGGCCATCTACGACGATCTTTCCGAAAAAATAGAGTCCATCAAGCAGATGGATTTCGCGGGGCTGGAAGAAAAGCTCAGGCCTTTGCAGGCGCTTGCGGCGCTCGCGGAAAAACTGGATAATTTGCAGCCGCTCGATTACGACGTTCTGGCGGATAAGGTGGCCGAAAAATTTATCGCTGCGGGCATCGATTACGACGCCCTTGCGGGAAAGGTCGCCGCACTCGTCTCGGGCGGGGCAGCCGCCGTGAACGGCGCGCAGCTCGCGTCCGTCGAGAACAAGATCGACGAAGTGCAGCGCACGCTGACCGGTGCGGTCAGCGTAAAGCAGCTGCCCGAATTCAAGAAGCTGGACGCGCTGATCGCGGAATATCTGAAAACGTGGTCGTACGATCTTCTGCCCGACATTTTGGTGGCGGCGGAGGCGATCAAGGAGCTTGCGGACCGCTATATTCTGAGCGGCAACGACCTTCGCGGCGAAACGATGCTTTCCGATCTCCGCGTGCGCCTTACGCGCGTCAACGTGTGGGGCACCAACGCTTTGGCTGCGGTCAAAGACGCGATCAGGACGAACAAACTGCCCGAGCTTTATTCGGAAGACGCCTATAAAGCTTTCGCAGAAGCTTGCGCGGAGCTCGAACAGGCGCCCGCCCTTGCGGACGACGAGCTGATGAGCAAGGTCGCCAGGGCAAAAGACGCGCTCTTTAACGACGCGGATCAGAGATCTTTGGACAGAGATACCGTTTCGGAAGCGGCGGCGATCCGCGAAGAGCTCGCAGGCGCCGCGCCCGACGAGGAAAATACGGCTGCGCTCATCGAACTGAAAAAAGAGCTGATGTCGTTCAATCTTTCCTATTTTATAGACCTTGCGCCGGCGATCGCGGAACAGCAGCAGAGCGCTTCCGCGGTAGATACGGAGGCGATACTCAGCGCGATACGCGGTCTCGGCAGCGCGGCCGCCGTGCAGCCCGCTGCCGCGGCGGAACCCGCCAAGCCTTTGGCGGAAAACGCGGAGATCGCGGGGCTTGCCGCGAAGAAGCCGCAGCTTGCCGTCAAAAAGCCGCGCGTATTGCGCCCGGCGGTTTCCGCGAAAGACAATAAGACGGAGAAGACGGAGCAGCCTCTGCGCACCGTCCGCCGCAGTATCAAGATGAAGGACGAAAATCCCGATTCCCTCTCCAAAAAATTGGTGGAGGAACTGGCTTTAAAAATCGCCAACAGCCGCGTGCGCTGAACGGAGGCAAACAGAGAGAATTATAGGGCAGATGCCCGATAAAATAACAAAAAAGTGCGGCAAAAGCCGCATCGTGAGCCGTCCCGCAGACCCATTACGGGAAAGAAACTTACAAAAGGCTGATTTTCCGTTCAGCCTTTTGTTTTTGACGGCAAGGCGAAAAGGAGTGTGTTTTGGAACAGAGAAGAGGCGGCAAAGCGCCGCAGAACAAAAAGGGCGGAACGGGGCGGATCGCGCCTCAGTTCATCGGAAACGCCAAAGACGCGCCGCAGAAGATCGCGGCAAAGGAGAGTGCGCCCGCGCAGAAACAAGGCGGCAGAAGAAACAGACGCGAGCCAGCCGCGCAGGAAGCGGGAAGGCATGAGATCGCGGCCGCGAAAAAGGATTTGAAAAAGGGCAAGCGGGGCAGAAATCCCGTCAAGGTCATATTTCTCGGCGGCGTGGGCGAGATCGGCAAAAACATGACCGCCATCGAGTACGGCAACGACATCATCGTCATCGACGCGGGGCTCACTTTCCCCGACGAGGAGTTGCCCGGCATCGACCTCGTTATTCCCGACATAAGCTATCTCGTACAGAATAAAAACAAGGTGCGAGGGATCCTCATCACGCACGGGCACGAAGATCATGTAGGGGGGCTTGCCTATCTGCTGAAAGAGATCCAGGCGCCCGTATACGGCACGAAACTGACGCTGGCGCTGGCGGATAACAAGCTGCGCGAACAGCGCATCAACAAGGCGCATCTCATATGCGTCAAGCCGGGAGATAAGATCAAACTCGGCTGTTTCGGCGTAGAATTCATCAACGTGAACCATTCCATCGCGGGCGCGGTGGCTCTCTCCATCGATACCCCGCTCGGCAGGATATTCCACAGCGGAGACTTCAAAATAGACCTGACGCCCGTGGCGGGCAAGCCCATAGACCTCGCGCGCATCGCGGAGATCGGCAGGGAAGGGGTAAAGCTTCTGCTCTGCGAATCGACCAACGTCGAGCGCCCCGGATATACCATGAGCGAAACGGTCGTGGGAACGACGCTCGATCATCTCTTTTCCGAAAATACGGACAGGCGCATCATCGTGGCGACTTTTGCCTCGAACGTGCACCGCTTGCAGCAGATCGTCGATCTCGCCGTAAAATACAGGCGCAAGGTCGCGCTGTCGGGGCGGAGCATGCTGAACGTTGTGGACGCGGCGAGCAAGATCGGCGAGCTATCCATACCCGAGGGCGTGCTCATCGACGTGGAAAAGTCGAAAAACTTTTTCGACCGCGAGATCGTCATCGTATCCACCGGCAGCCAGGGCGAGCCGATGAGCGCGCTCACCCGCATGGCGGCGGGCGAATTCAACAAAGTTACCATCGGGCAGAACGATACCATCATCATTTCCGCGAGCCCGATCCCGGGCAACGAAAAGATGATCTACCGCGTCATCAACAACCTTTACAGAAAGGGCGCGAACGTCGTCTATGAAACGCTCGAAAAGATACACGTTTCCGGGCACGCCTGCCAGGAAGAGCTGAAAATCCTGCACTCGCTGCTTTCGCCCGAATATTTTATTCCCGTACACGGAGAATACAGGCATTTGAAGCGCCATGCGCAGCTCGCCGTTGAGCTCGGTATGCGCGAGAGCAGTATCCTTTTGCCCGACATCGGCAATTGCGTGGAGCTTTCCAGAACGGGCATGCAGTTCGGGGAGAGCGTCTCCTCGGGTTCCCGCCTCGTAGACGGGGCGAGCCTGGAAGACAGGGAAAACAGCATCGTCATGAAGGACAGGAAGCACCTCTCCGAAGACGGGATCTTCGTGATCTCCGCATGCGTTTCCGAGAGGAGCGGCGATCTTTTGAGCGATCCCGTCGTGGTCAACCGAGGGTTTGTTATGCCGGAAAATGCGGATTACCTCTCCGATATAAAGCAGATCGTCGTGAATTGTGCCGGGCAGACGGACGTGCGCGCGGACGTGGGCAATACGGAATTTGCCGCGGCGATCAAAAAGGCGGTCAAAAACTTTATCTATAAAAAGACGAAGCAGAACCCCGTCGTCATGGCGCTCATAACAAGGGTATGACGTCGGAATATATACGCTCGCTCACGCGGCTTCGCACGGACGGGCGTATCTCGAAACTGCGCGAAGCGTTGAAAGACAGGCGCAACCCCGTCTGCGAAGACGAGGTGCTGAATTATCTCCTCATGACGGTGCGCGCGCTCGCGCCCGCCGAGATCTTGGAGATCGGCACGGCGGAAGGGCTTTCTGGAGCGGCAATGCTCCTCGAAGCGCCCTCCGCGCGCCTTACGACGATCGAGGCGGACGAAGACAGATATCTGAAAGCGAAGGAAAATTTTGCGGCGCTCGGGTTATCCTCGCGCGCCCGCTGTGTTTTTGGGGACGCCGCAGACGTGCTGCCCGCCCTTGACGGGCCGTTCGGTTTGATATTTTTGGACGGGCCGAAGGCGCAGTACGTGCATTATCTGCCCGATTTAAAGCGGCTCTTGCGGGAAGGCGGCGTGCTGATCGCAGACGACGTTCTTTTATACGGCTGGGTGGACGGACGGGAGCCCGCGCCGAAAAAACGCCATTCCCTCGTCGAACGGATACGCGAGTATCTTGTTGCCGTCGCGGAGGACGAAACGCTCATCACTTCGGTGCTCGACATCGGAGAAGGCGTCGCCGTCAGCGTGAAAAAGCGGGGCTGTGAGTTACGGAAATGAAAAAACGTGCAGAGCTGCTCGCGCCTGCGGGCAATTTCGAAAAATTGAAAACGGCGCTCTGTTTCGGCGCCGACGCCGTGTATCTGGGCGGGAAGAGCTTTTCTCTCCGCTCTTTTTCGGATAATTTCGGAAAAGAAGAATTGAAAGAAGCCGTAGAATATGCGCACGCCCGCGGAAAAAAGGTGTATGTAACGGCGAATATTTTTGCGAAAAACGCCGATTTTGCGGCGCTTTCCGATCACTTGGCGTATTTGCAGGAGATAGGGGCGGACGCGGCGCTCGTGACCGACGCGGGCGTGTTGGCGCTCGCAAAAAAGGTCGCGCCGAAGCTCCCGCTGCATATTTCCACGCAGGCGAACACGACCAACAAATACGCTGCAAAGTTTTGGCAGGAGCAGGGCGCGGAGCGCGTCGTGCTCGCGCGCGAACTTTCCCTTGCGGAAATAAAGGAAATAAAGGATTTCTGCCCCGATCTGGAACTGGAAGTATTCGTGCACGGCGCGATGTGCATTTCATACAGCGGCAGGTGCCTTTTGAGCAATTACCTTGCGGGGCGCGATTCCAACCGCGGCGAGTGCGTACAGGCGTGCAGATGGAAGTATTTTCTGCGCGCGGAGGGCAAAGAAGGGGAGATCTATGCCGAAGAAGACGGGCGGGGCACGTACATTTTCAACAGCAAAGACCTGAATTTGTCTGCCCGCCTCGACGAGCTTGCGGCGGCGGGCGCGGATTCCTTTAAAATAGAAGGGCGCATGAAGAGCGCCTATTACGTGGCGACCGTCGTGAACGCTTACCGCAGGCTCATGGACGGAAAGATGACCGCAGAAGAAGCCGCGCGGGAGCTGGATACCGCCGCTCACCGCGACTATACGGAGGCATATGCCTTCGGAAACAACGACAAAACGGTCAACTACGCCGATTCGCAGACGGCGGGCACGCGTATATATACGGCGAACGTGTTGGAGGGAGCGCATGCGGGCGGCGCGGCGCTCATAGAGATGCGCAACCGTTTCCGCCTGGGCGACGAATTGGAGATCCTTTCGCCGTCGGATAGCTTCGGCAGGCGTTTTGTCGTGGAAGAGATGCGCGGCGAAGACGGCGAGAGCGTTGCGGACGCGAAGCTCGTACAGCAGAAGCTGCGCGTTTTCTGCCCGTACGAATTGTGCGCGGGCGATATTTTGAGAAGGATCCCGAAAGGGGAGTGACGGCGCAAAAAATGGAAAGGACGGTCTTGCATTCCGATCTGAATAATTTTTATGCATCGGTGGAAAGAAAGCTTTTTCCCGAACTTGCGGGCAAGCCCGTTGCCGTATGCGGGGATAAAGAAGCGCGCCACGGCATCGTGCTTGCAAAGAGCGAGGAGGCAAAAAAGTTCGGAGTCAAGACGGGCGAAGTGATCTGGGAGGCGCAGAGAAAGTGCCCCGGGCTCATCATTCGCCCCGCGCGCTTTTCCGAATACGTGCGCTGCTCCCGCGCGGTGCGCGATATTTATGCGCGCTATACCGACCTCATCGAGCCGTTCGGGATAGACGAATGCTGGCTCGACGTAACGCACAGCAAAATTTTCGGCAACGGAGAAGAGATCGCCGAACGTATCCGGAAGGAAGTGAAAGAAGAGCTCGGGCTCACCGTTTCGGTCGGCGTCAGCTTCAATAAAGTGTTTGCAAAGCTCGCGAGCGACCTCAAAAAACCGGACGCCGTGACCCTCGTGAGGAGGGAAGACGTTGCCGAAAAAATTTGGCCTCTGCCCGTATCCGCCCTGCTCTTTGTAGGGAAGGCGACGGCGAAAAAGCTTTCGTCCGTGGGCATTGCCACCATCGGCCAGCTCGCGGCGGCGGAGCCCTCTTTTTTGAAAAGGTATCTCGGCAAATGGGGAGAAACGCTCTCCGTTTACGCGCGGGGAGAAGATCTGTCCCCCGTGCGCAACATGAACGACGCCGCGGATCTGAAATCGATCGGCAATTCCGTTACCTATCGGGAGGATATTTACAATTATCGCGATATAGAGAGGTTGCTGTACGTTCTGAGCGAGAGCGTGGCCGCCCGTCTTAGGAGCTCCGGCTTGGGGAAAGCGGATACCGTCCATCTTTGGGTGCGCGACAAGGAGATGGAAAATTATTCCTTTCAAAAAAAGGTGCGCCCGACGGCGCTTTGCGGAGAGATCGCGGAGGCGGCTTTTTTGCTTTTTAAGAGCCAATACAAAGCGCGGCGCGCCGTGCGGGGACTGGGCGTTACCGTTTCCGGCTTCGACAAGGGCGTCGAGCAGATGAGCATAGACGATCTTGCGGGCAGCTACGATAAGAAAGACCGCGTTGAGCGAGCCGTGGGCGAGATACGTAAAAAGTACGGGTACGGAACGATCCAGCGGGGCATCATGTATGAAGACCGCACCGCGCTTTCCATGGACGTGCGCGGCGAACGGCTCGTGCGCCCCGGCGGAGTAGACGGCGAGATCGCCTCGCAGGACGAGGGCGAGTTTGAAATTTCGCCCTTCGAAGACGAACGATAGGAGTACGCGATGAAGTACAAAATGAAGGATTTTGCCGCAAAGCATGCCCTTACTTTGGGGAAGCATTGCGTTTACGGCGTTTTCCGCGGATACCATATCCATGTAAAATATACGCCGATCGGCAACCCGCGGTGCCTCGTTACCGTGGTTACGGACGCGCGAGAAAAGCAGAAACAGCTCGAAAAATATCTGGATTCGAACAGGCAGAAACTGCACATTTCGAATTTCGGCGTGGTCAAAATCGGGCTCATGGTCTGCCCGCGCTTTACGGGGGAAGTTTTTGCGCGCGTCGAAACTCTTTTGGAGGGGATCTGCGCGCATCTTAAAAAGGCGGGGTTTGCGGGCGCGGAGGTGTGCCCGTATTGCGGGCAATCCCTCGAAGGGGGCGGGATCCTCGCGACCGAGTCGGATATTCCTTTCCGCGTGCATGAAAAATGCTTTATGGGCGCGCTCGCTTCGGCAAGGCAAAAGGACGCGCAAAACGCAGCCAAACCGGATAAGAAGGCGCTCGGCGCTTTGGGCGGCACGCTCGGCGCGCTGTTCGGCGGCGTGCTCTTCGTTCTCACCTATGCGTGGTGGGGGTTCGGCGCGCTCGGCGCGGCGGCGGGCGTTCTTCTTGCATACTTTCTTTTCCGCAAATTCGGCGGCAAGGCGTCGGCGTTTGCCGTGGCGTATTGCGGCGCGGCGGCGCTCCTTCTTTCTTTGGCCGGGTATGTTTTCGGATTGTATATGGATGCGCATGCCGCAGGGGGCGGTTGGAGCGAGCTGTTCTCCGCCGCGCTTGCGGACGGAGGAGGGCGGGCGCTCTTTATCGTCAACCTCGTTCTGACGGCGGTCTTTGCGGGCGCCGGTACCGTTTATAACGCCTGTTCTTATCGTAAAGACAGGCGCACGATCGCCGATAAAATGCGCCGTCTCGACGGCTGAAAGCGAAGCGTTAGCCGCTCCGTTCGGAAGGCGGCAATTTATTCGGAATGCGGAAATTTATAAGGAGAAAAAATGCTCATCGATTTTCATACCCATGTATTTTTGGATAAGCTTGCGAAGGGGGCGGTCGCCTCGCTCGCGGCAAAGGCGCACTTTACGCCGTATACAGACGGTACCCTTTCCGCCACGAAAAAACTCATGCGGGAACAGGGGGTGGACAAATTCGTCGCGCTCAACATAGCCGTCGTGCCGAGAACGGAGCGGCACGTGAACGATTTTGCGATTTCTCTTTTGCAGGAAAAAGACGTGATACCTTTCGGTTCGGTGCACCCGTATTCGGAGAACGCTTTTTCCGAGCTGGAACGCCTGAAAGGGGCGGGCGTAAAGGGGATCAAGTTCCACAATGAATATCAGGACGTGTTCGTCGACGATCCGAAAGCGGTGCAGATCTACAAAACCTGCGCCGAGCTCGGATTTATCATGCTCTTTCACGGCGGCGCGGACAGGGGCTTTGCCCCGCCCGTAAAGACTTCGCCCGAGCGCATGCGCCGAGCGATAGACGCCGTGCCGGGCGGCAAGTTTGTCGTCGCGCATTTGGGCGGGCAGGACATGATCGCCGATTCGGTAAAATATCTCGCCGATTCGCCGGCGATGATAGACGTGAGCTTTTCCGCCAAGACAGCGGATCTGCATGAGGCGGAAGACTGTATCCGCGCGTTCGGATTCTCCCGCGTGCTGTTCGGCACCGACTGCCCGTGGGATACGCCCGAAAACACCCTCGCCTTCCTCAAAAAAATGCGGTTTTCGGACGAAGAATACGCGCTTATCTGTTCGGAAAACGCGCTCCGTCTTCTAACAGAAAAATAATGTGCGGGATTTTTGCAAAACATATGCAAAGCAGTTGCTTTTTCACATGCGTTATGATATGATAAATATATCAAATTCGTAAGGGGAGCAAAAATGTCCGGCGACGACGGCGACAGTACCGCCGATTACCCAATAGAAAATTTTACAGAACGAAGCTTTAAGGCATAACCGTATAGGCTATGTCTTTTTGTGTTATAATTTATTTTAGGAGGTGCTTTGTCCTTTTATGGAAGAGCAACAACGAAGGCCTTGGCACGCGATGTCTTACGAAGAGGTAGAGAAAGTACTCGATACCTCGGAAGAAGGTCTGAGCGATGCCGAGGCTGCGGCAAGGCTTGCCAGATACGGCAAGAACAATTTGAGGCAGAACAAGCAGAAAAGCATTTGGAAGATGATCTGGGAACAATTGACCGACGTAATGGTCATTATCCTGATCATCGCGGCTGTTTTTTCTCTTATGATGTATTTTGTGGACGGCGAAGGACTGGCGGAAAGCATCGTCATTTTCGTCGTCATCATATTGAACGCTACCATCGGCGTCATTCAGGAAAAGAAGGCGGCGAATGCGTTGGAAGCGCTGAAAAACATGACGGCGCCGACGGCGCGCGTCCTGCGGCAGGGTGAGGAGAGCGTCGTTCCCGCGAGCGATCTCGTGCCCGGAGACATCGTTTATCTTGAAGACGGCTGCATCGTCCCTGCGGATATGCGCATCATTCAGGATTCCAACATGAAAGTGCAGGAAGCGGCGCTTACGGGCGAGAGCGTTCCATCCGAAAAGGACGGCCCGACCGTTCTTTCCGAAGACGCGCCATTGGGCGACCGCGTAAATATGGCGTACAGCTCGTCTATTGTCATGTACGGAAACGCGACGGGTATCGTCGTCGGAACGGGCATGAATACCGAGGTGGGCAAGATCGCGGATATGCTCGACGAACAAGACGAAACGGATACCCCGATCAAGCGCAAACTCAATTCCGTCGGCAAAATTCTCAGTCTCGTCGGGCTCATCGTCTGTGTGCTGATCTTCGCCATCGGGCTTATCAACGACGGTTGGAGCGCATGGGTGGATTATGTCTTTATCGCGATCTCTCTTGCGATCTCCATTATTCCGGAAGGTTTGCCCGCTACGAGTACGATCGTAATGGCGCTCGGCGTGCAGCGCATGGCAAAAAAGAACGCGCTCGTCAAAAGTCTGCCTGCCGTGGAAACGTTGGGCAGCGCCACCGTCGTGTGCTGCGATAAAACGGGCACGCTGACCCTCAATAAAATGACGGTGACGCACGTTGCGGTCGCGGACGATTTCAATGAGGGGATCGCAACGCCCGTAGACGCGCTTTCCGCAAAATACGGCAAAGAAATGTACGGCGACATTATTTCTGCGTCCGCCCTCTGCGTCAATGCGAAAAAAGATCCCGACAATCCCGGCAATATTTTGGGCGATCCTACGGAAGGCGCGCTCGTTTATCTGGCAGAAAAGTTCGGGATCGATTCGGAAGCGTATGAAGAAGATAACCCGCGTATGTTCGAGCAACCCTTTGACTCCGACAGGAAACGCATGACGGTCATCAACGAGATGAAGTCAGAAAGGGAGGGCTCCGCTTCGAAACTGATCGCCTACACGAAGGGTGCGGTAGACGAGATGCTGCCGCTTTGCACCAAATTTCAGACGGCTGACGGCGTGAGGGACATGACGGACGCCGACAGGGAAAAGATCCTTGCCCTCTGCAACAAGATGAGTTCGGACGCGCTCCGCGTGCTCGGCTTTGCCAAAAAGGAGTGGGACGCCGTACCCGACGAAGAAGGCGCAGACATCGAATACGATATGACTTTTATCGGCGTTACGGGTATGATCGATCCGCCGCGCAAAGAGGTCATCAAGGCGGTGGAGACCTGCCATGAGGCGGGTATCCGCGTCATCATGATCACGGGTGACCATAAGGTCACAGCCATGGCGATCGCAAAACAGCTGCACATCTTCCGCGAGGGGAATACCGTCATTTCCGGTTCGGAACTGGACGACATGACCGACGAGCAACTTGACGAGGCGGTCAAAAACTGCGTCGTTTTTGCGCGCGTTTCTCCTTCGGATAAATTGCGCATTATCCAGTCGCTCAAACGTACGGGCGAAGTCGCCGCCATGACGGGCGACGGCGTCAACGATTCCCCCGCACTCAAAGAAGCGGATATCGGTGTCGCCATGGGCATCACGGGCACCGACGTCGCGAAAGATGCGGCGGACGTTATCCTGCTCGACGACAATTTCACGACCATAGAGTATGCGATACGCGAAGGGCGCAGGGTATACCGGAACATTCAGAAGGTCATTCAGTTTCTCGTTGCGGGCAACATTGCCGAAATACTTATTTTGTTTATTGCCGTTTGCGCGGGAATGAGCGAAATGCCGATCGAAGCAGTGCATATCCTGCTCATCAATCTCGCGACAGACTCGTTGCCGGCCGTGGCGCTCGGCGTCGATCCCGCGAGCGCGAACATCATGCGGCACAAGCCGATCAAGAGCGGTACTTTGTTTGAAAAGGGAATGATCTACCGGATCGTCCTGCACGGATTGTTTATATCCGCGGCGGCGTGGGCGGCTTACCTTATCGGAACGTTTTGCTTCGCGCACGACCATATGCAGGCAATGACGATGACCTTTATCGTTCTGTCCGTTTCGCAGCTCGCGCACGCGCTCAACCAACGGTCGAATACCGATTCCATCTTCAAAAGCGGGCAGGGGCACAACAAGTTCCTGTTTATAGCGCTTGCGGCGTCGGCGGCGATCGTTGCGATCGTCGTGTTCATACCGCCGTTGCAGGGATTTTTCAATCTTACAGACCTTACGTGGAAAGAATGGCTTGTCAGCCTGGCGCTGTCGCTGTTCCCGCTCGTTGCGGTGGAAATATCCAAAATATTTATCCGCCTGTATAATAAGAAGCACAGAAAAATCGCATAAAAAAACGCCGCTCCGGAAAGGAGCGGCGTTTTTTTATGTTCGGTTCAAGCAAAAATGCGCAGATCTTTGGAAATGATGACGGTAATAATATCCGCGACCCAAAAGAATAAAGTAATCGGCGGAATGAACTGCAGAATCCCGGTAATGATGTGCCCCCTGAGTATGCGCGTGATGCCGCCGAGGATCCAGCTCGTGACCGGAATGATCGCTAAAATGATGTTGAGGATCCAGGGGAGCCCCAAATTGAGATATCCTTTTCCGTGTTTTGCCATAAAAAATCCCTCCTTAAATACGATCGTACAGAAGAGCCGATCTTTTTATACTTTCATTATATACGTTCTTCGGAGCTTTGTCAACCGTTGTACAAAAAAAGCATGTGATTACAATGTCGGCATGCGCCGAGCAAATTATTTGACAATCGCGCGGCAAAGGAATATAATGAATACATATGTATTTACGGCAACGGAAAGTTTTTTCGCCCGTTTTTTACCCACGTTAAATTCTCAAAGGAGAGAAAGTATATGAAAGTGCCCGAAATATTCGGCGAAAACGTGTTTGATCTGCAAGTTATGCAGGATAAGCTCCCAAAAGAGGTTTTCAAATCTCTCAAAGAGACGATAGAAAAGGGGGCGCTGCTCGACGCGAGCATCGCGGGCGTGGTCGCCAACGCGATGAAAGACTGGGCAGTGGAGAAAGGGGCGACCCATTATACGCATTGGTTCCAGCCCATGACGGGCGTTACCGCCGAAAAGCACGACAGCTTTATTTCGCCCACCAAAGACGGCAAGGCGATCATGGATTTTTCGGGCAAGGAGCTCGTCGTAGGGGAGTCTGACGCGTCTTCTTTCCCGTCGGGCGGGGTGCGCGCTACATTCGAAGCGCGCGGCTACAATGCGTGGGATCCCACTTCTTATGCGTTCATAAAAGACGGCACGCTGTGCATACCGTCCACCTTCTTTTCGTACAGCGGAGAGGTGCTCGATAAAAAGACGCCGCTCCTTCGCAGCATGCGCGCGCTCAACGAGCAGGCGCTGCGTATCCTGCGGCTCTTCGGCAATACTTCCGTCAAAAGAGTGTATCCGACGGTCGGCGCGGAGCAGGAGTATTTTTTGATCGACAGAAAAATGTACGACGCTCGCAAAGATCTGGTGCTTTCCGGAAGGACTCTCTTCGGGGCGAAGCCCCCGAAAGGGCAGGAGCTGGAAGATCACTACTTCGGGCCGATAAAACTGCGCGTGAGCGCCTTCATGAAAGAACTCGACGAAGAACTTTGGAAGCTCGGCATTTTCGCTAAAACGGAGCACAACGAGGTCGCGCCCTCTCAGCACGAGCTTGCTCCTATCTTTACGGTAACGAACCTTGCGTCCGACCAGAATCAGCTCATCATGGAAACGATGAAAAAGGTCGCGAGCCGCCACGGGCTGTATTGCCTGCTGCACGAAAAACCTTTTAAGGGCGTCAACGGTTCGGGCAAACACAACAACTGGTCGATGAGTACGGACAAGGGAGTGAACCTGCTCGATCCCGGCTCAACGCCCGCGGAAAACGGGCAGTTCATGCTCTTTTTGATGGCGGTCATCGCCGCTGTCGACGATTATCAGGATCTTCTCCGCCTTACGGTAACGAGCGCGGGCAACGACCACAGGCTGGGTGCGAACGAGGCGCCGCCCGCCATCGTGTCTATTTATCTCGGCGAAGAGTTGCAGGAAGTGATCGACGCGCTCGAACATGAGGTAAAATATAAGGGGAAGAAGAAGCAGATCATGAAGCTCGGCGTCGACACGCTGCCCGAGCTTCCCAAAGACACGACGGACAGAAACCGCACGTCGCCCTTCGCGTTTACGGGCAATAAATTCGAATTCCGCATGCTCGGTTCCACATTCTCGATTGCGGGGCCGAACATCATCGTGAACACGATCGTAGCGGAGGAGTTGCGCCGTTTTGCCGACGAGCTGGAAGGCGCTTCCGACTTCAACGCCGCCCTGCATTCGCTTGTCGTACGCACCATCAAGGAACATAAGCGGATCATCTTCAACGGAAACAACTATTCCGAGGAATGGACGAAAGAGGCGGAAAAGAGGGGGCTTTTGAACCTCAAAAACAGCGCCGAGGCGCTGCCCCGCTTTGCCGATAAAAAGAACGTGGAAATGTTTGAAAGGCACCACGTTTTCACCGAGCGCGAAGTGCATTCCCGCATGGAGATCATGCTGGAAAACTACTGCAAGGTACTCTGCATAGAAGGGCAGACGATGATAGAGATGGGCAGGCAGGACATCTACCCCGCAGTCAATTCGTATATCCTGGAATTGTGCAAAGTCATCGAGCGCAAAGAAAAAATGTCGCTCCCCGCGGATTCGGAAAAGAAGGTCGTCGGGCGCCTGAGTGCGGACAACGAGGCGATGTTTGCCAAGGCGGAAGAGATCGAAAAGCTCCTCGCCGAAGCGAAAACGTATACCGAAACCGCGCAGCAGGCCAAGTTCTTTGCGGAAAAAGTGATACCCGTGATGGAAGAGATGCGCGCCTTTGCAGACGATATGGAAGGGTATACCGCCAAAAAATACTGGCCGTTCCCGACATATGCGGATATATTGTTCAGCGTAATTTGATTTTTGTTTGATCTGAATCTGATCTGAAAAATTTGGCCCCGCCGCGCATTTCAGCGCGGCGGGGCTTTTGATCGGCGAGACAAGAATAACCTGTGCTTATGGCTGCTATTCGAAATCGTGAAAAAACGCTTTTTCCGCCCGCGCTTGACTGAACGCGGCGCGAGAGGTATAATAAAAAAGGCAATGAGCGGACAGAGCCGTTTTATGGGGCGCGCTTGATAGAAATTCGCGGAAAATTTACGTTTTTGCGCGTTTTCGCTTTGCATGGAGCGAAAAATAAGGTATAATATATTCTGTGATTTCACGGGGCGTTGCGCCCGGAAACGGAAAAATATTATATTTATCAAGCGAGGATCTGAAAATGTTGACTGCTATCGTCGGTATCAATTGGGGAGACGAAGGAAAGGGCAGAATGGTCGATCTTTTATCCAAGGATTACGACGTCGTCTGCCGCTATCAGGGGGGGAACAACGCGGGCCATACCGTTATCAACGAACGGGGCAGGTTTATTCTCAACCTTCTGCCTTCCGGCATACTGCGCGAGGGAGTCGTATGCGTCATGGGCCCCGGCATGGTCATCGACATAAAGCACCTTGCGGGGGAAATGGCGCGCCTGAGAGAGGCGGGCATTGCGATCTCTCCCGAAAACCTGAAAATATCCGACCGCGCGGTCATCACCATGCCGTACAACGTACAGCAGGATTGTTTGGAAGAAGAGCGGCTTGCGGATAAAAAATTCGGCTCCACCAAGCGCGGCATAGCGCCCATTTATGCGGATAAATATCTCAAAAAGGCGTTCCGCATGGGCGAGCTGAAAAATTTGGAACTGCTCAAAAAGCGCCTGCCCGATATCGTGGCATGGAAAAATTTGACGATCGTGGGCGCATACGGTGCGGAACCCGTAAAAACGGAAGATATGCTCGCCTATTTTGAAGAATACGGCGCGCCCTTGAAGGATTACATCTGCGATACGGGGCTTTATCTCAACAAGGTCAACAAAGAGGGGAAAAAGATCATGCTCGAAGCGCAGCTCGGCGCGCTTCGCGATATCGATTACGGCATCTATCCGTACACGTCTTCCTCGAACAATATCGCAGCCTACGGGCCGATCGGGGCGGGCGTTCCCAATTTGAAGCTGGATAAAACGATCGGCATCATGAAGGCATATTCCTCCTGCGTGGGAGAGGGCCCGTTCACGGCGGAATACTTCGGGGATAAGGCGGAAAAACTGCGCAATGCGGGCGGCGAATACGGCGCCGCGACGGGAAGGCCGAGAAGGGTCGGCCCCTTCGACGTGGTTGCGTCGAAATACGGCATTCGCTGCCAGGGGGCAGACGAGATCGCCCTTACCAAGCTCGATATTCTTTCCGGGCACGACGAGATCGAGGTATGCGTCGCATACGAGCTGAACGGCGAAACGCTGACAGAATTTCCTTTCACCGACGTTTTGGACGAGTGCAAACCCGTATTCAAAACGGTCAAGGGGTGGAATAAAGATATTTCAAAATGCCGCAAAAAGGAAGATCTGCCCAAAGAGGCGCTCGATTATATCCGCTTTATCGAAGAAGCGTGTGAGTGCAGGATAAGGTATGTCTCCGTAGGCGCGGAACGCGACGCATACATCGAACTGTGAGCGGCGCATACTGCGCGGAAGAAAATGGAACATTGATTTTTGTACAGCGGCATTTTTATATGCCGCTGTCGCCTTTTTAAAGACATGCGGACTGTGAGGAGGCTGTATATGCTGAAAAAGTTTGTTAAAATGCACGGCGCCGGCAACGATTACATTTATTTTGATTGCCTTGCAGGGGAACTGAAAGACCCCGCAGCCGTTGCAGTCCGCTTGTCTGACAGGCACAAGGGCATCGGCGGAGACGGGATCGTCATGATCTGCAAAAGCAGCGTTGCCGACGCGAAGATGCGCATGTTCAACGCCGACGGCAGCGAGGGCAAGATGTGCGGCAACGCCATTCGGTGCGTGGGGAAGTATCTCTACGAAAGCGGCGCCGCGAAAAGGTGCGAGCTGCATGTGGAAACGCTTTCGGGCGTAAAGAAACTGCGCCTGAACGTCGAAAACGGAAAAGTGGAGTCCGTCTGCGTGGATATGGGAAGAGCGGAATTTGCCCCGGATAAGATCCCCGTTCTTTCGGACGGAGAGGTCATAGGAAAGGAAGTGGAGCTCGCTGGGGGCAGGCATAAGATAACCTGCGTTTCCATGGGCAACCCGCACTGCGTGGTTTTTGAAGATCCCGACGTCGTCGAATTGGAAAAGATCGGCCCTCTCTTCGAAAATTCTCCTCTCTTTCCGGAACGGGTAAATACGGAATTTGTGAAGGTGCTCGGCAAAAACAAGCTGAAAATGCGCGTATGGGAGCGAGGCAGCGGAGAAACGATGGCGTGCGGCACGGGCGCGTGCGCGGCGGCTGCGGCGGCGGTTGCGCTCGGTCTGTGCGATGCGGGGGAAGACATAACCCTCGTATTGAAGGGCGGCGAGCTTACGATACGGGTCGGGGAGACGGTTTATATGACCGGCTCTGCGGAAACAGTATTCACGGGAGAGGTTGAATTATGACAAAGTACATATTTGTAACGGGCGGCGTCGTTTCGGGGCTCGGCAAAGGCATCACGGCGGCGAGCCTCGGCAGGCTTTTGAAATCCCGCGGCTATAAAGTGGCTTCTCAGAAGCTCGATCCTTACATCAACATCGATCCCGGCACGATGAGCCCGTACCAGCACGGGGAGGTGTTTGTGACCGACGACGGCGCAGAGACCGACCTCGATCTCGGGCATTACGAACGGTTCATAGACGAAAATCTGAATAAATATTCCAACCTGACGACGGGCAAGGTGTATTGGAATGTGCTCAACAAGGAGCGGAACGGAGAATATCTCGGGCAGACGGTGCAGGTCATTCCGCATATCACCGGGGAGATCAAATCCTTTATCTACAACGTGGGCAGACACAGCGACGCGGACGTCGTGATCACAGAGATCGGCGGCACGATAGGCGACATCGAGAGCCAGCCTTTTATAGAGGCGATCCGTCAGGTGAGCATGGAGGTCGGTCGGGGCAATTGCTGCTTTATCCACGTGACGCTCGTGCCGTATATCACCGGTTCGTGCGAATTCAAATCCAAGCCCACCCAGCATTCCGTAAAGGAATTGCAGGGAATGGGGATCGTGCCGGACATCATCGTCGCGCGCGTCGACGCGCCGCTTCCCGACGACATCAAAAAGAAGATCGCCATGTTCTGCAACGTGGGGGCGGATTGCGTTATCGAAAATCTGACCCTCCCGAATCTGTACGAAGCGCCCGTAATGCTTGAAAAGGCAAATTTATCTTCCATTGTGTGCCGTATCCTCGGGTTGGAAGCGGGCGATATAGACCTTTCCGAATGGAACGCGATGCTGCGGCGCGCGCACGGGCGGAACAAGACGGTGAAGATCGCGCTCTGCGGCAAATACGTACGCCTGCACGACGCATATCTGTCCGTTGCGGAGGCGCTCACGCATGCGGGCTTTGAAAACGCCGCAAAGGTGGAAATAGACTGGGTGGATACCGAATCGCTCACGCCTGAAAACGCGGAAAAGATATTGAGCGATGCGGACGGCATCCTCGTGCCCGGAGGCTTCGGCGGCAGGGGGATCGAGGGCAAAATATTGGCGGCAAGGTTTGCTCGGGAACATCATGTGCCGTATTTGGGCATCTGTCTCGGCATGCAGGTCGCCGTCATCGAATACGCGCGCGGCGTGCTCGGCTATCAGGACGCGAATTCTTCCGAGTTCGACCCGGACGGCGCACATTCGGTTATCGACATCATGCCCGATCAGCTCGGCGTAAAAATGGGCGGCACCATGCGCCTCGGCGCGTACCCCTGCAAGGTCGCAAAAAACAGCAAATTGTATGCGGCGTACGGGCAGCCGCTCATATCCGAACGGCACCGCCACCGCTTTGAATTCAACAACGATTACCGCGCCGATTTTGAACAGGCGGGCATGAAGATCTCGGGTACCTCGCCGGACGGTTTGCTGGTGGAGGCTGTGGAACTTCCCGAAGAGGACTTTTACGTGGGCGTGCAGTTTCACCCCGAATTCAAATCGCGCCCGAATGCGGCGCACCCGCTCTTCCGCGAATTCGTCGGGGCGGCGGTAAAGAGGGCGAAACAAAGAAAGACCTGTGAGAAGGCAGACGGAGCAAAAAAATGAATTTGAATACGAATTATCTGAAACTGAACGAGAGCTATCTCTTTTCTACCATTGCAAAAAAGGTGAACGCCTATGCGGAGGCGCACCCGGATAAAAAGATACTGCGCATGGGCATAGGAGACGTTACCCTTCCGCTCGCGCCGGCGGTCGTTACGGCGATGCAGAGGGCCGCGGGGGAAATGGGCGTTAAAGAGTCTTTCCGCGGCTACGGCCCCGAACAGGGGTATCCGTTTTTGAAAAATGCGATCCGGGGTTATTACGCGGCGCGAGGCATATCCCTGGAAGAAGACGAGATTTTTGTTTCCGACGGCGCAAAGAGCGACGTGGGGAACATTCTCGATATTTTTGCCCGTGAGAATACGGTGCTCGTGCCCGATCCCGTGTATCCCGTTTATGTGGATACCAACGTAATGGCGGGGCGGAAGATCCTTTACGCCGACGCCACGGAGAAAAACGGCTTTCTGCCCATGCCCGATGAGAACGCAGACGCAGACATCATTTATATTTGTTCCCCGAACAATCCTACGGGCGCGGCGTATTCCGCCGAACAGCTTGCCGAATGGGTGGCGTATGCGCGCAAAAGGGGCGCGGTGATCTTGTATGACGCGGCATATGAGGCGTTCGTTGCCGAAAAGGGGCTTGCGCGCAGTATTTTTGAGGTGGAAGGAGCAAAAGAATGTGCGATAGAGTTCTGTTCCCTCTCCAAAACGGCGGGCTTTACGGGCACGCGCTGCGGCTACACCGTGGTGCCCCGCGCGTTGGTGCGCGGCGGCGTTTCTCTCAATAAATTGTGGCTGCGCAGGCAGACGACCAAATTCAACGGCGTTTCCTATATCGTGCAGCGCGGTGCGGAGGCGGTCTTCACCGAGGAGGGCATGGCGCAGATACAGGAAAATCTTGCCGTGTACAGGCGGAACGCCGCCGTTCTTTCGGCGTGCTTGGACGCTCTCGGCATTTTTTATACGGGAGGCAGAAATTCGCCGTACATCTGGCTGAAATGCCCGGGTTTTGCGGACAGCTGGAAGTTTTTTGATTACCTCCTGGAAGAAGCGAACGTGGTCGGAACGCCCGGGAGCGGCTTCGGCAAAAACGGTGAAGGATTCTTCCGTTTGACGGCGTTTGCGTCGGAAGAGGCGACCGCAGAGGCCGCAGAAAGGCTGAAAATTCTGTTTTCAAAATAAAAATAGCCATGACCCCGCGCAAGATCTGCTTTCCGCGGGGTTTTTTCCGCGCTTTTTGGGTATAACTTCCGAAAATCCCTTGCAAATTATATATTTTGTGATAAAATAGAAAGGAATACACAATATATACGGAGGGAATGCTTTGATGCGACCGCGTGAACGTGCTGCCGGGGTACTGCTGCACATTTCGTCTTTACCCGGAAAGGAGGGGATCGGCACCCTCGGGGAAAGCGCTTACCGCTTTGCTGATTTTCTTAAAAAGAGCGGGGCACGGTATTGGCAGGTGCTGCCGCTCGTGCAGACGGGGTTCGGAGATTCTCCCTATCAATCCGTTTTTACGTCTTCTGGCAATCCATATTTTATAGATCTGTTTGCACTCGTCAAGGAAGGACTGTTGAAGAGGCGCGAGATCGCGCCCGTCTGCCGCGGCGGGAAGGTGGATTACGGCTTTTTATACAGAGAAAAGTATAAAGTGTTGCGCCTTGCGTTTTCCCGTTTCGATATATCCGACCTCGATTTCGTTTCCTTTGTCGGGCGCGGCGAATTTGAGGATTACGCGCTGTATATGGCGATCAAGCAAAAGAGCGGAAACAAGAGCTTCGATCTTTGGGAAAAACGATTTAAATACCGCGACGCAGCTGCCCTCGCTTCGTTTAAGGAAGAAAATAAAGGCGAATACTTGTTCTGGCTGTTTTTGCAGTATAAATTTTTTGCCCAGTGGAACGCCTTAAAAAGTTATGTCAACGGGCTTGGGATACGCATCGTCGGAGACATTCCGCTGTACGTTGCGGCAGATTCCGCCGACGTGTGGGCAAATCCGCGTCTGTTCAAATTAAAAAACAATTTAAAGCCGAAAAAGGTCGCGGGGGTGCCGCCCGATTATTTTTCCGCAACGGGTCAGCTTTGGGGTAACCCCGTTTACAACTGGAAGGTGCACGAAGCGGAGGGGTTCGTATGGTGGTGCGAGCGGATCCGCCGCGCATTCGCAATGTATGATACCGTGCGTATCGATCATTTCCGCGGCTTCGACCGCTTTTACGAGATAGATGCGGGGGAGGATTCGGCGATCAACGGCAGATGGAAAAGAGGCCCCGGCATGGCGCTGTTTGCGGCGGTCAAAGAAAAACTCGGCAAACTCGATTTTATTGCGGAAGATCTCGGCACGCTGGACGCCGGCGTTTATCGCCTCATGCGCAGGGCGGGGTATCCGGGTATGAAGGTGATACAGTTCGCTTTCGACGGCAATCCGAAAAATCCCTATCTGCCCGAAAATATCGGAGAAAACAGCGTATGCTATACGGGCACGCACGACAACGACACGATGGTAGGCTATCTTTCGGGCTTGAATGCGGAGGGGCTGCAATATTTTTATCGGCGCATGAAGGAACAGTTCAGAAAATTGGGCATCGCCCGCCGCTTTTCGGGCGTAAAGGGCGCGGCGAAAGCCGCGGCTGAACTCGCGTTTGCGAGCGAAGCATATCTCGCCGTACTGCCGATGCAGGATATCATGCTCACGGGTTCGGATACGCGCATGAATACGCCTTCCGTTCCTGTCGGCAATTGGCAGTACCGCCTGCGCGCGCTGCCCTCCGATAAGGAAGCGGAAGAATTATACGAACTTACGCGCAGTTACGGTAGATTATGAGCGTATACGGAAAGGGGGAAGCTGAGAATACGATTTTGGAGAAGTATTTATGGAAAGAGGTCTTTTGACGCCCTTAAAAAAACTGAGAAGGCAGGTCTTTGTAGAACTGGCGCGGGTCGCGTACGAGAGCGACCGCGATACGATCAAAGACGACATCGAGGCGATCCCTTATAAGATCACTCCGGGGGATAAGCCGCTGTACCGCGAGAGCATCTGGCGGGAAAGGGCGATCTGCTCGGAGCGCGTGCGCCTTGCGATGGGGCTTTCTCTCCGCCCGGAAGACGCGCCCGTGCACGTTACGAGCGGGCTTTCCGGCAGCGATATCGCGGATAAATATTACGAGCCGCCCCTCATGCAGGTCATACCATCGGCGTGCGCGGCGTGTCCGCCCAACCGGTATAAGGTGACGGATAACTGCCGCGGCTGTGTGGCGCACCCGTGTACCACGGTTTGCCCTAAGCAGTGCATTGCCGTAACAGACGGCAGGGCGGTCATCGACGAGAGCCGTTGCATTAAGTGCGGTAAATGCAAGAGCGTGTGCCCGTACGGTGCGATCGCTCATCAGACGCGCCCCTGCGCGGAGGCGTGCGGCGTGAAGGCGATCGAGTCTGACGACCTCGGCAGGGCAAAGATCAATCCGGAAAAGTGCGTGTCGTGCGGCATGTGCATGGTCAACTGTCCTTTCGGCGCCATAGCGGATAAATCTCAGTTCTTTCAGCTCATTCGCGCGATCCGCCGCGGAGACAATATCATTGCGGAAGTCGCGCCCTCCTATGTTGGGCAGTTCGGGGAAAAGGCGACGCCCGAAAAGTTCAAAGCGGCGCTTCTGGAACTCGGGTTCAAAGACGTGTACGAGGTCGCCCTCGGCGCGGATATGGGGGCGGCGACCGAAGCGGAACACTATGCCGAGAGAGTGGCGACGGGAAAACAACCCTTCATGCTCACCTCCTGCTGTCCGTCTTGGGCGATGCTGATCAGGCATTACTTTCCCGAATCGGCGGATAAAATTTCCAACACTCTCACGCCCATGGTCGCGACTGCGCGAACCATCAAGAAAAAATATCCCGATCACCGCGTGGTGTTTATCGGTCCGTGCGCGGCAAAAAAATTGGAGGCGTCGAGAAGAACTGTCCGCAGCGACGTAGACTTCGTTATCACTTTTGAAGAACTTTCGGCGATCTTTGAGGCGAAAGGCATCGATTTTGAGACCTTCGACAAAAGAGCCGAGATGAACGACGCGACCGGCGCGGGAAGGGGATACGCGGTGGCGGGCGGCGTTGCGGGGGCGATCGAAAAGTGCATCGCCAAATATTACCCCGAAACGCAGATGAATATACAGCACGTGGAAGGGTTGGAAGACTGCCGCAAGATCTTGCTCCTTGCAAAGATGGGCAAGCTCAACGGTGCGCTCATAGAGGGCATGGGGTGCCCCGGCGGGTGCGTTGCGGGCGCGGGTACGAATATCCCCGTCAACAAAGCCGCAGCGCTCGTCAAAAAGACGGTGGAAAGCTCCGCGCAGGACGTTCCGCCCAAAGAATTGGCGGAAATACAGCTGGATTAAAAGGCGTTTTGATACCGCCGCACGGCATTGTGCGGCGGTATCTTTGCCGATTGCGCCGTTTTTGTCCGTTTTCTCTTTTCAAATTCTGTAAAACATGATACAATATAGCTATGTGTGAAGTATTGGCTCCCGCGGGAGACGAAGCGGCGTTTTACGCCGCGATCAATTCCGGGGCGGACGCGGTCTATCTTGGCTTGACCGACTTTTCCGCCCGCAAATCTGCCGCGAATTTTTCGCTCGACAATTTAAAAGGATATATCGATCACGCGCACGCGCTCGGCGTTCGGGTGCACGTTGCGCTAAATACGCTCGTAAAGGAAGGGGAGACCGATCGCTTTTTTGAAAGCGTGCTCGGGGCGTGGAACGCGGGTGCGGACGCGCTGATCATTCAGGATATTTTTCTCGGCAAGCGTATCAAGCAGGCATATCCGGAAATGACCCTGCATCTTTCCACGCAGGCGGGCGTATGCAATCTGTACGGCGCGCGCCTCGCAAAGCGCTGCGGTTTTTCGCGCGTTATTCTGGCGAGGGAAACGCCGATAGGGAGCGTTGCCGCGATCGCCAAAGAGATAGAAACGGAGGTGTTCGTGCAGGGAGCGCTGTGTACCTGCTTTTCGGGGCAGTGCTATCTCTCCGCGTTTATCGGCGGCAACAGCGGCAACAGGGGGTTCTGCAAACAGCCCTGCCGCAAGAAATATGAGATAGACAGAGAAGGCTTCGGCGCGCTCTCGTATAAGCTGTCTCTCTCCGATCTGAGTGTGGGGGAAGACGTGAAAAAGCTCGCCGCGGCGGGCGTTGCCTCCTTTAAGATCGAGGGGCGTATGCGTTCGGCGGCGTATGTCGGCGCGGCAGTCCGTTACTATCGGGACATTTTAGACGGCAAGGGCGATCTGCGTGCCGACCTTTCCGACCTGAAACGCGCCTTCAACCGCGGAGATTACACAAAAGGGTATTTTTTCGGGCAGGACAAAAATCTGATCTCCTCCGCCGTGCAGGGGCATAAAGGAGAAAAGATCGGAGAGATCGCAAAGGACAAAAGGTTCGGAAAACTTGCATTCGTGCGCTCCTCGTATATCCCGTCTCCCGGCGACGGTTTCAAGGTGATCCGAGGAAATACGGAAGTGGGAGGGGGCAGCTATTCGGCAAGCTTTGCAAAAGCCGCGGGCGGATTTTATCTGCCTGCCGACGCAAAATATCGCGAAGGCGACGGGGTGTACCTGACGTTGGATACCTCTCTTTCCGAACGCGTGTCTGCTCGCCGCCGTTCGGTTCCCGTTTCGATGAGCGTGAAGATCGAAGAGGGAAAACGCCCGCATGCGATCGCGGAGGGAAAATTCGGCGCCAAAGAATATTTTGCCGACTTTGTTGCCGAACGTGCAAAAACGCGTGCGGTCGCCTTTGAGGAGGTCGCGCAGTGCTTTGCAAAGGCAGACGCCTATCCCTTTTCCGTTACGGTGAAAAACGTTGAGATCGGGGGGAGCCCCTTTGTCGTGAAGTCTGCGCTGAATGCGTTTCGAAGAGAGGTCTATGCGCGCCTTTATCGTGAACTTGCGGGAGAAAGGGCATGCCTTGCGCGCAGAGAGATCGGCAAAAAAAGCGCAAAAATTTCTGCTCCGGAATTTACAACTGCCGTGATCTCGGAAGATTTTTCCTTTGCAAAAGACGTCGGCGATAAAATCGGCGCCGCCGTATTTGCACCTAAAAATTATAAAAACACCGATGAGATTGACGGATTTTTTGAAATTTCAAAGTATTATGCCTGGCATAAATGGCTGTATTTGCCCGCATTCATGACCGATGAGGATATAAAGGCGGTGCAAAAATCGCTGGGCCGATTCGACGGCGCGTATGCGGAGGGCGCTTGGGCGGCAGAGCTTTGCAGAGAACGGGGTGTAAAGCTCTTTGCGGGCACGGGTTTCAATCTGTTCAATACCTGCTCTTTGTCGGCGCTTGCCGAAGAAGACGCGTTCAGCGCCGCCGCGATCTCTAAGGAGCTTTCGCAAAAGGAATGCGCCGTTTTTGAAAATGTTTTCCGCTTTGCGGGGGGCGCGATCAAGGTGATGGAGTTGGGGCACTGTCCTTTCGGCAGAAGCTGCCTTGGTTGCGAGCGTAAAGACGTGTATAGTATGACGGACGAACAGGGGCGCGTTTTTCCGCTCAGGCGGTACGAGGCGTCATGCTGCCGCTTTGAACTGTTCAACTGCGCGCCGCTCGCGCCGCAGGCCGTCCGTTATGCGTTTTACGATCTGCGCACACTTCCTTTACAGGAGAAGAGCGCATGCCTTTCGGGGCGACTGCAAAGTGCGACGGCGGGGCTTTCTTCATCGGGAGTCCGGTAAATTAAGTTTGGAAAAATTGCATGATAATGCGCGGCGCTTTCGGCGCGGGGTGATAAAGATATGGACGATAAAACGGTAGTAAAACTTGAATTGAATAAGATCCTTCGTGCGGCGGCCGCGTATGCGGCGCTGCCCGAAACGCGCGCCGCTTTGGAAAGGACGCTGCCCGAAACGCAGATGCGCGAGGCGCTGTACTTTCTCGATCTCACGAGCGAGGCGGATCTTTTGCTGTACCGCTACGGCGTGGGAAAGATCGAGGCTTACCCCGAGATTGCGGACGAGCCGGAACGGGCGGCGAAGGGCTCTACGCTCACATGCGGTGAGCTTCTTTCCGCGGCGGCGCTGCTGCGCTCTGCGCGCGTCGCGTATAAGGGGATCAAGGGGGTGGCCGACGACAAGATCGTGCACATGCGCGAGATCGCCGACCGCCTGTATTTCGACGAAGCGCTCGAACGGGACATAGGCGATAAAATTTTGTCGGAAGAGGAGATCAGCGACTATGCGAGCGAGGAGCTGTATAATATTCGCTCCTCGATCCGCAGGCTCAACGAGCGTATCCGCAATAAGCTTTCGGAATATCTTAGCGGCGAAAACGCGAAATATTTGCAGGAAGGCATCGTTACGATGCGAGACAACCGCTATGTGCTGCCCGTGCGCGCGGAATACAAATCGCGGGTGCGCGGATTCGTGCACGACCGTTCCGCGAGCGGCTCTACCTTTTTTATCGAGCCGGAATATATCCTGGAAATGAACAATGAGCTAAGGGAGCTTGCCGCCGCGGAAAAGGAGGAGATCGAGCGTATCCTCGCCGGGCTCTCCCGCAGGGTCGGCAATATGGCGGCGCAGCTGCGGGAAGACATGCATCGGCTCTGCGAGCTCGACGCGGCGTACGCGAAGGCGGAATATTCCTATAAAAACAAGTGCGTGCGGCCTCGGCTGAACGATCGCGGCGTGATCTCGATCGAAAAGGGCAGACACCCGCTTCTGGACGCTAAGACGGCGGTGCCCGTTTCCGTATCTCTCGGCGGGGAATACAGGCTCCTGCTCGTTTCCGGGCCGAATACGGGCGGTAAAACGGTTACGCTCAAAATGTGCGGGCTCTTTTGCCTGATGGCTTGCTGCGGGCTGTTTATTCCCGCGGCGGAGGGCAGCGAGGTCGCCGTGTTCGACAAGGTGTTCTGCGACATCGGAGACGCGCAGAGCATCGAAGAGAATTTGTCTACCTTTTCTTCTCATATCAAAAACGTGATCGGCATTACGGAAGGCGCAGACGAAAAGAGCCTCGTACTCATAGACGAGCTGGGCGGGGGCACCGATCCCGACGAGGGGCAGGCGATCGCAAAGGCGGTGCTTTCCTTTCTTCTCAAACGCGGGTGCCGCGGCATTGTGACCACGCACTATACCGCCTTGAAAGAGTTTGCGTACGCGGAAGAGGGCATAGAGAACGCGAGCATGGAGTTTGATATGTCTACGCTCCGTCCTCTCTATAAAATCAGTCTGGGCGTGCCGGGCAGCAGCAATGCGATCGCCATATCGCGCCGTTTGGGGCTTTCGGAGGAGATCTTGCGCGACGCCGTTTCCAACCTTTCGGAGGGCGCGCAGAGGTTTGAGAACATCATTCGCACGGCGGAGCAGAGCCGCGTCGAAGCGGAAGAAGCGAAGAAACAGTCGGAACGCCTCCGCGCGGAATGGGAGACTAAGCTTGCCGAAGTGAACGCCGAGCGGGAAAAACTCAGAAAAGAGCGGGAAAAACTGTATCTTACGGCAAAGGTGGAGAGCCGCCGTATCGTGAACGAGCGGACGGAGGAGGCGGAAGAGCTCCTCAAAGAGATCGAGGAGATCGCCGCAAAGAGCGAGCTCACGGAGGCGGATCTCATTCGCGCGAGAACGCTCAAAAACAAGATCGCGGACAAGGCGTACGGCATAGAGTTCGAAAAAGACGACGAACCGCGCCGCCGCGTTCCCGCAGACATCAACGCGCTCCGCGCGGGCGAGAGGGTGTTTGTGGGGGCGATGGAGAGCGAGGGTGAGATCGTTTCCGTAAATCCGCGCAAGAAGGAAGCGGAGGTGCTTGTGGGGAATTTGCGGCTCAATATCAAGGCGGCAGATCTTTATAAGCTCGTCGGCGGAAAGAGCGGGCGAAGCAAGGCGGCAAAGCCCGGCAAAGAAAGGGTGCAGGTGGTAAGGAACATTTCCTCGAATACGGGTGCCGTACAGACGGAGATCAATCTTTTGGGTCTCACCGTTTCCGAAGCGGTGGAGGAGGTCGACGCGTTTATCGACCGCGCCGTCCTTTCGGGGTTGGAGGAAGTGAAGATCGTTCACGGCGTCGGAACGGGAAAGCTTCGCGAGGGGATACGCGAGCATCTGCGCAGGCACAAGAACGTTGCGGAATTCCGCTCGGGCAAGTACGGCGAGGGCGAGGCCGGCGTTACGATCGTGAAATTAAAATAGAAACAATGGATTTTGGCAGCAATACGCCTCTTTTGGAAACAAAGCGGCTCATTTTAAGAAAATTTGCCGCAGACGACTGCGAGGATCTGTTCCGTATCCTTTCGGACGAAAGGGTGAACGTGTTTTTGCCGTGGTTTCCGCATAAATCGCCCGAAGAGACGCGTGCGTTTCTCGAACGATCCGTCTTTGCCGACTATCGCAAGAAGATCGCTTATCGCTACGCGATAGAAATGCGCGGAGAAAACCGGGTGATCGGCTATCTTTCCTTGCTCGGCATAGATGAGGAAAGGCGGGGCGGAGACATAGGCTACGGGCTTTTGCGCGCGTATTGGGGACAGGGGATCATGACCGAAGTGGTCGGGGCTCTGCTCGCGCGGTTAAGGGCAGACGGCTTTCGCTATGCGACGGCGACGCACGACGTAAACAATCCCGCGAGCGGCCGCGTCATGTAGAAGTGCGGCATGCGTTATGTTTGCACTTATCCGGAATTCTGGCAGCCGAAGGGCATACAGACGCAATTCAAATTGTATCGGATCGACTTACAGGATTGAAAGCGGTTTCATATCTCGCCCTTTTTCCGAATATACTGAAGGGAAACCAAGTTTTTTTGCAAAGTAATCGGAAAAAGAGGTAAACTATATGATGAGATCGGTCAAAGTGGCTGTTTTCACCAATGCGGTGCTCCTGCTGCTCGTCGTTGTCGTCGGGGCTGTGTGCTTTTTTCCGCTCGGCGCGGTGACCGCCGGAAACGTGAGCGACAGGGTCTACTATCGCGGAGACGCCGAGAGCGGCAAGGTGTCTCTCATGTTCAACGTATACGGCGGCGCCGACTATATTCCCGGCATACTCGATACGCTCGACTCGTTCGGCGTGAAGGCGACCTTTTTTATAGGCGGGTGCTGGGCGGACGATCATACGCAGACGCTGCGCGAGATCGCGGCCCGCGGGCACGAACTCGGCAACCACGGATATTTTCATAAAGATCAAGACAAATTATCTCTGTCCGCGAACAAAGAGGAGATCTTGCGCTGTCATGATCTCGTAAAATCTTTGGCGGGCAAAGAGATGGGCCTGTTCGCGCCGCCCTCCGGCGCGTATTCCGAAAATACGGTAAACGCGGCGGAGTCTCTTGCCTATAAAGTGATCATGTGGTCTAAGGATACCATCGACTGGCGCGACCACGACGCGACGCTGATCTTTTCCCGCGCTACGGCGGGGATAGAGGGCGGCGACCTCGTTTTGATGCACCCCACCGAAGAGACGGCAGAGGCACTGCCGTCCGTGCTCGCGTTTTATAAGGAGAAAGGTCTCGCGCAGTGTACCGTGAGCGAAACGCTCGGTTTATAGGCTGCTGCGGGAAAAATAATTTACATAACGGAGAAAATCGAAATGACGTATTACAAAAAGTTTCCGAGCGGTCTGCGCTTGGTAGTCAAAAAAATAGACGGGCTCTTGTCCGTCAGTATGGGGGCGATCGTGGGAACGGGCTCCTGCTTTGAAACGGAAAAGGAGAACGGGATCTCTCACTTTATCGAACACATGATGTTTAAGGGCACGGCAAAGCGGAACGCCTTTGAGATTTCCGACGCGATGGACAGGATCGGCGCGCAGGTCAATGCGTTTACCTCGAAAGACATTACCTGTTATTATGCGAAATCGACTTCCGATCACGCGGGGGAGGCGTTCGAGATCCTTGCGGATTTTGTGCTCGGCTCCGTCTTTCCGGAGGAGGAAATGGACAGGGAAAAGGGAGTCGTGCTCGAAGAGATCTCCATGACGGAGGACACGCCCGACGATCTGTGCCTCGACGTGCTGGCGGAGGCGTATTTCGGAAAAACGGGCTACGGCAGGCCGATCCTCGGCCCGGCGGAAAACGTAAAGGGCTTTTCGAGAAAAGACCTGTTCGCATATATCGCGGAACGGTACGCGCCCGAAAATATCGTTATTTCTTTTGCGGGCAACATCGATCCCCGTTGCGCGGAAGATCTCGTGCAAAAGTACTTTGAAGAAAAGATCGAAAAGCGTGCGTTTATTCCTAGGGTCAAGGAGATCTCTCAAAGCGGCGGAAGTTTGTTCAAAACAAAAGATATCGAGCAAGTGCATATCGCGTTTGCATATCCGTCCTTGAAACGGGAAGATAAAATGATGGACGCGGCGCTCGTCATGAATACGATTCTGGGCGGCGGCATGAGCTCCCGGCTTTTCCAAAAGGTGCGCGAGCAGATGGGGCTTGCGTATACCGTGTACTCCTATATATCCTCCTTTACCGAAGGTGGGCTCCTGACGGTATATGCCGGCGTCAATCCCGCCAACGTGCAGAGGGCGCAGGAAGCGATCTTTGAAACGATCTCTCAATTTTGCAAGGACAAGTTTACCGACGACGAGTTCCTCCGCGGCAAAGAACAGCTCAAATCCTCCGTCATCATGGGGCAGGAAAACACTGCGTCGCAGATGGTCGCGTACGGCAAGCATATGCTCTTTACGGGCGAGGTGCTGGATCTTGAAAAGCGCGTGCGCGACATCACGGCGATGACGAAAGAGGATTGCGAAGCGGCGCTTGCCGTGAATTTTGACGAAAAAATGATGGCTGCTGCCTGCGTCGGGCGCGTCGATAAACCGCTCGTCATTCGCTGAAAAAACGACAATCCGCAAAAAATTTGCGGATTGTTTTTATAATATTGCCATAATCGGAAGTACTATGTCAGATATAATACAAGGTTTTTCTCCCGTTTTCGATGCGAGGAGCGAGGTTTTGATCTTGGGGAGTTTCCCCTCCGTAAAGAGCCGCGAAGTTTCCTTCTATTACGGGAACAGGCAGAACCGTTTTTGGAAAATGCTGTCTGAATTTTTCGGGGAGGCGATCGGAGAAGACGCCGAAAGCAGGCGCAAATTTGTGTTGGCGCACCGCGTCGCGCTTTGGGATATCGTCGCCGAGTGCGAGATCGTCGGCTCGTCTGACGCCTCTATCAAATGTTACAAGATCGCAGAGATCGGGAAGGTTTTTGCGATCGCGCCCATACGCTCCGTTTTGCTCAACGGAAAGCGCGCGTATGAAATTTTTTGCGAACGCTACGGCGGCGTGCAGACGCCGTATTTCCTGATGCCGTCTACGTCGCCCGCAAATCCGCGCTACGATAAAAAGATCTGGTTTTCAGCTCTGCGAAACGCATTGCATGCGGAATAAAATTTGTGTCGGCGCGTTTGCGCTGACAATGTTCGATGGCGCGTACAATAAATACGTGTTCAACAAATTTTTACATATCCGGAGGAACGCAAAATGAAGGAGTATGAGGAGATACTTGCCGAGCTTTCGGCAATGAAAGACGAAAAGTACAGGCTGTTCAATGAACGCATCGTCAATATACCCGCGGGGTCGAGCGTGGGGGTAAGAACGCCGCTTCTGCGCGATTACGGCAGGCGGCTCGTGAAGGAAGAGGGGTTCGATCTCGACGATCTGCTCGCATTCCCGAACGACGTTTTCGAGGTACGCCTGTTAAAATGTTTTGCCGTGGGCAACTGCAAGATGCCCTTTGAGCAGAAGATGAAATACATAGAAAGGTGTGTGCCTATCATAGACGGCTGGGCGGTATGCGATCTGTTCTGCTCTACCTTAAAGGAGGTCAAAAAGCATCGCGAAGCGTTTTTGCCCGAGATCAAAAAATACGTCGGGCAGGGCACGGAGTTTTCTCAGCGCTTCGGGTACATCATGCTTTTGGGGTGTTATATGGAGCGGGAATATCTGACAGATATTTTTGCCCTGCTCGGGCAGGCTCGCACCGAATTTTATTACACGCATATGGGCGCGGCGTGGCTGATCGCGGAGGTACTCGTAAAGTTTTATGAGGAGGGCGTTGCGTATTTGCAAAGCTGTACGCTCGACGCAAAAACGGTCAATAAGGCGATCCAGAAGGCGCGCGAAAGTTACCGCCTGACGGAAGCGAAAAAAAATTATTTAAAATCTTTAAAAAAGTAATGAAAAACTTTTCGGAATGTGTTACAATATTAACAATGCTGCGGCAGAAGGGCCGCGGCAACGCTTTACTATAACACGGAGAGAGTCATGGACATCGTAAAAAAGCTGACGGAAGAATTCCCTTCCGTCAAACAGGACAAGGTTCAAAACATCATCGATCTGATCGACGAGGGGAACACGATCCCCTTTATCGCGCGCTACCGCAAGGAAATGACGGGCAGCTGCGATGATCAGGTGCTCAGGGAGTTCAACGACCGCCTTGCGTATCTGCGCAATCTCGAAAAGAGAAAGGAAGAGGTCGCCGGCTCCATCACGGAACAGGGCAAAATGACCGAGGAGATCCAAAAAGCTCTGGACGCCGCCTCGACGCTCACGGAGGTCGAGGATATTTATCGGCCTTACAAGCAGAAAAAGAAGACGCGCGCGAGCGTCGCCATCGAAAAGGGTTTGCAGCCTTTGGCGGAATTTATACTCGCGCAGGATAAAAATGCCGACGTGAAAGCGGAGGCGGAAAAATATATCGATGCGGAGAAGGGCGTATCGTCTGCGGACGAAGCGATCGAGGGGGCAAAGGATATTATAGCCGAGATCGTTTCCGACGACGCGAACGTACGCAAAAAGCTCAGAAACCTGTTCATGAAAAACGGCGAGGTCGTAACAAAGCTCGTCAACGCGGAAAAAGACGAGGCGAAAACGTACGAAATGTACGCCGATTACAGCGAGCTCGTGCCCGAGATCAAGAGCCACCGCGTTCTTGCCGTGAACCGCGGCGAAAAGGAAGGGTATCTCAAAGTTAAGGTAACTTTTAACGAGGAGATCGCAAAGCGCATCGCGGGGGCAGGCTATCTGAAAGACGGCGGCTATTCCACAGAACTTGTAAAGGAAGCGGTAGACGACAGTTACGACCGCCTTATCTATCCTTCCATCGAGCGCGAGGTGCGCGCCGCGCTGACCGAATCGGCGAGCGAGCAGGCGATCAAGATCTTCGAAGTTAACTTAAAACCTCTTCTCATGCAGCCTCCTATGAAAGATAAGGTTACGCTCGGGCTCGACCCCGCGTACAGAACGGGCTGCAAGATCGCCGTTGTAGACGGCACGGGAAAGGTACTGGATAAAACGGTCGTCTATCCTACGCCCGGTCCCAAACAGAATATCGACGCGGCGAAGGCAAAGCTCAAAGAGCTCATCGCAAAATACGGCGTACAGGTCATATCCATCGGCAACGGCACGGCCTCCAAAGAGAGCGAAATTTTCGTCGCCGAGCTGATCAAGGAGATCAAAGAGGAAACGGGCAGAACGGTGGAATATATCGTCGTTTCCGAGGCGGGTGCGTCCGTCTATTCGGCAAGCCCCTTGGGTGCGGAGGAATTCCCCGATTACGACGTCGCGGAGCGCAGCGCGGTTTCCATTGCGAGAAGATTGCAGGATCCTTTGGCGGAGCTCATCAAGATCGACCCGAAATCTATCGGCGTCGGGCAGTATCAGCACGACATGGATAAAAAGCGGTTAGACAGCGTGCTTTCCGGCGTGCTGGAAGACTGCGTAAACAGCGTCGGCGTCGATCTGAACACGGCGAGCGTCTCTCTCCTCAAATATGTAGCGGGCCTGAACGCGGGCATCGCGAAGAATATCGTGGCATATCGCGAGGGCAACGGAAAGTTCCGTTCCCGCAAGGAGATTTTGAAGGTGCCCAAGCTGGGCGAAAAGGCGTTTACCCAGTGCGCGGGGTTCTTGCGCATTCCCGGGGGAGACAATATCCTCGACAATACCGCCGTGCACCCCGAATCGTACGGCGCGGCGGAAAAACTGCTTGAAATTTTCGGCTACACCGAGGAAGACGTAAAGGAGGGAAAAATCTCCGACCTCCCGCAAAAGGTCAAAGAATACGGAGAGGAAAAGGCGGCGAAGGAAGCCGGGCTCGACGTTCCCACCATGAAAGACGTGGTCGCGGAGATCGTAAAACCCGGGCGCGACATTCGCGACGCCTTGCCCAAACCCGTTCTTCGTTCCGACATCATGGACATCAACGACCTCGCTCCGGGCATGGAGCTTACGGGTACGGTGAGAAACGTTGTGGACTTCGGCGCGTTTATCGATATCGGCGTGCATCAGGACGGCCTCGTGCACATTACCGAGATCACCGACAGGTACATCAAGCACCCCTCCGACGTACTGAAAGTCGGCCAGCGGGTAACCGTTTGGGTCAAAGACGTAGACGTTAAAAAGAACCGTATCGGGCTCACGATGAAAAAACCGCGCGCAAAGGCGCAGTAACATTTTTTTCGTCGGCAAAACATCTTAAAATTCGCCGTTTGCGGGCAGATTATTTAAAAAAAGTATTGACAAAATTCCTCATATCGTGTAAAATATTTTCATAATGCAGGAGGATAGGTTATTATGTTTGAAAAGGTAAGGGCAATGCTCGCGAAACAGCTGAATTTGCCGGCAGATAAGATCACTTTGGAGAGCGACATCATCAAAGATCTGGGAGCGGACTCCCTTGACGTTGTGGAGCTTCTCATTTCACTGGAAGACGATTACGGGATCTCTATTCCCGAAGACGACATCGTGGGCGTAAAGACGGTGAAAGACATCGTCGACATGATCGAAAAACTCGAAAAGTAATCAAAATAATAAAAGAGGGCTTCCGCGCCGGGCGCGGAAGCCCTGTTGTTTTTTACAACCGATTTTTAAAATCTTCGTAGCCGAAGCGTTTGATCTCTTCGACGTTGCCGCCTTGCCGTTTCAAATAAATGCCGGGGAGGGGCATACCGTTGAAGGTATTGGTTTTGACCATCGTATACAGCGCCATGTCGTCGAACACGAGTTCGTCGCCCTCCTTTAAAGGCTCGTCGAAGGAATAGTCTCCGATCACGTCTCCCGCAAGGCAGGTCGGGCCGCCGAGCCGATAGGTGTGCGCTTTCTCTCCCGCTATGCCGCTCCCGTAAACGGGCGGGCGGTAGGGCATTTCCAATACGTCCGGCATGTGGCAGGCGGCGGAAGCGTCCAAAATCGCGATGTTCATGCCGTTTTTCATCACTTCCAGAACGCGCGCGTGCAGCGTGCCCGCGTTGAGGACGACTGCTTCGCCCGGTTCGAGGTAGATCTGCGCTCCCGTTTCGCCTCGCAGTCTTTTTACGATGTCTACGAGGCACTCCCTGTCGTAATCCTCCCGCGTGATGTGGTGACCGCCGCCGAGGTTGAGCCACTGCATGTTCTTCGCGTAGCGCCCGAATTTGTCCATGAACGCCTCGACGGTCTTTTCCAGATCGTCCGCATTCTGTTCGCACAGGGTGTGAAAGTGCAGCCCGTCGAGAAGGGGCAGTATCTCTTCGTCAAAGTTTGCGAGCGTCGTGCCGAGGCGGGAAAAAGGCGCGCACGGGTCGTAGATCTCGTGCCCCTCCTGCGTGGAGCATTCGGGGTTGACGCGCAGCCCCGCCGATACGCCCGCCTCCCTGCAAGGGGGGGCGAATTTTTTGACCTGCGCGGGCGTGTTGAACACGATGTGGTCGGCGATCGTTACGAGCTGTTCGATGTCTTCTTCGCGGTAGGCGGGGGCAAAAACGTGTACCTCTTTGCCGAATTCTTCCCGCCCGAGCTTCGCTTCGAACAGTCCGCTCGCCTCCGTTCCCGCAAGGTAGCGCGCAATGAGGGGATACGTCTGCCAGACCGAATACGCCTTCTGCGCGAGCAGTATCTTGCAGCCCGCGCGTTCGGCTACGTCCTGTAATATTTCGAGGTTTTGTACGAGTTTTTTTTCGTCGATGAGAAAATAGGGCGTGCGCATCAGTCTACCAATACGGGGTCAAAGTCCTCTTTCCAGGGGAGCCCCCATTTGTTCAGCGCGTCCATGAAGGGATCGGGGTCGAACTCCTCGATGTTGTAAACGCCGGGCTTTGTCCATGTGCCGTTCATCACGAGCATCGCGCCGATCATTGCGGGCACGCCCGTCGTGTAAGAGATCGCCTGCGAGCCGACCTCTTTATAGCATTCTTGATGGTCGCATACGTTGTAGAGGTAATAGGTCTTGTCTTTGCCGTCCTTTTTGCCGCGGAAGATGCACCCGATGTTCGTTTTTCCCACCGTGCGCGGGCCGAGAGACGCGGGATCGGGCAGCACCGCTTTCAAAAATTGCAGGGGCACGATCTCTTTTCCCTCGAAAAGAATGGGCTTGATCGAGGTCATGCCCACGTTTTCCAAACATTTCAGGTGGGTAAGGTAGCTTTGCCCGAAGGTCATGAAAAAGCGGATGCGCTTGATGCCGGGCACGTTGAGCGCGAGCGATTCAATTTCCTCGTGGTGCAAAAGGTACATATCCTTTTTGCCAACGCCGTCAAAGTCGTATTCCCGCTTGATCTCCATGGGCTTTGTTTCCACCCAATGCCCGTCTTCCCAATACGAGCCGTTTGCCGAAACTTCGCGTATGTTGATCTCGGGGTTGAAGTTGGTGGCGAAGGGATAGCCGTGGTCGCCGCCGTTGCAGTCGAGAATATCGATGTAATTGATCTCGTCGAAGTGGTGTTTGAGCGCGTATGCCGTAAACACGCCCGTAACGCCGGGGTCGAATCCGCTGCCGAGCAGGGCGCAGATGCCAGCGTCTTTAAAGCGGTCGCGGTACGCCCACTGCCATTTGTATTCGAACTTTGCCGTATCCTCGGGTTCGTAGTTCGCCGTGTCTACATAGTGCACTTTTGTTTTCAGGCAGGCGTCCATGATGGTCAGATCCTGATAGGGAAGCGCGAGGTTCAAAACGACGTCGGGTTTGAATTTTTCGATGAGCGCGACGAGCTCGTCCACGCTGTTGGCGTCTACCTTTGCGGTATGTATTTTGGTCTTGGTCGTGCTTTGCAATTTTTCTTTGAGCGCGTCGCACTTTTCCTTGGTGCGGCTGGCGATCATGATTTCAGAAAACTGTTCGCTGTTCTGGCAGCATTTGTGAATGGCGACGGAGGCGACCCCGCCGCAGCCGATGATGAGCGCTTTTCCCATAATGTGTACCTCTCCTCGTATAAATTTCAAATATTTTTCAGTTCCGCGCATTGCGGGCCGTTTTGCATGTATTTGCCGAGTGCAATCATTTTAACGCGATCAGCATTTCCCGCACGATCTTGCAGGCGACCGCCGTAGACGCCCCGCTCGCGTCGTAGTGGGGCGAAAGCTCGTTCACGTCCGCGGCGACGACGTTCAGCGTACGGCAGGCGTCCGTAACCGCCTTTCTGAGCGCGTCGAAGGATACGCCGCCCGGCTCGGGCGTGCCCGTGCCGGGGAACACCGAAGGGTCGAGCACGTCTAAATCGACGGTCAGATATACAGGTACGCCCGCGAGCGTCTCAAAAGCGTTTTGCAGCCCTTCAAAGTCGAACAGGCGGGTAAAAACGTGTTCCCGTCCCCAAACGAATTCGCTCTTGTCGCCCGAACGTATGCCGAACTGATAAATTTTACCGTCGCCCACGAGCTCGTGGCATCTGCGCAGCACGCACGCGTGCGAGAGCTTCTGCCCGAGGTAATCGTCTCTGAGGTCTGCGTGCGCGTCGAAATGAAGAATATGCAGGTCGGGGAATTTTTTGACCGCCGCGCGCACCGCGCCGAGGGTTACTAGGTGTTCCCCGCCCAGCATGAAGGGGCGCTTTCCGTCTTTCAGGACAGCCGCCGCCCGCTTTTCGATCATTTTGAGCGCGGGTTCGGGCGCGCCGAAGGGGAGCTCGATGTCGCCGCTGTCGAAAATTCTGCGGTCGGTGAGCTCTTTTCCCTGGTAGGGCGAATACAGTTCCAGCCCGAAAGATTCTCTCCGCATCGCGGCGCTCGCGAAGCGCGTGCCCGGGCGGAAGGAAGTGGTGCAGTCGTACGGCGCGCCGAACAGTACGGTGTCCGCCGTTTTATAATCGGCGTCGCAGCCGATAAAAGTTTCAACGTTCGTTTTCAACATCTTTGAGCATCTCCTCAACGTACGCGGGCAGATAGAATGCGCCGCGGTGCAGCGTGGTCGTGTAATAGCGGCAGGAAAGCCCGCGTTTGTTCCATCTCTTTTCGTCTAAATCGCGCAGCGGGTGATATTTTTTTGTGGAAAACCCGAACAGCCAATGCCCCGAAGGGTAGGTGGGGATATGCGCCTGATAAATGCGCGAAAAGGGGAAGGATTCGATGATCCGCTTGTGCGCCCGCTGCATGGCGATGGCGTCCTGCTCGTAGAAGGGGCTCTCGTGCTGATTGACCATAATGCCGTCCTCTTTGAGCGCTTTATAGCAGTTGCCGTAAAATTCGCGGGAAAAGAGCCCCTCGCCCGGGCCGAAAGGATCGGTCGAGTCGACGATGATGAGGTCGTATTCAGCCTTTTTTCTTCGCACGAATTTGAGCCCGTCTTCTATAAAAACGTGTACCCGCGGATCGTCTAATTTGCAGGCGGTGAAAGGCAGGTATTTTTTACTCACTTCAATGACCTGCCCGTCTATTTCCGCAAGGTCGATCCGCTCGATCTCCGGATATTTTGCGAGTTCGCGCACCACGCCGCCGTCGCCCGCTCCCACCACGAGCACGTCTTTCACGTGCGGGTGCACGGCCATGGGGGTGTGTACGATCATTTCATGATAGATAAATTCGTCTTTTTCGGTCAGCATCAGATAACCGTCTAATACCAGCATTCTGCCGAAGGCGGGGGTATCGAACACGTCGATGCGCTGAAATTCG
This sequence comes from Candidatus Borkfalkia avistercoris, assembly GCA_019115995.1. Taxonomy (GTDB): domain Bacteria; phylum Bacillota; class Clostridia; order Christensenellales; family Borkfalkiaceae; genus Borkfalkia; species Borkfalkia avistercoris. The sequence goes on from DXCL01000026.1 coordinate 51,076, forward strand.
CTCTTTCCGCTGTATATCTGTTTGTCTACGCGGATACTCAGCTTTACGTCCTTCGTGTGCTGTTCAGAAAACCAAAAATCCATATGTCAAAATTTCCTTATCGATTCGCGCCGCGGGCTGCGGGGCGGTTCACGGTTTGATCTCCAATACGTTCAGGCGCTCGATCTTCGCGTCCTCCGTGCCGGTCATCTGGCACCCCTTTTCTTTGGCGTAGCGGATATAGTCGAGTATCTTTTTCGTGACCCGCTCTCCGGGTGCCAGAATGGGGATCCCCGGCGGATAACACATGACGAACTCCGAACAGATCATGCCCTCCGTCTCCTCGATGGGGAGGGATCTCTTTTTTGCGTAAAAGGCAAATTGCGGCGTAACCGCAACGTCGGGCGCGATATATTCGTTTTCCATCAGGCCCGTTTTGTCTTTAGAGTACAGCCGTTTGATCTCGCTCATCGCGCTTACGAGGCGCTCTACGTCTCTTTTTCTGTCGCCGATGGAGAGATAGGCGAGTATGTTGCCGAGGTCGCCGAATTCGATCTGTATATCGTATTCGTCGCGCAGAATGTCGTACACCTCGATGCCCGCCAGTCCTATGTCGAGGGTGTGCACCGAAAGTTTGGTGCGGTCGAAGTCGAAAATGCTGTCTCCGTTGACGAGCTCTTTGGAATAGGCGTAATATCCGCCGATGTCGTTGATCTCCTCGCGGGCATAATCGGCAAGCTCTATAACGTCGGCAAAGGCTTCTCTGCCGCGCAGCGCAAGGTTCCTTCTCGAAATATCCAGGCTGGAAAGGAGCAGGTAAGAGGCGCTCGTCGTCTGCGTCAGGTTGATGATCTGGCGCACGTGGTCGCCGTTGACCCGCTCACCCGCAAGCAGAAGTGAGCTTTGCGTGAGGCTTCCGCCCGATTTGTGCATGGAGACCGCCGCCATATCCGCGCCCGCAGCCATGGCGGAAACGGGGAGACCTTCTCCGAAGTAGAAGTGCGTGCCGTGCGCCTCGTCTGCAATGACGAGCATGCCGTGCTCGTGCGCAAGTTTTACGATGGAGCGAAGATCCGAGCAGATGCCGTAATAGGTAGGGTTGTTTACGAGTATCGCCTTCGCTTCGGGGTGGCGGGCGATCGTGTCTTTCAGTTGGGAAAGGCTCATGCCGAGGGGAATGCCGAGCTGCGCGTCGCATTCGGGGTTGACGTATACGGGCACCGCGCCGCAAAGAACGAGCGCTCCCACAACGCTCCTGTGCACGTTGCGCGGAAGAATGATCTTTTCGCCCGCTTTCACGACGGACATCACCATGCTCTGCACGGCGGAGGTCGTGCCGCCCACCATCAGAAAAGCGTGCGCCGCGCCGAACGCGTCGGCGGCGAGTTTTTCCGCGTCGCGTATCACAGATACGGGGTGGCAGAGATTGTCGAGCGGCTTCATGGAGTTCACGTCCATGCCGACGCACTTTTCGCCGAGCAGTTTTGCGAGCTCGGGGTTACCCCGCCCGCGTTTATGCCCCGGCACGTCGAAGGGCACCACCCGCATTTTTCCGAATTTTTCCAGCGCCTCGTAGATGGGGGCGCGCTCCTGTGCTTTTCTGTCCATGCGTTCAGTAAATGTTTCTCCCGTTAAAAATCTCTATCATCTCTTTCCGTAAGCTGTCCAAAATTTCCTGCTTTTTCGCGGGGGGCAGGTCGTTTTCGTCGAGGTTGAACAGGTAATTTTTGAGGTCGATCTCCCGAAGCAGCATCTTCGTGTGGAAGATGTTTGCCGAATATACGTTCACGTCTACGGCGTCGTATTTTTTCAGGGTCTTGTCCGAAATAAAATTCTGAATGGAGTTGATGCGCAGGTCGTTGAACACCTTGCGCCCGTCTATGCTTCGGGTAAAGCCGCGCACGCGGTAGTCCATCGTGATGATGTCGGAATCGAAGGAGCCGATGAGGTAATCGAGCGTGGAAAGGGGGGTGATGGTGCCGCAGGTCGCAACGTCTATATCCACGCGGAAAGTGGCGAGCGACGTTTCGGGGTGATACTCGGGGTAAGTGTGCACGGTTACGTGGCTCTTGTCGAGGTGCGCCACCTGCGTTTTGCCCTGCGCCGGGATCATGGAAAGGTCGGATATGAGCAGGGTAACGGAAGCACCCTGCGGATCATAATCCTGCCCCGAGATGTTCAGCACGCGCGCGCCGATCATAGACGTAAGGTTTGTAAGGATTTCCGTAAGCCTTTTGGAGTTGTATTGTTCGTCGATATATGCGATATATTCTCTGCGTTCCTTGGGCGATTTTGCGTAGCATATATCGTAAATATTGAAGCTTAAAGATTTTGTTAAATTGTTGAATCCGTACAGTTTGAGCTTTGCCATGACCTTTCTCCCAAAATTCCGAGCAAAAATAAAAGCGTGCAGGCTTGCCGCCTGCACGCTGTCAAAAAGTCAGAATCCAACAGAAAAACAGCATTATTCCGTAAGGACTGTACTATCGCATGGTAAATACTTCTGCGCTTATTGACCGTTTCACAAGTTTGTGCGGGCTGCACGCGGTTATAAAGTAACCAACTTATAAAATTCGAGCTTTTAACTCGATCAATAAGGCGGCTGCGCCGCCGATCGGCATTCGACCCGGCTGTCCGTATGGCCTTGACCCGAAAAGGGGTGGTCGTGTATTTGCATGCGACGTTATTCCCGCCCCGCGGCGGAAAGTCCATTGCTATCGTCTTGATTATACGAAATTTTGCGGGCAAAGTCAAACCATTCAAAGCTTTTCGACAAAGTTTTTTAAAAAGATCGGCCGAAGCGCAGGGCGTTTTTTATATTATGGAAAACGAAAGAGAAAAAACGCAAAAAATATTTAAAAAACAGAGAAAAAACTTGTAAAAAACGGTTGCCCGAATCGTTTTTTTATGATATAATCATTTGGCAAGTTTGGATATGGCCTCATGGTCAAGCGGTTAAGACGTCGCCCTCTCACGGCGAAAACCGGGGTTCGAGTCCCCGTGGGGCTACCAGAAAGCGCACAGGATCTCCGGTGCGCTTTTTTTGCTGTAAAAAAATCTTATCGGACGGCGGGCGTGCGATGAAACGCTTTTTCTGTAAATAATCACGGGCGGAGCTATGCTCCGCCCGTATTTTACAAAAGGGGATCCGCCTGTGCCGCAGAACGAAAAAGTGTTAACCCGCTTCTCGCAGGTGGGTGCGCCGCTTGCCGCCTCAGCCTTTCCGTTCAAAAACAGACCTCGCCTATCGGCATAGACCATTTCGATAGCGCTCCCGTAATTACATTGTGGATTAAGATAATTCGAACTCCGTACACCGCAGATCGTGTTTACATATATAGTATATACGAAATTTCGGAAAAATTCAAGGGGTAAGACGCAATTTTTACAAAGTATTCACAAAATATTTTGCGGAAGCGTTTTATTTTGCCGCTTCGTTCAGCGCTTTGAGGTATGCGTACATCTGGCTTTCGGAATTCAAGCCGTAGCGCGCTTCCGTTTTGTCGAGCGCGGTCTGCCTGATGGAATTTGTGGTAAACTCCGCAGAGATCTTGACCGCCGTATCCGTATCCACGCCGCGGGCGAGGCAGCCGACGAGGGCGCTCGCATACACGTCTCCCGCACCGTGAAAGGCGCCTTCGATCTTTTCGGTCGCATAGCTCTTCGTTTGCCCGTGCTCGTCGGTATAAAACACGCGGCTCTCCGCTTTGCCGCCGTTCTTTACGTCGCAGCCGGTAACGGAAGGGCGGGGGCAGAGCTGTTTCAGCTTTTCGATGACGGCGGGGTAATCTTTTTCCGTAACGCCCGCATAGTCGGTATCCGTCAAAAAGCAGGCTTCCGTAAGGTTGGGCACGATCACGTCCGCCGTGCGGCAAAGTCCCTTCATCTCTTCCACGAATTTTTTGTCGAAGTGAGAGTAGAGGATCCCGTTGTCGCCCATGACGGGATCGACGATCATCAGGCCGCCCTCTTTGAGGAAGTCCTTTTTCGTGCTCTTGACCATCTCGATCTGGTCGATGCTGCCGAGGTAGCCGCTGATAATGATGTCGTATTTGAGTCCGAGAGATTTCCAATGCGCGAGCACGGCGGGTATGTCTTCGCTCAGATCGCGGAAGGTATACCCCGCGAAACCGCCCGTATGAGTGGAGAGAATGGCGGTGGGCAAGATGTCGCAGGTAACGCCCGAAGCGGAAATGATGGGCAGGGCGACGGTAAGAGAACATTTGCCGACGCAGGAAATGTCGTTGATAGCAAGTACGCGCATGATGGTTTTTCTCCGTAGCAGATATTATTGCATGATTATAATGCGCGGGGGCTGTTTTGTCAAGCGGATTTAGTAATATTTTTATGCCGTGGCATGAGCCGTCGGGCAGATGGTTCGATGTTTATTTATCTATTGCATAATTGTCAAAAGCGACTAAAATTTCATCTCGGAATATCGCCGTTATTTCGCGTTTTCGTATGCCGAAAAACATGCCTTTGAAGAGCCCTTCATCGTTTTGCCAGTGGAGTATTTCGGCGCCGTCTTCGGCTAAACCGATCGAATCCGGGTCTCCCAGCATCTGCACGACTTTCTGTTTGGGCAATCCCGTCGCAAGAAGTTTGTATGCTTTACGCATGGTGCGTGCATTGATTGCCTGCATAATCGCCAAAACGAGCAGTCCGAGATATGCGCCGAACAAAATTCCGATATAAATGGTAAAAACAAGTTTTTCAGTAATCAACATATAAATGAGAACTGCTATTGCTATCGTAAACAGTATCATCAAACTTACTCCATATGTTTGATACATTTAGTGTATTTTTCCTGTAAGCATTATACACAAAATGTATAATTGTGTCAAGGGAATAAAATAAACATGGAAAAAAATCTTAAAGAAGAGGTAGGAAACAGGTTTAAAGAATGCCGTCTGCAATTGGGCATGTCGCAGAGGGAAGTAGCCGCTGCAATCGGCGTCGCGCAGCCTGTATATCAACGTTTTGAAAAGGGAGTGTTTGAGTGCACTTACTTGCAGCTTGTTTCGCTGTGCAAATTGTTTGACGTTTCAGCGGACTATATCCTGGGGTTGAGCGAATATTGATTTACTCCGAGTGCGGCAGTCAACCGATAAAGAAGTATAGGTATTATGATGGAAATCTTGACAATATGTTAACGTTGTGATAGAATGACTATACACAACAAAATATAGAAGGAGAGAATGATGAATTGTCAAAAATGCGGGGCTGAGCTCGCGGACGACGCAAAGTTCTGTCCGCAATGCGGCGCGCGGGTAGACGGTAAAACGGAGTGCCCGGGCTGCGGGCGGGAGATCGCGGAAAATTCCGTTTACTGTACCTATTGCGGAAAGCGGATCGACGGGAAAAAAGTTTGCAAGAAGTGCGGAGAAGTCTATGACGGCGTTTTCTGCCCGCAATGCGGCGAACCCGCTTCTGCGGGAGTACGGCGCGATGCGCCGCGGGCGGCTGTGCAGGCAGGCGCGGCGCCCGCATCGATGAACGTATCCGCTTCGGGAGATGCGGCTGTCGCGGCCGAGGAGCGCAAAGCGGCTGCAAGAATGCGCGCGAACCGCGTTATGTCTGTTATCAAACAGAGCCTGCTTTACGGTGCGCTCTTCGTGCTGTTCATATGTTCCTTCTTCGTTACTTTTTCCATGACGGCTACGGTGGGCGGAGAGAGCGAAAGCATTGGTGTAAACAGTACTTCGTTTTATTTTCTCATCGACATATTCGATGAAGTGAAAGACACGTTGGCGGCGATGGGCACATTCGGTGAGGATTATTACGCCGAAATGGAAATATCGCTCTATCTGGCGGCGGGGCTGAGCGCCGCGTCTGCCGCCGCGATCATATTGATCTGCCTCGGTTACTTTATAGCGGGCACCATTGCCTACGTACGTGCGATGACCGCCAAGCGGGAAATTGCCATGAGCAAATATGTGATAACGCCCGCCGTGCTTTCGCTCGTGCTGATGATCTTTTTGAAGGGGCTGTTCAACTTTTTTACCGATGAGGCGGGCGTAGAGCAAAAATTGACGTTGGGCGCAGGGCCTGTCGCCAACATCGTGCTCGTTTCCGTCATGCTTGCTGGCGCCGCAGTCTTGCATATTGTCATAGGCGGAAGATCGGAAAAGCAGAACGCGCTCGGCTATGCTTTGCAGGCTTCGGGAACATTGCTCGCGTTTTTGGCGATCGTTTTGTTGCCGCTGAGCGTAATTGTGGGGGAAGAGGGGCGTACTTCTGTCGGCTTATCGGCGCCCGCGATGTTCTTCGGTTTCCTCGGTTCGGTCGGTTTGATAAGCGATGAAACGCAGATTGCTGCGGTGCGAGACGCATTGATCGATTCTGCGGTCGTTTTCGCCTTATATGTTGCGGTGTTTGTATTGGCAGCCGTTGCAATGGTGGCGTTTGCGAAAGGGATCGTAAACAAGAGCGGTTCCTGCCGCACGGCCGCATGTGTATTTTCGGGAGTGGCTTTGGGGGTATCCGTCGCATATCTTGCGATGAGTATTGTTTTGTGCAATGATTCGGAGACTGCACAGGTCGGCGCTTCCCCGATCTGCGCGTTGATCTTTACCGTGTTTGCTTTGGTAATGTCTATCGTGAATATCTGTCTTCTGCGCAAAAAGAGAGAGGAGCCTGTTCCCGGGGAATATACCGAATGACGATACATCACGATAAATTGGCTTACGGAAAATTATCTTCCTTGCGGGAGGAGCTTTCGGAAGACAGGCTGATCGAAATGGCAAAGGCGCTTTCCGGACAGGAAGACGGCGGCAAAAAAGAGGAAAAGGGGAAGGACGGATCTGTCTCGCCCCGAAAAACAAGTAAATAAGCATAAAGCAAAAAGCGCGGCGGCAATTTTGACGCCGCGCTTTACAACGCTCTTATTTTATGGTACAATAAACGGAAGAAGCGAGGAGCGGCGTATGCAGACGGAAGAAAAGGGCAATTTTACGTTTATCAGCGGAGCCACGGGCGGCGTGGGCAGGGCGTTCGCCTTTGCCTGCGCGCCGGAAGGGGCGCTCTTTCTTACGGGCAGAAGCGGGGAAAAACTTGCCGCGCTGAAAGAGGCGCTGCTCGCCGATTTTCCGTTCTGCCGCGTGGAATGTTGCCCGGCGGATCTTACCGACGGAAACTCCCGCAGGGCAATGTATGCATATATAGAGGAGCGCGGATTTACCTTCCGCCGCCTCGTCAACGTTGCGGGGGCGGATATACAAAAGGCGTTTGAAAAATATACCGAAGAAAAACTCGTATTCCAGTGCCGCGTCAATCTGGAGGCGGCGCTCTCGATCACCCGTTTTGTGCTCGGGCGCAGGGAAAACGGGTTGGAAATTATAAATATAAGCAGTGTTTCGGGCGTATACCCCATGCCGTATTTTGCGGTATACAGCGCCACCAAAGCGGCGCTTACGAGTTTTTCATCTTCCTTGCGCCTTGAACTCAAAAAGAAAGGCGTAAAGGTCACGGCGATCGAGCCGGGCGGCATCTATACCCGCCCCGACGTATGCAAAGACATCGAAGGGCAGGGGCTTTGGGGAAAACTCTCCGCAAAAAAGCCCGAATATGTCGCGAAAAAGAGCCTTGCCGCCGTAAAGAAGAACAAGCGGGTCTGCCGCCCGGGATTCTGGAACAAATTTATCGCCGCCGTGCCGCGCGTTCTGCCGCTCGGCGTGCGCATGCGCTTTATCGCAAGGCGCTGGTCAAAGTTGGAAAAAGACGCGTTCTGAGCGGCTTTGAAGCCGCGTTTCGCGGAGGGGAAAATGGAGAAGAAATACATTGCGGCGTTCGATCAGGGAACGACCAGTTCCCGCGCCATACTGTTCGATGCGCACGGCAGAGCCGTCGCGAGCGGACAGAAAGAATTTAAGCAATATTATCCGAAGCCGGGTTGGGTCGAGCACGATCCGAAAGATCTGCTCGGCTCTCTTTTGGAAAGTTGGAATGCGGCGCTCCGCGCGGGCGGTATCCGCGCGGAGGAAGTGGCTGCGATCGGCATTGCCAATCAGAGGGAAACGGTCGTCGTGTGGGACAGGTTCACGGGTAAGCCGGTATACAACGCGATCGTATGGCAGTGCAGACGCACGTCTGCATTTTGCGAGTATCTCAAAGCGGAACGCGCGCAATTCATTTATGAGCGCACGGGGCTGCCCGCGGACGCCTATTTTTCCGCTTCCAAAATCAAGTGGATATTGGATAACGTGCCCTTTGCCCGCAGCCGGGCGGAAAAGGGGGAATTGCTTTTCGGCACGGTCGATACATATCTCGTCTGGAAGCTTACGGGGGGCAGGGTGCACGCGACGGATTATACGAACGCTTCCCGCACCATGCTCTTTAATATCCATACGCTCGAATGGGACGGCGAGCTGTGCGCGCTGTTCGGCGTGCCGATGCGAATGCTGCCCGAGGTCAGACCGTCGGGCGGAGATTTCGGGGAAGCGTCTTCCGAGCTTCTGGGCGCCAAAATCCCGATCTGCGCTGCCGTCGGCGATCAGCAGGGCGCGCTGTTCGGGCAGCGATGCGTAAACGAAGGAGATGTAAAAAACACATACGGAACAGGCTGTTTTTTGCTGATGAACACGGGCAGGCGTGCCGTGCGTTCGGAAAACGGGTTGGTTACGACGCTCGCGGCGTCGCTTTCAAAGCCCGATTACGTATTGGAGGGGAGCGTTTTTGTCGGCGGGGCGGTCGTGCAGTGGCTGCGCGACGAAATGGGGCTTATTTCTTCCGCTGCGGAATCGGAAAAGCTCGCCCTGTCTGTTCCCGATACGGGCGGCGTGTGCTTCGTTCCCGCCTTTGTCGGGCTGGGCGCGCCCTATTGGGATTCCGACTGCCGCGGCATGATCTACGGGATCACGCGGGGCACGGGGCGGGCGCACATCGTCCGCGCGGCGCTCGAATCCGTCGCCTTGCAGACCTTTGACGTAGTGCATGCGATGGAACAGGATTTGCGCGCGAACATATCCAGGCTGTGCGCGGACGGAGGGGCGAGCGCGAATGCGTTTCTGATGCAGTTTCAGGCAGACGTGCTCGGCGTTCCCGTCGAGCGACCTGCGATCACGGAGACGACCGCGCTCGGGGCGGCGTTTCTTGCGGGGCTCGCCTGCGGCTTTTATAAGGATCTGGATTCCGTCGCGCAGAGCGCCGCCGTGCCGACGGTTTTCGAACCGAAGGCGGACGACGCGGCGCGGGCGGAAAAGCTTTCCGCCTGGGAGCGCGCTTTGGATAGGGTGCTCCTGCGCAAAAACGGATAAACATAGAACGGAGGCTGAATTTATGACGCAGAAAGAGAGAATGCAAAAGGGGCTCGTGTACTACCCCGCGGACGAGGAGATCATGCGGGAACAGACGAAATGTCTGGAACTTTTGTACGATTATAACCGTACCCGCCCGAGCGAGGGCGAAAAACGCGCCGCGCTCATCAAGCAGATGTTTGCGGAGGCGGGCGATGGGTGTTATTTCGAACCGCCCCTGTACAGCAATTTCGGCGGGCGGCACGTACACCTCGGCAAAAACGTATATGGGAATTTCGGGGTTACGTTTGTAGACGACGCCGATATTTATGTCGGGGACGGCGTGATGTTTGCGCCGCACGTGGTGGTGGCGACGGCGGGGCACCCCATTTTGCCCGAGCTGCGCGCCTGCGCCGCGCAGTACAACCGCTCCGTACGCATCGGGAACAATGTGTGGATCGGCGCGAACGCGGCGATCATGCCGGGGGTAACCATCGGAGACAACACGGTCATCGGCGCAGGGAGCGTCGTAACGAAGGATATTCCCGCGAACGTCGTGGCGGTGGGGAGCCCCTGCCGCGTACTGCGCGAGATCGGCGAGCACGACAGGGAGTTCTTCTTCAAAAACGATAGGTTCGATATCGATCCCGAACAGCTGATCCGTGAGATCGAGGAGACGAAAAAAGGGAGATAAGCATGAGCAGGGCAGACGAAATTTTTATTAAAAATTGCAGAGATATTCTTGAAAACGGCACTTGGGATACGGACAGGGAGGTGCGCCCGCGCTGGCAGGACGGCGCGCCCGCGCATACGATCAAAAAGTTCGGGCTGGTATCGAGGTACGATTTGCGCGAGGAGTTTCCTATCCTCACCGTGCGCCGCACCTATCTGAAATCCGCCATCGATGAAATTCTTTGGATCTGGCAGAAGAAGAGCAATAACATTCATGACCTTTCCTCGCATATCTGGGACAGCTGGGCAGACGAGAGCGGGTCGATCGGCAAGGCGTACGGCTATCAGCTCGGCATCAAATACGACTTTCCCGAAGGGAGGTTCGACCAGGTCGACAAAGTGCTGTACGATCTGAAAAACAATCCCGCCAGCAGAAGGATCATCGCGCATATGTACAACGTTGCAGATCTTAAAGACATGCACCTGTACCCCTGCGCCTATTCGATGACGTTCAATGTAACGGGCAACACGCTCAACGGCATTCTCAATCAGAGGAGCCAGGACATGCTCGCCGCGAGCAACTGGAACGTGGTGCAGTACAGCATATTGCTGATGATGTTCGCGCGGGCGGCGGGACTGGAAGCGGGGGAGCTTGTGCACGTCGTTGCGGACGCACACATCTACGACCGCCATGTGCCGATCGTGGAAAAGCTGATCGAGAAAAAGCAGTATCCCGCGCCCGAGCTGATCGTAGATCAGAACGTTCGGGATTTTTACGCTTTCACCAAAGACAGCTTTACACTGAAAAATTATCAGTACAGCGAATTTACAGATAAAATCCCGGTTGCTATCTGAAAAATGCGGTAATTATAGTATTATGTCAGACATAAACGCTTAAAAAGGAGAAAAAATGAAGGCGATCGTAGTAGTGGATAAAAACTGGGGGATCGGCAAAAACAACGATCTTCTGTTCCGCCTGCCCGCGGATATGAAGCATTTTCGGGAAACGACGTCGGGCAAGGTCGTCGTGATGGGGAGCAATACGCTCCTGTCTTTTCCCGAAGGAAAGCCCTTAAAAAACCGCAGGAACATCGTCCTTTGGCCGGGCGGAGAAAAGAGGGAAGACTGCGTTATCGTCGGCTCCCTGCAAGAACTGTTCGGGGAGATCGGAAAGTATCCTGCGGACGACGTGTTTGTCGTGGGCGGGGCGATGATGTACAGAACGCTGCTGCCTTATTGCAAAGAGGTTATTGCGACCAAGGTCGACGCCGACGGCGGCGCGCAGGTCTTTTTTGAAGATCTCGACCGCCTGCCGGGTTGGTCGCTCGAAATGGAAGGGGAGCCGCTCGAAACGAACGGCTACACGATCCGCTTCTGCGTCTATAAAAATTCAGACGTGAAAAGTTTTTAAGGAGGGCTGCGCTTCGGCAGATCGGGAGTTTTTATGGACTATGTTTTAGAGACGCAGGATCTTACAAAAGCCTATGCGGGCGTGCCCGTCGTGAACGGCGTGTCCATGCGCATCGGGCGGGGTGAGATTTACGGCTTTGTGGGACGAAACGGAGCGGGAAAAACGACGCTCATGCGGTTGATCGGCGGGTTGATCGCAAAGAGCGGCGGCGCCTTTTCTCTGTTCGGCTGCCCCGATTCCGACGCGCGCATCGACGGCGTTCGGAGAAAGGTCGGTGCGATCATCGAGGCCCCCGCGGTCTACCCCGCTTTTACGGCTTATCAGAATCTGAAAATGCAGTGCCTCGCTTGCGGAACGGAGCAGGACGATCGCGCCATCAAAGAAGCGCTCGATCTGGTGGGGCTCGGCGGCACGGGCGATAAAAAGGCGAAAAATTTTTCTCTCGGCATGCGCCAGCGGCTGGGGATCGCGTCCGCCCTGGTCACGCGGCCGGAGTTTCTGATCTTGGACGAACCCGTAAACGGATTGGATCCGCAGGGCATCGTGGAAATGCGCGAACTTCTCAAAAGGCTCAACAGGGAGAGGGGCATCACGATCTTTATATCTAGCCATATTCTCGGAGAGTTGGCAAAACTGGCTACCTCTTTCGGCTTTATAGAGCGGGGCGTTCTCTTGAAAGAATTGTCTGCCGCGCAGTTGGAGCAAGCATGCCGCAAAAGCATGATTTTGCATATGAACGGCATCGTGCGCTTTGCCGACGCGATGAACGCGCTCCGTATCGCAGAATACAGAGTACTCTCTCAGACAAGTGCGGAGGTCTTTGCCGACGTATCCGTTTCGGCGCTCGCCTTTGCCCTCAAAGACGCGGGACTCGAACTTTTGCGCGTTACGGAAAACGACGTTGACCTCGAAGGATATTTTATGAACATGATCGGAGGGGCGAACAGATGAAACAGCTGCTCCGTGCGGATTTTTACCGCCTTTTACGCTCCAAATTTTTCTATATTCTGCTGGCGGTCGCATTCGGGCTTTCCCTGATCTCCTTTTTGCTGTATTTGGCGATAGCAAGGCTTGCGGAGGAAGATCTGTTCGCGCTTCTCCTTACGGCGGAGGATTTGCAGATTCTCTCCTTCGACGGTACCGTGGGATACTGCGCGGCGATTGCCGCGGCGATCTTTATCTGCGGCGATTACTCGGGCGGCGGCATGCGCAACAAGATCGTTGCGGGCTGCGGGAGGAGAAAGATCTTTTATTCCAAACTGATCGTCTGCTCCGTCGTTTCCGTAGCCGTCTACCTCGCCATGCAGGTCGTCGTCTTTGCCTTCGGCGGGGCGGCGTTCGGCTGGCAGGGCGTTTCCGGGTACGACGTGGCGTGCCGTTTCGTGGCGGGGTTGTTCATGTCACTCGCATACGCGGCGATCTTCGCCTCTTTCGCGCTGTTGCTGCAAAAGCTCTCTTCCGCGCTCGTTCTCGGCGTCGTATGCATTTTTGCCGTTACGCTCGTTACCAGTCTTTTGGCCGTTGCGGAGCAGTCGCTGGATATGGCGGCTTTCGAGTGGCTGTATAAGATCTTCGCGCACCTTACGCCGATGGGCCACAATTCGCTCATACAGACGGGTGCCGGCAATTTTTGGGCGCTCTCCGCGATCTCCGCGGCGTGGGTGGTTCTTGCGGTCGTTGCCGTGCCGATCTGTTTTAAACGGTGCGATATCAGGTGAGCAAAAGCTTTGCTCTGCGCAAAAATGCGGAGAAATATAAAGAATTTGTTAAGATTTGGCGGGTGCGCGGATCGCGCCCGCTCTTTTCTTGCCTTGCCGCATGGCGAATGGTATAATGTTGAAAAAGACTTTTGCAACAAGGCAGGAAGACGCATGAAAAAAATTGCCGTCGTGGAAGACGACGAATATATCGGAAACATGGTCGAGGAATTGCTGCGCGGCGACGGCTTTGACGTTTTGCGGGCATACTCCGGGAGCGAGGCGCTCCTTTTGCTCGGAAGGGTGCGCCCCGATCTCGTATTGCTCGATCTGATGCTGCCCGGCGCGAGCGGGGAAGCGGTATTGGAAAGCGCGAAAAAGCTCTGCCCCGTCATCATTCTCAGCGCGAAAACGGACGTCGGCGGAAAGGTAAAAAACCTCAACGCGGGCGCGAGCGATTATATCACAAAGCCATTCGAGCCGGACGAGCTTTTGGCGCGCGTCCGGGTGCAGCTGCGCGGAGGCGGCAAGGGCGGCACGCTGGCGCTGGGCGGCATCGTTCTGGATACGGAAACGTATGAGGTCGCGGCGAAGGGAACGCCCGTGCGCCTCACCAAAACGGAATTTGCCATTTTGCGCGCCTTTATGGAAAACCCGAAAAAGGTCTTTTCCAAGTCCGCCGTGCTCGATTATATCGAGAACTTTGTGCCCGACGGGGAAGAATCCTCCGTCAGCGTGCACATCAGCAACCTGCGCAGGAAGCTGGAAGACGCGTCGGGAGAAAATTATATCGATACGGTGTGGGGCATCGGCTTCCGTTTTGCGAAGGACAAGGCGGAGGGCGCATCTTAAACTTCTCTTAAAATATTATTTACACATCTTTAACCGGCCCGCGTTACAATGAGAAAAAATCGAAAGGAGTTGCAAAATCGTGGAATACGTTTTAACGACGAACGAGCTGACCAAGACGTATAAAAAAGCGTCCGCCGTCGATCGCGTCAGCATGCACGTCGCGCGGGGCGAGATCTACGGCTTCGTCGGGCGCAACGGCGCGGGCAAAACGACGGTCATGCGCTTGATCTGCGGGCTGGTGAACAAGAGCGGGGGCAGCTATACGCTGTTCGGAAAAAAGGACGGAGAGCCGGGCATAGACGGCGCCCGCCGGCGCGTGGGCGCGATCATCGAAACGCCCTCCGTTTTTCCCGAATACACCGCGCAAGACAATCTGCGCGTGCGCTGCGCCGCCTTGGGCGCGGACGAAAGAAAGATCGGCCCCGTGCTCGAATATGTGGGGCTTTCCGGCACGGGCAAAAAGAAGGCGCGCAATTTTTCTCTCGGCATGCGTCAGCGGCTGGGCATAGCTGCGGCGCTGATGGGCAGCCCCGACCTGCTCGTTTTAGACGAGCCGATCAACGGCCTGGATCCGCAGGGGATCGTGGAAGTGCGCGAACTGCTGCTGCGCCTCAACCGTGAGAAGGGGATCACCGTGCTGATTTCGAGCCATATTTTGGGCGAGCTTTCGAAGCTCGCCACGTCTTACGGCTTTATCGAGCGGGGCGCGCTGATTAGGGAGGTCTCCGCGCGGGAGTTGGAGGAGGCATGCCGCAAGAGCGTACGAATTACGGTGAGCGATACGGAAAAGCTGCCGTATATTTTGGAAAGGGGATTGGGGATTTCCGATTTTAAAATACTTTCCCCGGCGGAAGCGGATATATACGGAGAGATCAATATAGGCGAACTGGCGCTCGCGCTGCATGCGGGAGGCGTTTCGCTGTTCCGCGTGCGCGAAAAAGACGAAGATCTCGAAGGGTACTTCATCAATCTCGTGGGAGGGGAAAAGTAATGGGCAAACTCCTGCGGGCGGATCTTTTCCGCGTTTTCCGTTTCAAAATATTTTATGTTCTGCTCGCTCTCAACGCGGTCGTGGGATTCTTTTCGGTGATCAACGAACTTTCGTGGCTCCCCGTCGACCCTTCCGTGAGCGCGTTCGATGTGATGTGCAGCGGCTTCGGCGGGGGCATCGCCTTTATAGGGATACTCGACGCCGTGCTCGTTTCCATTTTTATCGGGCACGAATACGGTTGCGGCGCGATGCGCAATAAAGTCATGACGGGCGGCGGACGGCCGAAGATATATCTTTCCGAACTGATCGTATCCTGCGCGATGTGCGCGGCGGTCTATCTCGGCTTTCACGCCGTCAATTTTGTATTCGGAAGCGCGCTGATGGGCTGGGGTTCGCATTCCTTTGCAGAGGTCGCGCTCGCCTTTTTATCGGGGCTGTTTATGACTCTCGCGTACAGCGCCATCTTTACGGGCATTGCCATGCTCTCCAAAAATACGATCGCGGGGCTTCTCGCGGGTATTTTGGGGGTGCTCGTCGTCCTCTTTGCCGTGATGTGGCTCATGGGGGAATTGGAGGGGACGTATGTGTACGATCCGGAGGATCCCGAAGGGGCGATCCTCGTCGCCTGCCGCTGGCCCGCCTGGGTACAGTCGCTCGTGCGCGGCTTTATCCGCCTGATCCCCACGGGGCAGTCCGTCTTGCTGACGGGCGGTGCCGTACAGTCTCTTAGCGGTTACGGCGCGCTGATCGGGCTTTCCTGCGTGTGGATCGCCTTGTCCGCCGTCGGCGGCTCGCTTTTGTTCAGAAAAATCGATATGAAATAGCGCATAAGGGCCGATAAAAGGCTTTTATGCGGCGGGAGGTATTATGCAGATCGTCCTTTGGTGTATCGTCGCGGTTCTTATCGTCGTTTGCGCGGTGCTCGCCGCAAAGGTAGCCATGCTGCGCGTTTCCGTCCGTCAGATCGCGCGGCAGGCGAAGGAAAAACTTGCGGCGGAGTCGAACGTGCCCATCGCGCCCGACTCCGCGGACGGGTGCGTCCGCTCGCTCGCGAGAGAACTTACTGAAACGCTCGACGAGGTGATCTCGCTCGCAAGAAAATACAGGGAGGGGGATCTGGAACTCAAAAGGGCGGTTACCAATGTTTCTCACGATCTGAGAACGCCGCTCACTTCCGCGGCGGGATATGCGGGACTGCTGAAAAAGAGCGGGCTCAACGAAAAGCAGGCGGAATATCTCGCCGTCGTGGAGGGGCGCATTTCGGCGATGAAAAGACTGACGGACGAACTGCTCTCTTATTCCGTTGCCGCCGCCGACGAGGGCGCGCTCACGCTGGCGGAAACGGATATCGCCGCCCTGTTGGAAGATTCGCTCACACAGTTTTACGCCGCGTTCGAAGAGCGCGGCATTTCGCCCGTTATCAGCATTCCCGAAGAAAAGGTCGTTCGCATTGCGGATAAAGACGCGCTCGCGCGCGTATTCGGCAACGTGATCTCCAACGCCGTGCGCTATTCCGACGGAGATTTTTCCGTTACGATGACAAAGGACGGAGAGATCGTGTTCGAAAACGCGGCTTCGGCGCTCGACGAGGTGAGTGCGGGAAGGCTGTTCGACCGTTTTTATACGGTGGAGAACGCGCGCGGCTCTACGGGGCTCGGGCTTTCCATCGCAAAAATTTTTGTGGAAAAGATGGGCGGCACGATAGGCGCTTCATGGTCGGCGGGAAGGCTGTATATCCGCATCAGAATATAGGTTTATATGATGTCAAAATACGTCGGTATTTTTCGCAATGTATGTCTCTTTTTAAGGGTTGAAATCTTTTTTTCTATATGATATAATAGGATAAAGAAATTTTCCAGGGAGGAAATTGTTATGGCAAGAATGATTCTCAACGAAACGAGCTATTTCGGCGCAGGCTGCCGCAGGGAGGTCGTGGGCGAACTCAACCGCCGCGGCATGAAAAAGGCGTTCGTCGTTTCGGATAAAGATCTCGTAAAATTCGGCGTTGCGAAAAAGGTGACCGACGTGCTCGACGAAGCGAAGATCGCCTATGAAATTTTCGACGACGTGAAGGCGAACCCGACCATTCACAACGTGCAGTGCGGGCTGGCGGCTTTCAAAAAGTGTAAAGCCGACGTGATCATCGCCATCGGCGGCGGGTCGGTAATGGATACGGCAAAGGCGATCGGCATCATCGCGGAAAATCCCGAATTTGCCGACGTGAAGTCTTTGGAAGGTACGGCGGATACCAAAAACAAGAGCTTCCCGATCATTGCGTTCGCAACTACCTCCGGCACGGCGGCGGAAGTTACGATCAACTATGTTATCACCGATGAAGAAGCGGGCAGAAAGCTCGTCTGCGTCGATCCCAACGATATCCCCATCATCGCGTTCAACGATGCGGAAATGCTCATGAGCATGCCCAAGGGCCTGACCGCCGCGACGGGTATGGACGCGCTCACGCACGCCATCGAAGCGTACATCACCCCCGGCGCTACGCCTATTTCCGACATGATGACGTGGAACAGTATCAAATTCATTGCGGAAAACCTCGAAGCCGCCGTAAAAGACGGCTCGAACGCCGCCGCGCGCGAGGGCATGGCGTACGGCTCTTATGTGGCGGGCATGGCGTTCTCCAATGTGGGGCTCGGCATCGTTCATTCCATGGCGCACCCGCTCGGCGCCCGTTACGACATTGCGCACGGCGTTGCCAACGCGCTCTTGTTGCCTTACGTTATGGAATACAATAAGCCCGCCGCTCTCAAAAAATTCGGAGACATCGCGCGTGCGATGGGCGTTGACATCAAGGGCATGAGCGAAGAGGAGGCTGCCGACGCGGCGATCGAGGCGGTTCGCAAACTTTCCAAGGCGATCGGCATTCCGCAGAAACTCAGCGAACTTGGGATCAAAGAGGAACAGCTCAAACAGCTTTCCGAAGACGCCTTTATCGATCCCTGCACGGGCGGCAACCCCCGCAAGACCTCTCCCGCGGAGATCCTCGAAATTTACAAAAAAGCATTGTAATAAAACAGAACGTACACTTCTCCCCGCAGCAATGCGGGGAGAAAATTTTTTATATTTTTTTAAAAATTTTTCTTCAAACAGTTGACATTCAAAAAGGGAAGGACTATAATATTAGCAGAAATTGAAAGAGAGTGCTAACACTCTTAATAAATGAGTGCTAACATATCTCCGAAAAAAAGAGGAGATGATTGTTATGAAAAACGAACTTACGAACAGGAATAGCTTTTATCCGGACTACGACTTCTTTGACGAAGCCATGCACGACTTTTTCCCTTCCTTCTATGGCAAGGGCAGGCATCAGAAGTATATGCGCACCGACATCAAGGAAACGGACGGCGCGTACCAGATGGAAGTCGAACTGCCGGGGCTCGACAAGCAGGATATTCACATTGACCTGAAAGACGGCTATCTCAACATTTCCGCGAGCAAGAGCGAAAAGAATGACGGAGACAAAAAGGACAATTATATCCACCGCGAGCGGAGTTTTTCCTGCCAGAGGAGCTACTATGTCGGCGATATCCGCAAAGAGGACATCAAGGCGAAGTATGAAAACGGCATGCTGAACGTGACCATTCCGAAGGAAACGCCGAGGAAAAACGAAGAGCACAGGATCGAGATCGAATAATCTGATCCGTAAAAAAGCGGAGGCCTTTGACCTCCGTTTTTTGTTTGCACGTTTTCTATGCCTTTTTACTATATGCGACAATAGAAAATAACTATTTGGAAACGTTAGACATATTGCGCAAGGCATGCTATAATATCAGGAACGGAAGAAGTGCGCTGCGGTTTCCGCCGCCGCTTTTATGCAGAGGAGAAAACATGAACGTTATCGAAAATAAGCGCTTCGGCTGCGAGCGCGACCTTTACGGTTCGCGCGGACTCATCGTAAAAAATTGTCGGTTCGAAGGGCCGGAAGACGGGGAATCGGCGCTGAAAGAGAGCCGCGATATCATAGCCGAAAACTGTTATATGGATCTGCGCTATCCCTTTTGGCATATCGACGGCATAAAAATTTCAGGCGGGGAGATGACGAAAAACTGCCGCGCCGCGCTTTGGTATGACCGCGGCGTGGAGATTGTGGGCTGTAAAATGAACGGCATCAAAGCGCTCCGCGAGTGCAGCGATATTTTTCTGAACGAAGTGGAGGCGGATTCCCCCGAGTTCGGCTGGAAGTGCAGGGGCATTCGGATTTCGGGCGGCAGCATCTCATCGGAATACGCCTTTTTGGAGAGCGAAAATATCCGCGCCGATAAGATGAAGTTTGCGGGCAAATATTCCTTTCAATATACGAAAAACGTGAATATCGCAAATTCCGAGCTGAACACGAAAGACGCGTTCTGGCATGCCAAAAACGTTACCGTAACCGACAGCGTTCTGAACGGGGAATATCTCGCGTGGTATTCAGACAGGCTCACGCTGATCAGATGCCATATCAAGGGCACGCAGCCGTTCTGCTATTGCAGGCGCCTCACGCTGATAGACTGTACGATGGAAGATTGCGACCTCGCGTTCGAATACAGCGACGTGAAAGCGGACATCAGGAGCGAGGTGCTTTCCGTAAAGAACCCGCATAAGGGGCGCATCGTGGCGGATAAGATCGGGGAGATCATTCTTACGGATAACAGCGTTTATCCTGTCAAAGCGAAAATCGAAGAGAGAAACAAATAAAAATCAAGACGGAGTTCGCCGCATCGCGGCGAACTCCGTCTTTTTGTATAAGCTCTTTGTATATATTCTGACTGCTTTTATATTTCCGGATAAACAGTATCTTTCAGGAACGCTGCAAAAGCGCCGCGATAAGTCAAAAGATTTGAAAAGCCCCGAAGTTCAATGCTTCGGGGCTTTGGCGGAGCGGTGGTAACCTAACATGAATATTATTATGTAATTAACATTTAAGATTTGCAAACGGCAATCTCTTATGCCGCGACTTAAATTCATTAATTAAAACTGTTTCCATTTCTGTAGGACTATCCCATGGTAAAAACCACATTTCCAAATCTTTGAAATTTTGTATTTGTGCTATAAGTCTCCCACCCCAAGCAGCAATAGGCTTACCGTTCCAAAAGTCAATATGTTCTTGCATACGCTTTTGAATGGTTCTATCCGTTTTCCCTATGTACAAAATTTCTGCGCCGTCTACCCAATTATCTTTCAATGTTTCCAACGAAACAGTAGGGTCTTTCCCCTTAAATCGTCCGGCTTTGCTGGTTTTTTCAAAATGAATTTCTTGAAAACTATTCGGTAGCACAATAATATAAACACCTTTTTGGTAAACACCACACGGCTTCCATAACTCACCTATACAGGAAGTCGATTTATCTATCGTTACATCATATTTTTTGTACAATTCAGCCTCTATTTCGGCTATCGTTCCGCCATATTCAAAGTCTTTATCTAAAAATGTTTTCATAAGATTATATTCCTCTTCAAAATAAAAATCGTCATACGCATTTAACATATATCGTAATATTATTTCAGCCTTTTCTTTTAATAAAACCGCCGATTGTTTATGTCTGATGTGATTTTTTACTTTATATACTGGACAGGGTTCAATTAAACCCTTTGTTATACATTCGTTACACAAACACCATTTAGCTTGGTAATGACGATTGTCGCAATGCAAACTAATATTATGCAAATCTTGTTCGAGAATCATTGTTCCGCAATTTTTGCATCTGACAAACAAGCATGACCGCTATCGAAAACGGCGGCACGAGCAACACTGCGATGAAACGATTGCGAGAACTCGAAGAGAAAAATGCGGAACTCGAAAAACAGATTCGCATAGAGCAATCTCATTCGGCGTTCAAACTCGACAGAAAGGAAATTGCTGACTTTTATAAATTCGCGTTGGAGCAAGAACCGAAAATGCCTGCAACACCTTTGATACAAAAATAACAGAGCCGCGGGTTCAAACGCGACTCTGTTTGGCGGAAGGTGAGGGATTCGAACCCCCGGACCCTTGCAGGTCTTCAGTTTTCAAGACTGACGCCATCGACCACTCTGCCAACCTTCCGTATCGAAATGCCGAATCTTCGGCATTTTTTTATTCAGTTCTGCGCTTTTGCAAATTTTCGCCGATCGGTTTCGATTGTGTTCTGAAACCGCCGCGATCGATCGACTTGCCGCATTTGCCAAATCTATACTATTGTAACAAAGGCGGGGCGGTTTGTCAAATGTTTATAAGGTTTGCATGAGGCTGTTTTTCTTGACAAATCCGCAGAGTTTGGATATACTTTCTTCTAAATTGTAAAAAATGCCCGTAACTCGGGCGGGCAGAGTGTGCAGAGGTTGTGCTTATGAAAATTCTTGTTGCGGGATTGGGATTGATCGGCGGTTCGATGGCCAAGGCTTTAAAACGTTGCGGATATATTGCGGACGGCTTTGACAGGGAAAAAGTCGTTCGCGCGGCGATCGAAAGCGGCGCAGTCGCGGGAAAGGCGGGCGCGGTTTCCGATTACGACATTGTGTTTGTAGCGCTTCCGCCCGACGCGGCAATGGATTTTATGGGGAATAACGAGTTCAAAGACGGCGCGATCGTCGCCGATATTTGCGGCGTAAAAGGGGTCATAGAGCAATTTGTATATGCCAGGGCGCGCAACTTTCGTTATGTGGGGTGCCACCCGATGGCGGGGAAAGAGGTCTCCGGATTTGCCAATTCGTGTGAAAATTTGTTCGACGGCGCGAGCATGATCGTTACGGAAAACGACAAAACAGACAGCGCCGCAGTCGCTTTGCTTGAAAAAATATTTTCGGAAATGGGCTTTTCGCGCATCGTTCGTTGCAGTGCCGGATATCACGACCAAAAAATTGCGTATACCTCTCAGTTGGCGCATATTGTGAGCAATGCGTATGTCAAAAGCCCGACGGCGGACGGCTACGCGGGCTTTACCGGGGGGAGCTTTCAGGATATGACGCGCATCGCCGGGGTAGACGAAAATATTTGGACGAGGCTTTACTTTCTGAACAGGCAGAACATCGCGGAAGAATTGCGGCGGCTGATCGACGGGCTCGAAAAATACGAGAACGCGCTGACGGAGGGCAACGAGCAGGAACTTGCGCGCCTGCTGCGGGAGGGGCGGCTCCGCAAAGAGGCGCTCGACGATCAAAAGTAGATCCGTGCATTTTTAAATCGCGCGCATTTATTTTACAATGGAACAGAATTGTGGTATAATTATTTTGCAATGCGGGTTTTTCTGCGGTGCGGCAATGATTTCAGATGAAAAGATTTACAATAATTTTGAAAGCGGAATCGGAGGGGGAGCGCGAAGTCGTTTCCGCGGCTGCCGAATGTGTGGAGCAAAAGGAGGGCGCAGATTTTCTTTTTTCGGGGAAGAACTGCCGTTATTGCGTACATATCGGAGACGCCGTTCATATCGAGAGGACGGGGGATATTTCTTATAAGCTGTCTCTCGATACGCATCGGCGCACTGCAACGACGATCCGTACGCCTTACGGGGAACTGCCCGCAGAGGTCGCGGCGGAGCGCCTTCGCATACGCGAGCGCGACGGTTCTTTTTTCGTTTCAGCCGATTACGTTTTGTTTTTTCCGAATTTTTCACAAAAACACAGCATATTTTTTATGGCAAAAAGAGACGGCGTGCCGCCTCAATAATATAAGGCAATAGGGAGGGAAAATGAAAATCGAGTACTTAGGGCATTCCTGCTTTGTTTTGTCAAACGGAAGAGTCCGCTTTTTGACCGACCCGTTTTCGGGAATCGGTTATGAGATGCCGCCGGTTTCGGCGGATTACGTAACGCTCAGCCACGATCATTTCGATCACAACTACACGGCAGGCGTAAAAGGCTGCAAAAAGGTTTTTTGCGAAGCCGGGGAATATGAAGCGGGCGGCGTAAGACTTCGCGGCATTCCGTGCTGGCACGACAGCGTGCACGGCGGTAAACGCGGCGGGGTGGTCGCGTTTGAATTTGATTTCGGCGGGGTAAAAGTGTGTCATCTCGGCGATCTCGGGGAAAGTTTTTCCGAAGAGACTGCCGCAAAGTTCGGCTGTCCCGATATCTTGTTGATTCCGGTCGGCGGCAATTATACGATCGACGCGCGCGAAGCCGTGCGCTATATCCGGGCGATACGCCCGAAAGTCGTCGTTCCGATGCACTACCGTACGGAAAAGTGTGCGCTTGACATCGCGCCCCTTTCTGAATTTATAAAAGCTTTCGGAGAAGACAAGTTCGTTCCGGTCACGGCTTTTGACAGTAAAGATTTAGATGCCTATGCAGGGAAAGCCGTTGTGCCGGAGGTGTTGCTACATGTATGATATTGCAGAAAAATATGCGTCGGCTTATGAATATATAGACGGGCTCAGCGTTTATGAAGTCCGTAACATTGCGCGCGAATTGGGCGTGCGCTCTCCCACGACCGCAAAAAAGGGTGAGCTGGTGGGGTTGATCATCGGGGTGCTTTCGGGCAGCTTTTCTCCCGAACGCAAAACGACGAACAAGGGCGCTCCGCCGAAGGGGGCAAAGGTGCCCGACGCCGTGATACAGGAAATAAAGAAGCGCATTCAGGAAGCGGACAGCGATCGTGTCTATCCCGAGCCGCGGGAGGGGGACGAGGGCATAGAACTGAACTTTCACGATTCGGGAGAATCGGAGGGAGAGCGCGGCTTTGACGATATTTACGGCGGCGTGCTCGAAATGCACCCGCAGGGTTACGGCTTTCTGCGCGCGGAAAACTGCGAGCCCGGCAAAAAGGACGTTTTTGTTCCCGGGCCGGTCATTCGCAGATACGGCCTTCGCAGCGGCGATTATGTGCATTGTTACGTCAGGCAGAACAGGGAGAGCGGTTCTCCCGCCGTGGAAGAGATCGTATCCGTCAACGGAAAATTCGTAAAGGGAGAAATTGCGCGCAGAGATTTTGACGAAATGACGCCGCGCTATCCCGATACGCGCATCGAGCTGGGGAACAGCGGAAAGCTGTCTTTGCGGTGCATCGATCTGATGTGCCCGATCGGAAAGGGACAGCGGGGGCTGATCGTTTCGCCGCCGAAGGCCGGCAAAACGACCCTGCTGAAAGACATTGCGGGCGCGATCGCCGTGGAATACACGAATATCCATCTGATCATTCTCCTTATAGACGAACGCCCCGAAGAAGTGACGGACATCAAGGAGAGCATTCCGCAGGCGGAGATCGTATATTCCACTTTCGACGAATCCCCCGAGCATCATGTAGGCGTTTCAAAGCTGATACTCGACAGGGCGAAGCGGCTTGCCGAAGGCGGGCGCGACGTGGTGATCTTGCTCGATTCGATCACCAAGCTTGCGCGCGCATACAACAACGTCGTCGCGCCGTCGGGAAAGATCCTTTCGGGCGGGCTGGATCCCGCCGCGCTCACGGCGCCCAAAAAGTTTTTCGGTTCGGCGCGCTGTTTCCAGGAAGGCGGCTCTCTCACGATCTTGGCGACCGCCCTCGTAGATACGGGCAGCCGCATGGACGACGTGATCTACGAGGAATTTAAGGGCACCGGCAATATGGAAATACATCTTTCCCGCGAGCTTGCCGAAAGGCGCATATTTCCCGCCATCGACGTGTACCGTTCCGGCACGCGCAAAGAAGAGCTCTTGCTGGACGCGGAAGAGCTCGCCTGCGCCTATGCCGTCCGCCGTGCGTTTGCAAAGGAGAACGCGACGGAAGGGCTGTTCGAACTGATGAAAAAGACAAAGAGCAATCGAGACCTCGCCGCGACCGTCGGCGAATGGTCGAAAACATATAAAGCACAGAGGTGAAAGAAAAATGCACTATTATGTAGGGATCGACTTCGGCGGCATGAGCGCGAAGGCAGGGCTTTTCGACGATAAGTCGAAGATGATCGCAAAAGATACCGTAAAGACCTCAAAAGACGATAATTACGTCACGACGGTAGCAAAAATGGCGCAGCTCGTTAAAAAGATCTGCGCGGATAACGGCGTATCGCTGAAAGACGTAAAGCGCGTGGGGCTCGCCTCTCCCGGCGTTATAGACAGTAAGGAGGGCGTCGTCGTCCGTTGGGGCAATTATAACTGGTCGGACAGGCCTTTGGCAAAGGATATGCAGGCAGCTGTCGGCACGGAGGTCCGCGTGGTCAACGACGCGAACGCCGCCGCATACGGCGAGGCAGTTTACGGCGCGGGAAAAGCGTATAAAGACAGCATTTTCCTGACGCTCGGCACGGGTATCGGCAGCGGCATCATTCTCGGCGGAAAGCTCTACGAGGGATCGATGGGCGCGGGCGCGGAGGCCGGGCACATGGTCATTCAGGTAGGCGGCGTGCCCTGCGGCTGCGGGCGCAAAGGCTGCTTCGAGCAATACGCTTCCGCTTCGGCGCTGATTCGCGACACAAAGAAAGCGATGTTCGAAGACAAAGAGAGCGCCATGTGGGAACTTACGGGCAGAGATCCCGAAAAGGTTGACGGAAAAACGGCTTTTGCCGCGGCAAAAGCGGGAGATGCCGCCGCGCAGACGGTCGTCAAAAATTATATCATGTATCTCGGAGAGGGTATACTCAATCTCGTAAACATCTTCCGCCCGGAGGCGATCATTCTCGGCGGCGGCGTGTGCAACGAGGGCGAATATCTGCTCGCTCCCCTCAGAAAGTATATTGCAGAGCGCCTGTATGTGGGCAGCGACCGCGTGCCTTTGGCGCTCAACCGCGCCGCGCTCGGCAACGATGCGGGCATTTACGGCGCCCTTGCGTTCGCTATGGACTGGGAGTAAATGTTTAAGAATAAAAAGAGGCTCGCCGTTGCGCTCGGCAGCGGCGGGGCGAAGGGCATGGCGCACGTCGGTGCGCTCATGGCGCTGGAAGAGCGCGGTATTCGTTTCGACGCCGTTGCGGGAACCTCCATCGGGAGCATCGTCGGCGCGCTGTACGCGAAGGGGTATTCCCCGACGGATATTTCCGAACTTCTCAGCCGCCTGGATCTGAAAAATATAGCCCTTTCCGTTTTGGCGGCGGGTTCGGTCGCTCCGGTACGCGCCGCTCTGGACGTCATGCTCGACGAGAGCGATTTTTCGCAGCTCGCCAAACCGTTCGCGGCTGTCGCAACGGACGCGGAGAGCGGGGAAGAGGTCGTGTTGCGCGAGGGGAACGTTGCCGAGGCGATACTCGCTTCCTCTGCGATGCCGCCGTTTTTCAAGGGAGTGGCGATCGGAGGAAGGGTGCTTTCAGACGGCGCTTTCGTGAACGCCGTGCCCGCAGACGCAGCCCGATCTCTCGGCGCGGATTTCGTCCTGGGCGTTTCGCTTTCGCCGGCTTCCGCCTACGAAAGGAGCGAATTTATCGTGCGCGGCGGGCAGAAAAAGACTGTTTTTCAACGCGGCATAAAAGATTGCGATTATCTGTTGGAGCCCGATCTTTCGCATTTTACGGCAACAGACGTTCTGTCTTCGTCCGTGATTTACGACATCGGTTACGACTGTGCCGCGCGCCATGCGGACGATATTTTGGCAGCCATGCGCGCAAAGCGCGTAAAAATCTGACGAAAGGGTATTATACACTACGGATAAAGCGGATCGCCGATGAAGAAAAAGGAAGCCGCCGTCCGCACTGCGGTTGCGGGCGGAAAGAAAAAGAGATCGAAAAAACTGCGCGTGCTGGCGTTGTGCGCGGCGGGCATATTCGCCGCCGCGCTCGTTCTCGTTTTATTGCATTTTTATTATTGTCCGCTCAACTTCCTTTGGACGAAGTTTTCAAATCCCGATATCCCGCCGCGGCAGGCAGGGGAGCTGCGCGTGCATTTTATAGACGTCGGGCAGGGTGACGCGATCGTTGCGGAACTTCCCGACGGGAAGTCGATGATCGTGGACGCGGGCGGCGAAGCGTATGCGTCGCGCAGTTCTCTGCTCCGCTACGTGAATGCCCTCGGCATCAAAAAATTCGATTATCTGATCCTTTCTCACCCCGACGAGGATCATGCCGGCGGCATGGACGACGTGCTCGCCTGCTACGGAGCGGAAAAAGCGTTTATCCCTTACATTGTTTCCTTCGGGGCGGATTCCTCGTATGCGGATTTTCTGGACAGGCTTTCGCGAGAGGGCTGCGATACGGAGATTTCCAGCACGTATGACGCCGTGCTTTCCGAACAGGCAGACGCGTTTTATTATTTTATGATCCTTTCCCCCTTCGAATCGGGCGTGGAGGGCAGTTATTATGATGCGGCGAATCAGGACGGCGCAACGGATACCGACGTAAACAACGCTTCCGCGGTCGTTTGGCTGGAATATGCGGGGCGGAGCGTTCTGCTTACGGGCGACATCGGTGAGGAAGTCGAAGAAAAGCTCGTTTCCGATTATGAGGCGCTGGGGACTTCGCTGTTTGAAAGGGAACGTCTGACCTCTTGGGGCGAGCGCGTAACGCTCGCGCCCGCTCTGGAAGGCCTGGATTTTTTGAAGGTATCCCATCACGGATCGGCGTCGTCATCGTCGTCGGCGTTCTTGCGGCTGACCTCGCCCGAAGCGGCTTTTGTGAGCGTGGGCGCGGGAAATTCTTACGGGCATCCCGCGCAGGAAACGGTCGGAAGGCTGAACGAGATCGGGGCGCGGATATACAGGACGGACGAGTCTGGCAGCATCGTGCTCACGATCTGTTCGGACGGCACTTATAATATACAGACTATCGGCCGCAACTGATGCGGCTTTCGGAGGATACGGTATGAAGCTTACAACGGCAGGAGAATCGCACGGAAGGGCGCTGACGGCCATCATCGAGGGGCTTCCCTCGAATCTTACCATAGAGATCGACGAGATCGATTACTATCTCGCCCTTCGTCAGAGCGGCTACGGCCGCGGCGCGAGGCAGAAAATAGAGAGCGACCGCGCCGTGATCCTTTCGGGGGTGCGCAACAAGCTTACGCTCGGCAGCCCGCTCTGCCTGATGGTGGAAAATAAAGATTATAAAAACTGGGAGGAATACATGTCTCCGTACGGCGCGGACGTAACGGCGCGCCGCCTGACCCGCGTGCGCCCGGGGCACGCCGACCTTACGGGGCTTTTCAAATACGACCAAACGGACGCGCGCAACATTCTGGAACGCGCCTCCGCGAGGGAAACGGCGGTGCGCGTGGCGGCCGGAACGGTCGCGAGAATGTTTCTCAGCGAGCTGGGCGTCGAGGTCGCGGGCTATGTCAGGAGCGTGGAGGGGATCTCCGACGATAAGGAGTATTCCTTCGAAGAGATCAAGGCGGCGAAGTCTTCCGAGCTGTTTATGCCGGACGCGGCGCTCTGCGAGCGCGCGAAAAGGCGCATCGACGAGATCAAAGAGGCGAAAGATACGGCGGGCGGCATAATCGAGCTGCATGTAAAGGGAATGAAGAGCGGCTTCGGCAGTTGTATGGCGTATTCCGAAAAGCTGGACGCGCACCTCGCCTTTGCCGTGATGAGCGTACAGGCGATCAAGGGAGTGGAGATCGGGCTCGGCTTTGAAGCGGCAAGGCGGCCCGGAAGCCGCGTGCACGACGAGATCTATTATAAAGACGGCGCTTTTTTCCGCAAAACGAACAATGCGGGCGGAATAGAGGGCGGCATGTCGAACGGGGAAGAGATCGTTCTCCGCGCGGCGATGAAGCCGATCCCCACGCTGATGCGCGGGCTGGATACCGTCGATTTCGATACGAAAGAGGCTTGCCGCGCGGCGACCGAGCGCAGCGACGTATGTTCCGTTGCCGCGTGCGACGTCATATTGGAAAGCGTCGTCTGTTTCGCGCTCGCGCAGAAAATTTTGGAACGGCTGGGCGGCGATAACATGCGCGAGGTCAAGGAGCGCTGGAACAGGCTCCCTCAATAAGTTAGGATCAATATGCAGACGATACAGGTAAATACGAAATCGCGGCCGAGCACGGTGTTTTGCGGCGCGGGCGCGGCAAAGCAACTAAATTATATTTTGGACGGCAAAGACGTTTTCGTCGTTACAGACGAAAACGTGTACAAGCTTTATAAAGGCTTTATAGCGGAAAACTTCGGCGGAGCGCCCGTTTGCGTGCTTCCTGCGGGGGAGCGGCACAAAAACCGCAATTCCCTGTTTATGATCCTCGACAAAATGCTGCAAGCGCGGCTCAGGCGCAACAGTACGCTCGTTGCGCTCGGCGGCGGCGTCGTCGGAGACATGGGAGGTTTGGCGGCGTCCTTATATATGCGCGGCATTCACGCGGTGCAGGTGCCTACGACCCTTTTGGCACAGGTGGATTCCTCCGTGGGAGGGAAAACGGCGATCGACCACCGCGGCGTAAAAAACGTGATCGGCACCTTTTATCAGCCCGAATACGTGGTGTGCGATCCGCTGTTTTTGCGCACCCTTCCTCAAAGGGAGTTGAAGTGCGGGCTCGGCGAGATCATCAAAACGGGCGCGCTCGACGCTGAAATCCTGGATAAGCTCGAACGGAATACGGAAAGGCTCTTTGACCTTTCTTTTCTGGAAGAGATCACGGCGGACTGCGTGCGCTTCAAGGCGGCCGTCGTGGAAAAGGACGAATGCGAACGGAGCGGGTTGAGAAAGTGCCTCAATATGGGGCATACTACGGGGCACGCGCTCGAACTCTATTATAAGAGGCGTTCGCACGGGGAATATGTGCTCATCGGCATGCTGCTTGAAAGCTATATAGCGGAAAAATTCGGCATATGTGCGCACGATTATGCAGAAGAGCTGCGCTCGCTGATCGGAAAGGTCTTAAAGCGCGTGCCGCGCTTTGAAAATATCGCAGAGGCCGCGCGAGTGGCACTGTACGACAAGAAAAATCAAGGAGAAAACGAGGTCTCTCTCATTGTGCCTGCAAAGCGCGGTGAATTTGCCGAACTCAGGCTGACCGATGAAGACTATGTCGGTTATATCGGGGAGATCGTCGGAGGAAGAGTATGATCATTTCGCCGCGCAGTGATTTTGCGGGAGAATTTGCTATACCGGGCGATAAGTCCATAACCCACCGCGCCGTTATGTTCAACGCAATGGCGGAAGGAGAAGCGCTCGTTACAAACGCGTTGCTCGGGGAAGACTGCCTGTCCACGGCGTCGTGCATGCGCGCGCTCGGGGCAGAGGTCTCCGTGCAGGATGGGGCGATCCGCGTAAAGGGGGCGCCCCTGCACGACGCGGAGTGCTTCTGCGGCAACAGCGGCACGACCATGCGCCTTTTGATGGGGCTTATCGCGGGGCAGCGGCTGAACGCGTCGCTCACGGGAGACGCTTCTTTGTCCAAACGGCCGATGGAGCGCGTTGCAAAACCTTTACGGCTGCTCGGCGCAGACATTGAAACGACGGACGGCACCGCGCCCGTATACGTGCGTTCCGCAAAGCTCTCGGGCAGGGAGGTGGATACCGCCACGGCGAGCGCACAGGTCAAAAGCGCGCTCCTGCTGGCGGCGCTCGGCGCCGACGGCGAAACGTTCGTGCACGAATCGGTAAAGACGCGCGACCACACCGAACGCATGCTTGCGGCGATGGGGGCAGACATACGCGTGATAGGCAACACCGTCCGCGTAAAAAAGAGCGCGCTCCGCGCCGCCGACGTGGAGGTGCCGGGTGATATTTCCAGCGCCGCGTATTTTATGGCGCTCGGGGCTCTGCTCGGAGAAACGCTCTGCAAAAACGTCGGCGTCAATCCCACGCGCACGGGGATCCTTTCCGTTTTCGATCAGATGGGGGTCATTTACTCTCTGGAGAACGAGCGCACCGTCTGCGGGGAGCCCGTTGCGGATATTCGCGTAAAAAAGAGCGCTCTTAAACCGATCGTTCTTTCAAAAGAGATCATGCCTTCCCTGATCGACGAGCTGCCGGTGATCGCGGTGCTTTGCGCTTATGCGGAGGGCGAAAGCGTGATCACGGGGGCGGAGGAGCTGCGCATCAAAGAGAGCGACCGCATCAAGACCACGGCAGAGATGCTCGCGAATTTCGGCGGAGACGTTATGGCGCGGGAAGACGGTTTCGTGATCCGCGGGAGAAAGACCCTTGCGGGCGGTTCGGCGGATTCCTATTTGGATCATCGCATCGCGATGAGCGCGGCGGTCGCGCTTGCGGCGAGCGAGAAGGGCGGAGAGATCAAAAACGCGGAATGCGTGAATATCTCGTTTCCCGGTTTTTACGGCATGCTCGGCTGAAATTTGTCGAAACTATAAATAAAAGCGGCGCGTACGGCGCGCGGGGAGAAACATATGTTGAAGCTTGCAGTGATCGGAAAAGACGTTTCCAAATCAGACAGTGCAAAAATGCACACCTTTATTTTGCGCGCTTTGGGTGCGGATTGCTCTTACGAGCTCATTTCCTGCCCCGCGGAGCGGTTCGACGGCGAGGCGGAAAGACTGCTCGCGGGCTACGACGCCTTCAATGTGACCATTCCCTATAAACTGGCGGTCATTCCTCATCTGAAAGGCATCGAGGGCGACGCAAAAGTTTTCGGCGCGGTCAATACCGTCGTGGACGGCGTGGGATACAATACCGACGGCATAGGTTTTTCTCTCATGCTGGAAAATAACGGCGTCGACGTTTCGGGGAAAAAGATCCTCGTTTTGGGTGCGGGCGGCGCGGGCAGGAGCGTCGTCAAAAAATTGCTCGACGCGGGCGCGGAAGTGCAGCTGTTCGATCTGAAAAGGGAAAACGCCGCCGCCGTGTGCGGGGAGTTCACGGGCGCCCGCCTCGCGGAGAAGGTGGAGGCGGAGCCTCGGTACATGATCGTAAACGTGACGGGCGTGGGCATGCATAAAACGGAGGGGGTATCCCCCGTCGGGGAGGAGATCCTCAAAACATGTGAAGTCGCCGTCGACCTCATCTATTACCCGCGCAAGAGCGAGTTTCTGCGCATCGCCGAATCGCTCGGCAAAAAAATCGTCAACGGCGAGGGAATGCTCTTTTATCAGGCATACTATGCCGACTGCATTTATCTGAACAGGCAGCCGCGCGCGGCGGAGGCGAAGGAGCTTTTCGAAAAATATACGGAGGAATACGCAAGATGAAACTTCTCATTCTGAACGGCGTGAATCTGAACATGACGGGCATTCGGGAAAAGTCCGTTTACGGCGCGGAAACGCTGGAAGACATCAACCGCGAGGTCGAGGCGTTCTGCAAGGCGCGCGGCGCGGTTTGCGAATTTTTCCAGAGCAATCTGGAAGGGGAGCTGTGCACGCAGATCCAGAAGTCGGACGCAGACGGCATCATTCTCAACGCGGGTGCGTTTACCCATTACAGCTATGCCCTGCGCGACGCGATCGCGTCCGTTCAGACGCCCGTCGTGGAGGTGCATATGTCGAACGTGCACGCGAGAGAAGAATTCCGTCATAAATCGGTCATTTCCGAGGTCTGCAAAGGTACGATCCTCGGCTTCGGAAAAAAGAGTTATATCCTTGCGGCGGAGAGCTTTTTGTTATGAATATCGTGCTTTGCGGAATGATGGGCGCGGGAAAAACGAGCGTCGGCATCAAGATAGCCGACCTCACCGGCATGCGCTGGTATGATACGGACGATTTGATCACGGAAAAGTACGGCCGTATCCCCGCGATTTTTGAATTTTACGGCGAAAACCGTTTCCGCGAGATGGAATCGGAGATCGTCAAAAACGTTTCGGACGAAGACAATGTCGTCATCTCGACGGGCGGCGGCTGTGTGCTTCGCCCCGAAAACAGCGCCGCGCTCAAAAAACACGGAAAGATCGTTTTTTTGAAGGTGGACATAGAAGTCCTTTTCGAGCGCACGGGGCACACGAGCGACGACCGTCCCCTGCTCAAAAACACGACCTTCGATAAAATGAAGGAATTGCTCGATTACAGGTCGCCCATTTACGAGAGCTGCGCGGATTTTACCGTGGATACGAACGGAAAAGATATCGAAACGGTCGCCAGAGAGGTGTGCGCCGTGTGCGGCGTTCAGGTTCTGCGATGAGCACCGCGCTCGTTACGGGAGGTTCCCGCGGCATCGGCAGGGCGGTCTGTCTCGCGCTCGCGAGGGCGGGCTACGACGTCGCTTTCTGCTATTCCAAAGACGAGGGAGGGGCGCGGGAGACCCTTCGACTGCTCGAAGAGACGGGCGCCGGCGCGCAGCCTTTTTTGTGCGACGTGACGGACGAATCCGCCGTGAAAGAGATGTTCTCCGCCCTCTTGGGCTTGGAGATCCTCGTGAACAACGCCGGCATTTCGCGGAGCGGGCTGATCCAGGACACCTCTTTTGCGGAATGGAAAAAGATCTTTTCCGTCAATACGGACGGCGCTTTTTTGTGCACGCGGCAGGCGGTGCCCGCTCTCTTGCGCAGGGGCGGCGGGTGCATCGTCAACATTTCCTCGATTTGGGGAGAGACTGGCGCCGCGTGCGAGACGGCGTATTCCGCGAGCAAGGCGGCGCTCATCGGCTTTACAAAGGCGGCGGCAAAGGAACTGGCGCCTTCGAATATCCGCGTCAACTGCGTTTCTCCGGGCATGATCGCAACGGACATGAACGCGGTCTATACAAAAGAGGAGCGCGAAGGATTTGTAAAGGCGCAGCCCGTCGCAAGGGAGGGGGCTCCCGAAGAGGTCGCGGCGGCGGTCGTTTTTCTCGCAAAGAGCCGCTATATCACGGGAGAAGTGCTCCGCGTGAACGGCGGTGCGCTTATATGAGAAAAGTCGGCGCTTTTTCGGAAAATTTTGCGGGTAAAAAAAGGATTTTTTGATATTTTGTCTAATTTAACAAATAGCGGGGTTTCGTCGTATCGCGGCAAAATTTTCTTGCCGCGCCTTACTTTTTTATGTGCTCCGCCGTTCGCTTTATGAAAATTTCCGATTCCGTCAAGAGGCGTACCTATGCCAGAGAGCGGGCGTTTTTTTCGCCCTATGCGCAGCTTTCCGAAAATACGAGGGGAAGGCAGCGCCCGGAAGAGCCGTGCAACATGCGCACGGACTTTCAAAGAGACAGAGACAGGATCATATACAGCAAAGCGTTCCTGCGGCTGAAAAACAAGACGCAGGTATTTTTCTCGCCCGAAGGCGATCATTTCCGTACCCGCATGACGCACACGATCGACGTTTCTCAGATCGCGCGTTCCATTGCGCGGAGCCTTGCGCTCAACGAAGATCTCGCCGAGGCGATCGCGCTCGGGCACGATCTCGGGCATACTCCGTTCGGGCATGCAGGAGAGCGCGTTCTCAACAGCCTGTCGCCTTTCGGGTTCGCGCACAACGAGCAGTCTCTGCGCGTGGTAGACGTGCTCGAAAAGGAAGGGAAAGGTCTGAATTTGACCTTTGAAGTGCGCGACGGCATCGTCAATCATAAAAAGAGCGGGCACCCCGCCACGTTGGAGGGCAAGGCGGTTTCCCTTGCCGACCGCATCGCGTACGTCAATCACGACATCGAAGACGCGATCCGCGCGGGGCTTTTGAAAGAGGAGGATCTTCCCAAAAGGGATATCGCGGTGCTGGGGAACTCTTCGCGCGATCGCATCAATACGATGATCACCTCCATTTATGAAAACAGCGTAGACAGGAACGACGTAAAAATGGGGGAGGAAGAGGCAAAAGCGCTGGAAGATCTGCGCTCTTTTATGTTCGAAAGGGTCTATATAACCGAACAGTCTATGAAGGAGGAGGAGCGGGCAAAGCGCATGCTTTCCGCGATGTTCGATTATTTCCGAAAAGACAAGGACAAGCTCCCCGCCTTTTATTTGCGGCTTTCCGAAGAGTATCCGCTCGAACAGGTGATTTCGGATTACCTGTCTTCCATGACGGATAAATTTGCGGTCGCCGTATTCAACAACATATTTATCCCCAAAAGCTGGGGACTTACCGAGGAAGATATAGAAGAACTGTGACCGCGGCGCGCCCGCGGCGGAGGAAGGGAATGGCTAAGGGGCTGGACAGCGAATTTCTTGCACAACTGAAAAGCAAAAACGACATCGTGGAAGTGATCGGCTCGTATGTTTCGCTGGAAAGAAAGGGCACGAATTATTGGGCGTGCTGTCCGTTCCACCACGAAAAAACGCCCTCCTTTTCCGTCAATTCGCTCGACCAGTACTACCATTGCTTCGGGTGCGGCGCCAGCGGAGACGTGATCACGTTTGTCCGAGAGATCGAATCGGTCGATTTTGTCGACGCGGTCAAAATCCTGGCGGAAAGGGTAAAAATGCCTCTGCCCGATCTGAATATCGATTCGGAGAAGACGCTCGAACAAAAGAGAAAGCGCGATCAGATCTTGAAGATCCTCAACGACTGCGCGCATTTTTATCTCAGAAACCTTAATTCGGGCAAAGCGGACGCGCACGTGCAGTACATTTTAGACAGAAAGCTGTCTTCTCCCACAGTCAGAAAGTTCGGTTTGGGCGCGTCGCTCGATTTCAAGTCTTTGCCGCAATACCTTTTGGACAAGGGGTATCGGAAAGACGATATTTTAGACAGCGGCGCCGTTACCGCCTCCGATAACGGCAGGCTGATCGACGCGCAGGGCGGCAGGCTTATTTTTCCCATCATCAACGCCTTTGACGACGTCGTGGCGTTCGGAGGGAGGGTGCTCGAAAAGACGGATTTTGCGAAGTATAAAAACACGAAGGAAACGTCCGTTTTCAATAAGAGCAAAAATTTATACAACATCAATCTTGTAAAAAAGCAGAAAAAGGCGGAGGGGCTTCAAAATCTCGTTATGACCGAGGGGTATATGGACACCATTTCCCTGTGGCAGGCGGGATTTCATAACGTTGTGGCGAGTATGGGCACTTCGCTTACAAAGGAGCAGGCGCGCCTTGCAAAGCGGTATGCGGACGACGTGCTCATCAGCTACGACGGCGATTTTGCCGGGCAGAAGGGCGCGATACGCGGGCTTGAAATTTTGCGCGACGAGGGCGTGAACGTGCGCGTCGTGGCGCTTCCCGAGGGGCTTGACCCTGACGACGTCGTAAAAAAATACGGCAGCGAAGGCTATCGGAAGTGCCTTGACGAGGCGATGCCGCTCATAGATTTCAAGCTCAGCGTTCTGGAACGCGGCAGGGATCTTTCCAAAACGGAAGACAGGCGCGAGTATATCCGCGACGCGCTCAAAGTGATCCGCGAAGCGGAGAGCGCGAGCGTGCGGGAAGACTTGTTGAAGACCCTGCGGGATAAAACGGGCGTAACGTACGAATCGTTGCGGCGCGATCTGGAAAACGAACCGCAGCTGCCCGTAAAGAGGGAGACTCCCGAGCCGGTGCGGAACGAAGACGGCGCCGACAGAAACGTAAAAGCGTGCCGCTTTATTATAGCTTCCGTGCTTTTTAATGCAAAATATGCGCGAAATTTTGATATTTCGAGTGTCAAATTTGACAATACTGTGCATAATATCATCGCGGAATACATTATCGGACGGCAAAAACGGGGAGAAAATGTACGGGCGAGCGATCTTTTCGAAATTTTTGACGAAAACACGCCCGAGCTCTCCGCGATACTCGATCTGAGCGTGGGAGACAGTTTCGGCGGCGTCGAAGCGGAAAAATATTTCAACGACTGCGTAAAGACGCTCGCGCGCAAAAAGATAGAGGCCGAACTCAAAGAGCTCAGCGCAAAGTGCGACGCCGAGACCGAGCTTGCGGTAAAAAAGCAGTACACGCGGCGCATACTCGAACTTACGATACAGCTTAAAAATTTTTAACATAAGCGGAGGATAAACATTCTAAATGAGCGTATCCGAACAAAAACTTAACGAAATACTCAAACAGATCATCGCCGAATACCGGCAGAAGGGCAGCATTTCCACAAACTCCCTCTGCGATATTCTCGAAAAGATCGATACGAATCCCGATCAGATCGATTACATCTATAAATCCATCGGCGAGGCGGGCATTCAGATCGTGGACGAAGACGAGCGAGACAGAGAGCTCTTCGAACAGGCGCTGCGCGATATCGGGCTCGACGATCCCGTCAAGATGTATTTGAAGGATATCGGCAAGGTGCCGCTCCTCTCCGCCGACGAGGAGATCGTCCTTGCCCAGCGCATGCAGGAGGGAGACGAAGCGGCGAAAAAGCGCCTTTCCGAGGCGAATCTGAGGCTCGTCGTTTCCATCGCAAAGCGCTACGTGGGCAGGGGCATGCTCTTTCTCGACCTCATTCAGGAAGGCAACCTCGGGCTGATGAAGGCGGTCGAAAAGTTTGATTATCAGAAAGGTTTTAAATTTTCGACATACGCCACATGGTGGATCCGTCAGGCGATCACGCGCGCCATTGCAGACCAGGCGCGCACCATTCGCATTCCCGTGCACATGGTGGAAACGATCAACCGCCTCACGCGCGCATCGCGCGTACTTTTGCAGCAGCTCGGGCGCGAGCCTACGCCTGCGGAGATCGCCGTCGAACTGAACATGCCGGAGGATCGCGTCCGCGAGATCCAGAAGATCGCGCAGGATCCCGTTTCGTTGGAAACGCCGATCGGCGAGGAGGAGGATTCTCATCTCGGCGATTTCATCGAAGACGACAGGGCCACGACGCCGAGCGATTCCGTGGCGTTTACCATGCTCAAAGAACAGCTTTTGGGCGTATTAGACACGCTTACCCCGCGCGAGGAGAAGGTGCTGCGGCTCAGATACGGCATCGACGACGGCAAGCCCCGTACCCTCGAAGAGGTAGGCAAGGAATTTAACGTTACGAGGGAACGTATCCGCCAGATCGAAGCCAAAGCGCTCAGAAAGCTCCGGCACCCGAGCCGCAGCAAAAAGCTGAAAGACTTTCTCGACTGATGAAGCTTACAAAGCGGCTTGCCGTGCTGTGCGGCGAGCTTGAAAAATGCGGTACGTTTGCAGACGTCGGCTGCGATCACGGCTATTGTACGCTGTATATGCTGGAAAATAATTTGTGCGAACGCGCGCAGTTTTCCGACATCAGCGCAAAGAGCCTGAAAAAAGCGGAAGAATTGCTTTTTCCGTACATAAAAGCGGGAAGGGCGGAGCCCATCGTCTGTGCGGGGCTCGAAAAGATAACGCCCGATGCGGAGCTCGTGATGATCGCGGGCATGGGCGGAGAAGAGATCGTCAGGATCCTGCTTGACGGTTTTCGGCCGCCGAAGCTGCTCTTGCAGCCGATGAAGAATGCGGAAAAGGTGCGCGTCTGCCTGTTGAAAAACGGATACGAAATTTTGCGCGACTATACTTTTTTTGCGGACGGAAAGTTTTACGATCTCATCAAGGCAAAAAGAGGCGGCGCGCCGCAGCGCTACACGGAGGACATGCTCCTGTTCGGAAGAGACAATCTGCTTTCGCCGCGTTCCGATTTTATCAAAAAATTGGAGAGGGACATTTCCGACAATCGCGCCTGGCTTGTAAGCGCAAAGAGCGGGCGGGAAGCGGTGCTGGCGCGCCTCGCGAAGTTGGAGGAGATTTACGATGAAACTTGCAGACGTTTATAAGGTGATAGACGCCGCGTATCCGAAGCGGCTGAGCGACGAATATGTCAAAAATTTCGGCGCTTACGACAACAGCGGCATGCTCTTGGATACGGGAGACGACATCGCGGGGGCGGTCTTTTCGCTCGATCTTTCTCAGGGCGCGATAAGCCATGCAAGGGAAACGGGCGCCAACCTCATCGTGACCCATCACCCGGCTATATTCCGTGCCGTATCCGATTTTCGCGTACAAGACGTTTTGGGCGCCAGGCTGGTTGCCTGTATGCGCGGCGGCATCGGCGTCATATCCATGCATTTGAATTTTGATTTTGCCCCGAAAGGCGTCGACTATTATCTCGCGGAAGGGATAGGCTGCAAAGGCTCCGCTTTGACCTTTGAAAATATCGAAGGCGGAGGCTACGGGCGGGCATACGATGTGCCTCGCCGTACCTTTTCCGCTTTTTGCGGACATATCGAAAAGGAATTCAATACGAAGCGGTTGCTTTGCTACGGGGAAGACGCGGAGATCGCGCGCGCGGCGTCCTTTTGCGGCGCGGGCGTAGACGGCGGAGCGATCCGCTTTGCAAAGGAGAACGGCGCGGACGTGATAATTTCGTCCGACGTGAAGCACAACTATATTTGCGATATTCTCGAATCGGGCATGCGCCTCGTCGTTTTGACGCACTATGCGAGCGAGAATTACGGATTCAAGAAAATTTATCAGGATCTGAGAGGAAAACTGAACGTTCCTTCGTATTTTTATGAAGACGAGTTTATGCTCTGATCTTAGGGAGGTATAAAATGATAGACGAATTGCTGCAATACCAGGAAGCGGACGGCAAACTCCGCGCGATCGAACAGGAGATCGCGTCTACCGAAGAGCGCAAAAAATACATGACGGCGCGGAAGTTTTTGGAAAAGGCGCCCGAAAAGCTGGAAGCTTTGGACGCGCGCGCTTCCGAGTTCAAGATCATGTTCGAGCGTTTGGAAAAGAAATATGCCGAGATCGCCGATACGATCAAAGATTACGAAAATCTCGACGAGATGATCGACGAACAGGGCGGAGAGATCGCGTTTTATAAAAAGAACGCGGCGGCGATCTCAGAGAATCTCAAAAATTTGAAGGCAGAGATCAACAAGCTGGTGGCGCAGATCGAAAAGACCTCGGCAGAATATGCCGCTGCCAAAAAGCAGACCATTGCGATGCAGCGCCAGTATAAGGAATACAAGGAGAAATACGCGGCGGTCAAGGAAGCGCGCGCCGCAGAAATTTCGGCGGCGGAGGAAGAGCTCGCCAAGCTCGCAAAAGAGGTTCCCGCCGAAACGCTCACAAAATATAAGGCAAAGCGCAAGGAAAAGGTTTTTCCCGTCGTTGTGGAGGTAACAGGCAACCGCTGTCCGCAGTGCGGCATGGAGCTGTCTATCGCGGAAATTTCCAAACTGACGGACGGGAATTTCATAGAATGCGACAGCTGCCGCCGCATTCTGTTCAAGAGAAAATGATCGGCACAAAAAGGCGCGCCCGCAGTTTCGGCGGGCGCGCCTTTTTCGTAAAAGAGGGAAAAAATGAACGAACGGGTGCAGGAAATACTCAAAGGATTGTCAAACGAGCAGAAGGCGCGCCTGCTGTACGGAAAGGATTTTTGGTACATAGACGGCAAAGCTCTCGGGAAGATCATGCTGACCGACGGCCCCGCCGGGCTTCGGAAACAGCAGGGCAAAGCGGATATGGCGGGCATAAACGAGAGTTTGCCCGCAACGGCGTATCCCGCGGGCTGCGCCGCGGCTTGCTCATGGGACGTTTCTCTCATGCTTAGGCTCGGCGAAGCGCTGGGCAGGGAATGCAAAAAAGAGGGCGTCGCCGTGTTGCTCGGGCCGGCAGTCAATCACAAGCGAGACCCTCTGTGCGGTCGCAATTTCGAATATTTTTCGGAAGATCCGCTCCTTTCGGGCAAGCTCGGGGCGGCATATGTAAAGGGGTTGCAGGGCGTCGGCGTGGGCGCTTGCGTCAAACATTTCGCATGCAATTCACGGGAAAACGGACGAATGCTCTCGGACAGCCTCGTCGACGAAAGAGCGCTGCGCGAGATCTATCTCAGGCAATTCGAGATCATCGTAAAAGAAGCCCGCCCGTGGGCGGTCATGACGGCCTATAACAAGCTGAACGGCACCTATTGCTCGCAGAACGGGCGGCTGATGACGGAGATCGCCCGCGGCGAATGGGGCTTTGACGGTCTGTTTTTGAGCGACTGGGGCGCGATGCGCGATCAGGCGGAATCGTACGAGGCTGGGCTGGATGTGGAAATGCCCGGCATTTGCGGCGGGGAAGAGGAGATCCTCGCGGCGCTGCGAGAGGGCGGAATGACGGAAGAGACGCTGAACGCTCGCGCGGGCAAGGTCATAGAGCTCTTGTTGAAGGCAAGAGAAGGCGAGAAGATAAATGCGCCTTTTAATAGGGAAGAAAGCCTTTCTCTCGCACAGGAAATAGCCGAAGCTTCCGCCGTATTGCTGAAAAACGAGGGCGTTCTGCCTTACGACAGGGAGAACAAAGAGAAGATCGCCGTGATCGGCGCCTTTGCGGAAAGGCCGTATTATCAGGGCGGAGGCAGCGGACATGTGATCCCCGCGGAGGAAGTATCTTTTTTGACGGCTCTCAAAGAGCGCGGCGTTCGGTACGACTATGCGCCGGGATTTACGCAAGACGGGCGCGGCGCAGACGAAAAACTGATCGCGGAAGCGGTCGCCGTGGCGAGCGTATGGGAGCGCGCCGTGATTTTTGCGGGATCGTATGAGGGGACGGAGAGCGAAGGATATGACAGAACGTCTCTTGACCTTCCGCCCGAGCAGACGGAGCTCATAGAGCGGGTTGCGGCAGTCAATCAAAACGTCGTGGTCGTATTGACTTGCGGCGCGCCCGTCTCGATGCCGTGGCTGAAAAGCGTTAAAGGGGTTCTGCTGACCTATTTTTCCGGTTGCATGGGCGGCAGGGCGTGCGCGGCTTTGCTGTTCGGAGACAGGAATCCGAGCGGTAAGCTCGCGGAAACATTCCCGCTCTGTTATGAAGACGTACCGAGCGCGTTCGACTTTGGCAAAAACGAGGAGTACGCGGAATACAGGGAGAGCATTTATACAGGTTATCGCTGGTACGACGCCGCCGAAAAAGAAGTTCTCTTTCCTTTCGGCTTCGGGCTGTCGTATACGAGTTTTGAATACGGCAAAATAGAGCTTTCCTCGAACCGTTATCGCGGAGAGGGCGTTTTGACGGTGCGCGTTCCCGTAAAAAATACGGGTAACTGCGCGGGTGCTGAGATCGTACAGATCTACGTCGGGCAGAGAGCGCCGAAGATATGCAGACCGATCAGGGAACTGCGCGCTTTTGAGAAGGTCTGTTTGCAGGCAGGCGAGGAAAAGACCGTTACTTTCACGCTCGGCAAGGAAGCGTTTGCGCATTACAGCTCGCAGCGGCGGGAATGGTGTATAGAAGACGGAGAATATACGATTTATGCGGCGTCTTCTTCTCGCGATGTGCGCGCTGAAGCGATCGTCTTCGCCGACGGCGGAGACGATGCCGAAACGATGTCTGCGCCCGCATGTCCTGCGCCGGGCAGCGGTTTTTCGAGGGAGCGATTCCTCGCGCTTTCGGGCGTAAAGATACCCGAGCCGCGGCAAATTCTGCCGATCACGCTGCATTCACCGCTTGAAGATCTGCAAAAGAGCAGGGGCGGCAGGCTGCTGTATAAGCTCATCGTAAAATTTGCGGGAGCGGGAAAAGATCGGCATACTGCCAATATGCAGAGAAAGGTGATCGCACAGATGCCCGTTTTGGGGCTTACGATGGGGATCCGCTTATCCCGCAAGGGTGCGGAGGGCTTCGTGCAGATCGCAAACGGGCACAGATTCAAAGGCATAAAAACCATTCTGCGCGATCTGAAAAAGCACCGCAAAAAGAAAAAATAGCTTGATGCCTGCAATGTATCCCGAAGTTAGGGCGCAAAATATGACGTGTAAAAAAATGAACGGATTTTCAAGTAAAA
Organism: Candidatus Borkfalkia avistercoris; assembly: GCA_019115995.1. Lineage (GTDB taxonomy): Bacteria > Bacillota > Clostridia > Christensenellales > Borkfalkiaceae > Borkfalkia > Borkfalkia avistercoris. Next base: position 93,245 of record DXCL01000026.1, read on the forward strand.
AGAGCCCCGCAAGCATGTGCTTGCGGGGCTCGCGTTTTTGCTTTATTGCGCCCGATTATTTATCGTCGCCGTTGTTCTGATCGTCCGCTTCGTCTGCATAAGGATCCGTATCATCGGTTTCCTTTTCGTCGGTTGCGGTGTCGTCCTCGACGCGGTAGATGTCTTCTTCGTCTATCTCGTCTTCGTCGGGGAGCACGTCGGGAACGCTCTCGTCTCTCTCGTCCTCCGCCTCTTCGGAAAGTTTCAGTTTTCTGATATAGCGGGTGCGCCTTGCGTCATACTGCGGCGTGGTACGCACTTTATTCCGGCGGATATTGCCGAGCAGCTTCTTCACGAGCATGGAGATCAACGTGACGAAGAGTGCCGCCGCGAGAATGATAGAGGGGATCAGCAGCCACAGGTTCGTGTTGCTTCCGCCGCCCGTCGTGTCGTCCGTCGTGCTGTCGTCGGTAGAGCCGTCGCTCGTCGCAACATCGATCTCGCTCGCGCCGTAATTGACGAAAGTATTGTACTCGATGTAGCCGTTGTCGCTTCCGTTATAACGCAGGTAAGCGACCGTATCCGAATAGGAGGAAGGATCGTAGTCTGCGTAAGGGTCGCTGTCTCTCGTGTCAAGATCGTTGTTCTCGTCGTACGGCGTATAATTCTTGTCGTCGAAGAGGGAGAAGTTATAATAGATGAGGGAAGCGCCGTTTGCGTTTTCAGAGATAAACGCGTTCGGATTTTCTCTGTAAGCTTTCAAGATCTCATCGGTCGTGGCATAGCGCGTGTCGTTGAACTTGCTGTCCATACCCAGCGCTTCCAGACTGTCGGAGAGCATATCGTTGAAATTGGTCTCGTCCAATGTCGTGTAGCTTACGCTGTCAAAGATCACATAGCTTTCCGCAGCCATTTTTACGCTGTTGTCGCGGGAGCCGTTCCAGACTTCGAGACGATAATTTTTCGCTTCGCTGCCGTTTGCGATAAAGAAATTTACGTAAACCCACTGATCTGCGGAAACGTCGCTGCCGTGCACGACCTGTACGAGGTCTTTGCTCGTTTCGCTCTGCAACGTTGCGGCTACGAGTCTGTTTTCGTCTACGCCAGCTTTCGTGAAATCTCTTACCGCAACGCTGTATGCGTCGGTATCCTCGTTGTGATATCTGTAATATTCGCCGTCGTGCAGATAGTAGACGATAGTGCCGTCGGAATCGGTCAGATTGCCGTCTTCGTCTTCGTCATAATTAGCGAGGTTGGCGTAATAGAAGTCGCCGCTGTGCGTTGCGGAAGTCGACCAAAGACCATTGCTCTGCTTATAGAAGAGGGTATCCGTGTCTTCGTCGAAATCATCTTCGTCGGGATCCTTGGTAACGACGTTGCCGTCGCTGTCATATCTGTAAGAGATGCCGCTCGTATATTTCAGAGGGTCGACGTATTTGGTCTCGGCGTCTGCATTTTCGGTCGTATCGATAAGATAGATATACGCCGTGGCGTTGGCACTCAGCTTAACGCGCAGATTGACCTGCGTGTAAGCGGTCGTGCTGATGCTCGTTTCTGCGCCGATAAAGCCGTAAGAGGTGGTCTCCTCACCCGGATTTACGATGAGCAGGGGCTGGGTCGAGTTGGAACCGATAACGGTATCCCACCATGTCTGTGCCGTAAGGGTAAGATTCTGTATCGCCTGCGTGTAGCTGGTAACGACCGTTTGCAGCCATTCGGGAGCAGGGGCGGTGTCCGTTCCCCAGTAATTTTCGGCGTATTCCTTATTGATAAGGCCCGCGTTGCCGTATTGGTTGACGCCGCTCGTAAGTTCGGTGCCGCCGACATATTTGGAGTTGCCGTATACGCCGTCATAAGTGCGCAGATCGGCAAACCCGCTTTCGATCGCCGCGGAACCTTCCGTGCTGTCGGTATAGGCGGGATCGTCGAATCCCGTGCCCGAATTGGTTTCGGCAGGGCTGCCCGTCAAAGACGCCTGTACCGCGTAAGTGCCGGTGGAAGCGAGGCTCGCTTCTTCGTCGGAAAGATAGGTGTATTCGAATCCGGTGAAAGCCGCATAGCCGCTTACATAAGAGGAGATAGTCGTATCGACGATGTCCGTCGGGCCGAAGTTGAATTTCAGGGTAAAGGTGAGATCGTCTTTCGTATCGTTGGAAACGTAGAAGTAACACTGCTGCCAACCGTCAAAGATGTCTTCGTCCGTGCCGTTATCGTCTTTGAGATCGACCGCCGTGAGGGTCGTCGTGTCGACCGCACCGATCGCGGTTTCCGTTTCGTAGTCGATAAGCGTTACCGTTGCGCCCGTGCCGCCGTCGAGGGAAGACGTTTTGACCCAGAAGCGGATCATCAGCGTTTCTTCGGGGGATACGGTGAACAGATCCGCAACGGAGGTGTTGCTGCTGCTGATTTCGGTCGAATAGGGGGCGCCGGCTCCGCTGTAAAGCATGAGTATCTGCGCGTTTTCTCCGAACAGCCCTGTAAAGGTTTCCGCATTGAAGTCTTCCGTTACGGAATTTGCATAGCCGTTGGCAGCGGTGATTTGATCGACGGTTTTGATCCCCGAGCGGCCGGCGTCGTTTGCGTCGCGAAGCAGATCCGCATTGGAAAGATAATTATCGAGCGTATATTTGTTGCCGTTTCTGATCGTGCTCGTCTCTTCGATGGTCACATTGTTCAATGTGAAAGAAGAAGGAGCCGTTTTGAATACGTCGAGATCGAGCGCAAACGTTCTCAGCGAGAGGTTTGCGTCGGAAACGGAATCGACCTTCATTGCGTCGGAGGAATAGATATCAAGTTCGTATTCGCTGATATTCGTTTCTGCCGCGACCGCCGTTTCGTATTCGGCGGCAGTCATGACTTCATATTCGAGATCGTCGAAGAAGGCGTAGCCCTGCACGTATTCGAAATTGTTGTCGTCAACGGCGTTGGTTCTGCCGAGCCCGAGATAAACGGTAAAGCTCGTGGAAGCGTAAGAAGATGCTTTCAGGTATACGGTATACTGTACCCAACCGTTATTGTTGTTCTGAGCGTTCAGCGCCTGCGTATCTATATTTTGGATAACGAGGGGATCCTGCTCGGTGCCGCCCACCGTATTGGAAACTTCGATGTAAGCGCCCCTGTTGCCGTTTACCGCGGAATTATCATTATAGGTCAGGCCGTAGGTTTTTACCCAAACGGAAAATTTGACCGCGGAACCCGCCTGCAAAGTGATGGAAGAGGAGGCATACCTCGCCGCCGTGCCGTAGCCGTTCGAGCGGTAGTTATGGAGCATGAGAACGTGCGTGCCGTTCTCCTCGTCCGCCGTGCCTGCCGCAACGTTATGCGTGCCGGGGTTGACCGCGTTGATCTCCGCTGCGGAAATATTTTCGTAGGTCAGATCGTCGGCGTCGTCCGCTTGCTTTGCGTTCGCGAGATCCCAGCCGGGAACGTCGTAATCGCTGTCTATGTCGGTATAATATTCGTCGGGCTCGTCTTCCGTGTTGTCTTCGTCCTGCTGTTTTTCGTATTCCGTTCTGGCATAGACGAACTTTTCTCCCCAATTGACGGAGGTATCCACCGTGCCCGATTTGGCAAGGGAGGTGCTGCCCTGCGTGGAAGACGTCCAGCTGTCCGGCGTCGCGATGAGGTAAGAGCCGTCGCTGTCGTCATAAAATTCGAAGTTCCCGTTCGCGAACGTCTGCGTGTCGGTCGGGGTCTCCGTCGTGTCGTCACTGTTATCATCGGAGGTTCCGGAGCAAGCTGTAAGAACGAGCGAGCAAGACGCGATCAGCATAAGCAGCGCGATGATCCAAGTCGTGATTCTCAGTTTGCCGAGTTGTCTGATTTTTGCCATATAATACACCTTTACTGAAATTTGATGAAATTAAACGTACACTTGTAATTTTTCTGTAAAAACCAAAATCGTACTATCTTATTCTAATATAAATGGCGATTAAAATCAAGCGATAACGGTTAAAAAAAAGTGAAAATTGAATTTATTTTTGCTTTGCGGGCACAAACTAATACGGATACATCGATTAAAAAGGGGGGCGCAGGGAAATATGAAGATTTCCGGAAACGAATGGGTGCTCGGCGGGGGCGGCATTGTGACGGGCGCGGTGAATGGATTGTTCGGCGGGGGCGGCGGCATGATCGTCGTTCCCTTTCTCACCGCCTTTGCAAAAAAACCGCCGCTCGTGGCTCACGCAACGGCGATCCTGATCATTCTTCCGGTCAGTTTCGTCAGCGGTGTTTTGTATCTGATCAACGGCTATTTTCAGACGGAGCTCTTTCTTTCCGTCTGCATCGGCGTTACGTTCGGCGGATTTTTGGGCGCGCGGGCGCTCAGTCTGCTCTCCGCAGGGGAGGCGACTCTCCTGTTTGCCGCCGTCATGTTTGCGGCGGGCGTCCGCATGATCTTTTGATTTTGTGAGGGAATTAAAATGCGTTTTCTGATCTATCTTCTTGCGGGAATCGCCGGGGGCCTTCTCGGCGGCATGGGCATGGGCGGCGGCACCGTGCTCATACCGATCCTTACCATATTCTGCGGCGTGGAACAGCACCTGGCGCAGTCGGTCAATCTGCTGTCTTTCCTGCCGATGGCGATATTTTCTCTGAAAGTCCATTTTGCCAACGGGCTGGTAGACACGAAGGGCATTTTGTGGCTGATCGTGCCCGCCGTGCTGCTGTCCGCGCTCGGGGGCTTTTTCGTGAAGGAGCTTTCGGGCGGGTTCCTGCGCGCTGCGTTCGGCGTTTTTTTATGTCTTCTGTCTTTGTGGCAGGCGTATCAGGGCGTTATGCAGATCAAAAGCAAAAAAGAGGGCGGCAGGGCGTAAAGTACGGCTTATGCCCCGTTAATAAATTGTTATATTTTGCTTTTTTACGGCCTTTTTCTTTACAAGTTTCGGAAAAAATGGTAAAATTTCCATGGTTATAAGCCGAGCCGCCGTTCGTCGGAAAGCTCGTTGACAGGAGGCTGTTTATTGTTTACTTTTTCTAACGGTGTACATCTGAAAGATTGCAAGGGCTTTTCCGCCGGCGAAACGATCTCGCGCGGGCCCGAGCCGGAAACGGTTTACGTTCCGCTCTTGCAGCATATCGGGCGGCCTGCCGTGCCGGTCGTGTCGGCCGGTCAGCGCGTGCTGTGCGGCGAATTGATCGCGAAAGCCGCAGAGGGGCTCTCCGCAAACGTGTTTTCTCCCGTTTCGGGAACGGTCAAGGGAGTCGTGGGGCATATAACGCTGTCCGGCAAAAAGCTCGACCATATCCTGATCGAAAACGATTTCAAAGAGGAAAAGGCTTATCTTCCGCCCCTTTCCTCGCAGGACAGGCCCGGCATTCTTGCGCGCATCGCGGAGGCGGGCATCGTCGGCATGGGCGGCGCGGGCTTTCCCACCGCAGCAAAGCTCGGAACGGACAAAGAGATCGCCGTGCTCGTGGTGAACGGCGCGGAGTGCGAGCCGTATATCACCTGCGATCACAGGATCATGCTCGAATTTTCAGAGGAGCTTCTGGAAGGCGTACGTCTGTGCATGACGGCTTGCGGCGCGAAAGAGGCGGTCATCGGCGTCGAGAGCAACAAGCGCGACGCGGCGAAGCGACTCGCTTCCCTTGCCGACGGCGGTATCCGCGTGAAGGAGCTGAAAACGAGGTATCCGCAGGGCGCGGAAAAACAGCTCGTTTACGGCTGTACGAAAAGGGTGATCCCCGAAGGCGGATTGCCTTCCGACGCGGGCGTGCTGGTCGTAAACGTGCATACCGCGCTCGCGGTCTATAAAGCGGTGCGGGAAAACACGCCGTGCTATGAACGGGTGATGACGGTGAGCGGCTCCAAAACGGACAGACCCTGCAACATCTGGGTAAAAAACGGAACTCTCTATCGGGCGATCGCGGAGTTCTGCGGCGCGCACGAGGATTGCGCGCGCATCGTTTCCGGCGGCCCGATGATGGGCGAGCCCGTCTTTTCCTTAAAGATATGCGCGACGAAAACATCTTCGTCATTGCTGTTCCTCGGTGAAAACGAGTGCCAAAGCGACGCCGCGGAGCCCTGCATCGGCTGCGGCAGGTGCGTGCAGGCGTGCCCGATGGGGCTTTCGCCCGTCTTTATCGAAAGGGCGCTCTTCGATAAAAAGTACGACGAAGCCGAGGCGTTCGGGGCAGCGCAGTGCATCGGCTGCGGTTGTTGCTCGTATGTTTGCCCCGCCAAACGGTTCCTCATGCAGAGCGTGAAACTTGCAAAAAAGAATGTGCAGGCGCGCCGCGCCCGCGAACGCGAGCGCGCACAGCAAAATAACGGAGAAGGAGCGGAAAAAACAAATGGCTGAGATCGCCAATTATAAAGTAGCGGCTTCTCCGCATAAAAAAGACAGCGCGACGACCCGCCGCATCATGTTGGACGTTCTGATCGCGCTTTTGCCCTGCCTCGTATGCGGGGTGGTGTACTTCGGGCTCTACGCGCTTATGCTCGTTGCCATCTGTGTTGCGACGTGCTTTGCGAGCGAACAGATCTATAATCTGATCCGAAAAAAGCCCTTTACGAAAGACCTTTCCGCACTCGTTACAGGGGTGATCCTGGGGCTGAATCTTCCTCCCCGCGCACCCTGGTATATCCCCGTGATCGGCGGCGTTTTTGCCATCATTATCGTAAAAATGCTCTTCGGCGGGCTGGGCAGAAATTTTGCCAACCCTGCCGCCGCCGCGCGCGTGTTCTTGTTGCTCGCATACAGCGGCACGATGACCTCGTTTATCGGGGCGGACATTTCCGGCAATATCCTCGGGGCTGACGGCTCGACGGGCGCCACCTATCTCGGCGGCGGCACGGCCGCGCTTGCCGAAAGCTTTTTCGGCGTCGAAGGGTATTGGGGCAACGTTTTGCAGCTGTTTTTCGGCAGTATCGGCGGGAGTATAGGGGAGACATGCAAGCTCGCCGTTCTTGCGGGCGGCGTGTACCTGATCGCGCGGAAGGTGATCGACTGGCGCATTCCCGTCGTATATATCTTGACGGCGGCGATGATGGCGCTCTTCTGCTGGAACAGCGCGAAGGAAATTCTTTTGCAGGTCTTTTCGGGCGGTCTGCTTTTCGGCGCCTTTTTCATGGCGACCGATTACGCCACCTCCCCGAAGTGGAAGATCAATCGTATCCTCTATGCGTTCGGGCTGGGCGTCATCACCATGATCATCAGAAGGTTCGGCACTTATCCCGAGGGCACCTCTCTCGCGATATTGTTCATGAATCTGCTCGTGCCCGCCATGGACAGGTTCCTCCTGCCCGTCCGGTTCGGGCAACGCACGAAAAAGGGGACGCCGAAGCCGCAGGTCATGAAGTGGAGCATGCGCGGTCTGTGCATTGCGCTTGCGGCAGCGCTTGCGATCGGCACGCCCGTCATCGCGGTCGCGGAATACAACCGCCCCGCGGAGGCCTCGCTCCCCGCGCAGTACCGGTATATCCGGACGATGGCAAAGGACAGAAAGGGATATTATTATTTCGACGTGCAGGGCGGCGCGGCGATCACGGACAGTTATACCCAACAGCTGGAATATAAGGTGGTCATCGATATGCCGGGCGGCACGGTTACGGAGATCGAACCGATCACCCAGAGCACGATGGGCTATACCGCGGAACTTTCGCTGTTCGTCGGAAAAACGTACGGGGAAATTTCTGCGCTTTCCGGCGAAGACCTCTCCACCGATTCGGAAACGAGCGCAACGCTCACGAATACGGCGTTGCAGGGCATGGTGGAAGAATGCTTCATAGCTGCGGATAACGATCATAACGGAACGGAGCTTATCGCTTCCTATAACTATATCGTCGGGGCGGCGGATTCCGCGATCTTCGGCGGCAGAACGTATCTGGTGAAGGGCGTTGCCGACCTTTCGGAATACAATTACCAACAACAGCTTTTGTACAGCGTATCGGTCAAAGACGGAAGGATATCCGAAATCATACCCATAGTGCAGAGCACGATGGGCTATATCGCGGAGCTTTCCCTGTTCATAGGAAAAAATTATGAGGAGGTCGCGGCGCTTTCCGACGGGGATCTTTCTACCGATTCGGATACGAGCGCCACGCGCACGAATACGGCGCTGAAAGAGATGCTCCTCGAATGCCTGCTCGATTACGACGTGACGGCAAACGGTCTGACGCTTCCCGAAAACGCTTCCCGGATCAGGGCGGCGGGCAATTCTTCGGCTTTCGGCGGAGTTTCGTTCCTTGCGGAAGGATATGCGGATCTCTCCGAATACAATTACAGGCAGCCGCTGCTCTTTTATATCAATATACGAGACGGCAAGGTGAGCGATATCCTGCCGCTCAGACAGAGCACGATGGGCTACACCGCAGAGCTTTCCCTGTTTATCGGCAAAACGGCGGAGGAGGTCGCGGCGCTTTCCGACGGGGATCTTTCCACCGATTCGGATACGAGCGCCACGCGCACGAACACGGCGCTGAAAGAGATGATCCTCGAATGCTTTGAAATAACGGGAGGTGACGCGGCATGAGCGATAAAGTGAGATCCGTCGTGCAGAGTATAGCCGTGCTCGCATGCATCGCCCTCGTGTGCGGGCTGCTGCTCGGCGCAGTAAATCATTTTACCTATGTTGATCCGTTGCAGACGACTTTGGACGGTTTCAAATCCGACAGCGGCGCTGAGGGCGAGTTTACCATGGTCGTGGAAGACGAGACCGCCGTGGAGGGCGCTTCGGGCAGCATCGTCTATTATGCCGTTTCAACGGACGGCGTGCACGCTTTCCTCGCGAGCGCGATCAGTCAGTACGGCGGAGAATTTCAGGTATACGTGTATATCCGCGACGCAAAGATCTATAAAATCGCGGCGGGCGAAAACGGAGACACCTTTGTGGACAGGCTTGAAGCGGCGAATTTTTACGCGGAGTTTTACGACAAAGACCTGGCGGACTTCGATCCGCTTTCCGTGAGCGGCGTTTCGGGCGCGACGTACAGTTCCAATGCGGTAAAGAACGCCGTCAATGCGGTCGTGCTCTACTATAACCGAAATGTTGCGGGAGGGGAAAACAATGGATAAAGCGAAGATCAAAGAAACGTTCCTCGGCGGCATCATCAAAAACAATCCGACCTTCGTGCTCGTTTTAGGCACCTGCCCGACCATTGCCATGACGACGACTCTCTTTCAGGCGTTCGCCATGGGGGTCGCGACGATGTTCGTGCTCATCTTTTCAAATTTGTTCGTCAGCCTTTTGCGCAACCTGATCCCCGATAAAGTACGCATACCGTGTTACATCGTGATCATTTCGACGTTCGTGATCATCGTGCAGATGGTCATGCAGCGGTTCATGCCCGACCTGTATTCCACGATGCGCGCCTTTATCGCGCTCATCGTCGTCAACTGTATCATTCTGGCGCGGGCGGAAAGTTTTGCTTCCTGCAACAAGCCGCTGTACAGCGTTTTAGACGGCTTTTCCATCGGGCTCGGCTTTACGGGGGCGCTCTGCCTCATCGGTATCGTGCGCGAATTTCTTGCAGGCGGCTCGTTTGCAGGGATCGCGATCCCCGGGTTCCCCGCAATGTCCGGTACGGGCGCGAGTGCGTTCGGCTTTATCGTATTCGGCTGCATGATGGCGCTGTTCAACTTCGTCATACAAAAACTGAACGAACGCAAAGAGAAGATGAAGCGTGCGGCGCTGCCTCTCGCGGAGGACAGGGTGGAGGAATTGAAGGAGGTGCCCGAAAAATGACAGTTTCCATTATTTCCGTCATGTTTGCGGCGGTGATCTCCAACAACATCGTGCTGTCGCAGTATCAGGGGATCTGCCCATTCCTCGGGGTATCCAAAAAGATTTCCAGCGCGGCGGGCATGGGATTTGCCGTCATATTCGTCATGGCGGTCTCCGCCGTGTTCACCTGGCTGGTGTACAACTATGTGCTGGTTCCTCTGGAAATAGAATTTCTCTATACGATGGCGTTCATTCTCGTGATCGCGAGCCTTGTGCAGATCACCGAAATGATCGTCAAGCGCTATTCGCCCACGCTGTACAGCGCGCTCGGCGTGTATCTGCCACTCATCACCACGAACTGCGCCATTCTCGGCACGGCGAACAGCGCCGTGGTGTTCAACAGCTACACTTTTATCGAAACATTTGCCGTTTCCGTGGCGACGGGCGCAGGCTTTCTGCTTGCCATTATACTGCTCGCGTGCGTCAGGCTGAAAACAGACAGGGCGGATATCCCGAAATGCTTTAAGGGCTTTCCCATCACGCTCGTGACCGCCGCGATCATGGCTATGGCGTTTGCGGGCTTTGCGGGGATCCTCGCATAAGGAGAGAAATATGGAAGTATTCGTTCAAATTCTCATCTCCGGCGGCATCATGCTCGCCATCGCGTTGGTTTTCGGCGTCATTCTCGTCATCTGTTCCAATGTTTTTGCCGTAAAAAAAGACGAGCGCATCGGGCAGGTGGAAAATTTGCTGGCAAAATCCAACTGCGGCGGCTGCGGCAGGGCGGGCTGCGCACAATTCGCCGAAGCGCTCGTAAAGGGCGAGGCAAAACTTTCCGACTGTAAGGCGACTCCCGCGGCGAACAAAGAAAAGATCGCCGAATTGTTGGGCGGCGGCGAAACGGGGGAGGATACCGTTGCGGTCGTGCATTGCAACGGCGGAAACGCCTGCTATAACAAATACGATTATCAGGGTTACGGGAACTGCGCTTCCTGCGAGATCATTGCGGGCGGCGTAAAGGCGTGCCCCGTCGGGTGTATCGGCAAAAAGACCTGCGTCGACGTATGTCCGCAGTATGCCATAGAACTCGGCGACGGCGGCTACTCCGTCGTGAACAAGGAAAAGTGCATTTCCTGCGGGGTATGTATCGATAATTGCCCCAAACATATCATAGGCCGCATTCCGAAGAAAGCAAAGGTATTTATCGCGTGTTCCAACCACGGCAAGGGGAAAGACGTGATGGAGCTGTGCAAAAACGGCTGTATCGGCTGCGGCGTCTGCGCAAAAAACTGTCCCGTCGGCGCGATCGAAATGAAGGACGGTCTGCCCGAGATCGATTACAAAAAATGCGTGGGCTGTATGACGTGCGTCGCAAAGTGCCCCCGCCATTGCATAAAGGAGCATTGACCGTGCGCCCCGACTATGTTTTATTCGACTTTGACGGCACGCTTTTCGATACGAGCGAGGGGATTTTGAAAGGGATCCGCACCGCGCTCGAAAGCGCGGGCATAGCGGCCGGTCAAGACAAGGAACTTTATAAATTCATCGGGCCGCCCGTCGTGCAGGCATTCAAAGAGTTTTACGGCATGAGCGAAGAGGAGGCGCAGCGCCTGAAAGCCGTTTACCGCAACTATTACCGCGATACCGGGATATTGCAGTGCAGGCCCGTGGAGGGCGCGCGGGCGTGTCTGGACAAGCTTCTCGCCGCGGGAAAAACGCTCGCCGTTGCGACCTCGAAGCCCGAAGTTTTTGCGCGCTCTATCCTCGAAAGGTACGGTTTCGACGGGTATTTTTCCGCTGTAGAAGGGGGCAGGCTCGACGAAACGCGATCCAAAAAGAGCGAGGTGATCGGGGCCGCTCTCTCGAAATTGGGAGTAAAGGAACTTTCGCGCGCGATCATGGTGGGAGACAGAAAGTACGACGTTCTCGGCGCGGCGGAGGCGGGGCTTTCCTGCATCGGGATCGATACGGGATTTTCCGAGCCGCATGAGCTGGAAGACGCGGGCGCCGTTGCCGTAGTGAAAAGTTTTGCGGAACTTGAAAAGCTGTTGCTCGGCTGAGCAGGGGCGTTTTATATGATATGCGGGAGCTTTTGTGCATTTTGTACATTCCTGGCTCCCGCGTTTTTTGTGTGTTTTTAACATTCGAACTTTCAAAATTGATAAGTAAAGACAAAATTAACGTTAATTTTCATTTTATAATAAAATATTCGTTATTTTTGAAAAAAATTGCACAAAAACTGAAAAAGGGACTGTACAAACGGAGCAAAGAATGATATAATAGTTTTAGTTAGGTTTATTTATAATAGAGAAATAGGGTTTTCTCGGAAAAAGATGAGAGTTCTATAATCTGCAAAGAGGTAGCAAAGTGGAAAAAATCGGCATTATCGACTTGGGTTCAAATTCAGCGAGGCTCGTGATCGTCGAGTTGTTCGGCGAAGGTCATTTTATGGTGGTAGACGAGCTGAAAGAAAGCGTCCGTCTCGGGCAGGATATGGAGAGGGACGGATTTTTAAAGCCGCAGCGGGTTGCGGAAACGATCAAAACGCTCAAAATGTTCAAAAAGCTCTGCGACGCGAGCAGGGTAGACAGGATCATTGCCGTCGCGACGGCAGCTGTGCGCAGGGCGAAAAACCAGCGCAGTTTTCTCGACGAGATCCAGGCGACCTGCGGCATCAAGGTAAAGGTTCTGAGCGAGGAAGAGGAAGCGACGCTCGTGTATCGCGGCGTTATCAATTCCATGGATATCCCCAAGGGCATCATTTTGGAGATCGGCGGCGGCAGCACTAAGATCGTGTATTACAACCGCAGGAACATGCTCAATTACGCAACGCTTCCCTTCGGCGCGGTCACGCTTACCGATCTTTTCAAGAACGATAATCTCACGCCCGAACAGCAGGCGGAAAAAGTTGAGGAGTTTTTCACCGAACAGCTCACGCACATCGAATGGCTTTCTCAGGTGGAGCCCGACGTGCAGATGATCGGCGTCGGCGGCTCATTCCGCAATATATTCAAGATCAGCAAGCTCGTGCGCAAATATCCGCTGGATACGGTGCATAACTACAATCTTCCCGTAGAGGATTTCGAATCCATTTACGACATGATCAAGGTGCTCGACCTTGACAGGAAGCGCAAGATCAAGGGGCTTTCCTCCACGCGGGCGGATATTCTTCCCGCGGCGCTCGCCGTCGTCAAATCTTTCGTACACTATATGCACTTTGAAACGTTTACGATCGGCGGCTCGGGCCTGCGGGAGGGCATCATGTTCAATCAGGCGCTCCCCATCACGCTGGAAAAGCCTATTTCCGATATTCTCGGATACAGTCTCAACAGCCTCGTAAAGTATTATGAGTGCGACGAAAAGCACGTGGAGCACGTCGTAAGCCTTTCGGTACAGCTTTTCAAGCAGCTCCGCGTTCTGCATAAATTCCCCCGCCAGTATCTGAAAATTTTGAAGGTCGCGGCGACTTTACACGACTGCGGTACGCGCGTCAAATTCTACAATCATCAGAAGCACAGCTGTTACATGATTCTCAACGCGACGCTGTACGGCATCACGCACAGGGAGATCGTGCTGGCGGCGTTTGTTGCAGGCTGTCATAAAAAAGAAGACATCAACGCGGCGGATTGGGCGAAATATAAAGACATCGTGCAGGAAGACGATTTCGACGCCGTGAAAAAGCTCGGCGTCATGCTCCGCATCGCGGAGAGCCTTGACAGGAGCAGTTCGGGCACAGTAAAAGGCATCAACTGCGATGTGCTGGGCGATTCCGTCATCATGAAGACGGAAGTGGACGGAGATGCGTCTTTAGAGATCCGCGACGCGATGTCGGCGAACGCGGAATTCAGAAAGTCCTTCCGCAAAAATCTGGAAATACTGTAAAGAGAATTGCCGCAATTGTTTTGCGGCAATCGTTGTAATTTATGAAGACAAATCGATTTGTGTTGGCGAGCGCCTCGCCGAGGAGAAGGGAAATACTTTCGCGCATTCTTCCGGCGTTTGAGGTGATCCCGTCCGATGCGGACGAGCATACGGAGGGGCTCCCGCCGCGGGAAGCGGCGGAGGCGGTCGCGATAATGAAGGCGGAAAGCGTATTTGCGCGCTGCCCCGACGCCGCCGTTCTCGGCGCGGATACGGTGGTCGCGTTCGAGGGGCGCATTTTGGGAAAGCCGAAAAATGCGCGAGACGCGGCGGAAACGCTCTCCATGCTGAGCGGTAAATCGCACGAGGTGTTTACCGGCTGGTGTCTGCTCGCGCCGGGGTACAGGGCGAGCGGCGCCGTGCGTTCTGCGGTGGAGTTCAATGTTTTGAGCGACGAATTTATCCGCAGCTACGTTGCGAGCGGCTTGCCGATGGACAAGGCGGGCAGCTACGGCATACAGGACGACGCGCGCATCGTTAAAAGGTACGAAGGAAGTTTTACGAATATCGTGGGGCTTCCGGAAGAAGAAATAAAAATACAGTTGGAAAAATTGGTCAAATGATTAAATTAGCCATCGATCTCGGCTCGTCCGTTACAAAAATATTTAAGATCGGCAGCGGCATCGTGCTTGCCGAACCCTCGTGCGTAGCTGTCGCTTCGGGCACGAACACCGTAAAGGCGATAGGGGAAGAGGCGAAACAGCTCATCGGTAAAACGGCGGAATACACGACCATCGTTTCGCCCGTGTTTGAAGCGGACATCGTCAACGAAAACATGGCGGCGGTCATGTTGTCCTATTTTCTGAACAAAATAGAGATAGGGCCTTCCCGTGCGAAAAAGGCGGAAGTGGTTTTCGCCGTGCCGTGCGGCGCGTCGGAAGAGCTTTTGGACAAATATTACCGCCTTGCGGAGGCATGCAAGATCGGAAGTACGCGTTTTGCGGAGGTGCCGTTTCTTTCCGCGTTCGGGCAGAATCTTACCCTCAGCGAAACGAATCCCGTTTTTGTGATCGACATCGGCGGAGGCAGCACGAATATCGCGGCGTTTTCGCTCGACGGGATTATCGCGGGCGTTTCGCTGAATATAGGCGGCGGCAATATCGACAGCCACATCATCGACAAGGTGGCCGAATCGTTCAATCTGAAAATAGGACTTCTGACGAGTGAAAAGATAAAAACGACGATCGGCAGCTTGTATAAAAACGATAACGACAGTATGGTCGTAAACGGCAGAGACATCTCTTCGGGAAGGCCGCGCTCCGTTTCGCTTTCTTCGCCCGACGTATACGAGTGCATGAAGGTGTTTGCCGATAAGATCGTAGAATACGCGGGCATGGTGCTCGCAAAATTGCCGGCGGAGGTATCCGCGTCGATCTGGCACAGCGGCATATATCTTTCGGGTGGGCTGGCAAAGCTTATCGGGTTAGACGATTACCTTTCCAATGCCCTGCAAATGGACGTGTTCGTGACCGACGAACCGCAGATGGCGGTCATACTCGGCGGCGGGGCGGCGATCGGCAACGAGGATATTTTGGAAACGATCCGCATCGAATATTGATCGGATACGCGCATATTTTTCAAGTAAAAAGCCGCGCAGACAGCTAAACTGTCTGCGCGGCTTTGGCGTATAAAAATAGTTCGGTCTGTAAAAAATTTTGAAAAAAACAAATAAAAACGGAGCAGCCTTTCGGCTGCTCCGAAGAGGAGCTGAATCATGAATTTGTGAGAACAAGCCTCGATACCGGTCAATCGCGGTGCGTGTCGTGCTCCCTGATCTGCACGCGCCGGATCTTGCCGCTGATGGTTTTGGGAAGCTCTGTTACAAATTCCACGATGCGCGGGTATTTATAGGGCGCGGTCGTCTTTTTTACGTGATTTTGCAGTTCCTTTACGAGCTCGTCGCTCGCCTCGTATCCCTTTGCCAGAACGACGGTCGCTTTTACGAGCTGGCCGCGCAGTTCGTCGGGAACAGCGGTGATGGCGCATTCGAGCACGGCAGGGTGCTCCATCAGCGCGCTTTCCACCTCGAACGGCCCGATGCGATAGCCGGAACTCTTGATGATGTCGTCCTTCCTGCCGACGAACCAATAGTAGCCGTCGCTGTCGCAGAAGGCGAGGTCTCCCAAATGATAATAGCCGTCGTACTTGACGGAAGCCGTCAGATCGGGATCCTGATAGTATCCGGAAAACAGCCCTTCCTGCGGGTCGCGCAGGCGGATACAGATCTCGCCCGTCTCGCCTTGCTCCACAGGCTTATCCTCGTTGTTCAAAAGCTGTACGTAGTAGAGCGGGGAGGGGCGTCCCATCGAACCGGGACGGATTTCCATATACTGCGAAAAGGTGCCGCATACGACGGTCGTTTCCGTCTGTCCGAAGCCTTCGTAAATCGCATGCCCCGTCTTCATCATAATCTGTCTGTAAATTTCGGGGTTGAGCGCTTCGCCTGCGGTCATCATGTATTTAATGCTGGAAAGGTCGTATTTTGAAAGATCCGACTTCATCATAAAGCGATACACGGTAGGCGGCGCGCAGAAGGTCGTGATGCCGTACTTCGAAACGTGGTTCAAAAGATCCTCCGGCTCGAATTTACCGTGAAAGTCGTAAACGAAGATCGCCGAGCCGCAGAGCCATTGTCCGAACAATTTACCCCAGCTCGCTTTTGCCCAGCCTGTTTCGGCGAGAGTGAAGTGCAGGCCGTCGTCTATACAGTTGAGCCAATATTTCGCTGTTACGATGTGCCCGAGCGTGTAGCGTTCGGGCAATGCGACCATTTTGGGCATGCCCGTCGTGCCGGAGGTAAAGTAAACGAGCAGGGTATCGTCGGCGCGGCGTTCCGCTTTGTAGGGTACGCACAGCTCCGCGCTCTGTTTTTGCACATCTTCGGTAAAGTCGATAAATCCTTCCCGTTTTCCTACGCAGGCGGCATATTGTACGCAGGGTACTTTTTTCATCGCTTTTCGGATATTTTCGCAGAGCTCGTCTTCGTTGACGGAAACGACCATCTTCACGTTGGCCTTTTCCATGCGGTAAACGAGATCCTTTTCCATGAGCATATGCGTTGCGGGGATCGCGATCGCGCCGATCTTTGCGAGCGCCATCAGCGTCGTCCAATATTCGTACCGCCTTTGCAAAATCACGAGAACGGTATCCCCCTTGCCGATGCCGAGCGAAAGGAAGAGGTTTGCCGTCTTGTCTGAAATCGTTTTAATGTCTGAAAAAGAGAAAATGCGTTCTCCGCCGAGATCGTCGCACCAAACGAGCGCGCGCTTTGTGGGTTCGAGTCTCGCGTATTCGTCTACTACGTCGTATGCGAAGTTATAATTCTCGGGAACAGTCAGTTTGAAATTGTTGTAAAAGTCGTTATAATCTTTGAATTGCGTGGAATTTGTAAAACGATCCAAAAGATTCATAAGTGAGGTGCCTCCGTGCGGCTGCTGTTATGCAAAATATCCTAAATATTATAACATATCTCTTGCAAATAATAAAGTGCTTTTCGCATTTTCATCTGAATTTTGTATGATTATTTGCAAAATCGGTAAGATAATGGTATAATGGTACCGTAAAAGTCTGAAACAGGCAGTTTTGCCGTCGGGGTAAGATATGTTGGATAAATTGACCGCCGCCGTGCTCGACGCGGTAAATGCGGGGACGGAGGGTTCGTATAAAGTGATGGAGGCGGGTGAGTTGCTTTCCACGCTGGAAGGACGGGAAAAGACGGACGAGGCGGGGCTTTCGAACGCGCTTAAATATCTCTGCGAGCGGGGGTACATCGATATCCGCTATGCGGATAAGGGCACGTATTGTCTCTGTTCTCTGCCCAAAGGCAGAACGTATGCCGAAACATATGCGGAGGAAAAGAGCGTAAGGAAGGAGAAGGGCAAGTTCTGGGCTGTCTTTTTCGGCGCGTTTTCGGGCGGGCTCGCGGGCTCGCTCATCGCGGGGCTGTTGGCGGCCTTTCTGCTGTGATGCGTTGCCGCTGTAATACGGGAGATGTGCTATGCTGAACAAACAGGAAAACGAAGTGATGAAAGCCGTCTATGAAATGTGCGACGGCAAGGGGAGCTGCCTGGTGAGCCCTATGGAGATCATGAGCATACTTCCCGAAAAAAAGAAGTATACCCCGGAAAAGGTTGAAAAGATCTTGCGCTCTCTTGAGCTGGACGATTATTTCGATCTGATCGAGTCTGACAGAAAGGGGGAAAAGATGTATGTGATCACATTGCACGCGAACGGCGAGGCGTATCCGAGGACGCGGTTGCAGGTACGGCGGAGCGTCGCTTTCAAGATCGGGCTCTCCGTTGCGGGCGCGGTGGTAACGTTTGTCGTCGGGTTGATCTTAAAAAGCATATTTTCGTAAAATGCAATGCTTCATTGCATTTTATTTTTGCCCTGCGCATTCATTGACAAAACTGCCTTTTTGCGCTATAATACATAAGAAACGATGTAAACATTTGTTTGTAATTTTGCGCCGCGGTTTGCGGGAACGGAAAGAGTATGGATAAATTTGAATTGGTATCGCTTTATCAGCCTACGGGAGATCAGCCCGAGGCGATCGAAAAACTGACGGAAGGGGTGCTGGACGGCATTCGCACGCAGGTGCTCGTGGGGGTCACGGGCAGCGGCAAAACGTTCACGATGGCAAATATCATCAAAAACGTAAACAGACCGACCCTCGTCATCGCGCATAACAAAACGCTCGCGGCGCAGCTCTGCAATGAGTTCCGCGAGTTTTTTCCGCATAATCGCGTGGAGTATTTCGTTTCTTATTACGATTATTATCAGCCGGAAAGCTATATCCCCAGTACGGATACCTATATAGAAAAGGATATGTCCGTGAATGACGAGATAGACAAGCTCCGCAACTCCGCCACGGCTTCGCTCGGAGAAAGGTCGGATACTTTGGTCGTGGCGAGCGTATCTTGCATTTACGGTCTCGGTGCGCCCGAAGAATATTTCAGGCTTTCCCTTTCTTTGCGCCCGGGTGATCAGATCTCGCGCGACGAGCTCATCAGGCGGCTCATCGAATTGCAGTATACGCGCAAAGACATCGATTTTTCCCGTTCTTCTTTCCGCGTGCGGGGCGACGTGGTGGAAATTTTCCCCGCGGGTGCTTCGGAGATCGCGATCCGCGTGGAATTTTTCGGGGACGAAATAGACCGCCTTTGCGAGGAAGAGGTCGTAACGGGCAAGATCACGGCGGAACTCAAACACGCGGCGATCTTCCCCGCCAGCCATTACGCGGTGGGCAGCCAGAAACTTATGTCTGCGATAGAGGAGATAGAGCGCGACCTGAAAACCGAAGTCAAAGCGTTTCAGGACGAGGGAAAGCTTCTGGAAGCGCAGCGGCTGGAACAGAGGACGCAGTACGACATCGAGATGATGCGTGAAGTGGGGTATTGCAGCGGCGTGGAAAATTACAGCCGGTATTTTGACGGAAGAAAACCCGGCGAGCCTTCCTTTACGCTGCTCGATTATTTTCCGAAAAATTTTCTCGTATTCATCGACGAGAGCCACATGACCATTCCGCAGATCCGCGCGATGTATCACGGCGACCTTTCGCGCAAGACCAACCTCGTCAACTACGGTTTCCGCATGCGTTCCGCGTACGACAACCGCCCGCTCACCTTCGAAGAGTTCGACGAGCGCGTGCCGCAGCTCATCTGCGTATCCGCCACGCCCGCCGAATACGAACTGAAAGAGGCTGGGCAGATCGTCGAACAGATCATTCGCCCGACGGGGCTGCTCGATCCGGAAATAGAAGTGCGTCCCGTAAAGGGGCAGATAGACGACCTTTTGGGCGAGATCAAAAAAGTGACCGCGAGCGGCGGGCGCACGCTCATCACCACGCTTACCAAGCGCATGGCGGAAAATCTGACCGATTTCCTCAAAGAAAGCGGCGTGAAAGTGCGCTATATGCACAGCGACATCGACACGTTGGAGCGCATCGACATCGTGAACGGGCTCAGAAGCGGCGATTTTGACGTGCTTTGCGGCATCAACCTTCTGCGCGAGGGATTGGATATGCCCGAGGTCAAGCTCGTCGCCATTCTCGACGCGGACAAGGAAGGTTTCTTGCGCAGCGATACGTCGCTCATTCAGACGATCGGCCGCGCCGCGCGAAACGCCGAGGGGCGCGTCATCATGTATGCGGATACGATCACGGGCAGCATGCGGCGCGCGATAGACGAAACGAACCGCAGAAGAAAGGCGCAAAAGGAATACAACGATGCGCACGGCATCGTTCCCAAAACGATCGTAAAGGAAGTAAAGAGTACGCTCGCCATCACGCAGAAGCAGAAAAAATTGCCCGCGGAAAAGATTTCCGTAGAGGAGATCCCCGCGGAGATCGAAAAATTGAAGGCGCTCATGAAGATCGCTTCCAATCAGTTGGATTTTGAAAAGGCGATCGAGATACGTGACACGATCAATCTGCTGAAAAGAAGGCTGCTGAAAAGGTAATTGCAAAATGAAAGACGAAATATTTGTAAAGGGCGCAAAAGAAAATAATTTAAAAAATATCGACGTGCATATCCCGCGCGACAAGTTGGTCGTATTCACAGGGCTTTCCGGCAGCGGCAAATCTACGCTCGCCTTCGACACCATTTTTGCCGAAGGGCAGAGGCGGTATGTGGAGAGCCTCTCTTCCTATGCGCGCCAGTTTTTGGGGCAGATGGAAAAGCCTGACGTGGAATTTATCGATGGGCTTTCTCCCGCCATTTCCATCGACCAGAAAACGACTTCGCACAATCCGCGCTCTACGGTGGGCACCGTTACGGAAATTTACGATTATATGCGGTTGCTCTTTGCGCGCGTCGGGATCCCGCATTGCCCCAAATGCGGCAGGGAGATACGCCGCCAGACGGTGGACGAGATCGCCGATAAAGTCATGGCGATGTCCGAGGGTAGTAAGATCCTCGTCAACGCGCCCGTCGTTCGCGGCAGAAAAGGGGAGTATGCCAAAGAGTTCGAGGCGTTCCGCAAAAGCGGATTTGCCAGGGTCAAGGTTGACGGCATCGTTTACGATCTGCAAGAGGACATCAGGCTGGAAAAAAATGTCAAGCATAACATCAGCGTGGTCGTAGACAGGCTGGTCGTGAAAGACGGCATTCAGAAGCGGCTCACGGACAGTTTGGAAACCGCCTTAAAGCTTGCGGACGGCTTGGTCGTGATCGATTGCGACGGAAAAGAGGAACTCTATTCCACAAAGTACGCCTGCCCCGATTGCGGCGTCAGCATAGAAGAGATAGAGCCGCGCCTCTTTTCTTTCAATACCCCGTACGGCGCCTGCCCCGAATGTTCGGGTTTGGGGTTCAAGCAGATCGTGGACGAGGCGCTCATCTGCCCCGACAAGAGCAAATCTCTCCGCGAAGGCGCGATAAAAGTCGGCGGTTGGTTTTTGGACAGTCAGAAAACGAACAATATGTATGTCGAGGCGGTCGCAAAGCATTATGGCATCAATATGGATATACCCGTGCGCGACCTGCCGAAGGAGCAATACGATATTCTCATGTACGGCTCGGGCGGGGAAAAGATCGACATGCAGTACGACGCGTACAACTTCCACGGTACCTATAAGATCGCGTGGGAGGGTTTTGTAAATTCGCTCACCCGCCGCTATCAGAATACGGAGAGCGAGGGGGTAAAGGGGGAGATCGAGCGCTACATCACCGATCTTCCGTGCCCTTCCTGCGGAGGAAAGAGGCTGAAAAAAGAGGCTTTAAGCGTCTATGTGGGAGGCAAGAATATTGCGGAACTGTGCGATATGTCCGTAGAAGATCTGTATGCCTTTTTCGACGCGCTTCAACTCACGCAAACGGAACATATGATCGCGGACGTCATTTTAAAGGAGATCAGGGCCCGCCTGAACTTCTTGCGCAACGTGGGGCTCTCTTATCTTAACCTTGCGCGCAGTGCGGGCACGCTTTCGGGCGGGGAAGCGCAGCGCATTCGCCTTGCCACGCAGATCGGCAGCGGCCTTACGGGGGTATTGTATATCCTCGACGAGCCGAGCATCGGCCTGCATCAGCGGGATAACGAAAAGCTGCTCAATACGCTGAAAAACCTGCGCGATCTCGGCAATACCCTCATTGTCGTCGAGCACGACGAGGATACCATGCGTGCGGCGGATTATATCGTCGACATCGGCCCCAAGGCGGGTGTTCACGGCGGTGAAGTCGTGGCGGCGGGTACGGTGGAGGACGTGATGAACTGCCCGAATTCCATTACGGGCGATTACCTTTCGGGAAGGAGAAAAATTGAAGTGCCTCCCGTAAGGCAGGCGCCGGACGGAAGATGGTTCAAGGTCAGAAATTGCCGCCAGAACAATCTGAAAGGGATCGACGTAGAGATCCCCGTGGGATTGTTTACCGCGGTCACGGGCGTTTCGGGATCGGGCAAAAGCTCGCTCGTGAACGAGATCATTTATCCCTTTATGGCAAACGAGCTCAACGGCGCGCATATCCCTACGGGCAAATGCGACGGGTGCGAGGGGCTTGGGTATTTCGACAAAGTAATCGCCATCGATCAGTCTCCCATCGGCAGGACGCCGCGGAGCAACCCAGCTACGTATACGGGCGTTTTCGGGCTGATCCGCGAGCTCTTTGCCGCGACGCCCGACGCGCGCGAAAGGGGGTACAAGGCGGGCAGATTTTCCTTCAACGTGTCGGGCGGCAGGTGTGAACATTGCTTCGGCGACGGCATCATTAAAATCGAGATGCACTTTTTGCCGGATATTTTCGTGCCATGCGAGGTGTGCGGCGGCAAACGGTATAACCGTGAGACGCTGGAAGTGCGTTACAAGGGCAAAAATATTGCCGAGGTGCTTGACATGACGATAGAGGAGGCATGCGAGTTTTTTAAACCTGTTACCTCCGTCTATAACAAGCTGAAAACGATCAACGACGTAGGTCTCGGTTATATCAAACTCGGGCAGAGCGCGACCACGCTTTCGGGCGGGGAAGCGCAGCGCGTAAAGCTGGCGACGGAGCTTTCCAAACGTTCTACGGGGCGCACCTGCTATATCCTCGATGAGCCGACGACCGGGCTGCACAGCTACGACGTAGACAAGCTCATACAGGTGCTGCAAAAGCTCAAAGCGGCAGGCAATACGGTCATCGTCATCGAACACAATCTCGACGTGATCAAGGTCGCAGACTGGATAGTCGACCTCGGCAAAGAGGGCGGAGATTTCGGCGGGGAGATCGTGGCGACGGGTACGCCCGAGCAGATCGCGGCGTGCGAGGAGAGTTATACGGGGCGTTTTCTCAAAAAAATGCTGTAATTATACGAAAGATGATAAGAGGCGGATCGCATGTGCGTTCCGCCTCTTATCATATAATTTTTACTGTTTTCATCCTGATTTAACAGTAGTATGTCTGACATAAACCGTTAAAAAACGTTTTCAAAGGAGATGCTGTACGTTTTAGGTATCTGCTCGCAGATCGTAAGGAGCACTTCGATTTTTGAGAGGGCGTCGTCATAATTTTTTGTTTCCACATAGCTTACCGCCTCGCCGAGCCAGTAATCTATATAAGAAATGTCGTTATGCGGAATAACGGCGTGCAGCTTTTTCTTTTCGCTGTCCCACAGCATTTTTACCGCGTCGGCGTCTGTTCGTACGGCGTCGCCGTCGCGCACTTTTTCTTCGAGCGCGGTCAGGGCGGTTTCCAGCCGATCGAATTGATTGTTTACGAAAAAGTTTTCTGCTGCGGCGGCGCCTGCGATGAGTAAAGCGGAGATGATGACGGAAAGGATCGTTTTTACCATGACCTGCCCTCCGGAAGTTCGATGCGGAAGGAGCGGTAAGCCTGCCCGTAATTCTGCATATAAATTTTGCCGTTTCCGTCCAGCGTCATAATAAAAACGCTGCGCCTTTTCCTAACATTCTGTCGGTGCAGAATATCGTCGAAAAACTGTTCGTCAAGATGGATCTTTTCCAGGTTTGTCTTATTATATTTTCCCTCTTCTATAATGATAAGGGGAACGGATGGCTCGCCTTCCCGTTCGCTCTTTTCCTTGGGCATGGCGGAAAAGTTGCCGTTTGCCTCATACAGGGCATAGTCTACGTCGTCGAAAGAAAAATACCCGGCGCCCCGCATGGATTCGATGAGGTCTGAAACATCGAGGCTGTTCTTTTTCAGCTGCGTTATGTCTATGCCGCTCTTGTTTATAACGATCGACGGTTTTCCTCCGAGTATCGCTTTGAACGGTTTGCATTTCAGATCGATGATGAGCATGATCTGGTGCAGTAAAAATATCGTGAGGATAGAGACCGCTCCGTATAAAAGCGGTATCGAGGTATCCGCCATCGGAATGCAGGCAAGCTCGGCGATCAGAAGGGTGATGACCAGCTCGAAGGGCTGCATTTCCCCGATCTGCCGCTTTCCCATCATGCGCATCACGGCGAGCAGCGCGAGAAAGATGAGCGCCGTTCTGAGAAAAATAAGTCCCATACCCGCAGTATGCGGCGGCAAAAAAAATTTATTCCGCAAACGGCGCCGTTCCGCTTGCAAATATATAAAAAATGTTCTATAATGTCGGTACAAATGCAGAGTAGCCGAGGCGCGTTAAGTGTTGCGAAACGGGACGTTGTTCGCAAACGAAAGGGGATTTCCCCCTGCGGTGCTGTTCGGCGCGTCCGTTGTATAAAAGACGCTCTTATCGGCAAAGAGCGCGACTGTTATTCTTCGGACCTCTCAGAAAATTCGGGAGGTTTTTTTCTATGTCTTCTAAATTGTCGAATTGTATGTTTACGAAGTTTTTTGCTTCACTTTCACTCGCGAAAAAGATCGCGTATCTTGCGGTTTTTATCGCTCTCAGCGTCGTCGTCAATTCGTTTATTGAAATTTCTACGCCGAGCACGAAGATCACGTTTACCTACTTTATCTGCTTTTTCGCCGGTTTTTTGCTCGGCCCGCTGCCCGGATTTGCCGTCGGCTTTTTGGGCGACGCGATCGGCTTTTTGCTCGTTCCGCAAGACGTGTACTGGCTGTTCGGGCTTACGCTCGGTCTGTTCGGCATGATCGCCGGATTCGTGAGAAAACTCCCCCTGCGCGGCAGGACGGGCGTTTTCGGCAAGGCATGCATCGCTTTGCTGATCAACTATCTGTTTATTACCTGCTTCGTCAATTCCCTCGTCAATTACAGTTATCTGTATATTTTTCTTCCGAATATCGTCGAAGGGAAGACCTTTTGGGTCTATCTCACGGGCAGGCTGGTCACCCAGACGATCGTATATGCGGTGAACGTCGCCGCGGTCGCCGTGGTGCTTTCCGTTTTTGTAACGACAAAGCTCCTCGGCTTTTTCAAGGAAGAGCTCGCTGTGCGCGCGCCTGCCGTACGGAACGATTCGCCCGAGCCTAAGATCTCTTGACGAGCAGTTTTGCCCATTTCGGTTCGGCGAGCCCGAGCGCGAACAAAAAGAGCGCGTCTGCCGCGAGGAGTATTGCGCCCGTCAATATCACCGCGGGAAACAGGGGCATGACGGATACGAACAGATTGCGCAGCAGCGCTCCCAATAAACATACGGGCAGGATGCTGACGGCGCAGATTAGGGTGTGCTTTAAAAAGCGCACCTTTTCTTTGCTCTTTTTAACGATGAGTCTGAGGTTGAGCGCGCAGGAGATGACGGCGCTCGCCGCCGTGCCTGCGATCTGGGCATATATCCCGATGTATGCGGGCAAAAACCAGGTGCATAAAAGCGTCGCCGCCGCGCCGATGAAAAAGTAGCCGCACGTCTGCTTTTCGTAGCCAACCGAATTCAAGATGCTTGTGGTGATCATGGAAATGCTCGTTGGCAGCAGCATGAAGCAGCAGCGCTTGATGATGCGCCCGCATTCCTCGTTGTCGAATAAGAGCACGCCGAGATCCTCTCCGAGGGCAAACAGTGCGGGAATGATCGCGCATGCGACGAGGCAGGTGAGCTTCAACGCCTTTTCGATGTTGTCTTTCAGCTGCCTGTGGTTGCCGCGGTAAAAGTTTTCGGCGAGTTCCGGCACCATTACGAGCGCGAGCGAGCCGATGAGCGTTGCGGGAATGGAGAGCACGGGCATGCTCATGCCCATGACCACGCCGATGCCGCTCATCGCTTCCGCCGAACTCATGCCCGCCGCGATCAGCCTTGCGGGGAGGATCAGAGAGATCACGGTATTGATGAGAGAGGAGGAGGTGCGCATGCCCGTGATGGGCAGGGCGGAGGCGAGCAGCGGCTTCATCTGTGCGCGCGGATCCGCGAGCTTTCCGCCTTTTACGAAAAAGTAGATCATGGAGAGCGTAAAGGAAACGAGGTAGGAAAAGACGATCGCGAAGGCGATGCGCTTGGCGCCGTCGAATACGCTCGTCATGCCGCCCACGAGAAATACGCCCATGGCGATCATGCACAGCTCTTCCACGAGGTCTATCACGCAATAAGGAACGAATTTTTTATTCCCCCAGAGCGCACCGCGTATAACGGAATAGACGGAGTTAAAAGTGAGCGCGGGCAGGAGGATCATCAAAAGCGACATGCATCGCGCGTCCGAAAAGATAAAATCGAACAGGTCGTGCCCGAAAAACAGAATGCAGAACACGGGCACGGAAAAGACGAGTACCGCCACGATCGCCGCCGTCACGGTGGAGTGTTCCGCTTTTTTGTCTCCTCGCGTGCGGTGCTTGGTGATCAGCCGCGAAACGGTCAGCGGAATGCCGGAAGAGGTCGCGGTGACCAGTACCGCGAACACGGAGAGCGCGAGCTGATACAGCCCCATGCCCTCCGAGCCGAGCGTGCGCGAAAGAATGATGCGATATAAAAACCCGAAGAATTTTTCCGCTACCGAAAACACGGTCACATAAGCGGCGGTTCTGTAAATATTTTCTTTGCTCAAAGCTTGTTCCGTCCCCGAAAAATTTGCGGCGCTTTTTGGCGAAACGGCTCAAAAAATGTCACAATTTATTATATCTTAACGTCGGCGCGTTTATGATTGCCCGCGGCTCCGAAAATAACGCGGCAGACGGCGTTTTCCGTAAGGTTCGTGTTCTTCGCTTTTGCGCGTTATTTATAGGTTTGACCTCGCTTTTGCGGGGCTTTTTTAATTTTTACGCCGGGTGTATATTTTTGTGCGGCCTGCATATAATAAAATGCTATGGATCTGCGGAACGAAAAAAATCCGTTCGGGCTGTGCCGTTTTTGTCGCGGAGACGACCTCTCTGCGCTCTGCTGCGAAGCGGGTATACCTGAACTCGCCGCCGTGCGGCTGAATCGCCTTGTGCGTCCGCCCGAGGAAGGGGAGCTGCTCCTCTTTCCGACGGGTCGCTTTGTTGTGCGCTCCGCCGAAGCGGGCGATACGGCGGCCTCGGTCTGTGCGGCGTGCGGCATGGACGGTGCGGAATTTACCCTTTTCAACGGGGCAGAGATATTCCCCGGTCAGGAGCTTCTGATACGGATCAAAGAGTAACAACGGGCGGCGGCTTTTCATATATTGGAATATAAAGACCGCATTATGCGGATGTCTTTACTGAATTTTTAACATTCGGAGGTTGAAAATGTCATTTTATTCTAATTTTCAGACGGACAAATGTCCCGGCCCCATCAACGGGAATCCGCTGAACGGTCTGAATGAAAAGGTCTGCATTCAGGCGCAGCGCGTTTTCGACGCCTGTATCCGCCAGGGGCAGACGGACGGAATCGTGCTTTCTATCGTGGATCCCGTTCCCGCGAATCCTACATATCCGCTCACATTCATCAGCGCGAGGAGCACTTCTTCCGCGGGCACGGTGACGGCGTTTCAGATCGACCGTCTGCCGGACAGGGCAAACTGCGCGCGGGTGCAGGCTTCCGTCGATATTCCCGTCGAGGTCGTTTACACCGACGCGAACGGGACGGAGGGTAAAGCGAGCGCGACGATCACGGTTACGGAAGACGTTATCCTGTTTGTGCCGCAGCCGTCCATCATGCCTTACGAGGTGCAGGCGGTGGTGAGCGCCGTCGCGCCCGAGGGCAGCTTCAATGCCGAAAACAATACATTCGTCATTGACGCATGCATCACGGTGATTTTGAAGATCATCATCAACGTAGACCTGCTCGTTCCTTCCTACGGCTATTGCGTCATACCGCCCGCGCAGGAATATACGCAGGAGGTCTGTGCCGGATTTTTTGAACTGCCCCTGTATCCGCAGGGCAATTGCGGCGGCTCGTCAGGCTGCGGTTCGGGCTGCGGCAAGTAAAGTAGGGTCAACGAAAAAGCCGGTATTTTATAATATCGGCTTTTTTATTTTATCATATTTGGAGGAAAAGATGCCGAACGAAGAAAACACGGAAAGGGAAGATCGTTGCATGATCTGCGGAAAGCCGGGCGCGCATAAAATCTGCGACTGTTGCAGGGAAAGCCTCGCTCTCTGCGATATAGAAGATCTCCTTATACGCAAGATACGCGGCGAAAAATGCGGGGCGCATGCCGCAAACGCTTTCAAATAAGCGCGAGTTATGGTAAAATAGAGGAAAAATTTTGCGGGTGGGCGATACATGAAAGTCTTTGCCGTAAGCGATCTGCACCTTCCGGGCGGGCAGGATAAGCCGATGGACGTGTTCGGAGGAAACTGGACGGGGCATCTCGATAAGATCAGGTCGGATTGGCGGGAAAAAGTTTCCGAAAACGATGCCGTTCTCATAGCGGGAGATATAAGTTGGGCGATGACGTTGGAGCAGGCTCTGCCCGATCTGCGCGCGCTCGGCGATCTCCCCGGCAAAAAAATATTTATCCGCGGCAACCACGATTACTGGTGGTCGGGCATTACCGCTCTGCGCAGGAGCGCGCCCGACGATTCTTTTTATTTTTTGCAAAACGATTGTGTCCGTTTTGACGGTCTGGTCGTTTGCGGTTCGCGGGGTTGGGTGTGCCCGGGCAGCGCGGATTTTGCCGAGGAAGATCGGAAGATCTATGCGCGGGAGGGAGAGCGCTTCCGCCTCGTATTTCAGAACGTGGAAAAGGCGCGCCGTGAAGGGGATAAACTGATCTGCATGATCCATTATCCGCCGTTCAACGCCAAAAAGGAGGATACGCTCTTTACCGCCGCGTTCGAAAAGTACGGGGCGGACAAGGTCGTGTACGGGCACCTGCACGGAAATGCGGGCGCATACGCCATGCGCACGGAGCGCAACGGGATAGAGTATATCCTTACGTCCTGCGACCTGCTCGGTTTCCGCCTTGCGCAAATTTATTGAGAAAAAATTTTTTGAATCGCTTTACTTTGCCGTGCCGTTATGGTACAATAAAACGACGAAGGCTTTAATGAGTCGGTACGGAGATGCCGCAAAGTCGTTCGGGCAAAAGAGTGAAAAAGAATCGAATTTCGACAAGTTTTTTCCTTGCTTGTTTGAACGTATATCCGCGCATGATTTCCGTGCGCGGATTTTTTTGGAGGCAGACATGGCGGAAGAACGCATTTTGATGGACGCGGCGGCGATCGGAAGGACGCTCACGCGCCTTTCCCATGAGGTCGTGGAAAAGAATAAGGGGACGGACGGGCTGTGCCTTCTCGGCGTAAAAAGAAGGGGCGAGATCGTGGCAAAGCGCGTCTGTGCGCTCATAAAAAAGAGCTACGGAGAGGAGATCCCCTGCGCCGGCATCGACATCGGCATGTACCGCGACGATCTGGTGAGCGGATATTTTGTGCCCGACGCGGAGGCGAACCGCCCCGGCTTTGCGATAGACGGCAAAAAAGTCGTGCTCTGCGACGACGTTCTGCATACGGGCAGAACGGTGCGCGCCGCGATCGAGGCGATCTTCGACCTCGGCAGGCCCGCTTCCGTGCGCCTTTTGGTGCTTGTGGATCGCGGCGGCAGGCAGATGCCCGTCTGCGCGGATCTGGTCGGAAAAAATATCCCCACTTCGTCGAGCGAATTTATCGACGTCCGCTTTGAGGAGATCGAAGGGGAGGATTCCCTCGGGATCCGCCGCGCGGAATAAACGGCAATAAAACGGCAGGAGAGATATACAAATGTTAGGAAAAGATCTGCTCGGACTGTTAGATACGCCCGCAGAGGACATCATGCTGATTCTCGATACGGCGGTCGGCATGAAAAAACTGCTCACGCAGAATCTGAAAAAGCTCCCGCATTTGCAGGGGCGAACGGTGACGACGCTCTTTTACGAGAACAGTACGAGGACGCGCTGTTCGTTCGAGCTTGCGGCGAAATATCTGGGTGCGGGCACGGTGAACATTTCCGCTTCGTCGAGTTCTGTGCAGAAGGGCGAAACGCTCATCGACACGGGCAAAACACTCGACGCGATGAAAAATGACGTCATCGTCATTCGGCATCCGATGGGCGGTGCGCCGCGCCTGCTCGCCAAAAACGTGAAGGCGTCCGTTATAAACGGCGGCGACGGCATGAACGAGCACCCGACGCAGGCGCTGCTCGACTTTTATACCATGCGGGAAAAGTTCGGTTCCTTCAAGGGATTAAAGGTCGCCATTCTGGGAGATATCAAGCATTCGCGCGTGGCAAAGAGCAATCTGTTCGGCCTGACCAAGCTCGGCGCGGAAGTTACGATGTACTCGCCCGCGACGCTCATGCCGCAGGGCATCGATAAGATGGGCGCAAAGATTGCGCGCTCGCGCGAAGAGGCGCTTGCGGGCGCGAACGTGGTGATGGGGCTTCGCATTCAGCTCGAACGCATGCACGGCGGGCTGTTCCCGTCCCTTTCCGAATATGCAAAATATTACGGCGTTTCCGAAGAGCATCTCAAATATGCGGATAAAGACTGCATCGTCATGCACCCGGGGCCGGTCAACCGCGGCGTAGAGTTCACGACGGCGGTCATCGACGGGGAAAACAGCGAGATCAACGAGCAGGTGCTCAATGGCGTGGCGGTCAGAATGGCGCTGTTGTTCCTGCTGTGCAAAAACAAACAGGGAGGAGAAAATGCGTAAACTTCTCATTAAGGGCGGACAGGTCGTCTTCTCGGACGAGGTGAAAGCCGCCGATATTCTCATCGAAAACGGCAAAATTGCGAAGATCGGAAAAAACTTAAAGGCGGACGGCGCTGAAATTTTCGACGCCGCCGGGCTGACAGTGTTCCCGGGGCTGATCGATATGCACGTGCATCTCAGGGAGCCGGGGTTTGAATATAAGGAAGACATTGCCAGCGGCAGCGCGGCGGCGGTCGCGGGCGGATTTACGCAGGTTTGCTGCATGCCGAATACCGACCCCGTATGCGACAACGCGGCGGTCGTCGGCTACATCGTTGCGCGGTCAAAAGAGGTGGGGCTGTGCAAGGTGCGTCCCATCGGCGCGATCACCAGAGGAGAGAAAGGGGAGACGCTTGCGGAGATGGGCAAGATGAAGGAGGCGGGCGCCGTTGCCGTCAGCGACGACGGGAGGCCTGTTTCCAACGCGCGCATCATGCGCCTCGCCATGGAATATGCGTCCGATTTCGGTTTGATCTGCCTGTCGCACTGCGAAGATAAAGACCTCGTGGACGGCGGAGTCGTCAACGAGGGTTACAACAGCACGCTGGCGGGGTTGAAGGGGATCCCCCGCGCCGCGGAGGAGATCATGCTGGCGCGCGAGATCATACTTGCCGAAACGCTGCATAAACGCGTACATATCTGCCACGTGTCCACGAAAGGCGGCGTACAGCTTCTGCGCGAGGCCAAGGCGCGCGGCGTTCAGGTGACGGCGGAAACCTGCCCCCATTATTTCACTCTTACGGACGACGTGATCACTTCCTTCGACGCGAACACAAAGGTCAATCCTCCGATCAGAGAGGCGGAAGACGTGGCTGCGATCAGGGAGGGATTGCGCGACGGCACGCTCGACTGCATCGTGACCGACCATGCGCCGCACCATGTAGACGAAAAGAATGTGGAATATAATCTCGCGGCCTTCGGCATCAGCGGCATAGAAACCTCTTTTGCGCTTTCCTATACGTATCTCGTGAAAGGCGGCGTTCTGACCCTTTGCGAACTTGCCGAACGCATGAGCGTAGCGCCCGCGCGTATCCTGCAATTGGAGGGCGGTAAGATCGCGGAAGGGGAAGTTGCCGATCTGATGATCGCCGATCTGAATGCGGAGTACGTTATCGACAGCAGAAAATTTGTTTCCAAAGGCAAGAATACGCCCTTTGACGGCACGGAAGTGTACGGAAAAGTAAAATGCACCATTGTAGACGGCGATATTAAATTTCGGGCGGAGTAAGGTAATAAAGCCAAAATAAAAAGTACTATGTCAGAGATAAAAGGAGTAAAAATGACTTACAAACAGAAATTTATACAGTTTCTCGCGGAATGCGGCGTTTTGAAGTTCGGCACGTTCAAATTGAAGAGCGGCAGGATCGCCCCGTACTTTCTCAATGCGGGCGAATATAAAAAGGGATCGCAGGTCAAACGGCTCGGCGAGTTTTATGCCGACTGTATAGCGGAGAATAAGATCCCTGCGGACACTCTTTTCGGCCCCGCCTATAAAGGCGTTCCGCTCGCGCTTTCCGCGGCGGTCGCTCTGTACGAAAAGTACGGCATCGACGTGAATTTCTGCTTTGACAGAAAGGAAGTAAAAGATCACGGCGAGGGCGGCATGTTCGTCGGCAAACAACCCGAAGACGGGGAAAAGATCGTCATCATTGAAGACGTTATGACCAGCGGTAAGGCGCTCAAAGAGGTGCTCCCCAAACTGCGCGGCGCTGCAAATGTGAATATTGCAGGAATGGTCATCACTGTTGACAGAATGGAGAAGGCGCTCGACAGCGAAAAATCCGCTGTGCAGCAGGCGTACGAGCAGGAGGGCGTGAAAGTGTATTCCATCGTTACGATCAGGGATATCGTGGAGGCGCTCGACGCGGGCGTTATCGAAGGGAAGGAGCACGTTCCCGCGATACTCAGCTATCTTGAAGAATACGGCGCGAAATATTGAGGTGCAAAAAATGATCGATACACTCATAGAAAAAATCGAACAAAAGAAAAACCCGACCGTAGTGGGCTTGGATACAAGTTTTGATTATCTGCCCGACGATCTGCGTGCTGGCGTACAGGATTTTAAAGGCGTTGCCGAAGCGGTCGTCGCCTTCAATAAAAAGATAGTAGACGCGGTAGCGGATATCGTGCCTGCCGTAAAGGTGCAGATCGCTTATTATGAAATGTACGGCGTAGAGGGACTGCGTGCCTTTGCGGAGACCTGCCGTTATGCAAAGAGCAAGGGGCTGATCGTCATGACGGACGCGAAGCGCAACGACATCGGCGCGACCGCCGAATGTTATGCAAAGGCGTATCTCGGCGAAACGACTGTGGGAGAATGCGGGTATACCGCCTTCGATTCAGACTTTTTGACCGTTAACGGCTATCTCGGTTCCGACGGGATCAAACCTTTTCTCGGCTGGATGCAAAAGAGGGACAAGGGCATTTTCGTGCTCGTGAAAACCTCCAATAAATCCAGCGGCGAATTGCAGGATTTGAAGCTCGAAAACGGCAAAACGGTTTACGAGTATATGGGCGCTCTGGTGGAGGAATGGGGCAAAGACTGTATCGGCAGATACGGCTATTCCGACGTAGGCGCGGTCGTGGGTGCCACGCACCCCGTTCAGGCGGAAATTTTGCGCAGAGAAATGCCGCACACCTTTTTCCTGATCCCCGGTTACGGCGCGCAGGGCGGCACGGCAGACGATCTGAAAGTTTGCTTCGATAAGAACGGCAGGGGCGGCATCGTTAATTCTTCGCGCGGCATTTTGTGCGCGTATAAGCAGGAAAAATATAAAGGGCTTTCATTCGATGATGCGGCGCGCAAGGCATGCGAAGATATGAAGACGGACTTAAATCGCGCAATTTTGGGCTGATTTAAGTACTGTGTCAGACATAATTTATTAAAAATCAAGGTTAAAGCGATGAAGGAAGTAACCGTCAGAATTTTGGAAAACAAGCCGATCGCGGCGGGCATTTATAGAATGACGTTCGCACTGCCCGAAAAGGTCGAGGGGATCTCCTGCGGAAAATTCGTGAATATTTCGGTCGGCGACGGCGCGCATCTTTTGCGCCGCCCGATCGCCGTGTGCGAGCATACGGAAGACGCCGTTACGATCTGTTATCAGTTGAAGGGCGAGGGCACGAAGCTGATGAGCGGAAAAAAGGCGGGCGATACGCTTTCCTGCGTTCTGCCGCTCGGCAACGGGTTTTCCCTGCGCGATGAAGACAAGCGCGTCGCGCTCATAGGCGGAGGCGTCGGCGTCTTTCCGATGTATTCGGTGCTCAAAGAATATGAGGGTACAGGTAAAAAACTCTTCTCATATGTCGGGTTTCGGAACAAAGCCGCCGTCTGTTATGCGGAAGGTTTTGCCGCCCTTTCCGAAAAGGCTGAAATCGTTACCGACGACGGCAGCTTTGGTAAAAAGGCGAACGCCGTCGAAGCGTTCTTTGATGACTTTGAAAACGCGAAACCCGACGTCATATTGTCCTGCGGGCCGACGCCCATGCTGCGCGCGCTGAAAGAGGGGCTTGCCGAACGGGGAATAAACATTCCCTGTTATGTATCCCTTGAAGAGCGCATGGGGTGCGGCGTCGGCGCGTGTCTCGTCTGCGTGTGCAAAAAGAGCGGCAAAGCGGAAAACGCGCGCGTCTGCAAAGACGGCCCCGTTTTCGGGATAGGCGAGGTGGAACTGTAATGGCGAATCTTAAAGTGAACTTTTGCGGGGTGGAGATGAAAAACCCCGTCGTCGCGGCGAGCGGCACGTTCGGTTTCGGCAAGGAATTTGATGAAATTTACGACATCGGCGTTTTGGGCGGCGTCAGCACGAAAGGACTGACGCTCGAACCCCGCCTCGGCAACCCTACGCCGCGCATCGCGGAAGGGCACGGGGTGATTCTCAATGCGGTCGGGTTGCAAAATCCGGGCGTCGACGTCTTTTTAAAGGACGATCTGGATTTTCTGAAAAGCAAGCATATCGCTGTCATCGCGAACGTCGCGGGAAAAACGCTCGACGATTACGCGGGCATCTGTGAAAAATTGGACGGTAAGGTTGACATGATCGAGCTGAACATCTCCTGCCCCAACGTAAAGTGCGGCGGCATGGCGTTCGGCATCAAGCCCGAAAGCGTGCGCGAGGTAACGAAAGTTTCCAAAAGCGCGATGAAAAAGACGCCTCTCATGGTCAAGCTCTCTCCGAATGTGGAGAGCATCGCCGCAAACGCGGCGGCGGCGCAAAGCGGCGGGGCGGACGCGATCTCCCTTATCAACACGCTGACGGGCATGGTCGTCGACGTCGAAAGGAGAAGGCCGCTCATCGCCAACAATACCGGCGGCGTTTCCGGCGCGGGCGTCAAGCCGATCGCCGTGAGAATGGTCTGGGAAGCATGTAATGCGGTGGATATCCCCGTCATGGGAATGGGCGGCATTGCAACGGCGGAAGACGCGCTCGAATTTATCATAGCGGGCGCGGCGGCGGTACAGGTCGGTACTGCGAATTTTACCGATACGCTTGCCATGCCGAAAATTATCGAAGGATTGAACGCATGGCTGGACGCGCGCGGCATAGCCGACATAAACGAGCTGCGCGGCACGCTCAGACTCAACGGAACAATGTGATCTCACCGATAAACGCTCCGGCGCGATCTGCGTCAGAGCGTTTTGAATATATAACCGTTTTGTCTATAATACCCGATAATGAGTGGGAGCGCTTTGACCGTTTCTTTGTATCCAACACCGTCGTGCATAAGAAGAATGACGGGGGATTTTCCCTTCCCCGTTTCAACGGCATTTTTATAGAGCCGTTCAGCGGTAAAATTTCCTTCCGCGTCGCCGACGGAGGCGTTCCAGTCGTAATAGTTGTACCCCGCGCCCGTCACGGCGTCGCGCAGGTCGGGTCGCATAAAGGAGCCTCCGGGGAAACGGTAGATCATTTTATCGTAACGCCGCAGAACTTTTCGGATCGCGGAACGGCATTCGGCAATGTCTTTTAAAAGTGCGTCCGCGTCGGCGTAGATCTCTTTATAGCAATGCGAATAGGAATGCACGCCTACCGAATGCCCCTGTGCCGCAATCCGCCGTAAAATTTCTTCTCTGCCGGAGATCTGTTTTCCTATCACAAAAAAAGTGGCGTGCACACTTTCCTTTTCGAGGACGTCGAGGACCTTCGGCGTTACGGAATCCGTCGGGCCGTCGTCAAAAGTCAGGTAGATCGCTTTGTTTTCCGTTACGGTCGCCGTGCTTTTCAGCGGCGCGGCAAATGCGCAGAGGGGGATCAGCAATAAAATGCAGATCGCCGTAAATTTCTTCATAAACACAGTTTGTACCGTTTTATTATTTTCAATCGCGGCGCGGTGCTCAAAAAAAATTGAAAAAAATTTTTAAAAAATTCTTGACAAGCGGAAAAAAGTGTGTTATTCTGAAAAAAACCGAAGAGGTAAAAGAGTAGCTTGCTACAACAGATTTACAGAGAGTCTCCGATGGTGTGAATGAGGCAGTCTGATGCAAAGCGAATGGGTTACCGAGGGCGGGTGCGAAAGGCAACGAGTAGTGCTCGACGTGGCTTTCACGTTACAGGAAGAGGGTATGATGGTACCTGCAACGAGGCGGCATTTTTATTTGCCGTAAATTTGGGTGGCAACACGGTTTTATTCGTCCCAAGCGAGTAGAACCGTGCTTTTTTTATGTCCGAAAAAAATTTATAAAAAGGAGAACAAAACTATGGCAAAACAACCGATCCCTTACAAGATCTATCTGTCCGAAGAGGAGATCCCCAAACAGTGGTATAACCTGAATGCGGCGATGAAAGTCAAGCATGCTCCTTTTCTGAATCCTGCAACGTTACAGCCCTGCGGAGCGGACGATCTGAAACCCGTATTTTGCGATGACTGCGTGAGTCAGGAACTCAATACGACCGATCTGTATATCGATATTCCCGAAGAAATACGCGACTTTTACAGGATGTACCGCCCGTCTCCGCTCGTGCGAGCATATTGCCTCGAAAAGGCGCTCGGTACTCCCGCGGAAATCTATTATAAATTTGAGGGCAACAACACTTCCGGTTCGCACAAGCTCAATTCCGCGGCGGCGCAGGCATATTATGCGAAAAAGCAGGGCCTCAGATCGGTAACGACTGAAACGGGTGCGGGGCAGTGGGGCACGGCGCTTTCCATGGCGACGGCGTATTACGGGCTCGATCTTATCGTATACATGGTCAAAGTTTCCAGCGAGCAGAAACCTTACCGCAAGGAAGTGATGCGCACGTACGGGGCGGATGTCATTCCTTCTCCTTCGGATACGACGGAGGCGGGCAGGAAGATATTGAAAGAATTTCCCGGTACGGGCGGCTCTCTCGGCTGCGCCATCAGTGAAGCCGTAGAAAGGGCGGTGACCTCCGATTCCTGCCGCTATGTTTTGGGCAGCGTGCTCGATCACGTTCTGCTGCATCAGTCGGTCATCGGCCTTGAAAGCAAGGCCGCGCTCGATAAATACGGCGTTACGCCTGATATCGTGATCGGCTGCGTCGGCGGCGGTTCCAATTTCGGCGGGCTCATCGCTCCCTTTATGGGGGATAAGATCGCTGGCAAAAACGACATCGAGTTCATCGGCGTGGAACCGGCGAGCTGTCCTTCGCTTACCCGCGGCCGGTTCGTTTACGACTTCTGCGACAGCGCGAAGATCACGCCGCTCGCCAAAATGTATACGCTCGGCTGCGGCTTTATGCCCGCGCCCAACCATGCGGGAGGGCTGCGTTATCACGGCATGAGTCCGATCGTTTCCGAACTCTATCATCAGGGGCTCATGCGCGCGGTCGCGGTGGAACAGAGCAAAGTGTTCGAGGCTGCGGAATACTTTGCGCGCACGGAGGGGATCTTGCCTGCGCCCGAGTCCAGTCACGCGATCCGGGCTGCGATCGACGAGGCGCTCAAATGTAAGGAAACGGGCAAGAAAAAGCGTATCCTCTTCGGGCTTACGGGTACGGGGTATTTCGATATGGCCGCGTATAAACAGTATAACGACGGCACGATGACGGACTACATTCCGACGGACGCCGACCTCGAAAAGGGTTTTGCAAGTATTCCCGATATTCCGCAGAATAAATAAAAAAATCCGTTTACAACGGAGCGAATTCATGATATAATAAACGGGAGAACGATAACTGTTCTCCCGTTTATTATTTATTATTATTTCAATCAGGAAAGGCTTGTAAATTTATGAAACTGAAAGATCTTTATGGCGCTTCCGCCGAAAAGGTGGTTTTTTCACGCCGCGTCGACAGGCTTACGGCACAATTCAAGGAACTTACGGGCAGGTCTCCCGAGGGGTTTTATTCTTCTTCGGGCAGAGCGGAAATATGCGGCAATCATACCGATCATAACCACGGCAAAGTGCTCGTGGCGGCGATCAGTTGCGACGTTCTCGCGGCTGTCGGCAAAACGGACGACGGCACGATCAGCATACATTCCGTGGGGTTTCCGCCGTTTTCCCTGCGTATTGACGATCTTGCCGTCAATAAAGAAGAATACGGCAAGAGCGTAGCGCTTGCGCGCGGGGTCGTAAAGGGGCTCAAAGACCGCGGATACGAGGTCGGCGGATTTGTCGCCGTAACGGAAAGCACGATTTTCCGCGGGGCGGGCGTTTCTTCCTCTGCCGCGTTCGAACTTCTTATCACCGAGATTCTCAACGACCTGTATCTCGGCGGCAAGGTGGACGCCGTGCAGAAGGCGATCGTTTCGCAGTACGCGGAAAACGAATATTTCGGCAAACCCTGCGGATTGTTGGATCAGTCGGGCATATCGCTCGGCGGCATCAACAAGATCGATTTCAAAGATCCCGCCGCACCCGAGATCGAAACGCTTTCCGCGCCCGAAGGGTATACGCTCGTCATAACGAACACGGGCGGCTCGCATGCGGCGCTCACCGAACATTATGCGGCGATCAAAACGGAAATGCACGAGGTTGCAAACTTTTTCGGGAAACAGTTTCTTCGCGATGTAAAGCCCGAAAAGTTTTTTGCCGAGATCCCTGCGCTCCGCAAAAAAGTGAGCGAGCGCGCGATCCTTCGCGCCTGCCATTTTTATGAGGAAAACGAACGGGTAGACGCGGCGGCTGCGGCGCTGAAAAGCGGGAATACGAAAGAATTTCTCGCGGCGGTGGAGGCTTCCGGCAAAAGCAGCCTCAATTGCCTGCAAAATTGTTTTGTTCCGGGCAGCAGCGAACAACCCGTAACTTTGGCGCTGCATATATCCGACCGCATTATCAAAGACGGTGCCGTGCGCGTGCACGGGGGCGGCTTTGCGGGAACGATCCTGGCGTATCTTGCGGACGCGGAAACGGAAGGATACGTTGCGGAAATGGGCAAACTTTTCGGTTCGGAAAACGTATTTACCGCCACGGTGCGCAAGCCGGGGGCGATCCGCATAGCTCCGGAAGAACTCTTAAAATAAATCAAAATCGTAAATACAGGAGGGGATACATTTATGATCCATGCAAAACCATTCGGCAAAACTGCCGACGGAAAGGACGTGCTCGCTTTTACGATCAAAGACGGTAAGAACGAGGCGGTCATTCTCAACCTCGGCGGCATCATTCAGTCGCTTCGCATCGCGAACAAGAACGGCGAGCTGATCGACGTCGTTCTCGGCTACAACGATGTTGCCGGTTATGAGAACAACGGCGGCTATCTCGGCGCGCTCATCGGAAGATTCGGCAACCGCATCGAAAAGGGAAAACTCGTTATAGACGGGGAAACGTATCAGCTCTATTGCAACGACCGCGGCAATCATCTGCACGGCGGGCAGAAGGGATTTAATAAAAAGATCTGGGATCACGTATTCGAAGGAGCGGACGGCAATACGCTTTCCTTGAGCACGACCGCGGCAGACGGCGAGGAAAATTATCCCGGGAACATGCGCATTCAGGTGAAGTATACCTTCGTAAACGGGGAATTGAAGATCGATTATGCCGCCATGTCTGATAAAAAGACGGCGATCAACATGACGAATCACGCGTATTTCAATCTCGACGGCGAGGGTACGGGCAACGTGCTCGATACCTTTTTGACCATCGATGCGGACAGGGTTACGCCTACCGACGAAACGCTCATTCCGCACGGCGATTTCAAAGACGTTACCGGTACGCCTTTCGATTTCAGAAAGCCCCGCCGCATCGGGGAGCGCATCAACGACGACGATCCCGATCTCAATGCGGGCGGCGGATACGACATCAACTTTGTCCTCAACAAGCCCTGCGGCGTATACGGCAAGATCGCCGAGGCGGAGAGCGAAAAGAGCGGCATCGTCATGGAAGTATATACCGATAAACCCGCCGTGCAGCTGTATACGGGCAACGGGCTGCACCAGAACGGCAAATCCGGTTATTACAATAAAAATTATGGTTTTTGTCTGGAAACGCAGTTTATCCCCAACGGCGTGAACTGCCCTTCGTACGACGCGCTCGGCAGCGCTATCTACGAAAAGAATCAGATCTACCATTTCACGACCGCATACAAATTCATCGCAAAGTAAGTTTATGAAATTTTTGATCGCATCGGATATACACGGCTCCCGCTTTTATGCGGAAGCCGTCGCGAAAAAATTTGC
Organism: Candidatus Borkfalkia avistercoris; assembly: GCA_019115995.1. Classification (GTDB taxonomy): domain Bacteria; phylum Bacillota; class Clostridia; order Christensenellales; family Borkfalkiaceae; genus Borkfalkia; species Borkfalkia avistercoris. Next base: position 133,334 of record DXCL01000026.1, read on the forward strand.
CGAAGAGGGCGCGCAGATGCTTGTCCTCCTCGGAGATATTTACAATCACGGCCCCCGCAACCCGCTGCCAAAGGAATATGACCCGATGGGCGTAGCAAAAATTTTGAACGGGCTGACGGAAAAACTGCTCGTCGTCAAGGGCAATTGCGACAGCGATGTAGACACGATGATCTCCGATTTTGAATTTGTTTCGGAGGCGGTGCTCGTCGACTGCGGGAAACGCGTGTTTTTACAGCACGGCGATCGGTACAGTATCGACGCTTTGCCGAAAAACTGCGGAGACGCGTTTATTTACGGGCATTTTCATACCGGCTTTATCGAGAGGAAGGACGGCGTGCTCGTCGCGAACTGCGGTTCGGTGTCTTTGCCCAAGAACGGTACGGCGCACAGTTATATCGTCATGGAAAACGGCGAGCTGATCCTCAAAGACATCGAAAGCGGTAAAGAGATCTCCCGCGAAAAAATTTGAAAGCGGAAAAGTCGGGCGCGTGCGAGCGCTTGACTTTTTTCGTTCATCGAGGTAAACTGTTTAGGAAAAATTTTTTACGGAGCAGAAAACATGGAAAAAATCAGAATCGGCATCGTCGGCTACGGCAACCTCGGCAGGGGCGTGCAGTATGCCGCAAAACAGAATGCGGATATGGAAGTCGTGGCGGTGTTCACGCGGCGCGACCCCGCAAGCGTGCAGACCGTTCTTCCCGTCAAGGTGGAAAAGTTTGAAAGCATGCAAAATTACGTCGGCAAGATCGACGTGATGATTTTGTGCGGCGGAAGCGCGACGGATCTTCCCAGACAGTCGGCAGAGGTCGCAAAGTCCTTCAATATCGTAGACAGCTTCGATACGCACGCAAAAGTGCCCGAGCATTTTGCCGCGCTCGATGGTGCGGCGAAGGCCGCCGGGACGCTCGGCGCGATGAGCGTGGGTTGGGATCCGGGGCTCTTCTCCCTCGCCCGCATCATTTTCGGTTCGTCTTTGCCGGAGGGCAGCACTTATACCTTTTGGGGTAGAGGCGTGAGCCAGGGGCACAGCGACGCGATCCGCCGCATCGAGGGCGTAAAAGACGCGCGTCAGTACACGGTACCCGTCGAGAGCGCGCTGGAAAGGGTGAGAAAGGGCGAAAATCCCGTTCTTACCACGCGGGAAAAGCATACGCGCGAATGCTACGTCGTGGCGGAAGAGGGCGCCGATAAGGCTCGTATAGAACGTGAGATCAAAACCATGCCCAACTATTTTGCCGATTACGACACGGCCGTGCATTTTATTTCCGAGGAAGAACTGCAGAGGGAACACGGCGGCATACCGCACGGCGGGCTCGTGTTGCGTTCGGGAAAATCCGCTGCGGAAAACAAATTTCTCATGGAGTTTTCCTTGAAGCTTGACAGCAATCCCGAATTTACTTCGAGCGTGCTCGTCGCCTATGCGCGCGCGGTGTATCGCATGCACAAGGAAGGTAAAACGGGCGCCGTTACCGTGTTCGACGTAGCGCCGAAATATCTTTGCCCTCTGAGCGAGGAAGAGCAGAGAAAAGAGCTGTTATAAAATAAAGAGGAGAGAGGATCGCTTTTTCGGGCGGATCCTCTTTTTCTTTGCAAAAAACGGACAAAATACGGCATAAAGTTATACCGCACGGGATATGCCCGGCGGCAGGAGGAAGGGCGGCGGCGTCGATAAAATTTTAAAAAATCCCGCGCGATTCGATTGACAAACGGAATGTATTTATATATACTATATACAGATAAAAGATCTGTGCGTAGATACAAGATATAGTGTTCAAGAGCGAACTCTCTGCAACTGGTGGTATGAGCGGGCAACCGCGAGGGAGCAGAGGGGGATAAAGCCGACCACCTGGGCAGTTTTGTTTGAAGCTGCGCAGGTTTTTTTATTCCCGAAAATCTTTGCGGAGGAAAAAATTATGGCAAAACAGGAATTCAAAAGCGGCGTTTACGAGGGTGAGATCAATGTGCGCGACTTTATTCAGCGCAATTATACGCCGTACGAGGGCGGCGCGGAATTTTTGTCCGGCCCGACGGCGCGCACGAACAAAATGATGGAAAAGGTCAACGCCCTCTTAAAAGCGGAGAGCGAAAAGGGCGGCGTGCTCGACGTGGATACCGAACGCGTATCCTCTCTTTTGACGTATCCGGCGGGATATATAGACAGGGAAAACGAAATTATCGTGGGTTTGCAGACGGACGCTCCTTTGAAGCGCGGCGTAAATCCGTTCGGGGGGATCCGTATGGCGCGCCAGTCCTGCGAGGCGTACGGCTATAAGCTTTCCGACAAGGTGGAAGAGGAATTCAGCTTCAAGACCACGCACAACGACGGCGTTTTTCACGTGTATACCGACGACATGAAGGCGGTGCGCCATGCGGGGCTTCTGACGGGGCTTCCCGACGCGTACGGCAGGGGCAGGATCATCGGCGATTACAGGCGCGTGGCGCTGTACGGGGCAGACAGGCTGATCGAAGAAAAGGAATGCGACCGCCGCGCCTACGGCAAAAAGCTGATGGACGAGGCAAATATCCGCACGCTCGAAGAGCTGTACAAGCAGATCGACTTTTTGAAGAAACTCAAAGAGATGGCGCGCCTGTACGGAAAAGATATTTCCGCGCCCGCGCAAAACGCGGAGGAGGCGATCCAGTGGACTTATTTTGCTTACCTTGCGGCGATCAAGGAGCAGAACGGCGCGGCGATGAGCCTCGGCAGAGTTTCTACCTTTTTTGACATCTATATCGAACGCGACCTTGCGGACGGTACGCTTACAGAGGAGAAGGCGCAGGAGCTGATCGACGATTTCGTCATCAAACTGCGCATTACCCGCCAGCTGAGAACACCCGAATACAACGATCTTTTCGGCGGCGACCCCACATGGACGACGGAGAGCATCGGCGGCATGGGGGAAGACGGCAGGACGCTCGTCACGAAAACTTCGTATCGCATACTCAACACCTTGTACAATCTCGGCGCGGCGCCCGAACCCAACCTGACGGTGCTTTGGTCGGAGCGTCTGCCCGAACCCTTCAAAAACTTCTGCGCAAAAGTTTCCATCGACACCGATTCCATTCAATACGAAAACGACGATCTCATGCGCCCGATCTACGGCGACGATTACGGCATTGCCTGCTGCGTTTCCGCGATGAAGATCGGCAAACAGATGCAGTTTTTCGGCGCGCGGTGCAATCTCGCTAAGCTTCTTTTGCTTGCGCTCAACGGCGGTAAAGACGAAAAGAGCGGCAAGCAGCTCGGGCCCGAAGGGGAAAGCTTTAAGGGCAGGCTCGATTATAAAAAGGTGCGCGCGGCATATTCCAAATATATCGGCTGGCTCTGCAATCTTTATGTGAATACGCTCAACGTCATTCACTATATGCACGACAAATACGCCTATGAAAAGATACAGATGGCGCTGCACGATACCGAGGTCGAACGCTTCCTCGCCTGCGGCGTGGCGGGGCTTTCGGTGGCGGTCGATTCGCTTTCCGCCATCAAATATGCAAGCGTTACGCCCGTCTATAACGACGAAGGCATCATTTACGATTTTAAGATCGAAGGCGACTTCCCTAAATACGGCAACGATGACGACAGGGTGGACGGCATTGCGGTGGAGCTTTTGCGTGAATTTCACGAAACGCTGAAAAAGACGCCCGCCTATCGCGGGGCAAAGCACACGCTTTCCGTTCTTACGATCACCTCGAACGTGGTATACGGTAAAAAGACGGGCGCAACGCCCGACGGCAGGGCGGCGGGCGAGCCGTTTGCGCCGGGGGCGAATCCCATGCACAACCGCGACCTGAGCGGTGCGTTGGCTTCTCTCAATTCCGTGGCGAAACTACCTTACGACTGTTGTCGAGACGGTATTTCCAACACCTTTTCCATCGTGCCTTCCGCTCTGGGAGAAGACAGGGAGGAGCGCGCGGAAAATTTGACGGACATGATGGACGGGTACTTTTCGCAGGGTGCGCATCATTTGAATGTGAACGTGTTTGACAGGGAAAAGCTCGTCGCTGCGATGGAGCACCCCGAGCTGTATCCGAACGTAACGATCCGCGTTTCCGGATATGCCGTCAATTTCCATAAGCTTTCCAAAGCGCACCAGTTAGAGGTCTTAAAACGTACTTACCACGGCAGGATATGAAAACGTCGCCCGAAAGCAATATGAATAACGCCGCACGCGCTGTCTTGCGCGTGCGGCGTCGCATAACGGCGGGCATTGAAAGGAGGAACGATGCAAAATAAAAAGGGATATATCGACTCTGTATATTGCGGATCGGGGGTAGACGGAAAGGGACTGCGCTGCGTGGTATTTTTTTCGGGGTGCAATCTGCGCTGCCCGTTTTGCCATAATCCGGAAACGCTCTGCAAAAGCGGGCAGGAGATCTCCGCGGAGGAGTTGTTTGCGCGCTTGAAGCGCTATAAGCCGTATTTTAAGAAGGGGGGCGTAACTCTTTCGGGCGGCGAACCGTTTTTACAGAAAGAATTTTTGCTCGATCTCGCGGTCTTATTGAAGAGCGGCGGGATACACGTTGTGGCGGAAACGAACGGAACGATCGCCGATGAGGAAATTTTGTCCGCGCTCGACGGGGTGATCGTCGACGTAAAAAACCAGGAAGAGAACGATCTTTGCGGATATGAAAAATTTTTTGACGCGTGCGGGCGCGCGGGGTGCGATTATACAATCACGAATGTGCTCGTGCCGGGTAAGAACGATTCCTGCGACAAGCTCTCCGCTCTTTCGGCGCTGGTCGGAAAAAGGGGGAAACGGGTGAAGTTTTTGCCTTTTCGCAAGTTGTGCGAGGATAAATACGCGGAACTCGGCTTGAATTTTATTTATGCCGGAATGCGCGAAGCGGAGGAAGAAGATATTATAAAAGCAGAAAAAGCAGTAAATCAACTCTGATTTTTTCAAATAATCAAGTACTATGCGTGGCATAAACTTGCAAAATCCGATAAAAGAAAGGGAACGCCAAATATTTGGCGTTCCCTTTCTGTATTGCGGAAGCAATGCAAAATTATGCGTTTGCTTTTAAATATTTCAAAGCCTCCGTCCCGGCGATCATGCCGTCGTAAACGGCTTTCGCGATCTGTTGCAAGCCAGGCGTACAGTCTCCCGCGGCGTAAATGCCGGGAATATTGGTTTCCCGCCTTTCGTTTACGGCGATCTTGTTTCCCGTAGTTTCCAGTCCGAGCTTTTTGGAAAGCTCAAAGGCGCCCGCCGAGCCGCAAGCGACAAAAACGCCGTCTACGCTTTCTTTGGAACCGTCTTCAAAGACGATCTCGCCGACTTTTTCCTGCCCTTCAAAGGCGAGTATCTTTTTTGTTTCCATGCGTACGCCCGCGCTGTCGAAAGAAGGGGATTCCCCGTTCGTATAGATCGTAACGTCGTCGATGATATTTTTGAGAACGCCGTATTCGCTCAGCGCATATTTGCCGCTGCCGATCACGGCGACTTTTTTGCCTCTGAAAAAGAAGCCGTCGCACACGGCACAATAGCTTACGCCTCTGCCTTCAAAATCCTGAATGTTGCGGATAGGGGGAACGTTTCTCGATACGCCGCATGCGATGATCGCGGCGCCCGCCTCATACTCGCCCCCGATCGTTTTTACGATGTATCCGTTTTCTCCGAATTCTATTCCCGCGATCTCATCGTTCACGAGTTTTACGCCCAGATTTTCCGCCTGCCTTACGCCGCGGGCGATCAGTTCGCTTGCGGGAATACCGTTTTCAAAGCCGTAATAATTTTGTATCAGGTCGGCTTTGGCGAGCGCGCCGCCGTCCTTGGCGATCACGGTCGTATCCGCTCCGCCTCGCACTGCATAGAGCGCTGCGGAAATGCCCGCCGGCCCCCGGCCGATTATAACTAATTTTTTCATTTTTCCCTCGCTTTCGGGTTCTGTCGGTTCGCTGTTTTCCGCCCGCGTTTTTTATGCGCCTCTTTTCAGGATTTTATAACCTTTTTTAGGCTTGTGCCCGCGGTGCTTTCCTTTGTAAAGATAAGACAGCGCGGCAACGATGATGAGTGCCGCGATCACGGCGATCACGATATATGCCCAAACGGGTATGGGCAGGCCCTTTACCTCCTCCCACATTTCGTTGACGGCAGCGTTTGTTTCATTGTCGAAATGCTGCATGACGGCGCTGCGCACGATGACTTCTTCGGTGGGGTACTGCGCGGAGATCTGCCTGTTCAGGCTGTCCTGAGAAACGTAGATGACGTAATTTTCGTATTCGCCCGTGCCGCCGAAGAAGTAATTGAGATCGTACGCGACGAGCGCGTTTCCGTCTTCGTCAAAGCCCGGCGTGCCTTCGGCGGACTCGTCGTACCAGTCGATCATCTCTTCGTAGACTTCGTCTCCCGCGATGGCGGAGGTGTAGCCGATAAAGTTCATGTTCGCCACGGCGTTTTCGGGTCGGGAAAGAAAGTCTATGAATTTCTGCGCCAGCTCTACGTTTGCGCCCTTGGGCATGACCCAGCCGTCAAACCAGATGTTGGAGCATTCTTCGGGCACGATGTAATTGAGGTATATGCCGCTTGCGGTCTGCTCGCCCGTTTCCTCGTCGAATACGGGTTCGGCGTCGTCCATGGAATACACGGCGTCTCCGCTCCAAGCAAAGTTGATCGAAATTTTCCCGGTGATCATGTCTTGCTTGCCGCTGTCTACTTCAAAGCCGTAAAGGTACTGTTTGAGATCGAGCAGGGCGTTCTTGACTTTTTCCAATGTGTCTTCGTCCGTGCGGTTCATGATCTCGGTCACTTTGGCGTTGTATTCGGCGTATCTTTCGTCTGCAAGCGTCATTTCGGCGGCGTCGTATTCGTCTGTGAGCGCTTTCAATTCATCGCGGTACACGTACGCCACGCCCAAAAAGTAGGAATCGCGCACACTGTCTTTTATGGTGGTCATATGGTCGTATGTGTTGCTCCAAATACCCGCCCAGCCGGAAAGATCCTCCGCGTTTACGAGTGCGGGGTTATACACATAGCCCATCGTTCCCCACATATAAGCGGCGGCGTAACGCGTCCAGCCGTTTTCTTCAAACAGATCTTTGATGTAGGGGGAAGCATACTTTGTATAATTGCTGTTTGCGAGAAAATCGTCTGTGAAGGGTTCGACCATATCTTCGGAGATCATCTTCATGATCATATAATCGGAAGGGCAAACGAGGTCGTATCCCGCGGCGTTTATTTTCAGCTCGTTGTACATGTTTTCGTTGGTGCCGAAGGTGGAATATTCCACCGTAACGCCCGGGTTTTCTTCCTCGAATTTTGCGATGAGGTCTACATACTCGTCGCTCTCGCCGTCCGGTTGGCTGATATAGTCTTCCCAGTTATATACGCGGAGCACCGTGCTCGCGGAGGACGCCGCGCAGCCCGCTGCGGAAAGGGCAAGGGTGCCGATGATAAAAAGGGAAGCAAAAACGGCTGCTAAACGAAGGGCTCTGCTCATTTATTCGCCTCCTTACCCTTTCTCGCGCGGAGATTGACGATGAGCACCGCCGCGATCATCACGACGAAGATCAGCGCGGAGAGCGCGCGCAGAGCGGGCGTGGAGCTGTTCGTGCCGTTCTTTACCGCATTGTATACGTAGGTGCTTATGGTGTCGAACGTGCGCGGCTTGGTGAACGCGGTCACGATATAATCGTCGAGCGAGAGAGTGATCGAGAGCATGAAGCCGGAGAGTATGCCGGAAAAGATCTGCGGCAGAACCACTTTAAAGAGGGCGGTCGTGGGGCTTGCGCCGAGGTCGAGCGCCGCCTCGTATACGTTCGGATCCATCTGTTTCAGCTTCGGCATGACGGACAGAATGACGAAGGGCGTGCAGAGCACCATATGCCCGACGATCAGGGAAAAGTATGTTCTGTACAGAGCGACGAAGGAGAAGAGGAGGGCGAGCGAGATCGCCGTAACGATCTCCGCGTTGATGATAGGTATCTGCGACACTGCTTTCAGGGGCGCGCCGACCTTCTTTTTGCTGTAAAAAATGCCGATGGCGCCCGCCGTTCCGAGTATGGTGGAGAGCACCGCCGCAACGAGCGCGAGCACGACCGTATTGGCGAGAATGCGCATGATCTCTCTGCTTTGAAAGAGCTGTGCATAGAGTTTGAAGGAAAATCCCTGCCATCTGCCGATGACGTTCGCGTCCGTAAAGCTGTACACGACGAGCAGGAGGATCGGGGAATAAATAAAGATGAGGACGGCGACGCACAACGCGACCGATAAAATTTTCTTTACCATAAATTCGCACCTCGCGCGTTGTCCTTTTCGTCTTTGAAGCCGCCCGTCGCGAGCAGCGTCAAAAAGATGATCACGAGCAGAATGATGGAGATCATGGAGCCCATGTGCCAGTTGTCGTAGGTCGTAAAGTACTCGTCTATGAGCTTGCCGAGAATGGTGATGTTAAAGTTGGAGAGGGTATCGCTCACGACGTAATTGGTCATCGACGGCATAAAGACCATCGTGATGCCGGAAATGACGCCCGGCATCGACAGGGGAAACGTTACGCGCGTAAAAACGGTGAACTTGTTTCCTCCCAGATCCGCCGCCGCTTCCAGATAGCTTTTGTCCAGCTTTTCCAGCGTAGTGTAGAGGGGAAGGATCATAAAGGGTAGAAAATCGTAAACCATGCCGATGATGGTGTTCAGGTAATTCTGCGTGCCTAACAAACCGATCAGATCCAAAAGCTCGCGCAGCGCCGTGATGCGCAGGACGAAATTGATCCACATGGGCATGATGAAGATCATGAGCAGAACATATTTCTTTTTCCAGGTGCTTCTTGCCAGAACATAGGCGAGCGGATAGGCGATGACCAGACAGATCGCCGTGGAGATAATGGCGATCGTAAAACTCATCAGCAGGGTGGAAAGTTTTGCTTTGCTCGTAAAAAAGTCTGCAAAATTGGCGAAGGTGAACGTGAGCCCGCCGTCCGCACCCTCGCCCGTAAAGGCGTAAAACAGGATCATCAGCATGGGAATGACCACAAACAGCAGGAGGAAGAGCGCATAGGGAATGCAGAGCTGTTTTCTGGAAAAGTGCAGCTTCATCATTTTTGTTTTGCCTCCTGTTTCAGTGCGAGACGTATTTTTTCCGGAGCGATCTTTACGCTTACGAGGTCGTTTTCGTTCCAGAGGTCTTCCGTGTCGAGCACGTAGTCTTCCTCGTTTTCCTGTGTGCGGACGATGACCTGATAGTGATCGCCCTTATAGATGATGGAAACGATGTGCCCCTGCGCGCCGCCTTCGTCCGCGTTGTCGCTGATCTCGATGTCGGTAAATCCGACCTCGACGGTAACGTCCGTATCGGTCAGGTCGAGCTGTTCTCCTTCGGCGGTTATGAGGTAGCCCTCGTCGTCCAGATGCGAGCCGGGGTAGAGCTGGGTCACGTCGCATGCAAATTCTCCGTCGCCGAAAACCACCGTGTTCTTTTTCGTGATATAGCCGTCGTAGCGGTTGACGGTAAATTCCTTTTTCATGATGTGGATCCCGTCGGGCAGAATGTCGAGCCCGATCGTTTCTCCCACGTTTCTGCTCTCCGTGTTCTGAATGACGACCTCCGTTTTACCCACCATGACGGTGATCTCGTAATGCACCCCTTTGAATACGACGCTGATGACCTCGCCTTTGAGCATGCCCTCGTCCGCGCTTGTCATCTTGATGTCTTCGGGCCTTACGACCACGTCTACCTTTTCGTGCAGGGCAAAATCGTCGAGGCATTTGAAGTTGCGGTTGCAAAAACGCACCAGCCTGTTGCCGACCATCGTGCCGTTGAAGAGGTTGGAGTCTCCTATAAAATTTGCGACGAACGCGTTGGCTGGTTCGTTGTATATCGAGGTGGGGGTTCCGATCTGCTGGATCTGCCCGTCCTTCATTACGACTATGGTGTCGCTCATCGTGAGCGCCTCTTCCTGGTCGTGCGTAACGTAAATAAAGGTGATGCCGAGCTTTTTGTGCATTTCTTTGAGCTCGATCTGCATCTCTTTGCGCATTTTCAGATCGAGCGCGCCGAGCGGCTCGTCGAGCAAAAGGATCTCCGGCTCGTTCACGATGGCGCGCGCGATCGCCACGCGCTGCTGCTGCCCGCCGGAAAGGGTGGAAACGCTCCTCTTTTCGAATCCTTCCAGGTCGACGACCGCGAGCGCGTTTTTCACCTTTTCGTCTATCTCGCGGCGGGTGAGTTTTTGCAGCTTCGTATAGGTTTCTCCCTTTTCGTTCACGTAGGTAACGGGGATCTTTTTGAGTTTGAGCCCGAAAGCCACGTTGTCGTAAATGTTGTAGTGGGGGAAAAGAGCGTAGCGCTGAAAGACCGTATTGATCGGTCGTTTGTTCGGGGGAAGATTGGTGATGTCTTTGCCGTTGAGCAGTATCTTGCCGGACGTGGGAATATCGAACCCTGCGATCATGCGAAGGGTCGTCGTTTTCCCGCAGCCGCTCGGCCCTAAAAAGGTGATGAATTCACCCTTACGGACGTAGAGGTCTATGTTGTCGACGGCAACGGTTTCATCAAACACTTTGGAGGCGCCTACGATCTCGATGATCTTTTCGTCTTTGACGGGCGAGGCGGTTGCTGCGGCGGCTGCCGGCTTTTTCGGGTCTGTCATATGCGATTTTCCTGCTTATTATTTTTATAGACACTATTATATAGAGAAAGGGCGCAAATTTCAAATAAAAAAGGCGCCTCTTGCAAAATTCGGAAAAATGTTTTTCATGAGAAAAGGGGATTTGCGAAGGCAAGCGAAAAAGCGACCCGTATTCGGGTCGCTTTTTGTTCTGCCGACATATAAATATAAGAGGGGGGGGGAATTACTCGGCGTCTTCCGCTTTCGCCTTTTTTGCCCTCGTCTTTTTGGGCTTCTCTTCCACTGCGGGGGCGGCTGCGGGCGCTTCGGGCTGAACCTCGGCGGGCGCTTCTTCTGCGGGCGCTGCCGCAACAGACGCTTTTGCTGCGTTCAGGTTTTTGGCGAGCGCAGATTTCTTGTTGGCCGCGTTGTTCTTGTGGAGGATTCCCTTTGAAGCTGCGGAATCTATGATGGAAACGGTTTCGGGCAAAAGCTTTTCAGCTGCCGCCACGTCACCCGCGGCCAAAGCTGCATTAAATTTTTTGATAGCCGTTTTGACGGAAGATTTGATCATCTTGTTCTGAGAGGTCTTCTTTTCGATGACGGCTACGCGCTTTTTAGCGGATTTAATGTTAGGCACTTTGATTCTCCTTTCGATATTGTTCTCGTTGATACCTAAGCTATTTTATCACAAAAAAAAACGAATGTAAACTGTTTTTTTATTAAAAATTATAATTTATTCGCCGTATTCCGAATATTTTTAAGAGCAAAGGGAGGGAAGGTTTACGCAAAAATATATCGGGGTTTTCGACAGCGGGATCGGCGGGCTCACGCTGCTTTCCGCGTGCGCCGATAAAATGCCCGCGGAAAAGTTTTTATATTTCGGCGATAATTTGCATGCGCCGTACGGGAACAGAAGCGAGGAAGAGATCCGTTTGCTCGCGTGCAGGGCGTTCGGAAAGCTCGCAAAATATCCGCTCAAAGCGGCGGTCATTGCGTGCAATACGGTTACGGCAGACGCCGCCGCCCTTCTGCGCGCCCGTTACCCGTTTCCGATCGTCGGCGTGGAGCCCGCCGTGTTGCCTGCGGCAAGGTCGGGTGCGGCGCGCGTTCTCGTGCTCGCGACGAAAGCGACGCTCCGATCTACCCGCTACGGGGCGCTGTGCGCGCGGTGCGGTAATACAGAGATCGTTTCTTATGCCCCCGAACGGCTCGCCGCGGCGATCGAAAAAAATATTTTTCATCGGGAACGGCTCGATCTTTCAAAGCATCTGCCGCGGTTAAAATGCGGCGCCGTCGTGCTCGGTTGCACGCATTATATTTTCTTCAAACGGGAGATAGAGGACTTTTACGGTTGCAGGGCGTACGACGGCAACGGCGGCGCGGCGGACCGGCTGTCGTTTTTGCTTCGCGGCGGCCGTATAGAGGGCGATTTTTGCCAAAATATAGGGATAGCTGACCACCAAAACATAAACACAAACATATGTTCAAAAAAATCGCAAAAAAACTCAAAAAATGCGCCTATTTTCCTTGGAATGGCAAAAAATAAAAATAAAAAGGTGTTTTTAACGTTTAGCTATACAAACAAATGTTCGTAAACATATAAAAACGACTAAAAAAACTGCAAAAAATTCAAAAAATTTCATGGATGTGGTTGACAGTGGTCAAAAGTGGTGGTATAATGGATACATCACAAAGGGACGAAGGGGCAATGTATTCTTTTAACGGCAGGTTCAACAATCGGTTGGACGACAAAAACAGAATACGCATTCCCGCCAAGTACAAGGCGGAGCTCGAAGCAGGGTACAAGCTCGCTTTCGGCCCGGATAAGACCATCTATGTTTTGCCGTACGAGGAGTATAAAAAGATACTCGACAGCTTCGGCAGCGTTTCCATCTTCGATACCGAAACGCAGGACGCCATCGCGGAATTTACGGGTATGGTGTTCGACGTTACGGAGGACAATCAGGGGAGGATCGTGATCCCGCAGGAACTCAAAGAGCATGCCGAGATCGATAAAGAGATCGTCATCGTCGGCGCGGCGACTTACCTGCGCATCGAATCCGCCGAAAACTTTGCCAAGAGAAATTCTGGCAAGAATATCAACAATGTGTTTGCCAAGCTGAAAAACCTCGGCGCGGGCAGGGCCGAATGATCGAGTTTTCTCATATCCCGGTCATGCCGGAAGAATGCATGAAGGGGCTGGCTCTGAAAGACGGGGGCGTTTATTTTGACGGAACGATCGGAGGGGGCGGACATTCCTACGAGATCCTGAAAAGGACTTCTCCGAACGGCAGGCTGATCGCGACCGATCTCGACGACAACGCGATCGCCGCGGCGACAAAAAGGCTTTCCGAATTTGCGGGAAGGTTTCAGATATATAAAAGCAATTACAAAAATTACGCCGCCGTGTTGGAAAGGGCGGGGGCGGACAAGCTTGACGGTGTGATGCTCGACTTCGGCGTTTCGAGTTTTCAGCTCGACGAAGAGAGCCGCGGTTTCAGTTATATGAAAAACGCTCCGCTCGATATGCGCATGGATCCCGAAGGAGATCTTACGGCGGAGGCGGTCGTGAACGGATATTCCGAAGACGCGCTTTTCCGCATCATACGGGATTACGGAGAAGAACCGTTCGCAAAGAGAATCGCCGGGAACATCGTCGCCGAAAGAAAAAAGGGGAGGATCACCGAGAGCGGACAGCTCGTTTCCATTATAGAAAAGAGCATTCCCGCAAAATTCAGGCACGGCGCCCCGTTTTCGAGAAAGACGTTTCAGGCGATCCGCATTGAAGTCAACGGCGAGCTCGACGGATTGGAAGATGCGGTGCGCGGGCTTTCCCGCAGGCTCAAAAAGGGCGGCAGGATATGCGTGCTTACCTTTCATTCGCTGGAAGACAGGATCGTCAAAAATGTTTTTAAGGATCTGGAAACGGATTGTATATGCGACAAGAGTTTGCCCGTATGCGTCTGCGGAAAGAAAAAGGAATTGGAGATCATCACAAAAAAACCTCTGACTGCGTCGGAGGAAGAACTCAGAAACAATACGCGATCCAAAAGCGCAAAACTGCGCATAGCGGAAAGGGTGGAAGAATATATATAAGGAGACAAGGAAATGGCAACAGGACTTCCCGTGCTGGAAAGAGAGAGAACTGAAGAAAGAGATTTAAAGGCCTACGGCAGGCTCGGCGGCAGAGACGAGGCGCAGGAGATGACGGAGGAGCAGAAGGCTCTTCGCTTTAACGCGCGCATTTCCGACAATTATCAGAAGCTTATCAATCCCGAGTACAATCGTGCAGAGGATTTTGCCGCTCCCGTTTTCGAGCAGGCTGCGCAGCAGGAAGTTTTTGCGCCTTCCCGCCCGGTATTCGATTCTGCGCCCGTATTCGAAGCGCCCGCGCAGGCGCCTGTGTTTCAGGCGCGCGCCGCAGTAGCGTCGCCCGAATACGCGCCCGTACAGGCGGCTCCCGTTTATGAACCGCAGGCTCCCGCCGAGGAGTTCGGAGCACCCGCATATACGGACGGGTTGGGTTACGAACAGCCCGCAGACTTTGCGGAAGAGAGCGCCGACCTGATGCCCACCGCTACGACGATCCAGTATAGGAGCGATCTTTTCGAAAACGAAAAGCAGACGGTCTCCGAGGAGAAAAAGAGGTATTCCCTCACGGCGAAGGGCAAACTGCTCATGGCGGTCTATGCGCTGGTCGTAGTCGTCATTCTCGCGCTCATCATCGTCAATACGAGCGTTTTGCGGACGCTGGATCAGGACGTAGCCGCGCAGGAAGCAAGGCTGAGCGAAGTCATGGCGGAGCAGTCAGACGTGCAGTCGTACATCGACGAGATCACGAGCGACGATTATATCATCTCCTGGGCGGAAGACAACGGTTTCGTCCGCGGCTGAAAATATAAACATAAAAACTGAAAGAATCACGAATGAATTTCGGTCTCGCTTGTAGGGCTGTCGCATCGGCCTGCGGACGGGGCCGATTTTTTTTGTGAAAAATTCCGTACGGGGGTGCGGCGGCATAAAAAACGGAAGCGGCATAAAAAACAGGGAAGGCGGATATTCCGCGAGCGTTTTACGAAAGAGGTTGACGGCGGTGCTCATCGCCGTGGCCTTTATTTTTTTGGCGATTTTTGCGAGATTTTTTTACATTCAGGTCATTTCGGGAGAGGAACTGCGCTATCTTGCGCTCGACCAGTGGACGAGGGAGATCCCCGTCGTCGCGGAACGCGGGCAGATATTGGACAGAAACGGCTCGGTTCTAGCGGGAAACGTGACCTCGTATACCGTCTTTGCCCGCCCGAACGCGGTCAAAGACAAGAAGGAGGCCGCGCGCGTGCTCGCAGAGATATTTTCGCTGAACGAAGCGGAGCTTTTGGAAAAACTTACTTCGTCAAAAGTATCCGAGCTGACCGTCTTCCGCCGCGCGGACGCGGAGCGGATCGGGCGGCTCGCGGAATACGAGCTCCCGGGCGTCTATTATGCGAGAGACAACACCAGAACGTATCCTTATTCCGAACTTCTCTGTCAGGTGCTCGGGTTTACTTCGGTGGACAACGAGGGGCTTACGGGGCTGGAAAAATATTACGATAAATACCTCGCGGGGATAGACGGGGAAATTTTATACGACACCGACCTCGTGGGGATAGAATTGGAAGAGGGGGAAGCCGTCTATCTGCCCGCGACGGACGGAATGGACGTCGTGTTGACGATCGACAAAGACATTCAGATGATCGCTGAGGAGGCGATAGCAAACGCGTACCGTACATATTCGCCTCTTTCGGCGCAGTGCGTCGTGCTCGACCCGAACAATTTTGAGATTTTGGCAATGGTCAATTATCCCGGGTACGATCTCAACGACGTGCCGCGTGAGGACACAGACCTTCTCAACGCTCTTACGAGAAACAGGCTCGTATCGGACATTTACGAGCCGGGGTCGACTTTCAAGATCGTGACCGCCGCGGCGAATATCGAGGAGTATCTGCAAGGGAATACGTCGGCGTTTTCCATGAATTACGTATTCAACAGCAGCCGTACCCGATCGGTCGACGGAACGACGATCCGCTGTTGGAGCAATCATGCGAACGGCAAACATTCTAATCAGACGCTTGCCGAGGCGCTCAACAACAGCTGCAACCCCTGTTTCGTAGATATCGCGCTCTCCCTCGGAAAAGAAACTTTTTACGATTATCTGGAAGCGTTCGGATTCGGAAAAAATACGGGCGTAGATTTTTCGGGCGAATCGCAGGGAATGCTGATCCCCGAAAGCGCGGTGCGAGACTGCGATCTGGCGCGCATAGGATTCGGGCAGAGTTTGGCGGTATCCGCTTTGCAGCTCGCCGCGGCGGGCGCCGCCGCCGTGAACGGCGGGTATTATTATCAGCCGCATCTCGTGAAAAGCATCGTCAGCAAAGACGGCGCCGTAAGCGAAGAATTTTCTGCGGTACTGAAAAACAGGACGATCAGCGAAGAAGCTTCCCGCTTGCTCGCCTCTCTTTTGGAAGGAGTGGTCGCAAACGGAAGCGGCAGCAAGGCGTATATCGAGGGGTATAAGGTGGGCGGCAAAACGGGCACCGCGCAAAAGTATGAGAACGGCGCGATCGCCGCGGGGAAATATGTTTCTTCCTTTCTCGGTTTTTTCCCGGCGGACGATCCGCAGTATCTCGCGCTCGTCATCGTAGACGAGCCGCAGGGCGCATATTACGGCAGCGTCGTGGCGGCGCCGTGTGCAAAGGAAATTTTTGAAGGGATCATCGAAGTTCGCGGCATAGAGCCGTATGAATAAAGGAGCTTGCAATCGTGTTACTCGGAAAATTGGCGGAAGAGATCGGGGCGAAATCGCTTACGGGAGGAAAAAATACGGAGATCGGCGGTATCAGTGCAGACAGCAAACATGTGATGCGCGGCGATCTGTTCGTGTGCTTCGGCGGGGAAGAGAACGACGGGCATGAGTTTGCTGCCGAGGCGGTGGCGGCGGGCGCGGTCGCGCTCGCGGCGGAAAGAAAACTGCCGATAGACGTTCCGCAGATGATCGTTGAAGACGGCCGCAAAGCAATGGGATTGCTCGCTGCGGCGTTTTACGGGCACCCCGAAAAGAAATTGAAGATCGTAGGCATCACGGGAACAAACGGAAAGACGACTACGGCGCATATGCTCGCCGCCATATTCAAAGAGGCGGGCGTTGCGTGCGGAAATATCGGAACGCTCGGCATCTTTTACGCAAATAAAGAGATCTCGCCCGAGCTCACTACGCCGGATCCCATTTTTTTGTATAAAGTTTTTGCCGACATGGCGGAATGCGGCGTCGAATGGGTCGTTATGGAGGTCTCGGCACACGCTCTCTATTACGGCAAGGTCGACGGGATCGTGTTCGATTACTGTATTTTTACAAACTTGACCGAGGATCACCTGGATTTTTTCAAGACGATGCAGGCATACGGCGCGGCGAAAAGAAAACTCTTCGAAAAAGGCAGATGCAAATGCGCCATATTGAATTTTGACGATGAAGAGGGCCGCGCGCTCGCCGCCGTCGCTCCGAAAAGCGTGAGCTATGCGCTCGAAAATCCCTCCGACGTTTTTGCCGTGGATATCGCGGAAGGCTTCGGAGGGTGTCGGTACATCATCAATCTTTTCGATGAGCTCTACGAGATCCGGCTGCACATGACGGGGCGGCACAACGTATATAACTCCATGGCGGCGGCGGAATGTGCAAAGCTGGCGGGGATCCCCGTTCCCGTCATTGCGGACGGGCTCGCCTCGCTCGAAAAAGTGAGCGGCAGGTTGGAGCGTGCAGGCTCATTCCGCGGGGCGGATATTTTTGTGGATTTTGCCCATACTCCCGACGGGTTGGAAAAATCGCTGCGCGCGCTTCGTCCGCACTGCAAAGGGCGGCTGATCTGTCTGTTCGGCTGCGGCGGCAACCGCGACGCCCTCAAACGCCCGCTCATGGGGGAGGCCTCCGCAAGGTTCGCCGATTTTACCGTGCTCACCTCCGACAATCCGCGCTATGAAGATCCTTTCGACATCATCTTGCAGATAGAAGAGGGGGTAAAAAAGTATACGGACGATTACATCATCGTTGTAGACAGGGAAAGCGCGATAGAATATGCGGTGGATAAGTTGGAAAAGGGCGATGTTCTGCTGGTTGCGGGCAAGGGCGGCGAGAACTATCAGGAGATCATGGGGGTAAAGCACATTTACAGCGATTTCTCCGCGATCCGCGGGATCCTGAAATTTAAGTCGGCGGAAAAGGGCGGAAAAAATGCGTGAAGCGATATTTATTGCGGCGGCGGGATGCTTGTTGTCGGCGGTGTTTTGCGCCGCGCTCATTCCGCTGCTGAAAAAATTGCGTGCGGGACAATATATCCTCGGCTATGTGGAAGAACATAAAGCGAAGAGCGGCACGCCCACGATGGGCGGGCTCGCTTTCGTATTTGCCGCGGTCTGCGTCGCGGCGGTCGCGGGCCTGTTTTCGGACAGGCTTTCGCTGGTCGCGATTACGTTCGGGCTCGCCTTTCTCGCCGTCGGGTTTATAGACGATTTTCTCAAATTCCGTTTTCACAGGAATTTGGGACTCAAAGCGTATCAAAAAATTTTCTTCCAGCTTTCGATTTCCGTGATCGCGGGCGTGTTTTGCTATCTGAACGGGCTGACCCGCATAAATATCCCGTTTTCCGACTACTCTTTCGACATAGGTTTCTGGATCATACCGCTGTGTACGCTCGCGTTCATAGCAACGGTCAACAGCGTGAACCTCACCGACGGGTTGGACGGGCTTGCCGCCTCCGTTTCGTTCTGGTATTTCGCCTCCTTTTCTCTGCTCATTTTTCTTTTGTCGAACGGAAGGACAGGCCTATCCGATCTTTCCCTGATCCTGTGCGGCGTGTTGGCGGGTTACCTCATTTTCAATACCAACAAGGCTTCCGTGTTTATGGGGGATACGGGGTCTTTGAGCCTCGGCGGATTTGCGGCGGCGATCGGTGTATTCAGCGGAAACGCGCTCTATATCGTCATCGTTGGGATCATGTTTGTAATTTCGAGCATATCCGTCATCATGCAGGTAATATATTATAAAAGGACGAAAAAGCGGATATTTCTTATGGCGCCTCTGCACCATCACTTTCAGAAAAAGGGATATTCCGAAGGCAAGATCGCTTACGTATATTCGCTCATTACCGCGGCGGCGGGTCTGCTGTGCGCCTGTTTCGTCTGAATAAATTGAAAAGAGGTGTCTGATGTATTTCGGAAATCAGAAATTTCTCGTTGCGGGCATGTCGAAAAGCGGCGCGGCGAGCGCGGATTTTTTATTGAAGCGGGGCGCCGTCGTGTATATGTTCGACGATATAGCGGACGGCGCCGTGCAAAAAACGATGGGCGAACTCGCGGCGCGCGGCGCGATCCCCGTTGCACAGGGCGGCGTCGCCGCGGCGGTGAACGAATGCGACGTGCTCGTTCTCAGCCCCGGTATACCCATCGACCACGAACTTCCCGTCGCCTTCCGCAAAAAGGGGAAACGCATCATCGGGGAGGCGGAGCTCGGCTGTCTGTATCTGCGGGCGGCACTCGTCGCGGTTACGGGTACGAACGGAAAAACGACCACCGTCACGATGATCGACGAGGTGCTCAGGGCGGCGGGGCTGTCTTCCTGCGCCTGCGGCAATATAGGGCTGCCGATCACGGCCAAGGCGGACGAGCTCGGATACGGAGATATCGCCGTTGCGGAAATTTCCAGCTTTCAACTGGAAACGCTTTCGAGTATCCGTCCGCACGTCGCCGTCATTACGAATATCGCGGAGGATCACCTCAACCGCCATTACAACATGGAGAATTACATATTCCTGAAATCCAAGCTTCTGCGGAATATGCGCGAGAGCGAATTTGCCGTGCTCAACTACGACGACGAGCGCGTGCGCGCGTTTGCCGACTCCGTGCGCTGCCCCGTCCGGTGGTTTTCCGTAAAAGAGCGGGTCAAGGGCGCATATCTTTACGAGGGAGGGCTCTATTTTGAAAACGAAAAGATCATGAACGCTTCCGATCTTTCCCTCAAAGGAGAGCACAACGTGAAAAACGCGCTCGCGGCGATCTGCGCATGCAAGCTGATGGGGGTTGAGAGCAAGACGGCTGCGGAAGCGCTTTCAAAGATGAAGGGGGTGCGCCACCGCATCGAAACGGTGGCGGAGATCGACGGCGTTACGTACATAGACGATTCCAAAGGCACCAACGTAGACGCGACGCTCACTGCGGTCGGGTGCATGCAGGCGGATACGATATTGCTTCTCGGCGGCAAGGATAAGGGGTACGACTACGACCCGCTTTTTGAAAAGTTGGCAGTCAGCCGCGCGGTGCATGCCGTTCTTTACGGAGAAAACCGTTTTAAATTGCTCGCGAGCGCCGTGCGCAAGGGGTATACGCAGATAACGCTGTGCGCGGATTTTGCCCTCGCCGTCAGGATCGCGGCGATGACGGCAAAGAGCGGGCAGTGCGTATTGCTCAGCCCCGCGAGCAGCAGCTTCGATATGTTCTCCGGCTACGAAGAGCGCGGCGAAAAATTCTGCGAACTCGTTGCGCAGATGAAGGACGAAAAAAATGAGCGTTGCGGCGAAGAACTCGGCGTCGAGTGAGGGGACGCGTTCGGTAAAGCGGCTGATCTCGGGCAACATTGCGATCCCGATCCTCGTCGTAGCGCTTTCCGCCTTCGGCGTTTTGATGGTATACTCGGCGAGCTGTTATGCCGCGGAAACGACGTACGGCGATCAGTTCTTTTTTATGAAAAAGCAGCTCGTCGGGTTTATTCTCGGCGTCGGCGCGATGGTTGCGGCGAGCTTTTTTCCGTATTCCAAACTGAAAAAGCTTAAATGGCCGGCGCTCATTGTTTCCCTTGTCTTGCTCGCGCTCGTATTTATTCCCGGCGTCGGCTGGGCAAATTACGGGGCGACCCGCTGGATCAGGCTCGGCCCCGTAACGATACAGCCTTCCGAGATCGCAAAATACGGCTTCGTCATCTTTGCGGCGGCATATGTTGCGGAAAAACCCGACCGCATGAAAAGGTTTGTCGGCATGCTGCCCGTTCTCGGGGCGGGCGGGGCGATCTGTCTGCTCGTCATTTTGGAGCCGAATATGTCCATCACGATGTGTATCGGGCTGTTGATGGTCGCCATGCTGTTTTTGAGCGGCGCAAAGATCAGATACCTTCTCATCATTCTCATTCCGATCGTTGCGGCGGTTCCCGTTCTCATCATCATAGAGCCGTACCGCTTGCAGAGGCTGTACGCCTTTATCGATCCGTGGCAGTCGCCGCAGGGAGAGGGGTATCAGCTCATTCAGTCTCTCTATGCGCTCGGCAACGGCGGCTGGCTGGGGGTCGGCTTGTTTCATTCGCGGCAGAAATACCGATTTTTGCCCTTTGCGGAATCTGACTTTATTTTATCCGTCATCGGGGAAGAGTTCGGGTTCGTCGGCATTTTGCTTTTGTTTGCCGTTTCGGGTGCGCTCATCTATTTCGGCGCAAAAACGGCTGCCCGCAGCCGGGATCTGTTCGGTTTTCTGCTCGCTTCTGGCATCACGATGGTCTATGCGATACAGGTCGTTGTCAACGCGCTCGTGGTGAGCGGGTCGATCCCGCCCACGGGACTGCCGCTGCCGCTGATCAGTGCGGGAAATACGTCGCTCATTTTCACGATGGCGGCGATGGGGATATTGTTCAATATTTCCAAGAACGCAAAACGCGGCGTGAAAACGGGCAGAGGGAAATTTATAAGGGGCGCTTCCTGAGCGGGCGCCCTTTTTCACTTTTGCGGATTCTTCGCCATATTATGGAATAGGGGAGGCGTATCCTTCGGGGTATGCCCTTTGCCATTTGCGTTGTTTCTGCAAGGAGTGAATTATGGATAAATTTATAATAGAAGGGGGCAGGCAGCTCGCGGGGGAAGTAGAGATCCAATCCGCAAAAAATGCCGTGCTGCCGCTGCTCGCCGCGTCTATTTTAACCGATGAACGAGTGATAATACATAAATGCCCGAGGATCATGGACGTACTCAACATGATACAGATTCTGAACGAGCTCGGTTGCAGGACGGACTTTGACGGCGAAACGCTCATCATAGACAGCGCCGACGCCGCCAACCACGAGATCCCGTCTGCGCTCGCCAAGGAACTGCGTTCGTCCGTTTTTATGCTCGGGTCTGTCATCGCGCGCTTCGGAAGGGCGCGCATCGCCTATCCGGGCGGGTGCGACATCGGGCTGAGACCCGTAGATCTGCATTTGAAGGGGTTGAAAAGTCTCAACGTGAACATCGCGGAAGAGGGCGGCTATATCAATTGCAATTGCGGCAAATTGATCGGCGCGGATATCTTGCTCGACTGCCCGAGCGTCGGCGCGACGGAAAACATCATTCTTGCGGCCGTCAAAGGAGAAGGGCGCACGCTCATTCGCAATGCCGCCAAAGAGCCGGAGATATGCGATCTGCAAAGTTTTCTCAATAAGATGGGCGCAAAAATTTCCGGCGCGGGCACGTCTACCGTTTCCATCGAAGGCGTGCGCAGGCTGCACGGCGTGGAATATACGCCCATTCCCGACCGCATCGAAGCGGGCACGTTCCTCATTGCGGTGGCAATGTGCGGGGGAGAAGCGGAGATATGCCGCGCCGCGGCGGACAATATTGCCGCTCTTATACATAAATTGCGCGAAATCAGTTGCAAAATCACTGTAAAAAATGATAAAATATACATAAAGAACGGGGGAACGAGGAGATCTCTCCGCATGATCGAAACGATGCCGTACCCCGGCTTTCCTACCGACCTGCAAGCGCCCGTTACGGCGCTCGCCTGCATATCGGAAGGCTCTACGGTCATCGTAGAAAATTTGTTTGAAACCAGATATAAGCATGTGCCCGAACTGATCCGAATGGGGGCGGATATAACCGTCCGCGGCAGGGCGGCGTTCGTGCGCGGCGTTCCCCGTTTGCACGGGGCTGACGTTGTGGCGGGCGATCTGCGCGGCGGCGCGGCGCTCACGCTGGCGGCGATCTCCGCCGAAGGCATGAGCTCGGTAACCGATCTTTCGCATATCGACAGGGGGTATTCCGGCTTCGAATATAAGCTCGCTTCGCTCGGCGCGAAGATCCGCCGCATTCGGGTATGATTTTTTAATACATAAGAGGAGATCTGATGAAAAGCAAAAAACTTGTCATAGGCTACGCGATCGCCGTATTTCTGCTCATTTTTATCATAACGTTCAATTCCGTGTGTTCCATCACACAGTTCGACGTTCGGTTCGAAACGGGCAGCGCGGCGGCGGCGCGCAGTGCGGAAACGGTGCAGGGCAGGCTGAACGAATATCTCAACAAGAGCTATCTGTTTTTCAAAGAGAGCAACGTTTACGACATCGTGGAAAACGTATGCGAGGAGGAGAACACGCACCTGAACGTCGTTTCCGTAAAAAAGAGTTTTCCCAATAAGATCTCCGTACGGGTGGAAGAGGAGTACGAGCAGTATGCGTTCTACTCCGCAGCGGACGGAAAATATTACGTGACGGACGAGAACGGAAAGATCCTTGCCGTGCGCGAGACCTCCGAAAATAATATCGCCTCCGGCGCGTATAATGTGGAGATCACGGGCTTTACGTATTCCGCTTCGGAAGAGAGCGGTACGCTCGTTGCGGATCAGGCCGTTCCGTTTTCCCTCCTGATGCAGATGCTTTCGCATGCAGACGAAACGCTCGGCGGCGTTCTCGGCAGGTTTTCCGGAATAGAATATTCCGCCGGAGGAACGAACAACCCCGAATATTTGTGTTTTACGTTTACGCAGGGGGTAAAGCTCTGGCTGCTCTATGTAAGTTCTTCCGAATCGCACGCGTACGAATGCTTTGAGGCGGCGCTCGCGGAATACATGACTCTCTCCGACGCACAGAAAACTTACGGATATTTTCTGCCCATGTATGTACCGGGAACAGGCAGTGTACAGGTACAGCATTCTTCGGGAAATTATGATCCGAATCCGTCAACTTAAAAGGAAAAAATTACCGCATAAATTCCCCGGCAGAATATTCCGTCGGGGAACGTTTTTTTATTGACATATAAAAATTTTTATTATATAATAGTGATAGTATATTCGGTCAAAGCCGAAGAGGAAAAAGGGAGCGAAAAATGAGCCGTAAAAGCGTTGCCGTTTTGTGCGTAGAATCATCAGAGATCACCGCTTTGACGGGCGAGCGCGGCGTCAACAATACCTTCGTTTTCAAGGGCATGCATACCGAAAAGTACGACGGATTTGCGGACGCGCAGTTCTTCGATCCCGCGGGGCTGAAAGCCGCCGTGTTTTCCGCTCTCGAAAGAATGGAACTCAGCTGCGGAGCGAAAACGAAAAAGATCTACGTCGGCGTTCCCGGCGAGTTTGTCAGCGTCGTTACGCGGCGCCATCTCGTCAGCTTTCAGCGGAAACGCCGCGTGGTCTCTTCCGATATAGACCTTTTATACGAAAACGGGTTTTCCGGCGTACAGAACGGCGGCGAATTCATCAGGCGCGGTTCTGTTTACTTCGTTACGTCGGACAAGCGCCGAGTGATCGATCCCGTCGGCATGATCAGCGATTCGCTGGAAGGGTATTTGAGTTACTTTTTTGCGGACAGGCGCTTTACCGACCTTTTCAGGAACATTCTTGCGGAATACGGTATAAAAAAGGTGGAATTTTTGCCCGTTTCTTTGGCGGAGGCGCTCTATCTTATCCCTTCCGAGCTTCGCGACGAATATGCCATTTTGCTCGATATTGGCTACATGTCTATGACGTTCAGCGTCGTTTGCGGCAACGGCATCGTATACCAGAATGCCTGTTCCGTAGGCGGCGGGCATGTCGCGGCGCATATCATTGAGGATACCGATATCCCTTTTGAAGCGGCGGAGGCGATGCTTAGGAAGGTCAATCTTTCCAGTATAGACGTGGAGGGCTCCGTCATTGAATATAACGACAGAGAGGGCAGTTGCTCCGTTGCGGTGAGCGAGCTCAAAGAAAAGGTGAAAGAGGGGCTCGACCTTATCTGCGAGGCTGTCAATCACTGTCTTGAATCGTTTGACAGCAGATTCATCGATTATAAACCCGTTTTGCTTACGGGGTGCGGCGTTACGTCTATCCGCGGCGCGCGCGAACATATCAGCGGCAGGCTCAACAAGGTGGTCGAAATCGTGGCCCCTAAGCTGCCTTACTACAACAAAGCGGCTCAAAGTTCGCTTCTGAGCCTTTTGGATATGGCTCTGAAAACAGAGAGTGAGCAGAGCTTTTTATATAAATTATTTTACGGATTCGGAGGATAACATCACATGTTTAACAGTTTAGACAGCTTGTCCGGCGTGGCAAGGATCAAGGTCATCGGCGTCGGCGGAGCGGGGTGCAACGCGGTCAACCGCATGATCGAGGCAGGCATTCAGAGTGCGAGCTATGTGGCGGTCAATACCGACAAGCAGGTGCTTTTGCTTTCCAAGGCCGAGAATAAGATCCAGATCGGTTCCGCTCTCACCAAGGGGCTCGGCGCGGGTGCGGAGCCCGAGATCGGCAGGGCGTCGGCAGAGGAGAGCAAAGAGGTGCTCACCGAGGCCGTCAAAGACACCGACCTTTTGTTCATTACGGCAGGCATGGGCGGCGGTACCGGTACGGGCGCCGCGCCGGTCATCGCAAAGATCGCGCGCGATCTGAAAATACTGACCATCGCCGTCGTTACGGAACCTTTCAACTTCGAGGGCAAAAAGCGTATGGACAATACGGCGAAGGGGTTGGAAAATCTCAAAAAATACGTCGATACGCTCATCATCATACCTAATGATAAAATCACCTGCGTCGTGCCGAAAAACACGCCGATGGTGGAGGCGCTGCGCGTGGCGGACGAGATCCTTAAACAGGGTATCCGCGGCATCGCCGACCTTATCGTCAATCCCGCGCTCATCAACCTCGACTTCGCGGACGTGCGCACGATTCTGAAAGATCAGGGCCTCGCGCACATGGGCGTCGGCGTAGCAAAGGGCGAAAACAGGATCGTCGAGGCGGTGCGCCTTGCCGTAAACTGCCCGCTCCTCACTACGACCATCGAGGGAGCGAAGGGCGTTATTTTGAACATTGTAGGCGGCAACGACCTCACGATGGACGAGGTGCAGACGGCCGCGACCCTCGTGCAGAGCGTCGTGGATTATTCCGCAAACATCATTTTCGGCGCCTGCATCGACAGCAACATCAACGACGAGGTGGAAGTAACCGTTATCGCGACGGGCTTCCCGAGCATGGAAAACGTGTATAATCCGAAGGACGAGCGCAATGTTTCTTCGCGCAATTTCTTCGTGAACAGAGGTCTTCCCGAAGGAAACGGAGAGGAACGCGCACAGATGCAGAGCGTACAGCCACAGGACGTTGCTCCTTCCTATATCCGCACGCCCGTAAACAATACGATGCCGGGGCAGCAGCCGCCCGTGTACAGGCAGCCGTATCAGCAACAGCAGTTTGAGCGCAGGCAGGAACAGCAGTTTGCCCGCCCTCAGCAGCAGTCGGCGCCGCAGGCTCAGCCGCAGTATCAGTCTGCCCAACAGCAGCAATACCAGCAGCCCGCGCCGCAGGCTCAGCCGCAATATCAGCAGCCCCAATATCAGCAGGCACAGGGGCAGCAGTATCAGCAGGCCGCACAGCAGAACGGGCAGTATCAGCAGAACGCGCAGCAGTATGCGCAGCAGCAACAATATCGCCAGGCCGCGCCGCAGGCTCAGCCGCAGTATCAGTCTGCCCAACAGCAATACCAGCAGCCTCAGTACCGTCAGCCGGAGCCGCAGATGCAGGCTGATCAGGAGAAGGAAAAATCTCTTCCTCCGTTTGTGCAGAGGCTTTTCAGAAAAAAGTAAATCTGTAAAAGTAAAAAAGCCGCTCATCAGCGGCTTTTTTTGATGTAACTGCCGTGTGCCGCTTCGGGCATATTCGGTCGCCGATAAAAACAAGGGGAAACGATCGTGTAAAAAAGGAGAGACGGGATAATTCCTCCGTCTCTCCTTTTTGCTTGCATTCAACGTTATCGCGCAAAGAAATCGGCGACGCCTTCACGTTTAAGACTGCTCTTTTTCGAGCGCTTCGTCGTAGGCGGAAAGTATCGCGTTTTTCAGGGCTTCGCGGGTCTCGGTATTCAAGGGGTGTGCGATATCTTTGAATTCGCCGTCACTCGTCTTGCGGCTCGGCATAGCAATGAAAAGCCCGTCCGTACCGTCGATGACTTTGATGTCATGTACGACGAAACAATCATCGATCGTGATGGAAGCTACGGCTTTCAGTTTGCTGTCGTCCTTTTTTACGAATCTGATTCGTACTTCGGAAATATTCAAGACAGTTCCTCCTTATGCAAGATTTAGTTCTTCTGTCTACATTTTACTATATAATTTCAGCTTTTTCAAGTGGCAAACGAAAATTTTTTGTAAAAAATTGAAATTTTTTTGCCTGAAAAGGCTTTTTTTGTAATATGCGGCATATATTATGCCATGGGAAAGACGTTTTGGGGCGATTGCGACAGGATTTTTTTTATCGGTATAGGCGGCATCAGCATGAGCGGCTTGGCGCTCTATCTCAAATCTCGGGGATTCTCCGTCAGAGGGAGCGATATTTGCGAAAATGACCGCGTGGCGGCGTTGCGTGCGGCGGGGATCGAGGTGTGTCCCTTCCATAAAAGAGAAAATCTCGGCGACGCGCAGATCGTGGTGCAAAGCTCTGCGATCAGGGCGGACAATCCGGAACTGCTCGCCGCGCAGGAAAGGGGGATAAAGATCGTCGGGCGGGCGGATCTTTTGGAATTGATCTCCCTCGATCATCAAAATGTGATCGCTGTGGCGGGCTGTCACGGCAAGACGACCGCGACGGCGATGTGCGCGCATGTATTGGAGAACTGCGCCGGCGGCGTTACCGCGCACATCGGCGGCATAGACGCCGACTTCGGCAATATGAAGCTCGGCGGCAGGCGTTTTTTTGTGACGGAAGCCTGCGAATATATGGGGAATTTTTTGAAGTTGACCCCGGGCGTTGCGCTCGTTTTGAATTCGGACGCCGACCACCTCGATTACTACGGGGAAGAGAGCAATCTGTTCCGCGCGTACTGCGATTTCTGCGAAAAGTCGCAGGCGGCGATCGTTTGCGCGGAAGATAAAATATCCGCATATATCCGCCCGAATATGACCTTCGGATTGACGCAAAAAAGCGACGTATGCGCGGAGGAAATTGTCGGGCAGGGCGGAAAATATGCGTTTACGCTCCGTACAGGGGGCGAGATGCTCGACAGGATCAGGCTGAACGTCTACGGGCGGCATAATATCTATAACGCTTTGGCTGCCGCGGCGGTGGGGATATATTATCGGTTTCCTCCATATCTGATCGCGGAAGGGCTGGAAAAATTCAGGGGGATCCGCAGGAGATTCGAAAATATCGGCAGGTACGGCGGCGCGCGCTTTATCGCCGACTATGCGCATCACCCCCGCGAGATCGCCGCCGCCTTGCAGACGGCGCACGAGATCTGCCGCGGCAGGCTGCTCGTCGTCTTTCAGCCGCATACCTATTCGCGCACGAAACTGTTTTTCGACGATTTCGTAAATGTGCTCTCGGGCGTGGAGGATCTCGTGATATACAAGACCTATTCGGCGAGAGAGTATTTCGACGCGGAGGGGTGCGCTCTCACCCTTGCGGAACATCTCGGAAACGCGCTCTATATCGAAACGGTAAAGGAGCTCGCGCTTTATTGGAAGGGGACTGTTTCCGGGGGAGACGTGGTGCTCGTGCTCGGCGCGGGAGATATATACTATGCGGCGAAGCAGGCGCTTTCGCGCCTGAACGGACAGGAGCCCGTTTGAGAGGTTGAAAATGAAAGTAAAACGAGCGGCCGCCGACGAGTTTTCGTCGGCGGCCGTCTTGCCGCGGTGAACGCTATATGCGTATTTCGGAATTTTTCATCGTGCAGGCGTAAATATAATCTACAAACTGTTTCGCCCTGCGGGGAGATCTGCCGCCCTTATAGAGCGCCCAGCGCTCGGCGAGAGAGAAGAGTTCTTCCTCCTCCATGCCGAGTTTTCTGTCCTGGGCGAGCTGCTTTACGATGGAGAGATACGCCGCTTTGCCCGTGGAGGAGAAGAGAACGGTCAGCCCGAAGCGATCGGAAAGGGACAGCTGTTCCTCCATCGTGTCGGACGCGTGTACGCTGTTTTCCCTGTCCGAAAAGTTTTCTTTGAGGATATGTCGCCTGTTGGAGGTCGCGGCGATCATCACGTTCGCGCTCTTTTCGTTCATGCTTCCTTCCAGGCTCGCTTTGAGGGAAGCGACCTTTTCGTCGTGTTCTTCGAGGGAAAGATCGTCTATAAAGATCAAAAATTTGAAGGGCAGGGGGGCAAGCGTTTCTTTGAGCGCGTTGATCTCCTTGATCTGTTCTTTGGGCACTTCCACCGCGCGGAGCCCTTGCGGTGCGTATTTGTTGAGCATTGCGTGTATCGTGGAGGATTTTCCCGTGCCTTTGTCTCCGTAGAGCAGCATGTTCGAATAGGGCAGCCCCTTGATGAAGCTGAGGATATTATCCTCAACCGAGCGTTTTTCTTCCTCGTAGTCTTTCAGGTCTTCCAACGCAATGTCGGAGGTGTGTTTTACGGGTACGAGCTTTCCCTGTTCGAAGGTGAATGCCTTGTTTCCGATAAAGATCCCGTAACCGTTTTCGCGGTAGAAGCCCGCAATTTTGTCGAGCGTGCCGTCGCTTGCCCAATCCTTCCCGAAAACGGGGTTGTTTTCGCCCGCGTGGATCGCAGGGAGCCCGTTCGATATTTTTTGCGCTATGCTTTTCGGCGGGTGCTCCGCCTTTTCCGCAAGCGATTGCAGAAGCATAAGATCATGCCTGTAAGCGGCGCGTATATCGTTGTTTTCCGAGCGGGAAAAGCATCTGCGCGCAAATAAATTGTCGTCGAAGAGGACGGCGTGCGCGACATGCCCGTAAAAATCATTCTGTTCGTCCGTTTCGAGCAGACAGGCATAAGCGCGCGCATACGCTGCGGCGTCGTCTTCCGAAACTGCGCGGATAAAATAAGAGATCGCCCCGTCTTTGCGGACACCTGTCAGCAGAATGAGCTCGTTTGTCGGATCGTATTGCATATTGTGCCTCGTTTGAGAACGGAAAAAATCCGTCTTTTTGTATTATTATAACCTTTTCCGCCTGCAAAGGCAAATATTTCAGGCTGATTGCGCAAAAGGTTTTACGATTCGAAAACCGAATGAAACCGATTGCGAAAATTAATGAATAAAATTGCCCTTTTCCGCTTGACTACAAAAGCGAGCCGTACTATAATTTATTACGAAATTATTAAAAAGCGCGTCAAAGCGTTAAAAAACATTTTTCGGAGGAAGAAAAAATGTCAAAAATATACTATCAGTCTGATTGCAACCTCAATTTGCTCAAAGGCAAAACGGTGGCTATCGTCGGTTACGGCAGTCAGGGCCATGCGCATGCTCTCAACCTCAGAGACAGCGGCGTCAAAGTCGTTATCGGTCTCTATGAGGGCAGCAAGTCCTGGGCGGTCGCGGAAAAGGCGGGCTTCAAGGTGATGACCGCTGCGGAAGCGACCAAAGCGGCGGACATCGTTATGATCCTTACCCCCGACGAAAGACAGGCGAAAATTTATAAAGAGAGCATTCTCCCCAACCTTACGGAGGGGAAGGCGCTCGCGTTTGCGCATGGGTTCAATATCCATTTCAAGCAGATCACCCCGCCTCCTTATGTAGACGTTTTCATGATCGCGCCCAAGGCTCCCGGCCATACGGTGCGCAGCGAATACGTTGCGGGCAAGGGTACGCCCTGCCTCGTCGCGATCCATCAGGACGCGACCGGCAAAGCGCTCGACATTGCGCTCGCTTATGCCGCGGGCATCGGCGGTTCCCGCGCGGGCGTTCTCGAAACGACCTTCAAATGCGAAACGGAAACAGACCTCTTCGGCGAGCAGGCTGTTCTCTGCGGCGGCGTTACCGCGCTGATGAAGGCGGGCTTTGAAACGCTCGTCGAGGCAGGATATGACCCGAAAAACG
Organism: Candidatus Borkfalkia avistercoris; assembly: GCA_019115995.1. Classification (GTDB taxonomy): domain Bacteria; phylum Bacillota; class Clostridia; order Christensenellales; family Borkfalkiaceae; genus Borkfalkia; species Borkfalkia avistercoris. The sequence goes on from DXCL01000026.1 coordinate 163,934, forward strand.
CGTATTTTGAGTGCATTCACGAGATGAAGCTCATCGTCGACCTCATTTACAGGGGCGGCTTCTCCCTCATGCGTTATTCCATTTCCGATACGGCCGAGTTCGGCGATTATGAAACGGGCAAGCGCATCGTGACCGAGGAGACCAAAAAGGAAATGAAGAAGATCCTCGAAGAGATCCAGGACGGCACGTTTGCGAGCAAATGGATCGCCGAAAATAACAACGGCAGGGCGCATTTCAACGCAAAGCGCGCGATGGAGGCGTCTCATCAGTTGGAAGAAGTCGGCAAAGAGCTCCGCAAAATGTATTCTTGGAGCGACGAAAAGGTCGATATGTAAACGGCTCGTCCGCAAAACCTTCCCCGCAGGGATTCCCTGCGGGGTTTTTTTATATTTTAGCCCTTTTAGAGTTGATAAAAAGCGGGATAAATGGTATAATAATACCGTTATATCAAGAAGAAAAATTCCGTCGCGTACCGCGCGGAGGGAGAGAACGTTTTGAACAATCTGGGAAGAGGCAGTGAGAATAAAAAGAAGGATAAAGATCGCATTTTGACCCGCGAAACGGTCGGTTTCGTGTTGGTTTTATTCGCCGCGATCGCGCTCGTAATACTTATTTCGCGCAGCGTGATATTCGGCAGCGTCGGCGCGGCCATCAGCAATTTTTTGCTCGGTACGTTCGGTTATTGCTCTTATGCGGTCTTGGCGGCGCTCGTTTACGGCGGCGTCGTTCTGATCTCGGGCAAAAAAATTGCCGCGAAGAGGAAAACGGTCGCTCTGTGCCTGCTCGCGTTCGTATTTTTCGTATGCCTGATCCATACGATCACTTCGCAGGTCGGCGGTATAGACAGCCGGTCCAGCTACGGCGGCTATCTTGCCGCATGTTATCGCGCGGGGGAAAACAGCTTTTTCAGAACGACGGGCGGCGGCGTGATCATCGGCCTTATCGTGTATCCCGTCGTCAGGCTCACGACGTATGTCGGCGGATATATCATATTTTCTCTGCTTCTGGCGGCGACCGCATATTTTATTTATACTTCCCGCAACGCCGCGGCAGGGGAACGCCGCCGCAGAAAGCAGGAGGAGGAAAAGATGGTCGGCGCGGCTTCGGCGGATACGTCCGGGCTGTACGATCTGAACTATGCGGAAAATTCCGCGCCCGTGCAGCCGCAGGCAAACGTTTCGGCTCCGTATGCACCGTCTGCGCCGCAGGCGGGAACACAGCCGTATATGCCGCAGGCGCCGATCCGTCAGGAAGGGTATCCGCAGCAGGCGCAGCCGCAACAGCCGAGCGATCCGTCTAAGCGACTTTTTGCCGTCGGCGACGAATTTGCCTTCAAAACAAAGAGGGAAATGCGGCAGGATCGCCGGGAGCAGTCTGCCCGCAAGGCGGAACAGCCGCCCGCGCAGCCGCAGCAGCCCATGTCTCCGTATGCGCAGAGCAGGAGCATCTTGTATCCCGAAAACGTATCCGGCTATACAAGCAATCTGATTTTCGATTCCAATTCATATTTCAACAATCCGAACCGCGGCATTATTTCCGAACAGCAATATTCGGATAATTTCCGCAGCACTCCTTCCGCGTTTTCGGAGGGGCATGAAAGATCGAACAGGACGGAGCCGCCCCGCGCGGAAACGAAGCCGCAGGCCTCCGCGTCTTCGCCCAGCTATTCTTCGCTCTATTCCGATGCGGCGGAGAGCAATATCACCTATACGAACAAGCCGAAAAAGATCGTTACGGATACCACGCGCCCTTCCGATACGGCGCAGCCGGATTCGCCTGTTTCGACCTATCGCGCCGAGGGGGATTATTATCGCAAAGACGTGAACACGTCCTTTTCCGCAGGAGAAGGGCTTTCCTCGCAGCGGCCCGTTTCTTCCTTTACGGACAGGCAGGGGAGCGATATAGGGGCGGTGCGCGAGAATACGTCTGCGCCGATCCCTCCCGCGAGAAATGCAGTGCCGCCTGCCGGCAGAACGCGCCCCGTTCCTTCACAGGATAGCGAAGCTTCGGGCGCTGTATCCGATTCCGTCGGCGAAAGCCGCGTGACCGGCTTTACCGATCGCTCCGTTTCGCCGAGGCGTGAGGAGCCAGAAAACGTTTCCCAACCGCCCGCAGAGCCGCCGAAGCGCGACCGCATCGACGAGAGCGTGCGCTTTATGCCGCCGAGCGATTACGAACAGGAGAAAAAACGGGAGGAAGAGGAGGAACGCTCTACCCTTCAACCGATCACGGACGACTTCGATTCCGCCGTCAATCTGTTTGATTCAGAAGAGGAGGAGGACGAAGCGGGAGAGTCGATCGTGCCCGAAGCGAGCGACCGGCTCCGCAGAGAAGAGCCGGCGGAGGAGCCTTTGCCTTCCCGCCGCGGCGACGTTTCCGGTGCGCGCACCGTTCCCGCAGCGGAGCCGGAGCAGCCGAAAAAGAAACATATATATGCACGCTACGCCGCGCCGCCCATTTCAATGCTGAACGACTATCAGAGCATGTATGCCGCAGACGGGGCGGAAGTGGAGCATAACAAAGAGACGATCACGGACACATTGTATCAGTTGAAGATCCCTTCCGAGATACTGTCTGTAACGCAAGGGCCTACCGTTACCCGTTACGACATCGATATACCCGGCAATATCCCCGCGAGCCGCGTGCTCAGCTGCGATAAAGAGCTCGCAATGCGTTTGCATGCAAAAGACGGCGTAAACATTCAGACGAATTACGAAAACGGATCGATCAGCATCGAAGTGCCGAACAAGCAGAAAGCGACTGTCGGGCTGAAAGAGATGATACAGTCGGATACGTTTGCCAACGCCAAACCGGGCTCCATCATGTTCGGCTTGGGCAAGGATATAGAAGGGCGTTCGATCTGCGGAGATATCAAAAAGATGAAGCACCTGCTCGTGGCGGGCTCTACCGGTTCGGGCAAGAGCGTTTGTCTGAACGCGCTCATCATAAGCTTGCTGTATAAATACAGCCCGGAAGATCTGCGGCTGATCCTCGTAGACCCCAAACAGGTCGAGTTCAATATTTACGATAAGCTGCCGCACCTCATGATCAACGAGATCATTTTTGAGCCGGGCAAAGTCATCACGGTGCTCAATTGGGCGATCACCGAGATGGAGCGCCGTTACGGTCTGTTCAAGGCGAAAACGAAGAGCGGCACGCTCGTGCGCGAGATCGACGAATACAACGCGCATCTCAACGAAGACGAGGAAAAACTGCCTAAGATCGTCATGATCATAGACGAGCTCGCCGACCTTATGACCGTGGCAAAAAAGGACATTGAAGACAGGATCCAGCGCCTTACGCAGAAATCCCGTGCGGCGGGTATCCATCTCGTGCTCGCGACGCAAAGACCTTCGACCGACGTCATTACAGGTATCATCAAATCCAATCTGCCTACGCGTATCGCGTTCAAGGTCGTGCAGGAGGTAGACTCGCGCACCATACTCGATTCGTCCGGCGCGGAAAAGCTCCTCGGCAACGGCGATATGCTGTATAAAATGGATACGATGACCTTCCCTTACCGCGTGCAGGGCGCGTTTTTGAGCTCGGAAGAGGTGCAAAACGTCGTCGAGTATATCAAGGAGCACAACGAAGCGTACTTCGACGAGAGCGTTTCCGACTTTATCAACAACAGCGGTTCGGGCGGTATGGAAGGCGGCGGAGACAGCGACGACAGCGTAGAGGCCGTCTATATCGAAGCGCTGCGCTATGTCGTGTCCATCGGTCAGGCGTCCATTTCCATGATCCAGAGAAAGTGCTCGGTCGGGTACCCGAAAGCGGGAAAGATCATTGAATGGATGGAGAATATGGGCTACATTTCGGCTTTCGACGGCGCAAAATCGCGCAAAGTGCTCCTCACGCAGGAAGAATTTGAAAGCAAGTACGGCGATTACGGTAACTGATATGCTGGAAAATAAAAAATTCGGAATGATCTCTCTCGGCTGCGACAAAAACAGGGTCGACGCCGAGAGACTTCTCGATGTTATCCGCTCGCACGGTTATACGATCACGGACGATATTTCGGAGGCAAATATCCTCATCGTGAATACCTGCGCGTTTTTGAACGAATCGCGCAAAGAGGCGATCGACACGGTGCTCGAATGCGACGGGTACAGAAGCGGCGCGCTCGAAAAGATCGTTGTGAGCGGCTGCCTTCCCGAAAAGTACATCGAGGAGGTCTTTCCCTCGCTTACGGAGGGAGACGTTTTTCTCGGCTGCAACGACGCGAGCGCGCTGTTGGAGGCGATCGAACGCTCTTATCGGGAAGGGCGGGTAAATTTTGTCGGCTGCGGCAACGAACATGCCGAGGGGCGCGTTCTCACCACGCCCGGGCATTACGCCTATTTGAAGATCGCGGACGGCTGCAATAATTTTTGTACCTATTGCCTTATCCCCAAGATCAGGGGGCGCTATCGCTCTTATCCGATAGAGGCGCTCGTAAAAGAAGCGGAGACATTGGGCGAAATTTCCGAGCTCATTCTCGTCGCGCAGGACGTGACCCGCTACGGCATCGACCTGTACGGAGAAAAGAGCCTTGTGCGCCTGATCCGCGCGCTCTCGGCGCTCGAAAATATAGGTTCCGTTCGCCTCCTGTATTGCTATCCCGACGTGATAGATGACGCGCTCATCGCGGAAATGCGCGACAATGAAAAAGTGATCAAATACATAGATATTCCGTTGCAGCACAGCGAAGACAGGGTCTTGAAGCTGATGAACCGCAAGGGCACGCGGGCGGAATATCTCGCCTTGATAGAAAAACTGCGCAAAAGCATTCCCGGCATCGCGATACGCTCCACGTTTATCGCGGGGTTTCCCACGGAAACGGAGGAGGAGTATACGGGGCTGGCGCGTTTTCTGGAAGAGGCGCAGCTCACAAACTGCGGTTTTTTTGCCTATTCGCGAGAGCCGGACACGCCTGCCTATAAGCTGAAAGGGCAAATTCCCGAACGGATCAAAAGACGGCGCGTGCGGGGTTTGTATGCCGTACAGGAGAAAATTTCCGCCGCGCGCCTTAAAAATTACATCGGAAAAACGGTCCGCGTGCTCTGCGACGGGATCGATTACGAGAACGGCAGGTTTGAGGGCAGGGCTTATTTCAGCGCGCCCGATATAGACGGCAAGGTGTATTTCAACGCGCCTGAGGCATCTCAGGGCGAATATTACGGCGTCGTGATAACCGATTCAGACAGCTACGACCTTTTCGGCCGAACGGAGGATTACAGAGAATGAATTTGCCTAACAAGATCACTTTGACGAGGATATTTCTGATTCCCGTTTTTGTGGCGGTCTTCTTTCTGACCGTCATTCCGTACAATTATTTTATCGCGGGCATTATCTTTATCGTTGCGTCCTGCACCGATTTCATCGACGGGCACATCGCGAGAAAATACAATCTCGTTACGAACCTCGGTAAATTTCTCGACCCCATCGCAGATAAAGTGCTCGTATCGTCCGCGCTCATTTGCATGCTCGTAAAGCCTGAGATTTTGCAGGTGATGTGGGGAGGCGAATGGGTGATGATCGTATCGGGTATTTGCGTTGCGATCATTTTGGCTCGTGAACTCATCGTGAGCGGGTTCCGTATGGTAGCGGCGAGCACCGGGCTCGTTCTTGCCGCAGATAAAGTGGGCAAGGTCAAAACGACTTTTCAGGATATTTCCATTGCGGTGCTTCTGATCGGCGCAAACTTTTTCGGGATCGCCGCGGCGAGCGAGGTGCTGAACGCGATCGGGCTCGTTTGCCTTGCGATCGCCACGGTACTTACCGTTTGGTCGGGAATGGGATATATTGTCAGGAACAGAAGGGTATTTAGCGTACCGGCAGAGAAAAAACAGGGCGAAGAAACACAGGATAACCCCGACGAAAAATGAAAAACGGCTGCATCGTCATCAGAAATATAAAAGATTATTTTGACGGAAGCGGTTTTGCCGAAATCGTGTCCGCCTTAGTGGACGGCGGATATTTTATCGACAAGATTTTTGCGGTTTCGGAAGAAGACGAGAGAGAATTTGCCCAGACCTTTGCGGAATGCAAAAATTTTTTTGAGAATGTTTTTGTGATCGCGGAAGCGGATAAGCTTGCGCCGCTGCGCGCGCAGGCGTGTTCCGTTTTAAAAAGACCTCCGACGGACGAGACGCGCATCGAATCGGATAAAAAGACTTTCTTTTTCCTCCCAAAGGGAGAGGCTGGCGCGGCTTATGTCCGCGGCGAGGCGGTGGCGTATCTCGACGCAAAATACGCGGTAAAACACGACAGAATGGTCGTGCGGGCGGTCGGCGTTCCCGCGGAAAGGATAAAAAACGTGCTTGCCGACGCAAAGGCTTTGAGCGGAGACCGCCTTGCGTACAACCTTTCGGAAAAATGGGGGGATCTGCGTTTGGAGATCCTCTATGACAGCGATTCCCCGAAAATGCTCATCGACGGCGTGATGCGCGTCGTTGCGGGAGGGCTGAACGATTATATTTACGCCGTGGAAGATACCCCCCTCAACGAACGGATCTATGAAATATTGAAGCTGAGAGGTCTCAGGCTTTCTGTCGCGGAGTCGTTCACGGGCGGGGGCGTCGCAAAGCGTCTCATTGAGGTTCCGGGGATCAGTTCCGTGCTCTTTGAAAGCATCGTTGCGTACGATAACGGCTCGAAGATGGCTCGGTTGGGCGTTTCTCAGTATACGCTCATGCGGCAGGGCGCGGTATCCGACGAAACTGCTTACGAGATGGCTGCGGGGCTCATCGCTACGGGCAATTGTTCCGTCTCTCTCGCCACGACGGGGATCGCGGGGCCGAAGTCTGACAATACCGGCAAGCCTGTGGGATTGTGTTATATCGCAGTTGGGCTGAAAGAATCGGTTTTTGTTTACAAATATATCTTTAAGGGGAGCCGCGCAGACATCACGCAACGCGCGATCAATCAGGCACTCTTTCTTTTATATAAACAAATCAAGTAATATGCGCGGCATAATGCGTGAAAAATCAGGAAATTTTTTATCGGAGAGGTATTATGGATAACGAAAAGATGAAGGCGCTCGATCAGGTGCTCGCCCAGATCGAAAAACATTACGGCAAAGGCGCGATCATGAAGCTCGGCGCTTCCGCAGGCAATGTGGATATAGAAGTTATACCTACGGGCTGTCTTTCGCTCGATATTGCGCTCGGCATCGGCGGTTTGCCCCGCGGCAGGATCATAGAGATATACGGGCCCGAATCTTCGGGTAAAACCACGGTCGCTCTGCATGCGATCGCGCAGATCCAGAAGATGGGCGGCATCGCCGCTTTCGTCGACGCGGAGCACGCGCTCGACCCCACTTATGCAAGCAAGTTGGGAGTGGATCTCGACAATCTTTATGTGTCTCAGCCGGATACGGGCGAACAGGCGCTGGACATCTGCGATTCGCTCGTACGCAGCGGCGCCGTCGATCTGATCGTAATAGACTCCGTCGCGGCGCTCACGCCCAAGGCGGAGATCGAAGGCGAGATGGGCGAGTCGCACGTCGGTTTGCAGGCGAGGCTTATGTCGCAGGCGCTCAGAAAGCTGACGGGCATCATCAATAAATCCAATACGTGCGTGATTTTTATCAACCAGCTCCGCGAAAAGGTGGGCATCATGTTCGGCAACCCCGAAACGACTCCCGGCGGCAAGGCGCTCAAATTCTATGCAAGCGTGCGCATCGACGTGCGCAAGGCGGACGCGCTCAAAGACAGCGACGGCATCATGGGCAACAAAACGCGCGCAAAGATCGTCAAAAACAAGTTGGCGCCTCCCTTCAAAACGGCGGAATTCGATATTCTTTACGGAGAGGGGATCTCGCAGGAGGGCTGCATCATCGACCTCGGCACGAACATCGGGGTCATCGGCAAGAGCGGCGCGTGGTTTTCTTATGAAGGGGAGAAAGTCGCACAGGGGCGCGAAAAGATGCGCGACTGGCTGAAAAACAATCCCGATAAATCGAAGGAGATCGAAGAAAAGATCCGCGCGGCGTATAAAGGAAAGCCTGCGGAAGAGGAACAGGCTCAGAAGGCTGAGGAAGCTGACGGAGAATAATTTTTACGATGAAACACGGTTTTGTCAAGGTTGCGGCAGTCACGCCCGCGCTTCGCGTGGCAGACGTCCGCTTTAATGCCGAAAATATTTCCCGCGCGATCGGGGAAGCGGAAAAGGCGGGCGTACAGCTGCTCGTATTTCCCGAGCTTTCCCTCTGCGGATATACCTGCGGCGATCTGTTCGGGCAGAAGGTCTTGTTGGACGATTGTTTCGCATTCCTCCGTACCATCGTCGAGGAAACAAAAGACAAACAGTTGCTCGTTTTTGTCGGCGTGCCCGTGCGCCTAGGCGGCGTTTTATACAATTGCGCCGCCGCGCTGAACGGGGGCAGGGTGCTCGCCTTTATTCCGAAAACGCATCTTCCCAACTATGCGGAGTTTTACGAAAAGCGCAATTTTCAGCCGTATGCGGGCGAGAATACCGAAATAGATTTTTACGGAGACAGGGTTCCTTTCGGAAACAAGATCGTTTTTGCGGAGGAAAAGGAAGCGGATTTTACCGTCTCTGCGGAGCTTTGCGAAGATCTGTGGGTTCCCGCGCCGCCGTCGGCGGCGCACGCGCATGCGGGCGCGAATATCATCGTGAACCTGTCCGCCTCCGACGAGACTGCGGGAAAGGCGGAATACCGCCGTCTGCTCGTGCGTTCTCAGTCGGCGAAAACGGTGAGCGGGTACGTTTATGCAGACGCGGGCGAGGGAGAGTCTTCCACAGACATGACTTTTTCCGGCCACAACATAATTTCGGAAAACGGCGAGATACTCAAAGAGAGCGTTCTCTTTGAAAACGGCATGATCGTTTCCGAGATCGATGCGGAAAAGCTTTCCTTTGAACGCCGCCGCATCAACACCTTTTACGACGGCAGAGATCTCGGCGGCTATCGCACGATCTCATTTAAAGCGTCGAGCCGCGGCGAAAAACTTACGCGGCCTGTCGCGCGGCTGCCTTTCGTGCCGCAGGGGGGCGCTCTCGGCGAGAGGGCTGAGCTGATTTTATCGATCCAGGCGGCAGGTCTGGGCAAACGCCTTGCGCATACGGGCGCAAGGGCGGCCGTTCTCGGTATTTCCGGAGGGCTGGACAGCGCTTTGGCGCTTTTGGTGACCGTCCGCGCGTTCAAAAAACTGGGAAGGGATTTGAAGGATATCATTGCCGTTACGATGCCGTGTTTCGGCACGACCGACAAAACGTACAACAATTCGCTTGCCCTGATGCGCGCCCTCGGCGTAACGTTTAAAACGGTCAATATAGCCGATTCCGTGCGCGCGCATTTCAAAGACATCGGTCACGATGAATGCGTGAAAAACGCCGCCTACGAAAACGCGCAGGCGCGCATGCGTACGATGGTTCTGATGAATATTGCCAACGACGCGGGCGGGTTCGTGGTCGGAACGGGCGATCTGAGCGAACTTGCGCTCGGTTGGGCGACCTATAACGGCGACCACATGTCGATGTACGGAGTCAACGCCTCCGTGCCGAAAACGCTCGTAAAATATTTGATCTCGTATGAGGCGGAACGATTGGGCGGACAGCTGAAAGAAACGCTCAATGATATTTTGAATACGGAGATCAGCCCCGAACTTCTGCCTCCCGAAGACGGGAAGATCGCTCAGAAAACGGAGGAGTTGGTCGGCCCTTACGAATTGCATGACTTTTATCTGTATTATGCGATCCGTTGGGGATTTTCTCCGAAAAAAGTACTCTTTCTTGCGGAAACGGCGTTTGCGGGCATATACGAAAAAGAAGTCATCAAAAAGTGGCTTGTGAGCTTTTATAAACGCTTTTTCTCCCAACAGTTCAAGCGCTCCTGTCTGCCGGACGGCGTAAAAGTGGGCTCTGTGAGCCTTTCGCCCCGCGGCGACTGGCGCATGCCCTCCGACGCGTGCGTGCAGAGCTGGCTGAAAGAGCTCGAATAATTCTGCGATTTCCCCGCGCTGCCCGCGCGGGGATTTTTTTATCTGCGGGGAAGGATAATCCGGAAATAATATTGACTTTTGTATAAAGATACGTTATAATAGTAAAGGTATGAATTTAAAAGGGAAGGTTTGGCGTTTCGCTCGTACAGTGAGTGTTCGGAGTTGCCGGCAGTCCTTTCGAATGTTTATACACAAGTTTATTTTAACCCACAGGAGGCTCAAAAATGTTTGGTGCAAACAGCAGCTCCCTGTTTCTGGCGAGTACGGTACCCGCATGGTTGTTTGCGGTCGTGCTTGTCGTCGCTATTTTAGTGGTCGGCGCGAGCGCCTTCTTTGTAGGACGTTTTCTTTATGTCAAAATGTTCAAAAAGAAGATCGGCGACGCCGAGCAAGCCATCAAAATAATGCGCGAAGAGGCGGAAAACGAATGCCGCGCATTAAAAAAAGAAGCTATTTTAGAGGCTAAGGAACAGGACTTAAAGCTCAGAAACGAATTTGAACGCGAAAGCAAAGAGAAAAAAGCGGAACTTGCCAAAGCAGAGCAGCGCTTGATGCAAAAGGAAGACGTGCTCGACAAAAAAGAGGACTCCCTTCTGAAAAAATCCGACGCGCTCGAACAGCAGCAAAAAAATCTTGCCCGTCAGGAAGGCGAGATCAAAAAAATGCAGGAAAAGGTGAATCATCAGCACGATCTGATGATCCAGGAGCTTGAAAAGGTCGCGCAGCTCACCCGCGAAGAGGCGAAAAAGCTTCTCACCGAGAATATTCTCGACGAAGCCCGCCATGACGCCGCCGTGCAGGTGCGCAACATAGAGCAGACGGCAAAAGACGAAGCGGATACGGAGGCGAAAAAGATCATCAGCCTCGCCATTCAGCGCTGCGCTTCCGACCACGCGTCGGAGATCACCGTTTCCGTTGTGCCGCTGCCCAATGACGACATGAAGGCGCGCATTATCGGGCGCGAGGGCAGAAATATCCGCGCGTTGGAAAACGCCACGGGCATCGAGCTCATCATCGACGATACGCCCGAAGTCGTCATTCTGTCCGGGTTTGATCCCGTTCGCAGGGAGGTGGCACGCCTTTCCCTTGAAAAACTCATCGGCGACGGCAGGATCCACCCCGCTCGTATTGAAGAGACGGTCGAAAAGGTCAGAAAGGAGCTCGATCAGCAGATCAAAGAAAACGGCGAAGCCGCGATGTTCGAGGTCGGTATTTTCGGGCTTCACCCCGAGATCATCAAGCTTCTCGGGCGGCTCAAATACAGAACGAGCTACGGTCAAAACGTTTACAAGCATTCCATAGAAGTCGCGCAGCTTGCGGGCATGATGGCGGCTGAATTGGGGCTTGACGTAAACCTTGCGAAGAGAGCGGGGCTTTTGCACGACATCGGCAAAGCCGTCGATCACGAGCAGGAGGGCACGCATATTCAGATCGGCGCCGATATTGCCAAAAAGTACAAAGAGAACGCAAACGTTGTCAATGCGATCATGGCGCACCACGGCGACGTAGAGCCGAAAACGGTCGAGGCCGTGCTCGTACAGGCGGCAGACGCGATCTCGGGCGCACGCCCCGGCGCAAGGCGCGAAACGAGCACGAACTACGTTAAAAGATTGGAACAGCTCGAACAGATCGCATCCTCCTTTAAGGGGGTCGACAAAAGCTATGCGATCCAGGCGGGCAGGGAAGTCCGCGTGATCGTCAAGCCCGAACAGATCGACGACGCGCAGACGCTGTTCCTCGCAAAAGACATTGCCAAAAAGATCGAACAGGAGCTCGAATATCCCGGTCAGATCAAAGTCAACGTCATTCGCGAATATCGCAGCGTAGAGTATGCGAAATAACTTTTAAAATTGCGGCGGAGCGGCTTGATTGCCGCCCCGCTTTCATTTAAATATAATCTAATGAAATGAACGGGTATTCCCGCCGCAAAATTGCGGCGGGAATTTTTTTGTCTTTCGCATAATTCGGACAAGTCCGTTCATAGAATATACGGAAAGCGGAGGGGACAAGTATGCTGGAATTTTTAACCGATGAGCTGCGCGCCGCGCTCAAATACGTCAATGAAAATCTTGTATACGAACTCCGTGTACGGGCGGGAAAGCCCACGGCAGTCAACTATAAGGGGAAATATTATTTTTTGGGTAAAAGAGGGCTTGCGGATAAGGAGGCTGACGCGCTCGTGTGTTCCTATCAGGATATAGAAACCGTCATTTACCGCGTGAGCGAGTATTCCGTATACTCCGTCACCGAACAGGTGAAACAGGGATTTTTGACGGGCGCGTACGGCGAGCGCATCGGGCTGTGCGGCTCATACGTCTATGAAAACGGCGCGCCGTCCGCGATCAAGGAGATTACCTCTCTCAATATCAGAGTGCCGCACGAGGTAAAGGGGGCGGCGTCGTTTATCTTTGAAAAACTATTTTCCAAAGGCGTTTGCAACTGTCTGCTGCTCTCTGCGCCCGGCAGAGGGAAAACAACGATCCTGCGCGATCTGGCGCGGCTCATATCGTCAAAATATTTTATCAATATTCTGATCTTAGACGAGAGAAACGAGATCACGGCGGCGTATAAAGACTTTTCCCTCGATGTCGGCGCGTTTTGCGATGTAGTACGTTACGCATACAAGCGCGATGCGCTGTCTGCCGCGGTGCGTACGATGCGCCCTGATCTCATCATAACGGACGAGCTCGCCATGGAAGAAGAGCTCGTGCAGTGCCTTACTTGCATCAGGAGCGGCGTGCAAGTGATCGCCTCCGCGCATTGCAAGGATTATGAAAGCCTGCTGCGCTCGCCCGTATTGCATAGGGCGGTGTCGGAAAGAGGTTTCGACTATTATATCGCGCTCGATCCCTGCGAGATCGGAAAAGTTGCCTGCATTTTCGACGGAGAAGGCGCGTGCGTGTACGGGCCATGATCAAGTTGTTTCTGAGCGTGCTGCTCGTGGCGCTGTGCAGCGCTTTCGGCTGGATCTTAACGCGGCGTTACAAGCAGAGAAAAGATTTTTTCTACGCGCTCGATTTGTTTAACGCGAGATTCATCAATGAAGTGAGCTATACAAAGCTGCCTCTGGCGGCATTCTTTGACAAATATCCTTTTTCCGGCGATTTCGGCAAACTGCTCGAAGAAAAAAAGAACAGCGGATTTGTTTCCGATACTTTTGATGTGCCGTATCTCACCCAAGACGAAAAAAATTTTGTCCGCGATTATTTTATGATGATAGGCAGGAGCGACTCGGCGTCGCAGAAGGATTATTTACAGTCGGCGCGCACGGAAACGGAGCGCCTGCGCTCGGAGAGCGGCGCGGAATACAAAAGGCGCTGCAATCTGTATGTTAAACTCGGTTTTTTGTTCGGGCTGATCATTGCCGTTATTCTCGCGTGACGGGAGGTTTTTATGCAGATCGATGTCATTTTTAAAATAGCGGCGGTCGGGATCATCGTTACGATTGTCTGCCAGATCCTGAAAAAGTCTGACAGAGACGATATAGCCACGATCGTAAGCCTTGCCGGGCTCATAATCGTTCTGACGGTCGTTTTGGATATGATCGCCGACCTGTTCGATTCGATCCGAAGTATTTTCGACCTGTTTTAGCATATGGAACTCGTTAAAATAATCTGCGTTGCCCTGATCACGGCTTTTGCCGCGCTCTTTTTGCGCGGCTCTAAGCCGGAACTCGCTTTTGCGGTCACGATCGCGGGCGCGGTCATAATCCTGCTCTTTATTGTCGATATGCTTGCCGCGTCTTTTCAGGTTTTTACGGACATTGCCGAAAAAACGGGCATCGATCATTCCCTCATCAAAATCATAATCAAGATCGTCGCGATCGGTTATCTGGTCGAATTCAGCGCCGGCGTTGTGGAAGATTTCGGCAGTAAAAGCATAGCGGACAAGCTCGTGCTGGCGGGCAAAGTGATCATCTTTGCCGTTTCTGTGCCCATCATTCAGAGCGTGTTGCAGCTGATCGGGGGGTTTTTGGAACTTTTATGAAAAGGTCGCAACGGGTTAGTCTTTCCCGAAAAAAACTGGTCGTTCTTGTTTTGCTCGTTGCCGCCGCGCTGATTTTGAGCTTTTGCCCGTTTACCGTAGCTGCGGAAGATACCGAAGAAAACGTTTCGGGTGAGGAGGAGCTCTGGCAGAATATCGGGACGCTTTTGGAGGAGCTCGATATGCGGGAATTGCAGAACTATCTCGATTCTCTTTCGGAAGAGCAGAAAGCGCTGTTCGGAGAGGGGAGTCTGAAAGACAAGATATACGCGCTGATCAGCGGCGATTTCGGCACAGACTACTCCGACGTGTTTTCGGCTGTCGCGGCGTCCGTATTTGACGGGCTTGACGGATTGCTTTCGACCTTTTGCGTGATCTGCGCGATCACGATCCTTTGCGGCATACTGTCTCAGTTCAAGAGCTCCTTTTCGGAAAAAAGTACGGCGCAGCTGATTTTTTTCGTCGGCTATGCCGCCGTGCTTGTTCTGATCCTTACGTCCCTTTCCGCGGTGATAGAGGATTGTTTTTCCACCGTGGCTTCCATGCAGAAGCAGATGCAGGCGGCGTTCCCCGTACTGCTTACGCTGATCGCGACGAGCGGAGGAAGCGTGTCGGTCGCGGTCTATCAGCCCGCCGTTCTTTTTCTGAGCGAGATCATCGTGGAGATTGTTTCGGGCGTCGTATTTCCGCTCGCCGTGCTGATATGCGTCCTGGATATGGCGGGGAATATGAGCGGCGAAATCAAGCTGAAAAATTTTGGAGCGCTCGCAAAGAGTATCATCAAATGGGTGCTCGGCATATCGCTTACGGTATTTACCGTGTTTCTTACGGTGCAGGGCATCACTTCCGCAACATACGACGGTTTTTCCTTTCGGGCGGCAAAATATGCCATAGGGAACACGGTTCCCATCATAGGGGGATTTCTGAGCGGCGGACTGGATATGCTCGTAGCCGGCAGCGTGCTTATCAAAAATTCGCTGGGCTCGTGCTGTATTTTGCTCTTTGCCGCAGTGATCGCAGTTCCGCTCATTCAGCTTGCCGTATATAATCTGTTTTTGAAGCTCTCCGCGGCAGTTACCGAGCCCGTCGGAGATAACAGGATCACGGGTTTTTTGGCGTCGCTTTCCGCTACCGTCAATTATTTTACGGCCGGATTGCTGTGCGTGGGATTCATGTATTTTATGACGCTGATACTTTTGATCTGCTCGTCGAATTCTTTGTTCTGATATGAAAGCATATATATTGAGCGTGTGCGGCGCGGTGATCATTTCCGCCCTGGTCGTCATTTTACTGCCGGACGGCAAAACGGGAAAATTTATCAACGGCATTCTCAAACTTTTTTGCCTGCTCGTAATGCTTGTGCCTCTCTTTGGGTTTATTCGAGATTTTCGCATCGAACAGGGAGGAGAGGTTGCGTCTGAAATTGCGCTCGACGAAGATTTTATCGACCATTTTTACGGAGAGATCGCCGCGGAGGAAGAAGCTATGTTAAAAAAACGGTTGGAAGAGGAATATTCGGTAACGCTTTCCGTGCAGATCGGGTGGGAGTTTGTCGAATACGCGTATAATATATCGAATGTATCTATTAAAATCGAAAATTTCGGAATGTATGGGGAAGACGAGCATATATTAGTTATAAGCGAAATCAGGAACCGTGCCTCCGAAATACTGCAAACGGATACGGAGGTCATATCGGTTTATGAGTGAAAAGGCGGAACGCAAAGGGTTCGGAAAACTCAAATCGGGCAGGCTGCTCGAAATCATGATCGTGCTGATCATCGTCGTCATCGTTGCGATCGTACTCTATAATTTTTTGGCGGGAAACAAGAACGAGGAAAGGGAGACGGTCGCGGAAGATTATGCGTCGCAGCTCGAAGCGCGGCTGGGCGAAGCTTTATCCGCCATTGACGGCGCGGGAGCGGTCTCCGTGATGATCCGCCTTGCCGACGACGGCGAAACGGTGATCGCCATGGAAACGACGACGCTCGAAGACGGCACGGTCGTGACGGCGCCGGTGCTGATCGACGGAGAAGTCGTCGTCCTTGAAGAGAAAAAACCGGAAATTTCGGGCGTGCTCATCGTGGCGGAAGGGGCGAACAGCCTCGGCGTGAGATTCGATCTTTTGTCTGCCGCGGCGTCCGTTTTAGATATAAACCAAAGCTTAATAAAAGTATATACGAAGGGCTGAAAACAAAAATCATATCGTAAGGAGAGACGAAAATGTCCAAAACGAAAAAGATCATTATCATGTCGGGGCTGGTGCTGCTTCTTGCGGTGACGGCGGTGTTTAACTTCGTGCTTGCCGGCGCTGCGACCGATCCGGGCGAAGACGTAACGACGGCAAATTACTTTACGACCTATCGCACCGAAAGAAACACGACGCGCAACGAAGAGCTTTTGCAGCTCGATTCCATCATCGAGAGCACGGAAGCCGGCTCCGAGGCTTATGAGGAAGCGATGGCTCTCAAAATAGAGATCGTCGGCATGATGGAGCGCGAGCTCCTTTTGGAAACGTACATCAAATCGATCGGCTATGCGGATGCGGTCGTGAGTATCGGATTGGATTCCGACAATGTAAACGTATTTGTAAACGCGACCGAACTTGCCTATAACGATTTTCTCACCATCTATAACATTCTCACGGAAGAGGCCGGCTGCGACCCCGCGAACGTAAATATTATGCCTATAAATTCGGAAAATTCGTAAAAACACTACCCAACCTCGAAAAAATATGGTATAATAATACCATAGAAGTTGTGGAGACGGATTTTTATGGCGCTTTTTAAAAAGGTTCCCTCCGACGGGCACAAAGGAAAAGTATCTTACAATGCCGGCATTGTAAGCGGCATCGTAAGCCTTGCCGTTTCGGAAGTGGAAGGGGTGGAGCTCCTTTCGGGGAAGAGAAAAGGTCTGAAACTCTATTTCGAAAAAGACGGTATCTATGCGGATATTTCCGTAAAGGTCGACTACGGTTATACGGTGCCGGAGGTCGCCTTTAAAATTCAGCAGACGGTAAAGCATAACGTGGAGGCGATGACGAAATATAAGATCGCCAAGGTAGACGTTTATGTTGTCGGCGTTGAGTTTTCGGAGGAGCATCCCGCGGAGGCAAACTGACAGAAAAATGATATTCCCCTCGTTTTTCGGCGAGGGGAATATTTGAGTTTATAAAGGGCAAATAAGGTTATGAGAAGCAAGGCGAGAGAAAGCGCTTTTAAGGTAATATTCGCTTCCGAATTTGCGGAAGATAACGAATGCCGCCGCGCGGTATACAGGGCGGCGGAGCTGAACGATGAGGAAAAGGATTATGCGGACAAGCTTGTTTCCCTCGTTGCAGAGCATCGCGCAGAGCTGTCTGCCGTTTTAGACAAGCATGCCATAGGCTTTTCCGAAAGGAGAATGTTTCCGGTAGACAGGAGCATTCTGCTCATGGCGCTGGCTGAAATTTTTTATGTGAATGACGTGCCTTCCGTCGTCAGTATAGACGAAGCGGTGGGACTCGTTAAAAAATATTCGACCGAAAAGAGCGCCGGCTTCGTGAACGGCGTTTTGGCTGCGGTCATTGCGGGAGATAAAAATGAGCACATTGATTGACGGAAAGGCTCTTGCGGCAAAGTTGCGCGGCGAGCTGAAAGAGAAAGTGGCGGAGTTCAAGCGCACAAAAGGCGAGATCGGGCTTGCGGTCGTTTTGGTGGGGGAAGATCCCGCCTCTCAGGTATATGTCCGAAATAAGATCAAGGCGTGCGAAGAGGTCGGCATCAGGTCGTACTCCTATCATCTGCCGGCGGAAACCTCACAGAGCGACGTGGAGGCGCTGATAGACGAACTGGTCGTTTCGGAAAAGATAGACGGCATTCTCGTTCAGCTGCCGCTTCCCAAACATCTCGACGAGCGTAAGATTCTGCGCAGGATACCGCACACGAAAGATGTGGACGGCTTCTGCGCCGAAAACGTCGGAAATCTCGCGATGAACCGCGAAACGATCGTGGCATGCACGCCTTTCGGCGTCATGAAAATGCTCGAAGCGTACGGCATCGACCCGAAAGGAAAGTCTGCGGTCGTACTGGGGCGTTCCAACATCGTCGGAAAGCCGATGGCGATGCTCCTTGTCAATGCGGACGCGACCGTAACGGTTTGCCACAGCAAGACGCAAAATTTAAAAGAGGTCTGCGCGGCGGCGGATATTTTGGTCGTTGCGATCGGCAAGGCGAAATTCGTGACCGCCGATATGGTCAAAGAGGGTGCCGTGGTCATCGACGTCGGTATGGACAGAGATGAAAACGGAAAGCTTTGCGGAGACGTAGACTTTGAAAACGTAAAGGATAAAGCCTCGTATATTACGCCTGTTCCCGGAGGCGTCGGGCCTATGACGATAACGATGCTGCTGTACAATACATATATAGCGGCTTCAAGGAGATAAAGCTTGACGGATTTTCAAGATAAGTTTAAAGAATTCAGCGACGCGTTCGAGCGTTCGCTCGCGGAATATCTCGCTTCGGTTTCGTTCAAGCCGCAGGTGCTCGACGAAAGTTTCAGGTATTCGCTTTTGGTCGGAGGCAAGCGCGTGCGGCCCGTTCTGATGTTTGCGGGCGCGCAGATGCTTGGCGGTAAAATTTCGGACGTCGTCTCCCTGGCGATCGCCTTGGAGATGATCCATACATATTCCCTCATTCATGACGATCTTCCGGCGATGGACAACGACGATTTTCGCAGGGGGCAGCCTTCTTCTCATAAAAAATTCGGGGAAGGGCAGGCGATCCTGGCGGGAGACGCTCTGCTGAACAGGGCGTTCGAGATCTGTCTCGGAGAGGGTAAAAAGGGGCGGACGTATCTGAACGCGGCGATGCTCATCGCAAAAAATGCGGGGGCGGAGGGTATGATCGCAGGACAGGCGGCGGATCTCTATTTTCAGGGAAATACCGAAGCGAACGAAAAAGATTACGAATTTATAGCCCGCAATAAAACTGCGAAAATGTTTATGAGCGCCGTAGCGGTGCCCGCCTATGTATACGGCGCAGACGAAAATATCGTCTCGCTTTTGCTTGAATACGGCAAAAACCTCGGGTATTTGTTTCAGATCACCGACGATATGCTCGATGTTTCGGGCGAATTTGAAAAGCTCGGAAAAACGATCGGCAAAGACGAGCAGGAACACAAAATTTCCGCCGTCAATATATACGGCATGGAAAAATGCAAAGAAAAGGCGGATTATTATTGCGATCTCTGCTTGAAGCTGCTCGGCCAACTTCCCTATGAGTGCAGTTTTTTGGAAGAATTTACGCGCTTTGTGCGCGCGAGGGAAAAATAATGCGCCTCGACAAATATTTGGCTGCCCATGGCTTTTCGTCAAGAACGAAAGCCGCCCGAGCGATCTCGGACGGGCGCGTAATGCTCAACGGAAAGCTTGCCGCCGCTTCGGACGAAGTGCGTGAGGGCGACCTTGTTATTGTGGAAGATACAGAAGTCTCCTTCGTTTCGGAAGGAGGCTTCAAGCTTTATAAGGCGTTGCGGGATTTCGGCGAAAGCGTCGGGGGCGGGGTCTTTGCGGACATCGGGGCGAGCACGGGCGGCTTTACCGATTGCCTTTTACAGGGCGGCGCGAAAAGAGTGTATGCGATCGACGTCGGCGAGAGCCAGCTCGACGAAAAGCTGCGGAAAGATCCGCGGGTCTGCGTGATGGATAAGTGCAATGCGAGGTATCTGAAAAGAGAAGATCTCGCGGAGAAAATAGATGGCGTTGCGATAGACGTAAGCTTTATTTCTTTAAAACTGTTGTTTGAGGCGGTTTCCGGGATATTGCCGGAGTACGGGCGATTGTTTGCTCTTATCAAGCCGCAGTTTGAATGCGGCCCGAAAGCACTCGATAAACACGGTGTCGTAAAGAGCTCTCGGGACAGGTCAAACGCCGTGATTTCGGTATGCAATGAAGCTGCAAAGTATGGGCTGTACGTTAAAAATCTGACTTGTGCGCCGCTCAAACCTCGTAAAAATATTGAGTATATGGCGCTGTTTACAAAGAACGATAAAGATCTGCTCACGAACGAGGCTCTGGAAATCAAAAGCCGGATATGATTGTGCAGGCGGGAAAATGAGGAATAAATATCAAAAAATTTTAGTCGTCGGCAACGGCGGCGCGGGGAAGAGTACGCTTTCCCGCGGGATCGGGAGCGCTCTGAACCTGCCGGTCGTGCATTTGGATCGGCTGTGGTGGCTAAACGGGTGGGAGCATCGTACCGCCGAGGAGTTTGACAGCCTTTTGGAATCGGAACTGAAAAAATCCGCATGGGTGATGGACGGCAATTATCGCAGGACTTTTGAGTGCAGGCTGGCGTATGCGGATTTGTGCATCGTGTTGGATATACCTTCCGAGCTCTGCATGCAGAGCGTTTTCGATCGCGCGAAGGAATATGAGGTCAAGGCGCGTCCCGATATGGCGGAGGGCTGTACGGAGGTCGTTCGGGAAGATTTTATAAAGTGGATACGGTCTTATAAAAAAGATGTTTTGCCTTCCATGCTTGCGATCTTGCATGCGAAAAACGTACCGTATCTCGTGTTTACGGACAAGGAACAGGCGAGCAGGTGGCTCCTGTCCGTATCGGGATAAAAAAAGAGAGAGCGGAGCTCTCTCTTTTTTTATTGTTTGTTACTGTGATAGCTGTAAAAGATTGCAAACAACGGAATAATGAACACAAAAATACAGGGCAGGATCCCGTATTTGAGTATCTGCACGAATGTGACGCCCGTATTTGCGTTATAAATGATGAGATAAGCGATCAGGCAGATGATAATTACGAGGTTTGCGAATAATATCAGACTTGCCGAAATGTAAGATCTTGACTGTGTTTTTCTGCTGTTTTTTCCGTAACCTTTCAGATACAGGAAAAGGAAAACGCCGAACATGACGAATGTCGCTACAAAAGGCAGAACAACATAGGCGGGGTGCGAATCGATCGCACCGCGGATACAGAGGTTGACGATGCACTCGATCAGCGCGATGACGAACACATAGAGCGCGCTCATAAAAAGGGCTTTTCCCTTGTCGAATACGTTTCCGACCGTCTTGGCGGGGGTATTGCGGTTGCGGGCCCCGTTGGAGGTAGTGATGCGTATTCCGTCGTTTTCCGCGTGCTCCGCAATGTCATAAAATTCTACGTTGCTTGCGGGAGCCGCGTCGGTATATACCTGTTCGGCGTGCGCTGCGGTGTCCTGTGCAACGTCGGTCGGCTGCGGCTCGGGCGTCGGTTCGCTTTGCTGCATGTCCGCGGTTTCGTAACCGACGGGCGGCACTTCTTCCTGCGGGGGAACTTCGTAATAAGGCTCCTCGGGTTCGTGCCTTGTATTATCGTACAGGCGGGAGAGCAGGTCTTTATAATTGCGCTCCGCGGGAGAGCGGTTGGAATAGAGCAGTTCCGATGAGATCGCTCGGTTTTCCAGATATGTATCGTCGTATTCGGTCGCTGCCTGTCCGCCATACGGCGATGTTTCTTCCTGCGGCGGAGTTTCGTTCTGATAAACGGGCTCCTGTACGGGGGCGGTCTCAGCTGCCGAAGCTGCGGCGGATTCGCGCTGCTCTCTGTTCTGGCGGGCGACCTGCACATAATAGTATGCGGTGGCGTCGTCTTCGTCGCCGACGAGATTGCGGTAGTTTTCATGCTGAATGCGCCGCTGTTCTTCGTCGATCCAGGGATCGTGCTGTGCGGGAGATGGCTCCGACTCGTTGCTTTCTTGTACGCTTTGGCTGTATGTATAAGAGGAGCGGGCTTCGGCCGCCTGCTGCGGCTCGGGATCGGTTTGCGCCGTTCCGCTCTGATTTACGGATGCATCCTGCTCGGCTTCGGTATACACGTTTTCGATAGGGTAGGGGACATTTTCATAGCTCTCGTCTGTCTGTACGACGGAAACGCTCTCCCGATTGTCCGATTCCGGGACCGTCTGCTGCGCGGCGGCAGATTCTTCGGTGGAGGCTCCCTCCTCCGTTGCGGTATCTGCGGACGTGCTTGCGGAAATTTCCTCGATCTCTTCGTGAGCGTCTGCCGACGGAGCTTCTTCGTTATAGGCTTCGAGGTCGATATCGTCGTGCGACAGGTCGCCCGAAGAGCGCACTCGCGTGGTAGACTTTTTCAGAAGGGAAAAGTCTACTGCGGAGGGCGGAGGATTGCTGAAATCATAATCCTTTTCGGAGATCAAACTGTCGATCACGGTACGGGAATATTCCCATTCCGCAAGGTTTTGCTCGACAATTTTTTTGCCCTTATCGGTTATCTGAAAGTATTTTCTGCGCCCGCCGTTGGATACGCCTCCCCAATACGAGGTAACAAAATCCTGACTTTCCAGCCGTTTTAAGGCGCTGTACAGGGTGGGCTGTTTGAGCGAATACTGACCTTTGCTCTTTTCCTCGATCTCGTTAATGATCTCGTAGCCGTATTTATCCCCGTCGTACAGTGTTCGCAAAATGATCGTATTGATGTGCCCGCGGATCAGATCGCTGCTGATCGCGGATACGTTTTCGTTTTCATTTGTGGGATCCATTTTAAACCCTCCTTCGACAATATTATATATTATTTTCTATAAACTGTCAAGTGAAAAATGAAATTCATTGCCGAATTCATTTATTTACAAAGTAGTATGCCAGATATAATAAATGTCGGAATCGGTTTTCATCGAACGGAAAAAGGGTGTAAAAGCAATGGACATTTTTTGAGATTTGTAGTAAAATTTTATAAGCGAATTTATGAGGCGGGAGTACGAATGAGCGACGTAAAGAATGTAATGGAAGAAGCCGGAACCGTAAAAAATTACGAAGCTGATTTTATGCAGGAGATCAAGCCCTCTGCGATCTTAGGGCGTTTTCAGGAGATCGCGGCAGAGCATGCGGAGCATTTGGGCTTCGGCGATTCTTTGCTGCGCAAAGACGGTATGTTTTGGGTGCTTTCCAAAATATATGTAGAGGTTTTGCGTAAGCCCGTATATTTGGAAGAGATCAAAACTGTAACTTGGCCGCATGCGCCGAATAAGGCGATTTTTGAGCGCAGCTTTTCAATAGAGAGCACAAGCGGAGAACGGCTGATCAATGCCTTTTCGCGTTGGTGCATACTGAACGCGCAGGGCAGGATTGTGCCTGCGTCGCGCATACCTTGCAAAACGGATCGGTTTATCGAGGAAAGAAGCGTGACGTTTGAAGATTGGGCGGTACCTGAGTGTGGAGCGCGCGGTGTTCCGGATTTTTCTTTGAAAATTGCAAATTCCGAATATGATTTGAATTATCATGTGAACAATATCAAATATGCCGATTATATTTTTAATTGTTTTTCGGTGGAAGAATTAAAGAGGTCAAGACTTCGGAGTTTTCAGATCCATTATATAAAGCAAAGCCACGAGGGAGATGTTTTGTCTTTTTACAGAAAGGAACTTTCCCCCGGCGTATTTGCGGTAGAGGGTGTAAAAAACGGAGCGGAGACAGTGGTCGCGGCGAGGGTTTGCTTTGCTTGATCTGGTTTATCGGGTAGAAAAGAGCCGCCGCAAGACGATTTCTCTGTTGGTCAGAGAAGGGAAGGTGATCGTTCGGGCGCCGTACGGCATGGCTGATGAAACGATCGATCGGTTTGTCCGCGAGCATGAAAAATGGATCGCTTCCAAGCTTTTCGCTGCGGAGAGGATCTCTTCAAAATTTTGTGCCGTAAAAGAAGGTCGCTCGCTCCTTATCGACGGGATCGAACATGCGCTCGTTTTGGGAGCAAGGAGAAATCGTGAAGAAAACGGCGTCGTCTATTTAAAAAATTTAAAGAGTATGCACGGCTTTTTTGAAAAAACGCGATCTTTTTTGCTCGTGGAAAAGACCGCTCTGCTTTCCAAATCGGTCGGACTGTTTCCGAACGACGTTGCCGTGCGCGATTTCAAAGCGCGCTGGGGCAGCTGCGACGCGGAGCATGCGATAAAGCTGAATTGGCGGCTGTCTATGTTGCCGACGGATTTGCAGGAATATGTGATCGTGCATGAACTGTGTCATATCGCGCATCTTGATCATTCCCCGGCTTTTTGGCGGGAGGTGGAAAAGGTGCTTCCCGATCAGGCGGCGAGGAAAAAGCGGTTGAAAGAATTTTCTTTTTTGACTCTTTTGTATAGATGACTGCGGCGTATATCCTGCCGTGTAAAATTTTTCGTACGATAGAAATGAAATAAGCAGCGATGTGTTGCGTCCAGGGGGTGCAAATGAAACCGGATGTTTTGAAGTTTATAAAACGGATCAAAAGGCTATTTGTTTTTACGAGCTTAGTGCTGCTTATTTTGGCCATGGTGTTTTTGATTTGGGGGATAGTGGGGGCGGCCCTCTATTTTATCGCTTTCGCTTTATGCGCCGTCGGTTTCATAGCGGCGCTTGTGCTGTATCTTTCAAAAGTAAAATATGCGATCGCTTACGAGCTCGGTTTTTCGGGCGGCGTTATTACGGTAAAGGTGAAAGGCGGAACGTATACATTTTCGCCGGAGAACGTGAAAAAAGTGCGCTATGACCGATCAAAATATATCGTTTATTTTCAGAAAGACGGGGAAAGCGATCACTTTATATTTCTCAGGAATGTGCCGTTTGACCGTTTCAGGGCGGAGCAGTTCCGCGAGGAGGAAATAGCGGCGTTTTTTCCGAAGCTTTCCGGCGGCGCGCCGCCGGAAAGAAAATGATGTGCCTTTTTGTGAATATGCATAAAAACGTGAATATTCGTGCATATTTATAAATTATATGCAAAAATATTAAGTTCATTTTGAATAATTCAAAAATATATCTTTCAAACGCTTGACTTAATGATATAATCATTGTATAATTTTCACAGTTTCATAAAAGGAAAGAACGCAAATGGAAAAGAAGATCAAAAAAGTTGTTCTTGCATACTCGGGCGGCTTGGATACGTCCATCATCATTCCGTGGCTCAAAGAGAATTATGACAACTGCGAAGTCATCGCGGTTTCCGCGGACGTAGGGCAGGAGAGCGAGCTCGAAGGCCTGGAAGAAAAGGCGATCAAAACGGGCGCGTCTAAGCTTTATATCGAAGACTTGCGCAAAGAGTTTATTGAAGATTACATCTATCCCACGGTAAAAGCCGGGGCGGTGTATGAAAACAAATATCTGCTTGGAACGTCTTTTGCCCGTCCCGTGATCGCGAAGCGCATCGTTGAGATCGCCAAAAAGGAAGGGGCAGACGCGATTTGCCACGGCTGTACCGGCAAGGGGAACGATCAGGTTCGCTTTGAACTGACCATCAAAGCGTTCGCGCCCGAAATGACGATCATCGCGCCTTGGCGCATCTGGAATATAAAGAGCCGCGACGAGGAGATCGATTATGCCGAAGCGCATAAGATCCCTCTGAAAATCACGCGCGAAACGAACTATTCCAAAGATAAAAACCTGTGGCACCTTTCCCATGAGGGTATGGATCTGGAAGATCCCGCAAACGAGCCGCAGTACGATAAGATTTTGGAGCTCGGCGTATCCCCTGAAAAGGCGCCCGATCAGCCGACGTATGTAACGCTTACCTTTGAAAAGGGTATTCCCGTCGCCGTGAACGGCAAAAAGTTGGGATCGATCGAGATTATCGAAACGCTCAACAAGATCGGCGGGGCGAACGGCGTAGGGATTGCGGATCTTGTTGAAAACCGTCTCGTCGGCATGAAGAGCCGCGGCGTGTATGAGACCCCCGGCGGTACGATCCTCTATGCCGCGCACGAAATTTTGGAGAGCATCTGCCTCGACAAGGAAACGCAGCATTTTAAACAGCACGTTGCCATCAAATTCGCCGACCTCGTTTATAACGGGCAGTGGTTTACGCCGCTTCGCGAAGCGCTCTCCGCTTTTGTAGATAAAACGCAGGAAAACGTGAGCGGCGAAGTCAGGCTCAAAATATACAAGGGCAACGTTATCAATGCCGGGGTGAAGAGCGAGCATTCTCTGTACAGCGAAGAGATCGCGACTTTCGGCGAGGAAGACGTTTACAACCAGCACGATGCGGAAGGCTTTATCAATCTGTTCGGTCTGCCTATTAAAGTGAAGGCGTTGCTCGATCAGAAAAAACTGAAATAAAACAGAATATTTTTATGTGGCGCTCTGCTTTGCGGGGCGCCGCGGACTGTTGCGGAGAGGGCAGAGGGCATGTTTAATATTTTTATCGACGGAAAAGAGGGCACTACGGGGCTTAAAATTTTTGAGCGCATGGCAAAGCGTACGGACGTTGCCGTGCGCGTTTTGCCCGAGGATCTCCGCAAGGATCCCGCCGCGAGAAAGGCGTGCATCAATGAGGCCGACGTCGTCTTTTTGTGTCTGCCGGATGCGGCGGCGAAGGAGTCCGTTTCCTTGATTGAAAACGATAAGGTCAGGATTATCGATGCTTCTACCGCGCACCGTACCGCACCGGACTGGGCGTATGGTTTCCCGGAGCTTTCGAAGGCGCATGAAGACAAGATCAGAAGTTCGAACAGGGTCGCGGTGCCCGGTTGCCATGCGAGCGGGTTTATTTCATTGGTGTATCCGCTCATTGTGGGCGGATTTGTCGAAAAAGACTATCCGTTCGTCTGTCATTCTGTTACGGGATACAGCGGCGGCGGTAAAAAAATGATCGCCGAGTACGAGGCTGAAAACAGGGCGGAGGAATATGAGAGCCCCAGACAATATGCTCTGACGCAAAATCATAAGCATTTGCCTGAAATGCAGTATGTCTGCGGGTTGGATTACAAACCGATATTCGATCCCATCGTTGCCGATTTTTACAGCGGCATGTGCGTTTGCGTTCCGCTGCATACCCGCCTTATGAAAAAGAAAACAGATCCGAACAGCCTCAGAAGATATTTTGAAGAGTACTATGCGTCGCGTAATTTTGTAAAAGTTGCGCAGGAAGGGCGCCAATATCTCGCGGCAAATCCTTTGGTGGGCACAAATGAAATGGAAATATTTGTCGACGGGAATGAGGAGCGCATCATGCTTGCGTCGGTGTTCGACAATCTCGGTAAAGGCGCGTCCGGCGCGGCCGTGCAGTGTATGAACATCATGCTCGGGCTTGACGAAACGATTTCGCTGAAATGACGGGCGAAGAATTTTAGAGGTGTTTTTATGAAAAAGATTACGGGCGGCGTATGCGCGGCGCAGGGATTTAAAGCGAACGGCGTACATTGCGGCATCAGAAAAAATAAAACAAAGCGCGATCTTTCTTTGATCGTAAGCGACGTGCGCGCCTCCGCGGCCTGTGTTTATACGCAGAATCTCGTGAAGGGCGCGCCGCTCCTCGTAACGAAGAAACATGTTTCCGACGGCTATGCGCAGGCGATCGTCTGTAACAGCGGCAACGCAAATACCTGCAATGCCGACGGCGTAGAGATCGCGGAGGGAATGTGCGCCCTCGTGGAAAAGCACACGGGCATCCCCGCAAAAGACGTTGTGGTCGCGTCTACGGGCGTGATCGGTCAGCCGCTTTCCCTCGAACCCATTGCGGGCGGTATGGAATCGCTCGTAAAGGGCCTCGGCGAAAACAGCGATTTTGCGGCGCAGGGTATCATGACGACGGACACCGTGGAAAAGCAGGTCGCTTATACGTTTACGCTCGGCGGCAAGGAGTGCCGCATCGGGGCGATCGGGAAGGGCGTCGGCATGATCAACCCTAATATGGCGACCATGCTCATCTTTGTAACGACTGACGCGGCGATCTCTCCCGCGATGCTGCAAAAAGCGCTTTCCGCCGATGTGAAAGACTCTTTCAATATGGTCAGCGTCGACGGGGATACTTCTACGAATGACATGGTGTGTATTCTCGCGAACGGGCTTGCGGGCAATGCTCCGATCGAAGAGGCGGGAAAAGATTTTACGGCGTTCCGCAAGGCGCTTGCAAAGGTTACCACGTATCTGTGCCGTAAAATTGCCAAAGACGGAGAGGGGGCGACCAAGCTGCTCGAATGCAAGGTTACCGGAGCAAAAAGTAAGAAGGCGGCGAGAACGGTCGCGAAATCGGTCATACAGTCTTCTCTGTTCAAGGCAGCCATGTTCGGGGCTGACGCAAACTGGGGAAGGGTTCTCTGTGCCATCGGCTATTCGGGCGCGGACGTCGATATTCATAAAGTCGACCTCGCTTTCAAATCGAGAGCAGGGGTGCTGGATGTGTGCCGCGGAGGAAGCGGGATACCTTTTTCCGAAGAAGATGCGAAGAGGATACTCTCCGAAGACGAGATCGAAATACTTATATCTCTCAACGACGGGAACGCCAGGGCGACCGCGTGGGGGTGCGACCTCACCTATGACTATGTAAAGATCAACGGGGATTACCGCACCTGACGCAGCAATTTGCGCGGCGATATCGAAGAAATTTTGAACGGACGGATTTGGAAAAATGGAGAATATAAACGATAAGCAGACGCGCGCGCATATCCTTGCGGAAGCGCTCCCGTATATACAGGATTATAACGGAAAAGTCGTGGTGGTAAAGTACGGCGGCAACGCGATGATCAACGAAGAACTGAAAAATTCGGTCATGCGCGATATCGTGCTTTTGAATTTGATCGGCGTGAAGGTGGTGCTCGTGCACGGGGGCGGGCCTGAAATTTCGGAAATGCTCAAAAAGACGGGCAAAGAGTCCAAGTTTATCGACGGTCTCCGTTATACCGATAAGGAGACGGCCGAGATCGTGCGCATGGTGCTTGCCGGCAAGATCAATAAAGCGCTCGTCGACCGCATCGAGCATTTCGGAGGGAAGAGCGTCGGGTTGTGCGGCTTGGACGGGCATATGATGAAATGCGAAATGCAGGACGAAAAGCTCGGCTATGTGGGGAAGATCGTTCATGTGGATACAAAGGTCATAACCGACGCGCTCGCGCTCGGTTATATCCCCGTTATTTCCACGGTCGGTTATGACGACGAAGGAAATGTTTACAACGTGAACGCAGATACCGCCGCGGCGGAGATCGCGGGCGCGTTGAATGCGCAGAGCCTTATCCTTATGACGGATACGAAGGGCGTTTTGCGGGATAAGGACGACGAGAGCAGCCTCATTTCCAAAATATATGTGAGCGACATTCCTTCGCTCGTCAAGCAGGGCATCATTTCGGGCGGAATGATCCCGAAAATAGATTGCTGCAAAGAGGCGATCCGCCGCGGGGTGAAAAAGGTGTTCATCATCGACGGCAGGGTCGAGCATTCCATTTTGGTGGAAACTCTTTCCGACAGCGGCATCGGAACGATGTTTATCAACGGAGACTGATTTTTAAATCGGTCTCTTTTTTTGGGGAAAACTTATTACAAAATGCTTCCGCAAAAAATTGCTTTTGCGCGCGATTTATGGTAGAATAGATAAAATAGGTGTAATATGGATTTTCAGGAACTGAAAGAAAAGGACGGCGCTTATATAGCCGGCACATACAACCGTTTTTCAGCGGATATTTACGACGGAAAGGGCGCGACGCTGCGTTCGGAAGACGGAAAGGAATACATAGACTTCGGCAGCGGCATCGCCGTCAACTCTTTCGGCGTGAACGACGAGGCTTGGAAAGAGGCCGTCATCGCGCAGATCAACAAGGTGCAGCATGCCTCCAACAATTATTATACCCGCCCGCAGGCGGAACTTGCCGAGCTTTTGTGCAAGAGGACGGGCGCTAAAAAGGTGTTTTTCTCCAATTCGGGCGCGGAGGCAAACGAGTGCGCCATCAAAACGGCGCGCAAGTATTCCTACGATAAATACGGGGAAGGGCGGTTTCATATCGTAACGCTGAAAAATTCCTTC
Organism: Candidatus Borkfalkia avistercoris; assembly: GCA_019115995.1. Taxonomy (GTDB): domain Bacteria; phylum Bacillota; class Clostridia; order Christensenellales; family Borkfalkiaceae; genus Borkfalkia; species Borkfalkia avistercoris. Next base: position 193,611 of record DXCL01000026.1, read on the forward strand.
CACGGCAGGACGATGGCGACGCTTACCGCGACGGGGCAGGACGCGATGCATAAATATTTTATGCCCTTCCTTGACGGGTTTACGTATGCAGACCCCACGTTTGCGGGCGTGAAAGCGGAATGCGGAAACGGGACGTGTGCCGTCATGCTCGAACTCGTGCAGGGGGAGGGCGGCGTGAACGCGCTTCCAGCGGACGATGTGAAAAAGATCGAAAAATTCTGCAAAGAGAGAGATATCCTTCTTATCATAGACGAGGTGCAGACGGGCAACGGCAGAACGGGCAGTCTGTACGCCTACATGCAGTACGGCATATCCCCCGACATCGTTACGACGGCAAAAGGGCTTGCGGGAGGACTGCCGCTCGGGGCGACGATGTTCTTTGAAAAGACGCGGAACACGCTCGCCGCGGGCGATCACGGATCCACTTTCGGCGGGAATCCCGTATCCTGCGCGGGGGCGATCAGCGTGCTTTCCAGAATAGACGATAAACTTCTGTTGGAAGTGCAGGGCAAGAGCGCCTATATGCGTACCTATCTCGGGCGCATGCCGAATGTTCTCGGCGTGAGCGGCTTAGGCCTGATGATCGGGCTCGAATTGAAGAATAAAAATGCGCGCGAAGTTGCCGAAAGGTGTCTGGAACGCGGACTCATCGTTTTAACGGCGAAAAGCAGATTGCGCCTTCTGCCTCCGCTTACGGTCAGTAAGGGGGAGATGGACGCGGGGTTAAAAATATTGAACGAGGTATTGTCTGAATGAAACATTTACTGAAACTGGCGGATCTTTCGTCCGAGGAGATCTTTGCGATCCTGAACCTTGCGGATCAGCTCAAATATGAGCGCAAAAACCATATCGAACACCACCATTTGAAGGGCAAAAAGCTCGGCATGATATTTCAGAAGTCTTCCACCCGCACCCGCGTGAGTTTTGAAGTAGGCATGTATGAGCTCGGCGGATATGCGCTCTTTCTGTCCGACAGAGATCTGCAGATCGGGCGCGGAGAGCCGATCAAAGATACGGTACGCGTCCTTTCGCGCTATCTCGACGGCATCATGATCCGCACCTTTGCGCAGAAAGATGTGGAAGAGCTCGCGCAATACGGTTCGATCCCCATCATCAACGGGCTTACCGATTACTGCCACCCCTGCCAGGTGCTTGCGGATCTGATGACGATACGCGAATATAAGGGGAGTTTCAAGGGGCTCAAATTGTGCTTTGTCGGCGACGGGAACAATATGGCGAACTCGCTCATCGTCGGCGGCATCAAAATGGGCATGGAGGTCGCAGTCGCCTGCCCCGAAGGGTATCGCCCCGACAAAGACATTTGCGCCTGGGCGGAAAAGAACGGAAAACTGCTCGTAACGAGCGATATCGCCGCTGCGGCAAAGGACGCCGACGCCGTTTATACGGACGTTTGGGCTTCGATGGGGCAGGAAGCGGAAAAAACGGAAAGGGAAAAGATATTCAGGAATTATTGCGTCAATAAAGACGTTATGGCTCTTGCCAAGCCCGACGCGCTCGTATTGCACTGTCTGCCCGCGCACCGCGGAGAGGAGATAGAAGACGAGGTATTCGAAGCGCACGCGCAGGAGATATTCGACGAGGCGGAAAACAGATTGCATGCGCAGAAAGCCGTGCTCGTAAAATTGCTCAAATAACAAAAACATACAATCGGAATGGAGTGCATATGAAGGAAGAAAAAGTTTATCTGACCTTGCAGAACGGGCAGGTTTTCGAAGGAAAGCGTTTCGGCGCGCGCGGCGACGTGCTCGGCGAGCTCGTCTTTACGACGGGTATGACGGGCTATATAGAGACGCTCACCGATCCCAGCTATTACGGGCAGATCGTCATTCAGACGTTCCCTCTGATCGGAAATTACGGCATGATCCTTTCGGACAGGGAAAGCAAAAAGCCGTATCTTACCGCATATATCGTCCGCGAATTTTGTGATAAGCCCTCCAATTTTCGTTGCGAAAGCACGGTAGAGGAATATCTCAAACAAAACAATATCGTGGGCGTTTACGGGGTGGATACGCGTGAGCTGACCAAAACAGTCCGCGAGGCGGGCGTCATGAACGCGGTCATCTCTTCCCGACCCGTTTCCGACGTCGCGGCGATCGGAAAATTCGCGATCCGCGACGCGGTCATGAACTGCACCTGCTCCGATAGGATCGATTATAAAGCGGACAAGGCGAAGAGAAAGGTCGCTTTGTGGGATTTCGGCGCAAAGGAAAACATCGTCAGAGAACTCGTGAACAGGGGGTGCGACGTAATGCGCCTTCCCGCATGGTATACGGCGGAACAGATCCTTGCGCTGAAACCGGACGGGCTCATGCTGACGAACGGTCCGGGAGATCCCGCGGAAAACACGGGTATCATTGAAAATATCAGGAAACTTGCAGGTAAGCTTCCGATCTTCGGCATATGCCTCGGACATCAGCTCTTTGCGCTCGCGATGGGCGGAAAGACGAAAAAGATGAAGTACGGGCACCGCGGCGCAAATCAGCCGGTAAAGGAATTGAAAACGGGAACGGTCTATATTTCCAGCCAAAACCACGGGTATGAAGTGCTTGCCGATTCCATTAAAGGCGTCGGCACGCTCAGCTTCGTCAACGCCAACGACAATACATGCGAAGGCGTGGAGTATCCGGAACTGAATGCCTTTACGGTGCAATTTCACCCCGAAGCGTGTGCGGGGCCGCTCGACGCGCGCGACCTTTTCGACAGGTTTATGAACATGATGGACGGAGGAAAGAAGAATGCCTAAAAGAAGCGATATCAAAAAAGTTCTCGTCATCGGATCGGGACCCATCGTCATCGGTCAGGCCGCCGAATTCGACTATGCGGGCGCGCAGGCTTGCCGCGTGCTCAAAGACGCGGGCGTGAACGTCGTTCTCTGCAATTCCAACCCCGCCACGATCATGACGGATAAGGCGCTTGCGGACGAGATTTATCTCGAACCGCTCACCTTGGAGTCTATCAAACGTATCATCAAAAAGGAGCGGCCGGACAGCTTGCTCGCCTCTCTCGGCGGGCAGACGGGGCTCACCATCGGCTGCCAGCTGGCAAAAGAGGGCTTCCTTGACCAATGGGGCGTAAAACTCATCGGCACGAACGTCGACGCCATCGACAGGGCGGAGGATCGCGAACTCTTCAAAGAGACCATGCAGAAGATCGGGCAGCCCGTCGTTCCCTCCGACATCGCCTACACGGTGGAGGAGTGCGTTGCGGTCGCTGATAAGATCGGGTACCCCGTCATCATTCGCCCTGCGTTCACGCTCGGCGGCGCCGGCGGCGGCGTGGCGTATAACGAAAAAGAGCTCCGTTCCATTTCGCACAACGGCCTGATGCTCTCGCCGATCACGCAGGTACTCGTTGAAAAGTATATTTACGGTTGGAAAGAGATCGAGTTTGAGGTGCTGAGAGACAGCCACGGCAACGTGATCACCGTCTGCTCCATGGAAAACTTCGATCCCGTCGGCATCCATACGGGCGACTCCATCGTTGTGGCGCCCGCGCTGACGCTTGCGGACAAGGAATACCAGATGCTCCGCAGCGCTTCCTTGAAGATCATTACAGAACTCGGCATCGAGGGCGGCTGCAACTGCCAATTCGCGCTCAATCCCGCTTCCTTTGAATATTCCGTCATAGAAGTCAATCCGAGGGTGTCCCGTTCGTCGGCGCTCGCTTCCAAAGCGACGGGGTATCCGATCGCAAAAGTTGCGACCAAGATCGCGCTCGGATATACGCTTGACGAGATCAGAAACGACGTTACGGGCAAAACGTTTGCCTGCTTCGAGCCTACGCTCGACTACGTGGTCGTAAAGCTTCCGAAATGGCCGTTCGATAAATTCCTGTATGCAAAGCGCGAGCTCGGTACGCGCATGAAGGCGACGGGCGAGGTCATGTCTATCGGCACTTCCTTTGAAATGGCGATCATGAAGGCGGTGCGCGGCGCGGAGATCTCCCTGTCTTCGCTCAATCTCGATAAGTATGAAGGCAAAGATCTTCGGGAAGAATTGAAAAAGCTCTCCGACGAACGGCTGTTCACGGTATTTGCCGCGCTGAAAGCGGGCATTTCCGTAGACGAAATATTCGAGATCACCAAAATAGACCGTTGGTTTATCAATAAGCTCAACAATCTCGTTCAATTTGAAAAACGTCTTGCGAGCGAAAAGCTCACCCGCGCCCTGTACGACGAGGGTAAAAGGCTCGGCTATCCCGATAAAGAACTGGAAAAACTTTCCGGGCAGAAGATCCCGTACCACCGCAAAGCGGTGTACAAGATGGTGGATACCTGCGCCGCGGAATTCTCCGCCGAAACGCCGTACTTCTATTCCACCTATGACGATCACGCGCACGACGAGGCGACGCCTTTCATTAAAGAGAGTACGAAAAAGCGCATCATCGTTATCGGTTCGGGTCCGATCCGCATCGGGCAGGGCATCGAGTTCGACTATTCGTCCGTTCACTGCGTCTGGACGCTCAAAGAGCTCGGATATGAAGTGATCATCATAAACAACAACCCCGAGACGGTCTCCACCGACTTTGACACGGCGGACAGGCTGTATTTTGAACCGCTTACTCCCGAAGACGTGCAGAACGTGATCGACAAGGAAAAGCCGTACGGCGTGGTCATCACATTCGGCGGGCAGACGGCGATCAAACTTTGCAACTATCTCGACAAGCACGGCGTGCGCATTCTCGGCACGTCTGCCGACAGCGTAGACATGGCGGAAGACAGGGAGCGCTTCGACGAGTTGCTCGAAAAATTCGGCATCAGCCGCCCGAAGGGCCTGACCGTCATGACGAAAGAAGAGGCGCTCGCGGCGGCGGAAAAACTCGGTTATCCCGTCCTGCTGCGCCCGTCCTACGTCATCGGCGGTCAGAACATGACCATCGCGTTCACGGAAGGCGACATCTCCCGCTACATGGACGTCATTTTGGCGCAGCACATCGAAAACCCCGTGCTCTGCGACAAGTATCTTATGGGGCAGGAGCTCGAAGTGGACGTCATCAGCGATGGCACGGACGTCCTGATCCCCGGCATCATGCAGCACATCGAGCGTGCGGGCGTGCACAGCGGAGACTCCATCGCGGTGTATCCGCCTTATAACCTGAGCGACATCATGCTCGATAAGATCATCGAATGTTCCACGCAGCTCGCGCTCTCTCTCAAAACGAAGGGACTCATCAACATACAGTTCCTCGTGTTCCACAACGAGCTGTATGTGATCGAAGTGAATCCACGCGCGTCGCGTACGATACCATATATAAGCAAGGTGACGGGCGTGCCGATGGTCGAGCTTGCGACCAAGATCATGGTGGGCGCAAAGCTGAAAAAGCTGGGCTACGGTACGGGGCTGTATAAGAGCTCGCCGTATGTGGCGGTCAAGGTGCCCGTATTTTCCTTCGAAAAGCTCAACGACGTAAATTCCCAGCTCGGCCCCGAAATGAAGTCTACGGGCGAGGTGCTCGGCATAGGCAAGACGATAGAGGAGGCGCTCTTCAAGGGGCTCGTGTCCGCGGGCTTTAAGCTCTGCCACCCGACAAAGCAAAAGCAGGCGGGCGTGTATTTCACGGTCAACGATCAGGATAAATTCGAGATCCTGGGGCTTGCCAAAAAATTCAGCGATCTGGGCTTGAACATTTATGCGACCAAGGGAACGGCGGATACGATCCGCACACTCGGCATCGACGTGACGACGGTAGACAGGCTTTCGGAAAGCGAAGCGATCTTCAAGCTTATGGACGAGGAGAAGATCGATTATATCGTTTATACGGGCAAAACGGATATGGCGTCGATCAACGATTATATCCGCATGTACCATCACGCGATCCTGCTCGGCATCACCACGCTCACTTCGCTCGATACGGCGAACGCGCTGGCAGACATCATTGCGAGCCGGTTCAACGAGGAAAATACGGAGCTGGTAGACATAAATCACCTGCGCAGCGCAAAGACGAAGATCTCTTTCCTCAAAATGCAGAGCTGCGGCAACGACTATATTTTCATCGACAATATGGACGGAAAGATCACCTGCCCCGAATCGCTTGCGATCAATTTTGTCGACAGGCATTTCGGCATCGGCGGAGACGGGATCACGCTCATAGAGAAGTCGGAGATCGCCGACGCTAAAATGCGCATTTTCAACAAAGACGGAAGCGAAGGCGCCATGGCGGGCAATTCGATCCGCTGCGTTGCGAAATATCTGTACGACAACGGCTTTGTTAAGGATAAGACGGTGCGCATCGAAACGCTCAGCGGCGTCAAGGAGATGACTCTTTTCACTTTCAACGGCAAAGTGAGTTCGGTCAGCGTCAATATGGGCAGGGTCACGCTGGAAGGCAAAAAGATCCCGTCCACGCTGGAAGGAGAAACGGTCGTCGGGCGGGAGATCGAGGTCGGCGGGCAGAAGTACAGCGTTACGCTCGTAAACGTAGGCAATCCGCACTGCGTCGTGTTCTGCGATAAAGTGGACGCCGTAGACGTTGCGAACGTCGGGCCGCTGTTTGAAAACGCGCCTTATTTTCCTGAGAGGATCAACGCGGAATTCGTGCGCGTCGTAAACGATAAAACGCTGAAAATGCGCGTATGGGAGCGCGGCAACGGCGAAACGCTCGCCTGCGGAACGGGGGCGGCCGCCTCCGTCGTAGCGGCGGTGCTCGGCGGTTACTGCCGCAAAGATGAGGATATCACCGTTAAAGTGCGCGGCGGAGATCTGATCGTGCGCTATAATTCAGACGAAACAGTTACGCTTACGGGCAATACAAAGCTCGTGTACGAAGGAGCCATCGAATTCTGATCAAAAAAGGGTGCTTATGCAGGAAGTTTTTTACGAAGAGAGTGTTGACACTCATAATCAGGCCTCGGCAAAAAGAAAGTATCTGGTCTATAAAATTTTTTCGATCATTTCCGCCGTTTTTGCATTTATAGCGATCCTGAACGTGTTGTTCGGTATCCCCATCGATGAAGAGGTCGGCTTTACGACGGCGACCATCATCGCGCTCGTCGTTTGGCTGGTCATCGCGGCGCTCATGATCGTTCTTGCGGTGATGCTGGCGAGGAAAAAGCATGCCTTCTTTCTGAGCTATGATTATACGTTCGTTTCGGGCGATCTGCGCATATCCAAGGTCTTTAACAACAGGCGCAGGAAGCATCTGTATAATATCCCTACGGACAGGATCATCAAGATCGGCCGCGTCGGGTCGGATTCGTACGAAAAGCTTAAAAAATCTCCCGACGTAAAGGAGGATATTCTTACGCCGAATACGGAAGCGGACGAAGATAAGGAATTTTTCTATGTTCACGCGCAGACGAACGTGGGCAAAAAGATACTCGTGCTGGAATGCCGTCAGCAGCTCTTGTTTACCGTTATCCGCTATATGAATAAGCCGAACATCTTGGAAACGGAATTCAACAAGAAACCGGGGATTTCGAGATAAATCGAAAAAGAGCGGCTGAAAGAAATTTTAATAATTAAGGTTAAAGCGCCGCCGCGCGATGGAAGTGCGGCGGCGCGCTCTGTAAATTGCTATGATCTATCTTGACAATGCAGCGACGACCCGCCCGGACGAAGGATCCGTACGCGAGGCGATGCGCTATATCGGGGAGGATTTTTTTAATCCTTCCGCCATGTATAAAGAAGGATTTGCCGTCCACAAACGCATGGACGAGGCGAGGAAAAATATTTTGACAAATATAGCCGATCCGTCAAAATTCGACCTCGTTTTCACTTCATGCGGAAGCGAAGCGGACAATCAGGCGGTCTTTTCCTGCGCGCGGCGCGGGAATTTCGTCACGACGGAGGGAGAGCATGCGGCGATCTATCAGGCGGCCGCGGAACTTGCGCGCCGTGGCGTTGAGGTGCGCTTTGCAAAGCTCGACCGTTACGGCGGCGCAGACGAGGAAGACCTTTTGCGCCTCGTGGACGAAAAAACGTCGCTCGTGTCCGTCATTCACGTCAATAATGAAACGGGAGCGGTCAATGATATAGCTTCTGTCGCCAAAAGAGTGAAGGCAAAAAATCCTCGTACATTTTTTCACAGCGACGGCGTACAGGCATTCGGAAAGATCCCGTTCAGAATGACGGGCGAGATAGACTTTTATTCGGTAAGCGCACACAAGATCGGCGGCGTGCGCGGCGCCGGCGCGCTCGTGCGGAATAAAGCCAAAAATCTTTTTCCGTTCGTCTTCGGAGGCGGGCAGGAAAGCGGTTACAGAAGCGGAACGGAAAACACCTTTGCGATCATGCAGTTTGAAGCCGCCGCCCGAAAGAAGTTCAGAACTCTTACGGAAGATCTTGACAGAGTAAAGTCCTTTAACGGTCTTTTTCGCCGCGAGCTTGACGGGAAAATCTTTGCGATCCTTTCCGCGGAAAATGCGTCTCCTTATATTTTGAGCGTATCCGCGAGGGGGCTGAGGGGCGAGGTTTTGCTGCATATGCTGAACGACCGCGGCGTTTTGGTCGGAACAGGCTCCGCCTGTTCCTCGAAAAACCGTTACAGCCGCGTCATTCTGGCTTGCGGTGCAGACGAAAGAACTGCGGACGGCGTACTGCGCATTTCATTTTCCGCCGCGACGACGGAAGAAGAGTGTCGCGAAGCGGTCAGCATAATCAACGCATGCGCGGGCGAGCTTGCGGAAAGAACGAGGTGAACATGGAAAAGGTAATTATAGTTCGCTATTGCGAGATCCATTTAAAAGGGAAAAACCGTGGCTATTTCGAACAGATTTTTATGAACAATCTCGAAAAGGCTTTGAGCGGAATACGGCACGAAATACGGCGGCCGAGCGGAAGATACGTCGTTGAAAATTTTGACGAAAGCAGGACGGACGAGATCGCGGATCGCCTTCGCAAGGTGTTCGGCGTGCACTCGCTCAGTATCGGAACAAAGGTAAAAGCGGATATGGAGGAAATATTCCGCGAGATCCTGCGTATTTCTCCCGATTCCGGCTCGTTCAAGATACAAACGAACCGTGCGGACAAGCATTTCCCGCTCGATTCCATGCAGATCAACGCTGCTCTCGGCGGCAGGTTGCTGGAAAATAAGCCCGCTCTGCACGTTGACGTGCGCGAGCCCGATACAGTCTTGCATGTGGATATCCGCGAAAACGGCACGGCCCTCGTGTTCGAGGGGATCATTAAGGGTGCGGGCGGTATGCCCGTCGGTACCGCGGGGAAGGGCATGTTGCTTTTGTCCGGCGGCATAGACAGCCCTGTTGCAGGCTATATGATCGCCAAGAGGGGCATGCGGCTGGAATGCGTCCATTTTCACAGCTATCCGTATACGAACATGCAGGCGCGTGAAAAGGTGGAGGAGCTTGCGCGCATACTGTCGGGATATACGGGCGGGCTTACGCTTCACGTCGTGAGCGTAACGCACATACAGGAAGAAATACACAAAAAGTGCCCGGAAGAAATGATGATCACGCTTCTGCGCCGCTTTATGATGCGCATAGCGGAAAAACTCTGTGAAAATACGGGCGCGCAGTGCATCGTTACGGGCGAGAGCCTCGGGCAGGTCGCGAGCCAGACGATAGAGGGCATGACGTCTTCCAATGCAGTCGTAAACAATGTTCCCGTGCTTCGTCCGCTCGTCGGCTTTGACAAAACGGAGATCATTGAACGCGCGCGAGAGATCGGCACCTATGAGACGTCGGTGCTTCCTTACGAAGACTGCTGCACCGTGTTCTTGCCCAAACACCCGCTGATCAAGCCGAAGCTTGAAAAGGTTGAACAGGCAGAGGCGGCGTTAGATGTAAACGGGCTGATAACCGAAGCCTTTTCCTCCATGGAAACGCTTACAATTTGACCTCATGTCCTTCATATAAAAAATTGTGCGTGTTTTCCTCACTTTTTTGATTGTATTCCATATTGCATTCCAAAAGGCGGCGCGGTATAATATTTCATGATAAAGATAAAAAGGGGTTTTTATTATGAAAAGACTTTTACCTGCCTACCCGCTGTGGGTCATCGATCCCATGTTTTCCGTCTGGTCGCCGAGCGATGAGCTGAACGGCGGCGATACGATATTCTGGACGGGAAAGACAAGAAAGACTTTCGGTCTTGTCAGATTTGACGGCAAAACATATTCTTTTTTGGGGAGAATGCCCGGAACGGACGCGCTGAAACAGGAGCATGTTTCCGTCAGCGTATACTCGACAGATTTTACTTTTTCCTGCGATAAATTTCAATTGAAGGTATCCTTTATATCGCCTTTGCCTCCGGAAGATCCCGAGATTCTGTCTTGCCCGGTCTGTTATACGGAATACGAGATCGTTCCGCAGTGCGGGCGGCTTCCCGAAGATTTTTCCGTTGCGATCGTTTTGGACGAGGGGTATTGCTACGAGGAAGCCGACGGCGTGACGGGCGGCGTTATCCCGATGCAGGGGTATGAAGCCGCATGGTTTTCGCGGCGCAGGAATCTCGTCATGTCTAATACGAACGATTGCGTCGCGCCCGACTGGGGAGATACGTACGTAGCGGGCGGCGAGGCATGGTATATCCCTTCTTCCGCATTGGATAAATATGTGCAGAGCGGTGTTGCGGAATATCTGCATATCAACAACGAGCGGCATTATATCATGGCGGTCGAAAAGGGCGCGAAGGGTCGGTTTATGACCGCGTTCGACGACAGGATATCTGTCTTTTATTTCGGCGAATGGCTGAAAGGTTATTTCTTCAAGGACGGGCGCACCGTTCTCGACGCCTTGGATTTTGCGAGGGATAAGCACGACGAAATTTTGCGGAAGCTCACTGCTTTCGATAAAAAATTCAGGCACGATTGCGAGGAGATAGGCAAAGACTATTATCTGCTTGCGTGCGCGGCGTTCAGGCAGTCGGTCGGGGCGCACAAGCTTGTAGAAAACAAAAAGGGAGAGCTTTTGTTCCTCTCCAAAGAATGCAATTCAAACGGGTGTATCGGTACGGCGGACGTAAGCTATCCGTCCATTCCGTTATATTTGCTGTATAATCCGGAGCTTGTAAAGGGAATGCTGCGTGGCATCTTTACGTTTGCGCGCATGCCTGTCTGGAAATTTGATTTTGCGCCGCACGACATCGGCACGTATCCGTATTGCTGCGGACAGGTATACGGTATGAACTGGTCGCAGGATAAGTACAACTGCGGCAATGCGGCGGGTTGGGGCGACGGCATGTATACGCACCCGATGCTGTATCAGCGCCCCGCAACATGCGACATATACGACTTCAACTATCAGATGCCCGTGGAAGAATGCGGCAACATGATCGTGATGACTGCTGCCGCGTGCGTTGCGAGCGGAGATTACGCCATCGCGGAGGAGAATTTTGATCTCCTCGAAAAGTGGGTCATTTACCTGGAAAAATTCGGGCTTAAACCGGAAAATCAGCTCTGCACGGACGATTTTGCGGGGCATCTCGCGAACAATATCAACCTTGCGATCAAGGCGATCGTGGGAATAGAGAGTTTCGCGCTCCTTTGCGAAAAGCTCTCGAAAAAAGGAGCGGATAAATATTACGCGCTCGCAGCCGACTATGCCGTAAAGCTGAAAGAAATGGCGGGCAGCGGGATCCTGCCCCTTGCGTACGGGCAGAAAGATACGTATTCGCTCAAATATAATATGCTCTTCGACAAGCTGTTTGGCTTCGGGCTTTTTGAGGGCGCGCTCTGCGAGCGGGAAACGGAATACTATATTTCCAAAAACAACCGCTACGGCGTGCCGCTCGATACGCGTGCAGATTATACGAAGTCTGACTGGATACTGTGGTGCGCGGCCCTTACGGACGATAAAAACAAGGCGGAAGCGCTGTATGCGCCCATCGTTACGTATCTTTCCGAAACGCCTACCCGTCTGCCTTTCAGCGACTGGTACGGCACGAAGGACGGCAAGTGCGTACATTTCTACAACAGAACGGTGCAGGGTGGCATTCTGGTGCTGCTGCTGAAAAGATCCGGCATCATGAAGGTCAAATAAAATTTTGCGTTTGGCATCGGAAAAAGGAGAATGTTTATGGAAAAGTATTACGAGAAGTCTCAAACGATCGGGGCGGAAAAGCCGAGGGCGTATTTTGTTCCGTTTCGGCAGGGGCAGGCGCGCAGCGAACGCCGCGAGGACAGCGAGCTGTTTTTTTCTCTTTGCGGCAACTGGAAAATACGTGCTTATGAAAGCGTATTAGACGCGGAAAGGTTTTGGGAGGATACGCCCGAAGCGGATATTTCGGTGCCTTCCTGCGTACAGTATTACGGATACGATCACTTTCAGTATACGAATGACCGCTATCCATTTATGTTTGATCCGCCGCGCGTGCCGCTCAGAAATCCCGCTTTCCATTATTATAAAACTTTCGATGCGGAAGCTGTTTCTCAGGGCAAACGTGTTTACATTCTTTTTGAGGGTGTGGATTCCTGCTTTTATCTCTACATAAACGGAAAGTTTGTCGGGTTCTCGCAGATCACGCATAAAACGAGCGAGTTTGACATAACGGATTTCGTTAAAGAAAAGGATAACCGCATAGATGTGCTCGTTCTCAAATGGTGCTTCGGCAGTTATCTGGAAGACCAGGACAAATGGCGTTTTACGGGCATCGTGCGCGACGTGTATCTGCTGTTCCGCGACGGTAAACATATCACGGATTACAAGATCCAAACGGAGATCCGCGGCAAAAGGGCATACGTAGACTTTTTGAACAGGAGCGCCGTTTCAGCCGTCGTTTCCTTTAACGGCGAGGAAGCATTTGCGGAGGCGGGCGCAGGCGTTCGCTTTGAAGTGGAAAACGCAAGGCTTTGGAGCGCCGAGGATCCCTATCTGTATCCAATGGAGATCTCCTGCGGCGGAGAGGTCATTTTCGAACGGGTGGGTATCCGTACGAGCGAGGTAAAAAACGGAGTATTCCGCGTCAACGGCAAAGCGATAAAGCTGCGCGGCGTGAACAGGCATGATTTTCACCCCGAAAAAGGCGCCGCCGTTTCCGAGGAAGATATGCTGCAAGATATCCTCCTTATGAAAAAGCTCAACGTCAATGCGGTCAGGACATCGCATTATCCGTCTTCTCCTCTGTTTTACAGGCTGTGCGACGAATACGGCCTGTATGTGATGAGCGAGAGCGACGTAGAAAGCCACGGCGGTGCGCGGATCGGCGACTTCGGCATGACGTATGAGCAGAAAATGGCGCTCGTGGCGGAGAATGCGGATTTTTGCGAGAGCGTTGTCGAAAGACAGATCGCAAATATCGAACAAAATAAAAATCACGCGTGCGTCGTGATCTGGTCGCTCGGGAACGAAGCTGGCTGGGGTGCAAATTTTTATGCCGCGCTCGCTAAGGTCAAAGAGCTCGACATCCGTCCCGTGCATTATGAAGGGCTGTGGCTCATCGATAAAAAGCACTACGGGGAGGAGGAATATTACCGTGTTCCGCTCGATATGGTGAGCAGGATGTATCCTACCGTGGAATGGCTCGACGTCGATTATCGCAACGATCCGAAGGAAAAACGTCCGCTCGTTCTGTGCGAATACGTGCATGCCATGGGCAACGGCCCCGGCGGAATGAAAGAGTACTGGCAGGTGATGGAATCGAGCGAGCGGTTTATGGGGGCGTTCGTCTGGGAATGGTGCGATCACGGCATTCGCTATCAGACAAAGGGCTTCCGCTACGGCGGCGATTTCGGCGAGAGCGTGCACGACGGCAATTTCTGCGTAGACGGCTTGCTCGCGCCGGACAGGGCGTTGAAGCCGGGCGCGTTGGAAATGAAGAAGATTTATCAGCCCGCCGTATTCAAAAAGAGCGGTGCGACTCTGCACATATTCAACAAATACTATTTTGTTCCTCTGCAAGGCAAGCTCCGTGCGGAATTTGCGGACGGAAGCGAACGAGAGTTTTCCGTTACGATCCCCGCGCGCACGAGCGCCGTATATGATCTTGGGCAGCGCGGGAGCGTGCGCGTATATTTTACAAAAGACAATGAGGCGGAACCCTGCGCGAGCGAGGGCTTTTATGAGGAACAATTTGTCCCTTCTGCGACGGAGAACGCCGCTTGCGAAATTACGGACGGCACCCGTTATATCGAGATCAAAGAGGGCGATTGCGAGTATAAGATAGACAAGACGAGCGGCGAGATCGTATCTGTCCGCGCATACGGCAGGGAGCTCGGCGGGATCATGCTGAATCTCTGGCGTGCGCCCACCGATAACGATATGTACGAGCGCAAAGACTGGGAAGCCGCCTTTTTGGATAAGGCCTTTTGCGATCTGATCGCTTATTCCGTGAAAGGGAACAAGGTCGCGGTGCACATCAAGGCTGGGCATTATAATTCGATGCGCCCGCTCGTTGAGGCGAGCGTGGAATATGCCTTTGTAAAGGACGGCGTTCGGATCGGTGTCGAGTATAGGGTATCTTCCGGATATTTCAAATCTCTGCCCCGGATCGGCTGGAAGATGAAGCTGGATAAATCTTTCGGCAATGTGAAATACCTTGCTTACGGCCCCGGAGAGAGCTATGCGGATATGCACGATCACTGCATGAAAGGGGAATATTCTTCCAGTGTGCAGGACGAATATGTGCACTATGTAAAACCGCAGGAAGGCGGAAGCCATTGCGGCGCGGAATATGTTGAGGTTTCCGACGGTTCTTTTGCGGTCAGGGCGGAGGGCATGCGTTCCTTCTCCGCGCTTCCGTACGACGCGGCGACGCTCGCGGAGGTAAAGCACGACGATGAACTGCCCGAAAGCGACGGCGTATATCTTTGCGCGGATTATTATATGGGCGGCTTGGGGACAAATTCCTGCGGGCCCGATGTACGCGCGGAGTATCGCGTGCCCGACGCGGGCAATGGGAGCATTCTCTTTTTGTGGAAAAATCGTTGCATAAAATATAGCGACGGCAAAAAAGAGCGGCGCAAAAATTGACTTAATAGACGAAGCGTGATATAATAGCTGATGGAGTGAACGATAACGGAGGTCTTTTATGGACGGCAAATTGCTCGTTGAAAGGTTATTGAAGTATGCGGAAACATTTTTGAGCTTGAATAAAAACGATCGCGACTATATGCGAAACGTTTTGCTTTCTCGCTTCGGGCTGTATGAGGCGTTCGAGGGGGAGGCAGAGGTCTCCGACATCGCAAAAATGGACGTTCCCGATGCGCTCGGAGAGGAGATCAGAGAATATGCATTGGAGAACGGGCTTGCCGACGAAGACAGCGCGGAGCGCTTTGTCGCCGATATTTTCGGTATCCTTACGCCGATGCCCTCCGTTATCAACGAAAAATTTGAAGAGATCAAAAAAAGCAAGGGCGCGCAGCCCGCTTGCGACTGGCTGTACGCGCTCTGCGTGAAGAACGGATACATACAGAAAACGGCGATCGCCCGCAATCTGAAATGGGACTATCAGGACGGCAAAAACCGTTTGGAGATCACGGTCAATCTGTCAAAGCCGGAAAAGAACAATAAGGATATTGCAAAACTGCTTACGGCGCCGCAGGGGAAAAAGTATCCCAAGTGCCAGCTTTGCAAAGAAAACGAGGGATTCGAAGGCACCGCAACGCACCCCGCGCGCAGGAACCTTCGCACCGTTAAGGTAAAATTGGGCGGTGAAGACTGGTTTGTACAGTATTCCCCGTATGCGTATTACGACGAGCATTGCATTGCCATCAACGAAAAGCACGTTCCGATGGACGTGAACGAAAAGACGCCGGCAAAGCTTCTCGATTTTGTCGACGCGTTCCCGAACTATTTTATCGGCAGCAATGCTTCGCTTCCCATCGTAGGCGGGTCGATCCTCAATCACGAGCATTTTCAAGGCGGCTTGCATCTGATGCCGATGCACGGAGCAGGTTATGCGAAAATGTACCGCTCCGAGGAATATCCCGATCTGGAAATAGGCGCTTTGGACTGGTATAACAGCGCGATCCGTTTCGAAGGCGAAAACAGGGAACACGTGGAGGCGTTTGCCGCAAAGGTCATTGCCGCATGGAAGGAATTTTCCTGCCCGGAATGTGACATAATCAACCGAACGGGCGAAACGCGGCACAATGCCGTATCTCCCATCGCGCGCAAGATCGGCGGCCGGTATTCGATCACTATGATCCTGCGCAACAACCGTACGGACGAGCGTTTTCCCGACGGAATTTTCCATGTGCACCCGGAGTACCAGAACATCAAGAGTGAAGGCATCGGGCTGATCGAGGCGATGGGGTTGTTTATTTTACCGGGCCGCTTGAAGAGACAGCTGGAAGGCATTGCAAAGATACTGTGCGGAGAAGCTCCCTATGATGCGGCTTCGCTCGAAGACAAGTCGAACGATTTGTACGTGCATCGCCATATGATCGCAAAGCTGATGGCAGAGGGTAAAGCCAAAAACATGGAGCAGGCGAACAGGCGCTGCGAAGATTACGTCAATAAAGTCTGTGCGGCGATCCTCGACAATACGGCGGTGTTCAAAAAGGACGAAACGGGCAAAGCCGGCTTCGGCAAATTTATGAAGCAATTATCTTTGAAGGAGATCTGAAAAATGAAAAATATTCTCGTAACGGGCGGAGCCGGCTATATCGGCAGCCATACTTGCATCGAACTGATAAAAGCGGGCTATGGCGTGGTCGTGGTCGACAATTTGGTCAATAGCAAGTACGAAGCGATCCGCAGGGTAGAAAAGATCGTGGGGCAGCCGATCAAATTTTATGAAAACGATATCCTCGACGCCGCCGCGCTCGATAAGATCTTTACCGAAAATAAGATCGATGCGGTCATCAATTTTGCGGGGCTGAAAGCGGTAGGCGAGTCTGTGCAGAAGCCGCTCGAATATTATCATAACAACATCACGGGCGTGCTCGTATTGCTCGATGCGATGCGCAGATACGGCTGTAAGAACATCGTGTTTTCCTCCTCGGCCACCGTTTACGGCAATCCGCATACGGTGCCGATCAAAGAGGATTTTCCGCTTTCCGCAACAAATCCTTACGGTAGGACAAAGCTTTTCATCGAAGATATTTTGCGCGATCTCTATAAATCGGACAATACTTTTAATATAGCGATCCTTCGGTATTTCAATCCCGTGGGGGCGCATGAATCGGGGCTGATCGGGGAAGACCCGAACGGTATCCCCAACAATCTCTGCCCGTACATTACGAAGGTCGCGGTAGGGAAGCTCGACAAAGTGCGCGTTTTCGGAAACGATTATCCCACGCCCGACGGAACGGGGGTGCGCGATTATATCCACGTATGCGACCTCGCGGTCGGGCACGTGCTCGCGCTGAAAAAGCTCTTTGAAAATTCGGGCCTTTATACCGTGAACCTCGGCACGGGGGTAGGATACAGCGTTCTCGACGTGATCAAGGCGTTTTCCAAGGCGCTCGGCAGGGAGATCCCTTATGAGTTCGCGCCCCGCCGCGCTGGTGACATTCCCGAATGCTATGCCGATCCGTCTTATGCGGAAAAATTGATCGGTTTCAAAACGACGCGTACGCTCGACGATATGTGCAGAGACGCTCTCAATTTTCAATTGAAGAACCCGAACGGGTACGAAAACTGAAATTAATTGTTCGCAAAGGCGGGAACATATATTGTTTGCCGCCTTTATTCTTTGTTTTGTGCGTTTTAAACGCATGCTGAAAATTATATAAAAAAATGTAGTCGGAAAGAGAAATTTTCGCGCTATAAAATTGCTATTTTTGCAATTTTCATGTATAATTAAGTAGATACGATTTGAATAATAAACCGCGTTTCGGAGGTTTTAATGGATAAGATAAAAATATTGCAGGAAAGGCGCGGCAAGGTTTTGGCTGCGGGAAGCGAAACGAGAAATATGATCGCTTCTCTGGTCGACGGCGAAAGCTTTGTCGAAGTCGCAGGGTTCAGCTTTTCCAAAAACGAGTTTTATGGAAGCGGTGCCGAAGGCGAGGGCGTGGTGGCAGGATTTGCCACGATAGACGGGTATCCCGTTTATGTTGTGGCGCAGAATGCCGCCGTATACGGCGGCGGCGTGAGCAGCGCGAATTGTGCGAAAATTCTGCGTTGCTTGCAACTTGCCGAAAAAAATTCCACGCCCGTGATCTATCTTTTAAACAGTCTCGGCGTACAGATCGGCGAAGGGGTTACGGTTTTGGAGGGGCTCGCCTCTGTTTTGGCGAAGGCTTCCCGTCTGCATGGCGTCGTTCCGCAGTTTGCGGTCATTGCGGGAGACGTTTACGGGCAAAGCGCGCTCTTTGCGGCTGCAGCGGATTTTACCTTTTTCCTTAAAGACGGGGTTTTGGCAGCGAACAGCCCGCTCGTGATCTCCGCAGGCAGCGGCAAGAATCTGCCCAAAGAAAAGGTCGGCGGCGCCGCGGCGCTTGGCAGAACGAATCTCGTTTCCTTTACGGAGGAAGATATAGCGGGAGTAAGGGCAAAAATTGCTAAAATTTTGGATATTCTTCCCTTTACGAATGCGGCAGTCGTGGAAAACGGTGCAGATCTGAATGCGGCGTTTCCCGATCTGAATAAAAATTGCACGGCAGACGCATTGATCGAAGGCGTGTTCGACGCGGATTCTTATGTCGAATTCGGAAAAAGCGCTCCGGAAGTTCGCTGCGTGCTCGGGCGCATCGGCGGCATTTCGGCTGCGGCGATCGTTTTTGACAGTGAAAACGGCGTTGCGCTTGACGACGTGAATGTAGCCAAGATCAATTCGTTTATCGAGTTCGCGGGGTATTACGACCTTCCCTTTATATCCTTTGCCGATACGCTCGGGTTGAAAACGGATCTTGCGGTGAATGACAGTTTGGCACTCAAAAACGTTTATAAACTGATGGAAAACTTTGAGCTTTTGGAAAACGCAAAGATCTCCGTGGTATACAAAAAAGCGGTGGGATTGGGCTATACGCTTTTTGCCGCAAAATCGATGGGGTATGATTATGTTTACGCTTTTGCAGATGCTAAGATCGCTCTCTTTGACGATGTGCAGGGGGCTGAGATCGAATTTGCGGGCGAAAAGGCGGATAAGAAAGCGCTTGCCGAAAGATATGCAAACGAAAATTCCGATCCGATCAATGCGGCAAAGAACGGGTATGTCGATAATATCATCGAGCCGCAGTTTGTAAGGCAATATCTTATCGCGTCGTTGCAGATGCTGTTGAAGTGAGGAAACGCTTATGCTGAATATGCTTTTGGAAACGGTGACCATCATCGGCGGGGAATCCGTAACCGACCTCACCATAGCGGAAGGGCTTATTTACGCTTTGCTCGGCTTTATCGTTACGTTCGCAGGGATCGTAATTTTGATATTTTTGCTTTGGGCTATCAGCAAGATCATGGCGTTTGCGCGGGCAAAAATAGCGGCGGGATCTGGCAAAAAGGAAACGACTGTCTCGGAACCGGCTGCGGAAGGCGAAATACCAAGCGAGGTAAAGGCGGCGATCGTGGCAGCGATCGCGGCGTATTACGAGGGCGAAAGAAGTAATTGCGAATTTAAAGTAAAGAGAATCAAGAGATTATAAGGAGAAACAAAAATGCGTAAATTTATAGTTACCATCGAAGGGAAAAGTTATGAAGTCGGCGTCGAAGAGGTCGGCGCGGAGGCTTCCGTAAAAACGATTGCGGCGGCTGCGCCGCAACCCGTTGCGCAGCAGGCGCCCGCTGCGGTTTCCGCTCCCGTCAGCGGAGAAAAAGTTTTGTCTCCGTTTCCGGGGCTTATTAAAAAGTTCCTCGTAAATGAAGGCGAAGCGGTCAAAAAAGATCAGCCCGTGCTCATTTTGGAGGCAATGAAGATGGATAACGACATTACGGCCCCCTGCGACGGTAAGATCTCTTTTAAAACGGAAGTCGGCAAGAACGTCGAAACGAATGCATTGCTCGCCGTGATCGGCTGAATAGGAGACCTTCATGCTGGATAATTTACTCATGGATATAGGCGAGAAGTTTCTCAATCTCTGGGAATCTTCGGGGCTTGCGAAAGGGGATTGGCAGAATTATGTGATGATCCTCGTTTCGTTCGTCCTGATGTACCTGGCGATCGTAAAAAAATTCGAGCCTTTACTTCTCTTGCCGATCGCATTCGGTATGTTTATCATCAACATTCCGGGCGCGCAAGACGTTGTTTGGGGCAAATACGAAACGCCCGATCTGAATCTGTCGTTAGGCAAAAACGGCGACGGAACGTTGGAATATATCGGCTCTTACGTGCACAACGTTACGGGCGAGATCATTTATCTGAAAGATCTGGGCGAGGGGTTTGTGAACGGGTATTTGAAGGACGGGCAGGTTTATTTTTTTGAATCGCTTGCCGCCGTTACCGCAAATACGCCCGTTAAAATGTCTCCCGATGCGTTTGCGCTCTATACCGTACAGGGCTATATCGAGGGAACGGTCGCAAACGGGACAACTACGTTTGCGGAAAATGCTTCGCTTATCATCAGTCACGCCTATGAAGACGTAACGAACCGCGGCTTATTGTGGTACCTGTATTTCGGGGTAGAAAACGTGATTTATCCGCCGCTCATCTTTATGGGGATCGGCGCTATGACCGACTTTGGCCCGCTGATCGCGAATCCGAAGAGCATGCTCATCGGCGCGGCGGCACAGCTCGGCGTTTTTCTGACGTTTGTAGGGGCAATCATTCTCGGATTTGATGCCGCAGCAGCGGCTTCCATCGGTATCATCGGCGGTGCCGACGGCCCCACGGCGATTTATCTGACGCAGGCGCTTTCGACGTTTACCGACGAGGATCTGCTGTCCGTCATTGCGATCGCTGCGTATTCTTACATGGCGCTCATTCCGATCATACAAAAGCCGATCATGAAGCTTTGTACGACCAAAAAGGAACGGGCGATCAAGATGAAGCAGCTTCGCGAGGTCACGAAGGTCGAAAAGGTACTGTTCCCGCTCATCGTTACGCTCATTGTGGGGCTTTTATTGCCCGATGCGATCCCGCTGCTCGGTATGCTCATGCTCGGCAACCTGATGCGCGAAAGCGGCGTTGTGGAAAGGCTTTCTTCCCAGGCGCAGAACGGCTTGATGAACACTATCACGATCTTCCTCGGGGTTTCGGTCGGCTGCAAGGCTGTCGGTACGACGTTCCTGCAAGTTCAGACGCTTTCCATTATCGTACTCGGCCTGTGTGCGTTCTGCTTCGGTACGGTCGGCGGTTTGCTCATGGCAAAGCTGATGTGCAAGCTTTCAGGCGGCAAGATCAATCCTCTGATCGGTTCGGCGGGCGTTTCCGCGGTGCCTATGGCGGCGAGGATCTCCGAAGACGTAGGGCGAGAGACCGATCCGAGCAATCACTTGCTGATGCACGCGATGGGCCCGAACGTTGCGGGCGTGATCGGGTCTGCGGTCGCGGCGGGCTTCCTGCTCGCGTTCTTCGGCGGCTGATAAAGTTTCGCTTTCTGTCGCGTATTCCGTCTTGACGGCGGAATGCGCGGTGTGCTTTTATATAAAAATTTATGGAGTGAACGGAAATGGCAGAAAAGAGCGTTAAAAAAGTTCTTATTACAGATACGATCTTGCGTGACGCGCATCAATCGCAGGCTGCTACGCGCATGACGATCGAAGACATGATCCCCGTTTTGGAGCAGCTCGACGAGATCGGTTATTATTCCTTGGAGGCGTGGGGCGGCGCTACCTTTGACACTTGTCTTCGCTATCTGAACGAAGACCCGTGGGAAAGGCTCCGCACGCTCAGAAAATATTTGAAGAAAACGCCTATCCAGATGCTTTTGCGCGGGCAGAATCTTTTGGGATACAGACATTATTCCGACGACGTGGTTGAAAAATTTGTGGCAAAATCCATAGAAAACGGGGTCAAAGTGGTGCGCGTTTTCGACGCGCTCAACGATCCTCGCAACCTTGAAACGTCGATGAAGGCGATCAAAAAATACGGCGGTGTCTGTGAGGCGGCGATCAGCTATACAACGAGCCCCGTGCATACGACCGATTATTTCGTGCAGCTTGCGAAGCAGCTGGAAAGCATGGGAGCAGACAATATCTGTATCAAAGATATGGCAAACCTGCTTTTGCCGTATACGGCGTACGATCTCGTTTCCAAGCTGAAAAAGGGATTGAAGTCGACGACAAAGGTTCACCTGCATACGCATAATACGGCAGGAACGGGCGATATGGTCAATTTGAAGGCGATCGAAGCGGGTTGCGATATTGTGGATACGGCTCTTTCTCCTCTCGGAAACGGTACCAGTCAGCCCGCTACGGAGCCGCTCGTCGCTACTCTTAAAGGAACGCCTTATGATACGGGAATAGACATTGAAAAGCTTTTGCCGATCGTCAATCATTTCAAGGGGGTGGCGGAGCGTTTGAAGGCGGAAGGGTATCTTTCTCCCAAGGTGCTTTCCATCGATATCAACGCGCTCATTTATCAGGTTCCGGGCGGCATGCTGTCGAATCTCATTTCACAGCTGAAACAGCAGAATAAATCGGATAAACTCGGCGAAGTGCTTGCGGAAGTTCCGAATGTAAGAAAAGACTGCGGATATCCTCCGTTGGTTACGCCTTCCAGTCAGATCGTAGGAACGCAGGCCGTTCTGAACGTGATCAGCGGAGAGCGCTATAAAATGGTTACGAAGGAGTTTAAAGGACTCTTGCGCGGCGAATACGGAAAATTGCCCGCAGAACCGGATCAAGAAGTCGTGAAAAAATGCATCGGCGACGAAAAGCGGATCACGTATAGGCCGGCAGACGATCTTAAACCGGAATACGATCAGTTTAAGGCTGAAATCTCCGAATATATCGAGCAGGAGGAGGACGTTCTTTCTTATGCCGTGTTCGGGCAGGTCGCTCTCAACTTCTTCAAATGGCGCAAGGCGAAATCGATCGGCGTAGACAAAAATATGGCAGACAGTGCCGACAGGGTTTATCCCGTCTGATTTCACATAGGCAATATGCGGCGAAAGCGCTTGAACGAGCGCTTTCGCTGTTTCTAATATCGGATATTGGCATTCGGCATGAAAAAGGTCATCGTGATAGGAGCGGGCGCATCGGGGCTTATGGCGGCATATAGCGCTGCTGTGAACGGAAACGATGTGCTCGTGATCGAAAAGAATGAAAAAGCAGGCAAAAAGATCTATATAACGGGTAAAGGGCGGTGCAATATCACCAACGACATTTCTCCCGAGGATTTTTTGCCGAACGTGGTCAGTAACCGCAAATTTCTGACGGGTGCGATTTATCGCTTTTCTCCCGAGCGACTTATGCGTTTTTTGGAGGAGGGCGGCCTGCACCTGAAAACTGAAAGGGGCGGCCGCGTATTTCCGCTGTCAGACAAGGCGAGCGATGTGACCGCATGTTTGCTGCGTTATTGCCAAAATGCGGGAGTTGACTTTCATTTTAATGAGAGAGCTGAAAAAATTGAGTTTAACGATAGTACTGCGTCTGGCATAATTACGGATAAATCACGCTATTCGGCAGACGCGGTCATTGTTTGTACGGGCGGCGTTTCTTATCCCGCTACGGGAAGCACGGGCGACGGTATCCGCTTTGCAAAAGAAGCGGGGCTGAAAACGGTTACTTTGAGGCCTGCGCTTTGCGGGATCGCATGCCGTATGTCCGGGTTGGAGGATTTGCAAGGGCTTTCGTTGAAAAACGTCAGAGTGAGCGCCTATGAGGAGCAAAAATGCGTTTCTTCTTTTTTCGGAGAAATGCTCTTCACGCATTTCGGCGTATCAGGCCCCGCGATTTTGTCTATGTCCAGCGAGATCAATCGGCGTGACATAAAAAAGATCCGCTTGCAGATCGATTTGAAACCTGCATTGGAACCGTCTGTGTTGGATAAGCGCGTTCTTCGCGATTTTGAAAAGTATGCAAATAAGCAGATGCGCAATGCGCTCGTCGATCTTTTGCCTAAAAAGCTGATCATACCCGTTTTGCGGCAGTGCGGCTGCGATGCGGAGCTCCCCGTTCATTCTCTTACGAAGGAGAAACGAGAGGCGCTCGTTCAGACGCTCAAAGGCTTTACGCTGCAAGTCGTTTCGCTCAGACCCATCGAGGAGGGGATCGTAACGGCGGGTGGGGTCGACGTTGCCGAAATCGACCCCAAAACGATGCGGAGTAAAAGGCATGAGGGACTGTATTTTTGCGGCGAAACGTTAGACGTAGACGCGTATACGGGCGGTTTTAATTTGCAGATCGCGTTTTCAACGGGTTATGCCGCCGGAAATTCCATTCGATAAATTTATAGGAGAGATGTTATGAGAGCGATCAGAGGAGCGACTACGATCGGGAGCGATTGTGCGGAAGAGATCCGCGCCGCCGTCGCGGAATTGCTCAACGAGATCAAGGCGCGCAATGCGCTATCTGTTGCAGATATATTGTGTATTTTATTGTCAAATACGTCAGACATAGTATCCTTTTATCCGGCAAAAGCCGCGAGAGAGGCTGGATTTTCTTCCTGTGCGCTCTACTCGTCTGCCGAACCCGAAATTGCGGGCGCTTTGCCGCTCTGTATCCGCGTATTGGTTTTTGCGGAGGGAGACGGCGCGCCGAAGCACGTGTATTTGCGCGGCGCGGCAAATCTCAGGAAGGATTTGAAAAAATATTCCGTCGCGCTCGACGGCCCGTCCGGAAGCGGCAAGTCTACCGTGGCAAAGCTTTTGGCGAAAGACTTGCATATACTTTATTTGGATACGGGCGCAATGTACCGCGCGTGCGCGCTGAAAGCGATCGAAACGGAATGTCCGTTCGACGAACCGTCCGTCCGTGCGCTTGCGGAAAAGATCGACCTGAAAATCGTTTATGAGGGGGGCGCGCAACGCACATGGCTTGACGGAAAAGATGTTTCCGAGGATATCCGCCGCCCTGAGGTATCCATGGCGGCTTCAAAAATTTCGGCGTTTTCCTGTATCAGGGAAAAGATGGTCGAAATGCAGAGGCAAATCGCGGCGGAACAGTCTTGCGTGCTGGACGGGCGCGACATCGGCACTGCGGTGTTGCCCGACGCCGAATTCAAATTTTTTGTTACGGCGGATTCCGCCACGCGCGCGCAGAGGCGCGGGAAAGAGTTGGCGGAAAAAGGATACGACGTGGATCTGAAAAAATTGCAGGAAGAAATTGAAGAGCGCGACCGCAACGATTCCACGAGGGCGCATTCGCCTTTGAAGCGCGCGGAAGACGCCGTGCTCGTCGATACTTCCCGCATGACGATCGAAGAAGTCGTTGCCTATATCAAAAATAAAATACAGGAAAAAGTGTGAGAAGATATGTATAAATTTTTGAAAGCTTTGCTCAATTTCGTCACGCAGATCATTCACCCGTACAAACTTATCGGAAAAGGCAAAGTCAAAGACGGAGCCTGCGTGCTTGTCGGGAATCATTACCGCCTGTGGGACATCGTGCATATGGCGTGCACCACCAAAGAGCGAGTGCATTTTATAACGAAGAAGGAACTCTACAAGAATAAGCTTTTGGCGTATCTTTGCAATAAAGTAGAAGCGATCCCCGTTTCCCGCGACGGGCAGGACGCCAAGGCGATCATGACGGCGCTGCGCTATCTGAAAAAGGGCGAAAAAATTTCGATGTTTCCGGAAGGCACGCGCAACCGTACGGATCAGGAGCTTTTGCCGCTCAAAGGCGGCGCTGCCCTGTTTGCGATCAAAGCAAAGGTACCCGTCTATCCCATCATGACCATCGGAAAGACAAAGTATTTCCGCCGTACGCCCATCATTATCGGGGATCCGATCGACCTTTCGGAGTTTTACGAAATGAAGATGTCGGCGGAAGATTACGCGCGGGCGGAGGAAATTGTGCGCGAAAAGATGTTGGCGACCATGCACGGATATATGCGCGCGAAGGAAGAAGAAAAGGCCGCGAAAAAATCAAAGAGGAAAAAGGCGAAGTGAGATGCGCGTTCTGATAGCGAAGAGCAGCGGGTTTTGCCGCGGGGTGCAGCATGCCGTAGACACGGCGATGTCGGCGCCCGCGGAGAACACTTATATTTTGGGAGAGCTGATCCATAATCCGAACGTTCTGGCGCAAATTGCCGGGCGGGGGATCAAGACCGTGGAAAACGTTTCGGAGGTACCGGACGGCGCGACGCTGATATTCCGTTCGCACGGAGTGGGGCAAGCCGTATACGAGGAATGCGGGCGAAGGGGGATAAAGGTGATAGATTGCACCTGCTCCTTTGTGAAGCGGATCCAGGACATCGTTCATGACTTGTCGGATACGGATAAGACCATCGTGATCGTCGGGAACGCGGCGCACCCGGAGGTCGTCGGGCTGAACGGGTGGTGCGGCGGCAGGGCGGTCGTGATCGACAGCCCCGAATCGCCCGAAATCGCTTCTCTTGCCGACAAAAATGTGGCGATCGTGAGCCAAACGACCTTTTCGGAAGAAAAATTTGATAAAATAATTAAAAATATTGAAAAAGTATGCAAAAAAACAGTTGAGATTTTCAAAACAATTTGTTATACTACTAAGGAGCGTCAGAGAGAAGCGGCGCAGCTCGCCGAACGATGTGACGCGATGATCGTTCTCGGCGGCATGAACAGCAGCAATACGCAGAAACTTTATGAGATCTGCAAGTCGCGGTGCGATCGTGTATTTCGGTTGGCTTGCGCTGATGAATTTCAGCCGGAGACAATAAAAAATTTTAAAAATGTAGGCATTGTGAGCGGCGCGTCCACACCGCTTGCGCAAACTCAGGAGGTTCTTTTTAAGATGGATAACAACACGGAAGTAAAAGCAACGAACGAAATGGAAGAAGTCGTTGCCCAAATGGATAACGGACAGTCAAAATTAAAGAGGGGGCAGCTTGTTACTGCGATCATATCTTCGGCGACAGACGAAGGCGTGGCTGTGTTGTTACCGTTCTTCAAAAAGGAAATCTTGCTCGAAAAAGACGAGATCGACTGCGAGGAGTACAAAGCGGAAGATTATGCGTCTAAGGTCGGCGAAGAGATCGAAGTAATGGTCGTGAGCGCCGCAAACCCCGTAAAACTTTCCCAGAAGATCATTAAGCAGATTAAGGAAGAAGAGGGCAAGATCGCCGCGATCGAAGCGGGCGAGGAGTTCGATGTTACCTGCACGGGCTTCAATAAAGGCGGTCTGACCGCAGCGATGGGCACCTATGCCGTGTTCGTTCCTGCGAAAGAGATCCGCATGGGTTACGTAAAAGAGCTCGACAAATACGTCGGCAAAAAGCTGCGCCTGAAAGCGCTCGAAATCAAAAAGTCTGACCGTAAAAAGGAGATCATCGCCTCTCAGCGCGTGATCCTCGAAGAGGAAAAAGCTGCCCGCGACGCCGCAAAGGCGGAGAAGGAAGCGGAATTCTTTGCCAATATCCACGTGGGAGACGTTGTGGAAGGCAAAGTGGAGCGCGTGACCAACTTCGGCGCGTTCGTTTCCGTGAATGGCTTTGATTGCCTCGCGCATATTTCCGATCTTTCCTGGTCGGGCGTCAAGAACGTGACCGACGTTTTGGAGATCGGCAAAAAATACGAATTCAAAGTTTTGAAGAT
Organism: Candidatus Borkfalkia avistercoris; assembly: GCA_019115995.1. Classification (GTDB taxonomy): domain Bacteria; phylum Bacillota; class Clostridia; order Christensenellales; family Borkfalkiaceae; genus Borkfalkia; species Borkfalkia avistercoris. The sequence continues at coordinate 221,022 of DXCL01000026.1, forward strand.
CGACGAAGAAAATAAAAAGGTTTCCATCGGCTATAAGCAGTTGCAGCCGCAGCCGTGGGATCTGGTCGCCGAAAAGTATGCCGAGGGCGACGTGGTGCACGGCAAAGTGGTGCGCATCGTTCCGTTCGGCGCGTTCGTCGAAATTGAAAACGGCGTAGACGGGCTCGTGCATGTTTCGCAGATCTCTCACGAATGGCTGGAAAATCCCACGTCTGTTCTTACGATCGGCGAGGAGATCGACGCGAAGATCCTCGTTCTCGATCCCGCAAACAAAAAGATGACTCTTTCCATCAAAGCGCTGTTGCCCGAACCCGAGGTAACGAAGGTTCGTACAAGAAGGGACGACGAAAAGAGCGACAGACCGAGGAACAGGAAGCCTCGTCAGGCGAGAGACGACCGTGAGGAAGGAGAATTCAGAGAATGGACGGAAGGCGGTATCGGCGGAGCGTCCATCGCTGAAATGTTGCAAAACAAAAACGATAACTAAGTAAAAATTAAGCCCCGCCGGTGTGCGGGGCTTTTTTATAAAGAGAGGTGTTAATATGTCTAAACAAGGAAATATTCAGATATCAAGCGAAAACATGATGCCCATCATCAAAAAGTGGCTTTATTCTGATAAAGACATTTTTTTGAGGGAGATCGTTGCCAACGGCGTCGACGCGATCACGAAGTACAAGAAGCTTGTGGAAATGGGCGAAACGGCGGAAGACGAGAGCAATAAAGATTATTGCATCAAAATATCTGTCGATAAAGACGCGAAAACGCTGACCGTTGAAGACAACGGCATCGGCATGACGGAAGACGAAGTGGAAAAATATATCACGCAGATCGCTTTTTCGGGCGCGGCGGATTTTCTCGCGCAATACGAAAAGGCGGGCGGCGACGGGATCATCGGGCATTTCGGCCTCGGCTTCTATTCCGCTTATATGGTTTCGGAGAATATCGAAATATATACAAAATCCTATCGGGAAGGCGCCAAAGGCGTACATTGGGAATCTGACGGGGAAAGCACTTACACCATTGAAGAGTGCGACAAGGCGGAGCGCGGTACGAGAATCGTAATGCACATCGCCAAAGAAGAGAAGGAGTTTCTCGACGAGGGAAGGATCCGCGGGCTCATAGAAAAGTATTGCGCCTTTATGCCGTATAATATTTATTATAATTTTACGGGTAAAGACGATAAGGCGCTCAACGATACGAATCCGCTGTATCTCAAAAATCCGAAAGACTGTTCGGAGGAAGAGTATAAAGAATTTTACCGCAAAACCTTCCACGACTATCACGATCCGCTTTTTTGGATCCACCTCAATATGGAATATCCTTTCCGTCTGAAAGGCATTCTGTATTTTCCGAAGGTCAAGAGCAAGGTAGAGCTTGAACGCGGCAAGGTAAAATTATACTGCAATCAGGTCTACATTGCGGACAACATCAAGGAGGTCATTCCCGAATTTCTTACCCTGCTCAACGGCGTCATTGATTGTCCGGATATCCCGCTGAACGTGAGCCGCAGCTTTTTACAGAACGACAGGCAGGTGCAGAAAATTTCCCGCCACATCACAAAGAAGGTGGCAGACAAGCTTACGGGGCTTTACAAGACGGATCGGGAAAAATTCGAACAGTGCTGGAACGATATTTCCGTCTTTATCAAGCTCGGCTGTATCAAAGACGAAGACTTCTATTCCAAGGTCAAAGATATTATCATCTATAAAGACCTGAACGGCGAATATAAGAGCCTCGACGAATTTATCGGCAAAAAGCCGGAAGAAGAAAAAGCGGCTGAGGGAGAAGCCGAGCAAAACGGAGAAAAGAAGGAGGAAGAAAAGCAGCCGACGACGATCTATTATATTTCCGATGAGGTCGGACAGGCGCAGTATATCGACATGTTCAAAAACGCGGGTCTGAACGCGATCGTCTGCGATACGTTTATCGACACGCATTTTGTGAGCTATCTCGAATATAAAGAGCCGACCAAATTCCGCTTTTTGCGTATCGACGCGGACGTAGACGCCGCCTTGAAGAGTGCGGAGGCGGGAAGCGAAGAGGAGAACAAGGCGTTGACGGAGGCCTTCAAAGCCGCGCTTAAAAATACGGACGTAGCCGTTAAAGCCGAAAAATTGAAAAACGAAAGCGTGCCTGCCATCATCAACGTCTCGGAATTTTCGAGGAGATTCGGCGAAATGAACGCTTTTTACGGCATGGCTGGCGCCGATACGGACAGAGACATGACTCTGATCATCAACACCGCAAATCCCGTCATACAGGCGTTTACGGGGCTTGACGAGGACAAGAAGAAGTTTGTCGCGAACCAGGTCTATTATATGGCTCGGCTCGCTTATAAAAAACTGTCTCCCGAGGAAATGAAGGAGTTTGCCGAAAACAACGCGGCTCTGCTCAAAAATTATATCGGCTGATCAGCTTTGGCGGGAGAGAAAGATCCGAATAAAATCGTACAATAAAAAACGGCGTGAATTTCGCGCCGTTTTTTATTGTCGGCTCACCGCCAAAATGCCGGTCAATAAAAATTGTTGATTTTCGTTAAATTTATTACCGATATGTGTTGATTTTTTTATTTTGATGTGTTATACTATCTTCATACGACAAATCCAAATATTGATGAAGCCGTATGAAGTCGTTTTGGATTTGTTTTGCAATGGGTTCACTGGAAAAATTAAAGTCGGAGGCGATATATAATGCACAAAAAGAGAAAGACCGGTTTTGCCTTTCAGATGATTCAATTTATGCTGTTTTTCCTTTATGCGGTCGTAATGCTCGTGGTCGGGGGCGGTGCGGGTACATTGGCAATGTCTTACGTCGGGATAGCGTTCTTCGGCGTAGCGGCAATTTACCTCATTTTTGCGCTGATCGGCAGGAAGTACGCCTGGGCTGACATTGTTACGATGATCATATCCATTCCGTTTTTGGCGGGGGTCATCTTCGGCATATTCGGTTTGCTCGGGAGCATCTTTACGCGGCAGGGGCTCAAAGCGGACGCCGACGAGCTTGCTGCGCAGGCAGAAGAGAGCGCCTTAGGAAGCATATGTGGCGAAACGGAGCAGGCAGCGGTGCGGGGAGAGGAAGAAACGTCTAAAAATGCGGACTTTTCCGAGCCGGCAGCCGAGGCGAATGCGCAGGAAGATGCGGGCGCCAAGCCCATGAAGCAGGCGATCTTAGACAGAAAATGCGAAACCATTTCCGTCGTTTCAGAATCCGGGCAGACGATTGAAATACATAAAGTTGACTATATATACAGCGGTGTGCGGGGAAGCGAGGAGCTCTATACGATCGTCGAACTGAAAGAGGATCCGAGCAGCGTATATATTTTAGTTTACGATGAAAAGACGGATAAACTTTTCCCCACAGAGACGGAGGTCGCGGAAAAAGTTTTTGCCGAATGGAAAGAGAAGATCGGCGAAGAAGGGAAGCGATCGAAACTTGTGCTCGATCTGTACGATACGATCGTTCATAAAAAGGAGTGGAAGGAATTTCGCAGATCTGCCACGCAGGAAGAATTGGCTGTGCTTGCAATAGGCTCTAAATACAGGCTGAGCGGCGCCAAGTTTTTTGTAAAGGCGGTCGTTTCGGTGATCGGCGTTATCTTGTCTGTTGTGCTGGGTATTACTTTGTTTTCGCAGTTCGGGCTCTTTTCGCTCTTTATTCTGGTCGGCGGATATCTTTTCTTTAACCTGATGGCGAGCAAGCTCGTGGGATATTCCGATACGTACAGCAGTTGCAACAGAAAATTGTCGAAGGAGTACCGCGCGTTTGTAAACAGCCTTTTCAGAGAAAATGCCGCGGTCGTCATTTTCAGAGAGATCGTATTGCTCGCTTTAATGATTTTTACGCTCCCTTACAAATTCCTTCTGGTCATTATCGAAACGCTCATTCCGTCTACGCATAATTGGACGGTCGCCCACGGCGGCGAGGCGGGAGCTGTCATTTCTATTCCCAAAGGCTACGACGTCGGCGGTTTGGGCGAGATCGGCGCGTATTATGCTTCCTGTTCGTTCGAAGATGCGTGGGATAAACATATCGAGGAATATGAAAAGGCGCGGCTCGCTAAATTTTCGAAGTATGAATATACCGATCAGTACGGCGTAAAGCGGGAAGCGTATTCTGACGACGGAAAGAATTTCTTTACCTCCACCGATAAATTGACGCAGGTGGGGACGAGCAGCGACGACGGTAAAACGATCGACTTAAAATAATTTCAAAAGTATTTGAAAGGCGCAGTATTCTGCGCCTTTTTTATAACAGAGCGGCGCGGGCGTCGGTTTTGAATTTTGCGCGGGCTGGGTTTCCGTCCGCACGCCGCACGAGCAGGTCGTTCAGACAGAAAACGGAGGCCCATACGGTATCAAAATTTTCCGCGCGGCGATATGCGCACATAAAGCCGAATCTCCCGGCGAGGAGCTGTTGTGCAAATTCCGTCGGATCGCCGCTGATGTTCGCAAGCGCGGTCCGGCAGGTCTTAACCCGTTCGGCAGAACGGTAAGGGCCGTCTGCGAGAGGGCTGTGCGGCTTCATCTTTTCGGAATAAAAATGATTTGCCGCAAAAATATATGCTTCGCTTTTGCGGATTTGCACTTCCTGCGGCGAGCATTCGGCAACGGCGAGAAAACCGCTTTTGTCTGCGAGGAGAATATTGCACGCGGAGGCGATGGGCAGATCTTTCAAAAGCAAGAGCGCGTCTTGCGTGCAGGTGCAGTATTCGAGCAAAATGCGTACGAGAAAAACGGAATTGATCCCCGCCTTTATCTCGTGCGGAAAGGGCGGCACGAACGTCATCGCCGCAGCAAGCCCGTGCTCGTTCAATCCTTCCTCTCCGTTTATGAAAGAGGAAGTGTTCATCAAAAATCGGTTATGCTTTTCCGGAAGATACAGCGCGCTCTGACATACTTTTCTGAGGGCGGGCGGCAAGTCGTTGTTGCGGCCGTAGTATGTTTTTCCGCAAAAACGAAACGCGAATGCCGTGCAGCCCATCGGCTCATAACAACAGCCCAGCGTCATGAGCCATGAGGCGAGCCTTTCGCGGGGCATATTTATTGCCTCTGCCGCGTGCTCCGTTTCCGTACAAAGATCGGGAAACAGTGAAAATAAAATCTGCTGTGAGCGCCTGCCGAATTTTTTTTGAAAGTCGTCCAATTCCGTCAAGGTAAAAAAATCGCTGCCGCTCTTTGCGAGCATGGCGCCCGTTCTTTTTCCGATGCTTTCGGGCGTTCCGCGGAATCTCGTAAGATACATAAAGTCTTCCTCCCGATCCGAGCGTAACAGAATATAATTTTTATGTCAACCGTTTGATTTGACTTTTTTGCAAATTGTGCATGCATAATTTTGCGATTCAATTGCATAAATGTATAAAATAGTGTATAATGTAAGCATGAAAGTCGGTGTATTCTGCAACAAGCAGACAAAAAAATTTATTCCCATACGAGACGGATTGGTAAAAGCCTTGACGTCGCGCGGTATCTCTTACGAAACGTACTATGCGATAGAGGAGATCGGTCAGCCTGACGTTCTGATCGTGCTCGGAGGCGACGGAACGATATTGAAGGCCGCCATCGATGCGGGCAGGCGCGGGATAGATCTGATGGGCGTCAATTCGGGAAATTTGGGATTTTTGACGGAATTCGAGGGCGAACAGCTGGAAAAGGCGGTCGATCTCATCTGCGGCAATTACGATGTGGAGGAACGCAGCGTATTGGAGGTGCGCGCCGCGGGCAAAGTCTTTTACGCGCTCAACGAAGCGGTGTTTCAGCGCAGATATGAAGAGGGGGCGGACGATAACGTGATCGAAATTTCCGCCTATATCGACGGCAAAAAAGTCGACGGTTTTGTGGGAGACGGCATCATTGTGAGTACGCCTACGGGTTCTACGGCATACTCGCTTTCCGCCGGCGGGCCCATTCTTACGCCAGAAATACGCGCGTTCATATTGACGCCGATCTGCGCGCATTCTCTGCATAACAGGCCGATCGTGTATTCAAATGAGAGCGAAATGCGCGTCGATCTCTCCGAAGCGGAAAACAAGGCGTCGCTGTTCTGTGACGGAAAGTTTTGCGGAGCATTCGGAAGGAATGATGAAATATTTGTGCGCCGCGCAGATTTTGCGGTGCGTTTTGTAAAGAGCAAAGACAATAATTTTTTTGACAAGTTGTTGTTCAAGCTGAATAAATGGAGCGGACAAAGGAGGGAACGGTCATGATGAGAAGCGGAAGGCATGCTGCGATCCTTGAAATTATAGCGAAAAAAGAGATAGAAACGCAGGAAGAGCTATGCGACGAGCTCAATCAGCTCAATTACAGCGTAACACAGGCGACTGTATCGCGCGATATCAAGGAGCTGCGGCTTTTCAAAGTGGCCGGCACGGAAAAGAAGTATAAATATGCCTATATCGATGAGGGGAACAACAAGATTTCCCCGAAAATGCACAATCTTTTCCGCGAATGCGTGCTGTCTATCCGCAGTGCGCTCAATCAGGTCATTGTCAAAACGCTGCGCGGCAACGGCAGCAATGCAGGCATGATCGTCGACAAGCTGAATTTTCCGGAGATCGTCGGATCCATCGCGGGAGACGATACGCTGCTGATCGTGGCGGAAAGCGAAGACAAGGCGAAGATCGTCGTAGAAAAACTCAATGAATTTTTAAAATAAAGATTACTATGCTTGAAAAACTGACAGTCAAAAACGTGGCGCTCATCAAGGGCGCGGAACTGGAATTTTCCAACGGCCTCAATGTGCTTTCGGGCGAAACCGGTTCTGGAAAATCTGTCATTTTAGACAGTATCAATTTTGTTCTCGGGGCGAAAGCGGATAAAACCATGATCCGCTACGGAGAGGAGGCGTGCGCCGTTTCCGCGGTTTTTTCTCTGGAAGAGGACAGCGCCGTTTTCGGCATGCTGGACGAGCTTGACATTGAAAAGGACGAGCTTTTGATCGTTTCCCGCAGGCTCAGGCAAGACGGAAAGGGCGGCATCAAGGTGAACGGGGCCCCCGTCAATGCGACGATGCTGAGAAAGATCACTTCGTCGCTCGTAGACGTTCACGGGCAGAGCGAGCATTTTTATCTTTTGAGCGCGGCGCATCAATTGGAAACGATAGACCGCTACGCGGGCGATGCGGTCGCTGCGGAAAAAGAAAATCTGAAAAACCTTGCGGAAGAGCGAAGAGAGTTAAAGGGCAAATTGCGGGCGCTCGGCGGAGACGAAGCGGAGCGCGGCAGGCGGCTGGATATTCTAAAATATCAGCTTGACGAGATCGAAAAAGCGGATCTGAAAGAGGGGGAGGAGGAAGAACTCCTTGCCAAACGTCTGATTTTGGCGAATGCGGAAAAAATCATGCAGGGCCTTGCGGAGGCGGGCGAATTTTTGGGCGGAGACGGCGCCGCGGTCGATGCCCTCGGCGGGGCAAAGCGAGCGCTTGCCGATCTTTCGCGCTACGGGGAAGATTACGCTTCCCTTGCGGAAAGGCTGGAAAATATCGTGCTGGAAGCGGAAGATATTTCCGAGACGGTGCGCTCGATGGCAGATGATTTTTCGTACGACGAGCGTGAGGCTGAGGAAGTTGAAAGCAGACTCGATCTCATTAAATCTCTGAAAAAGAAATACGGGAACTCGATCGGGCAGATCTTTTCCTATCGGGATAAGATCGCGGAAGAAACGGAGCTTTTAGAGCATTGCGACGAAGAATTTGCAAAATTGAGCGGATCGCTCGGCAAAGTGCGGAAAAAGATATACGACGCTTGCGTGCGGCTCACGGCAGCTCGTAAAAATGCGGCGGAAGAGTTCTGCAAAAAAGTGGAAAGCGAGCTGAAAACGCTCAACATCAAAAATGCCCGTTTTTGCGCCGAGTTTGCCGATTACGGCGAGGAGGTTGCGGAAAGCGCCGGAGAGAACGGCGCAGACAGCGTACGGCTTCTCTTTTCTGCGAACGCGGGCGAGCCGCTCAAACCGTTGGATAAAGTGATCAGCGGGGGCGAAATGAGCAGGCTTATGCTTGCCATCAAAACGCAGATGTCAGGGCTGAACGAGATTTCGACGTATATTTTCGACGAGATAGACGCAGGGATCAGCGGCGGCACGGCAAAAGTGGTCGCGGAAAAATTTGCGGATATTTCTTTGCAGAGGCAAATTATAGCCGTCTCACATCTTGCGCAGATCGTTTCCATGGCGGATACAAATTTTTTGATCTCCAAGCATGAAACGGACGACGGCAAAACGCTGACGGACATAGAAAAGCTTTCGGGGGAGAGTCTCCGGGGTGAATTGATCCGGTTGATCGGCGGTGCGGCGCAAAGCAATGCCGCGGCAAAGCTTGCCGACGAATTGCGTTCCGATGCGCTCGCTTATAAAACGGAGCATCGTTCAAGGTAAAATAAAAAAGGCGCCTGAGGCGCCTTTTTTATTTGGAATAGCTGTCGATAAAATTTTTAATGCAGGCGAGCGCATATGCAAACTCGGATTTTGCGATCGCCTGTGTTTCGGCAGGGGTAAGCGCATCGTCGTCCATATGGGCGAAAGCGGCCATGAATGCGGTGAGTTCTTGTTTGAACTGATCATAGTATTGCGGAGAGAGCCCCGATACGTCGATCGCGGCAAAAGCGGCGCAAAATTCAGCGGTCGCCTTTCTTACGGGAGCACGCAGTTCTTCCAGCCATTTTATGATTTCATCCGCAGGCATCGCGCTCAATTCTTCCCATGCAAGCGAGGTGCCGAGCTCGTTTTCCGAAAGGCGCAGAAGATCTCCGAAATTCGTCAGGGCATCGGTCGATGCGATTTCCGTGAGAGTCGCGGTTCCGTCGGCTGCGGCGATGGATAACAGAGAGTGCTGCAAAAGTATGTCGAAATCCGAACAAAATCTTCTGCAAGTAAAGCCATGTTTATTGTTCTTGGCCATGCACAAAATTTCTTCCATCATATTGCCGATTCCGGTGAGCGAGTTGCAGATGTTTTTATAGTTTTCCGCCATGAATTTGAACCAGCCGTCGCTGTTCGGTCGCATTGTAGTTGACCCTCCGTTATTTGATTTTGTTTCGCTTTATTATAACACAGTGCGGCGTATTTTTCAAGCCCTTTGTGATATTTGTCGTTTTCTGTCAAAAAAATTTTTACTGGAAATTTTTTCTCCGTATAACTGCCGTCCGATTACGCAAAGTAAAATCAAGTGAAATTTTGCTTTGCAAATTCGGGGGTGTTGAATGCAAAAGCTGAAAAATAAGATCGTACTCGTTTTTATCGCGGCGCTCGTGCTGTGCGCCCTGGTCGTTTCGCCTTTGAGCGCAACGGCGGAGGACGGAAAGGTTTACCTCGGCGGTATGCCTGCGGGGTTTACGTTGGGTATAGGCGGAGCACAGGTCGTGGGGATATGCGATGTTTTGACGGAGAACGGCGTACAGAGTCCGGCAAAACAAGCGGAGGTCTGCGTCGGGGATATAATCGTGAATTTCGGAGGCGTCAGAATCGAATCAGCTGCCGATATGGACGGCGTTTTGGCTTCGTTCTCGGGCGGTGAAGTACAAATTACGGTAGAAAGAGGCGTTGAAAAGATAAAAACGCAAATTTTCCCTGCAAAAGACATGGCGAGCGGGAAATATAAGCTGGGTGTATTGATTAGAGACAGCGTTTCGGGGATAGGAACGGTAACGTTTATACGCAAAGACCGCCGTTTCGGTTCGCTCGGGCATGCGGTTGCGTCGGCCGGCGGGGAATTGCTTAAAGTCGAACAGGGCGATATTTATAATTGCAGCATCGTAAATGTGGTAAAAGGCGAGCGCGGCAAGGCCGGGGAGTTAAAGGGATTGTTTATAAACGACAAAAAAATTGCTACCGCGGATAAAAATTGCGCAACGGGAATATTCGGAACGGTAGAGAATGATTATGATTTCTCATCGCTTACCGCCGTCGAAATATGCGATGACGCCGAACCAGGGCGAGCCGTTATTTATGCCACGGTAGACGGCATTGCACCGAAGGAATATACCGTAAGCATTATAAAAGTAGACAAAGGTAACAAGCAGAACAAAAATTTTGTGATCAAGATAACGGACAAATCGCTCTTAAACGCAACGGGTGGGATTGTGCAAGGCATGAGCGGAAGCCCGATCGTGCAGAACGGAAAGCTGATCGGCGCCGTTACCCATGTATTTCTGAACGATCCGACGCGGGGATACGGAACGTCTATTTCCAATATGATCAACGAATAAAAAAGACAGCCTGATTTTCGGGCTGTCTTTTTTATTGAAAATCTTTTATTTTTTCGTTTGATATGCTATAATATAAATGAGAAAAGGAGGTTTGCGGTATGCGTGTTTTTTTGATCGTGATAGATAGCTTTGGTATCGGCGAATTGCCGGACGCGGCCGAATATGGCGATGTCGGGTCGAATACTTACGGGCATATTTACGAGCAAACCGGGGTGGAACTTAATAACCTCGTTGCGATGGGGCTGAATAACATCGAGGGCGTAAAAGGGCTGCAATTTCCCAACGGCCGACGCTTGCTCGCCTCCTCGTCGCCCTTAGCGGCTTTTGCGCGGCTCGCGGAAAAAACGCCTGCAAAGGATACGACGGCGGGGCATTATGAAATCGCGGGCTTGGTGCTTGACAAACCTTATAAAATTTATAAGCGTTTCCCGGACGACGTGCTGGCGGATTTGAAAAGGGCAACAGGATATTCTTTTTTAGGGAACGAGGCTGCTTCTGGAACGGAAATTATCCAAAGGCTCGGAAAAGAACATTTGCGCACGGGAATGCCGATTTTATATACCTCGCAGGATTCCGTTATGCAGATCGCGGCGGATACGTCGGTGCTCCCTCTCGAAGAGCTGTATAGGATATGCGAAAAAGCGCGTTCCGTTATGACAGGGGATCGCGCCGTAGGCAGAGTTATCGCAAGGCCATTTGTTCACGATGAGGATAAATTTACCCGTACGGAAGACAGAAGGGATTATGCCTTGGAACCGCCCGGCAAGACGATGCTCGATCATTTGTATGCGGCGGGGATAAATGTGACTGCGGTCGGAAAAATCAAGGATCTTTTTTGCGGCAGGGGGATCTCTGAGAGCGTGCATACCGCCAACAATGCCGAAGGGATCGCTGCGATCAAAGCGCTGCAAAAGACGGTTAAAAGCGGATTGATTTTTGTAAACCTTGTGGATACGGATATGCTTTACGGGCACAGAAACGATGTAAAAGGCTATGCGGCTGCCCTGAAATATTTTGACGATGCGCTGTCTGAGTTTTTGCCGAAGATGCGTGCGGACGATATTTTGATCGTTACGGCCGATCACGGCTGCGATCCGTCTACGCCGTCGACTGATCACTCGCGTGAATATGTGCCGCTTTTGATATACGGTGAGCCGGTTCGTTCGGCTGATCTGAAAACGATGAACGGATTTGACCATATATCCGATTTTGTTTTAGCTTGCTTTTCGCTGAAAAAAGACGAGGCAATATATGATCGTATCATAAAGGAGGGATTCAATGGATAGAAGAGAGCGCGCGCAATATATTGCGGCTCAGATCAAAGATCAAAAGCTGCCGCCTCCGCAGATTGCGGTGGTGCTCGGGAGCGGCTGGAACGGTGTGCCCGATTTTTTGGAAAATAAAATCGTTGTGCCGTATGCAAGCTTGCAGGAAATGCCTCGGTGCGGCGTACAGGGACATGCGGGCAATTTTATTTTCGGAAGGCTTGCAAATAAAAACATTGTTGTATTAGAGGGCAGATTTCATCTCTACGAGGGCGGCGGTGCGGAAAAAGCTGTTCTTCCGATCGAAATCGCCCGTCTTTTGGGCGCCGAAACGGTGGTGCTGACAAATTCCGCCGGAGGGATCCGACAGGACTTTTGCCCCGGAGATCTGATGATCCTGCGGGATCATATCAATATGACGGCGAAAAATCCGTTGGAAGGGGTTGCCGCAACGAATGAAAACCCCGTTTTCATCGATCTCTGTTCGTTATATGACCGCGATTTGAGGGGGGTATTGGCAAGGCTTGCAAAGGAAAACGGGCTTTCCGTGCATGAGGGCGTTTACGCGCAGATGCTTGGGCCTTCTTACGAGACGCCGGCAGAGGTGCGCATGCTGGCAAGGCTTGGCGCCGATGCGGTCGGAATGAGTACGGTTGTAGAAGCGATCTATGCAAAGTATCTGAAAATGCGTGTGGTTGCCGTTTCGTGCATCAGCAACATGGCGGCGGGCATTTCTTCCGCGGCGCTCGATCATAAAGATGTTTTGGCTGTTTTAAAGGAAAGACAACCGCGGCTTTCAGCGTTGCTCCGTGATTTTGTAGCCGCAATTGAATGAGTCGAGAAAGAAAAGGGTCTACGAAACATATCGCAGGCCTTTTTATTTTTGCATAAAAGTTATTTTATTACAAAAAATATGGAAAAGCGGAGGTTGAATTATGATAAAAAAATCAGTTCTTGCTGTTCTGCTCGGCGCAGTGTGTTTGTTTATGCCGATCGTCGGTTCGCATACAGACGCAAACGCCGAAGCGCAGGCGGCGTACAAAGCTTTTTATTCGGCTGATTTTTACAGCGGAACAAAAATTCAGGCAGAAAAGGAAACGGAGCATTATCCCATTGCGAGTATGTGTAAGATCATGACTTTGCTGCTTTGCTTCGAAGCAGAGGAAGAGGGCGTTCTTTCGTTCGACGAGCAAATATGCGTAAGCGAACGGGCGAGCGGCATGGGCGGATCGCAGGTGTTTCTTGAAGCGGGTGCCGAATATCCGGCGGGGGAACTCGTAAAGAGCATCTGTATTGCGTCGGCAAACGATTCCTGCGTCGCTCTTGCGGAGAGGCTTGCCGGCAGCGAAGAAAAGTTTGTCGAACGTATGAACGAGAGGGCAAAGCAGCTTGAAATGAACAATACAATATTTGTAAATTGTACGGGGCTTCCGTCTGGCGGGCAATATTCGTGCGCAAAAGACGCGGCAACCATGTTATGCGCCCTTATGCGCCATAAAAAGTATTTTGAGTTCAGTAAAATATGGTTGGATAATATGCAGCACCCCGAAGGGCGCGTTACGGAAATGGCGAACACAAACAAAATGATCCGCTCTTACAGCGGCTGCGATGCCGGTAAAACGGGCTTTACCAACGAGGCGGGGTTCTGCCTCGCCGCTTCCGCACAGCGGGGAACAATGCGCGTTGTATCGGTCGTGATCGGGGCTGAGAGCAGTAAGGCGCGATTTGAAAAGACTAAGGAGGCGTTTGATTATGCGTTTGCAAATTACACGAATAAGGCAGTTTTAGACGCAAATACGCCGCTCGATGAGAAGTGCCCTGTTTCAGGGGGTAAAAAGACAGAGATGAGTGCGAAGCCCGAAAGATCGTGCTATATATTCTGCTCAAAGAGCGACAAAGACGAGATATTTTATGAGATCGAGTTTGAAAAGATAAAGGCGCCCGTCTCAGAAAATGATGCGGTGGGGTATATCACGGTTTATAAGAACAATGTGGAGGCGGATCGTTTACGGCTTTTGGCGAATGAATCTGTCAACAGGCTATCTTATCTTGATTCACTGCGGCAAATTGCGGATAGATGGGTGATTTGATATATAAGTATAGTATTATGTATGACATAATTTAAAACAAATGAATGCTTTTATTGTATTGATGATCGTTATCGCTGCATTTCTGTTTCCGATCTTTATGAATGTATATGCTTATATGGATTGGGGGGAAGGCAAAATCGGTTTTGCGATTTACCTTTACGGAGCGATCAAAATTCTGAGTGGGTACGCCGCCCCGTATAAGGGCGGCGTAGCTTTTCATGTTACGCGGAAAACAGCTTTTTTGGTTCCATACGGAGAGATACTCAACGCGCGCAAAAAATTCGAGATCACCGCAGGGTTTTCCATTTGCAGATACAGGCATGTGATAGAAATCGGCGGCAATGAAAACGCAGCGGCTGCGCTGGGGTGCGGCATGGCATTGCGCAAATTGACGGATATCATTTTTGGCGTTATATACAGAAAAAAGGGGTTACGCCCGGAGGGAGACGTTTTGATCGATTTTACGCGCGGAGGCTTTCGGTTTGCGACGTCGGCAGCGGTTGTGTTTAATCTGATGATCGTTGCGTTTGCCGGCATAAAAATTATTTTGGAGAAAATATTGGAGAATGAGCATAAACGAAAAAGACAAAAGAGTCAATGAACTGGTCAGCCGTTCGGTGGAAGATCTTGCAAAATTTGTCGATGCGGATACGGTGGTCGGCAGGCCAATCGTGACTGCCACCGGTTTTCAGCTGATCCCGATTTCGAAAGTGACCGTCGGCTATCTGACGGGCGGAGGTGATTTCGGGGAAACGAAAGTCATTAAGGACAACGAAAGCGCCCCCTTTGCGGGAGGCAACGGCGCCGTCGTTTCGGTAAAGCCCGCGGGGTTTATTCTCGACGACGGAAAAAGCTGTACCTATATCCATGCAAGCGACGCGCCTTTGGATAATTTGATCGATAAGGCGTCGGAATTTTTCGGAAAATTCACGGGGCAGAATGTTTAAGCGGTTACTGCTGGCGTTGTTTTCCGCCGCCGCGATCGCTTTGCCGCTGTGCATGGCGTCGGGAAATTGTACCGCGAGCGCCCAAACAGAAAAAAGCGGGCAAATCGTTATGGAAGCGTATTCGGAAAGGGTGCTTTTTGAGGAAAATGCGGACGGCGTCATGCCCATGGCGAGCACAACAAAAATCCTGACGGCGATCATTATTATCGAAGACTGCGACCTGAAAGACATAGTTACGGTGCCGAAGGAATGCGTGGGGGTGGAAGGTTCGAGCGTTTATCTTACGGCGGGTGAGAAAATTTCGGTAAAGGATCTTCTTTACGGCTTAATGCTTCGTTCGGGAAACGACTGCGCCGAAACGCTCGCTTTTTACCATAGCGGCGGCATCGAAAATTTTGCGCGGTGCATGAACGAACGGGCAAAGAAAATGGGGGCGGAAAACAGTACGTTCAAAAATCCGCACGGGCTTCCCGATCCGGAACATTGCACGACGGCGCGAGATCTCGGGAGAATCGCCTGCCATGCGATGCGGAATCCTGTTTTCAGGGAGATCGTTTCCGCAAAATCCGTAACCGTTCCGGACGGCGGTGCGGGCTATGAACGAATGCTCACAAATAAAAATAAAATGCTTTATTGTTATGACGGAGCAAACGGCATAAAGACAGGATATACGAGGGCTGCGGGCAAATGCCTCGTTTCGGGGGCGGAGCGAAACGGCATGCAGCTTATATCCGTCGTTCTGAATTGCCCTGACATGTACGAACGCAGCGCAGAACTGCTTGACGAGGCCTTCGCTTCCTATAAATATGTAAAAATTTATGCGGCAGAGGGAATGCGTTATACGGCGGCGACCCAAGTTAAGAATAAACAATGCACGGGAATGTGCCGAGACGACTTTTATTACCCCGTTTCGGAGACGGAAGCGGAGAGGATAGTGATCCGTGCAGAAATCGCCGAACCGTGCCGTTTGCCTGTGTATGAAGGCGATGAATTGGGGATTTTAAGCATTTACCTCGAAAATCAGTTGATTTTTTCGCAAAAAATATATAGTATAGAGTGCGTAAAAAAGAGTCTGGTTGATATTATTCGCGAGATCGCGGAAAATTACAGCCAAAATGAGGGTCTATGCGCATCAACAAATATCTCGCCGAATGCGGCGTTGCGAGCAGGCGCGCCTGCGACAAACTGATCGAAGACGGAAAGGTGGCGGTCAACGGTAAGCCCTGTAAGCTCGGCTATGACGTAGACGAAAAAAATGACGTCGTTACGGTGGAGGGGCAGAAAGTTTCGCCTGCCGCGGTGCATAAATATTATTTGATGAACAAGCCCAAGGGCTATGTTTGCACCGTAAAGGACGATAAAGGCAGAAAGACGGTCATGGATCTGCTTCCTGCAAACGCGGGGAGAGTGTATCCGGTGGGGCGCCTCGATTACGACAGCGAAGGCATGCTCCTTTTCACGGACGACGGAGAGCTCGCGTTTCGCCTGACGCACCCCAAAAACGAAATCCAGAAAACATACCTCGTCCGGATAGAGGGCGAGGTTTCGGAACAGCTTTTGAATAAGCTGCGGGCGGGCGTGGAACTTGACGGCAAACGTACGGGCAAAAGCAAAATCAAAATCGTGGAGACGGATAAGAAGTATACAAAGCTTCACGTAACGATCGGCGAGGGGCGCAACAGGCAGGTGCGCCGCATGTTTGAAAGCATCGGCAAGGAGGTCGTTTTTCTGAAACGGATCAGGATCGGAGAGATGGGGCTCGGTTCTCTGGAAAGGGGAAAGGTGCGTTCTCTGAGCGCCGAGGAGATATTTTATCTGAAAAATCTTTGACCGAAGGGCGGCAGAATATTGCCGCCCTTTTTTGACGATAATAATTAAAATTGACGTTGACAAGGCGCCGCATTTATAGTAAAATATATACAAAGGGGTTGCAATGAGCGTTTTTTGTACGCAGGGTGAGTGTTATGTAATATTTTTGTAACTTTTACGGACTGTCTGCGCTCGGAATTTGACAATTTTTTTGCATGATATTACAATATTAAGAGGATAAAGGTATGAAATTCGGTATTTTGACAAGCGGCGGAGATTGCTCCGGGCTCAATGCGGTGATCCGTGCGATCTGCCTTTGCATTTCTCAGAATGTGAAGAATGCGGAGATCGTAGGTATTCCCGACGGGTACGGCGGATTGATACGCGGAGAGTGCTTTCCGTTAAAGCGGGAAGATTATGAGGATATTCTCGATTTGGGCGGAACGGTTTTGCGGACGTCCCGCCAGCCGTTCAAACTCATGACCGTTTCCGACAACGGCACGACGCGACTGCAAAAAATGTGCGAGAATTATAGAAAAATGGGGCTCGACTGCCTGTTCACGCTGGGCGGCGCGGGCACGCACAAGACGGCTGCTCTTCTTTGCATGGAGGGGTGCAACGTGATCGGGCTTCCCAAGACGATAGACAACGATATTTACGGCACGGACGTTACCTTCGGGTTTCAGACCGCCGTTGAAGTTGCGACGGAGGCGATAGACAGGATACGGACGACGGCCGCGAGCCACAGCCGTACGATGCTGGTCGAGATCATGGGAAATAAAGCGGGCTGGCTGACGCTGCATACGGGCATCGCGGCGGGCGCGGATATGATACTGATCCCCGAGATCCCGTTTTCGCCCGAAGCGGTCGCCGACTTTATCGTAAAACAGAGGCGGAGCGGGAAAACGCATACGATCATTGCCGTTGCAGAAGGTGCGGTGCTCGCTTCCGAGGTAAAATTCAAAAAATCCGAGCGCACGTTTATCAGAACGGAGCGCGGAGAAACTACCGTAACGCCGCATCTGACTGAGTTTTTGCAGCAGAGCACCGGATTTGAAACGCGCGCCTCCGTGCTGGGATATTTGCAGCGCGGCGGAACACCGTGTGCGTACGACAGGCTCCTTTCTTCGCGGTTGGGCGGTTTTGCGGCAAAGCTTGCCTGTGAAGGGAGGTTCGGCGTGACGGCGGCTGTATCCGGGAACAGGATCACTTTTAATGCGCTCACTGAGATTGCCGGCAAATATAAGCTCGTCGATCCGAAAGGGGCGATCGTAAATTTTGCAAAGAGTATCGGGATCGGCTTCGGGATATGATTCCGTACAATCGTATTATTAAATTTTATAGGAGCAAAGTATGAAGTATTCTGTTATAGACATCAGTTCCAGCAGTATTTCTCTTATCATAGCGGAAGCGGACGAACGAAAGGCGGAGATCATTTTCAAAGACCGCGCGAGCATCAGCCTTCTGCACTATCTCGACGGGAAAAAACTTACCGAGCGGGGCACGGAAAAGCTCGTTGAAGCATTGAAGGTCATGCGCGACGAATGCGAAAAGTTCGGCGTTCGGCACTGCTATCTCATTTCAACCGCGGCGCTCCGCGTTATCGAAAACTGCGATGAAGTCAGCAAGATCGTTGAGGAAAAAACGGGGCTTCCCGTCAACTTTATGGACGGAAAAACAGAGGCGTACTGCGATTATATTGCAAATCTTTATTATGCCTCGTATGAAAACGCGGTTCTGATCGACCTCGGCGGCAAGAGTCTTGAAATTTGCGACCTGACCAAAGGGAGCAAGGAGGATATGGTCTGCCTCGACTTCGGTCTGTTAGACGTGCACCGCAAATTTATAAAAAAGATCCAGCCCAATGAAAAAGAGGCAAAAGACATCAAAAAGTTTGTCAGCGACAAATTCGACGACGCGGATATCCCGAAAAAGGAAGTTTTTGCTACGGCTGTCATGGTCGGGGCGACGAATCATGCCGTTTACGACATTTATGCCGACTATGCCGATGTTAAGAGTGAAGACGGCGTCAAGAGCATCGAATATAAAAAATTCAAAAAACTCGTGGCGCACCTTCTCGGCGATGCGGAGCGTTCCACGCTCATATTAAACAATGCGCCTGAAAAACTGTATCTGATAGGCCCGGCGACCATCGTTCTGAAAACGCTCTTTAAGAGATTCGGTGTAAAGCACATTCTCGTGAGCGACCGGGGCGTCAAAGAGGGGTATTTGCAGCTGGTGCTCGAAGGCAAAGAGTCCGGCATGTATTATGATTTTGAAACAAAAACGTCGGGCGGCGCCGTACGGGAAACGAGCGCGGCCGCGCCGAAGTCGAAACAGACGCGGAAAGCGGTGAAGAAGGTGCGCCCCGAAGAAAAAGGAGGCGTATCCGAAGAAGGGAAAAAACAAGCCAAAACTGAAACGGCGCAGCCCGCGGCGCCTGCCAAAAAGCGCGGCAGGCCCAGGAAACAGGGGGCTGTTCCGATACAAGCGGAAGCTGAACCGAAGAACGATGAGCCGGCGCCGGAGAATGAGGTTGGCGAACAGTAATTCGGCGGTTATTAAAGGGAAAAGGAGCATTTAAGGTGAAAAACGCAGCTGCTTTGTCGGACAAGGTGAAAAAGAAATTTATCCGAGATATTTACGTCAACCGTGAATACAGTTGGCTGTTATTCAACAAGCGCGTTCTGGATCAGGCGAGGGATCTCACGAATCCTGTGTTGGAACGCTGCAAATTTTTGGCTATATTCCAATCCAATTTAGATGAATTTTTCATGGTGCGCGTGGGGAGTTTGTATAACGAAAACATTTCTAACCCGCAGGCGACCGATAATAAAACGCAGCTGACTGCTGCGAAGCAGTTAGACGGCGTCTGCTCCGTCGTAAAGGGTTTTTACGATGACAGGGCGGCGTGTTATAACTCTCTGCGCAAAGACGTCAACAAATGCGGTATCCGCATCATGCGTGCGAGCGAGCTGACGCCGCACCAGAGCGAAACTTGCAAGGAGATCTTCACTTCGCACATCATGCCTCTGCTTTCCCTGATGGTGCTTGACGCGAAACACCCGCTCATGCAGTTTGAAAACATGAAAAATTATATGCTGTATGATCTGGAAAAGGACGGGCGGCGCATGATCGGTGTAATGACGTTCAATTCCGCGTTGGATCGCATGTATAAAATAGGAACGGGCAACAAAGTACGGCTGATGCCGCTGGAAGAGATCGTGCGCGCGTTCGGGCATCTCGCCTTTATCGGGTATACCGTAAAGGACAAAATGATGATGCGCGTGACGAGGAACGCGGATTTCGATACCCATATCGACGACACGGATATGGAGCATGATTTTTCCGAGATCATGAAAAAGAAGGTGGAGTCTCGCGCAAGGCTGAACATTGTACGGTTGGAAGTTGACAGCGATCAGTCGAAACTCAAAGATTTTGTTTTGAAGCTGTTGAAGATCAATCCGAAGTTTTGCTTTAAAGACGAAAGATTTTTTGATTATAAATTTATGTATTCGCTCGGCAAATATCTGCCGGCGGAAACGAGCGCGCCCCTCAAATATCCGCCCTTTAAAGGCGCGGTGTCCGATGAGATCGCTTCGGCGCCTTCTCTCATCGAGCTCGTTTCAAAAAAGGATCTGTTTTTGTCTTATCCTTACGACAGCATGTCTCCCGTAGTAGACCTGCTCGAAGAGTGCGCGCGCGACGAACGCGTCCGCTCCATCAAAATTACGATATACAGGCTTGCGAGCCATTCGCGCATAGCGGAGCTTTTGTGTAAGGCGAGCGAGAACGGCAAGCAGGTTACGGTCGTTATCGAGCTCTGTGCACGCTTCGATGAAGAAAACAATATGTACTTTGCCGGAAAATTACAGGAGGCGGGATGCACGATCATCTACGGAATGGAGAATTACAAGGTACATTCCAAGATCATTTCCATCGTGCTGAAAGAAGGCGAAGAGATCCGCTACATTACCCACCTCGGTACGGGCAATTATAACGAGTCGACGAGCAAACAATATACTGACCTGAACATCATCACCGCGGATCAGAAAATCGGCGAAGACGCCGTGGCGTTTTTCCGCAATATCGCGATCTGCAACACGGATTTTACGTATAACAGGTTGCTTGTGGCGCCCGAAACGCTCAAATCCGGCTTGGTCGCTTACATAGACCGTGAGATCGAAAAGGCAAAGGACGGAAAAGATGGCTATATCCTCGCCAAGATGAACAGCCTGACGGATAAGGCGATCATCGACAAGCTTGAAGAAGCAAGTAAGGCGGGCGTTAAAATCGAGCTCGTGATACGCGGCATTTGTTGCCTTTTGCCTGGGATTCCCGGAAAAACGGAGAATATCCGCGTGATCAGCATCGTGGGCAGATTCCTCGAACATTCGCGCGTTTATTCCTTCGGAAAGGGGAAAGACCGCGTGACTTATATTTCGAGCGCAGATCTGATGACCCGCAACACCGATAAGCGGGTGGAGATCGCGGCTCCCGTTTTAGACGAGAAAATTGCAGACAAGATCGTAAATATTTTGCAGATCATGCTGGCCGACAACGTGAAGGCAAGAAAACTTTGTTCAGACGGCAAGTACCGCAAGGTCGAAACCTTGGGCGAAATGTTGGACGCGCAGGCATATTTCCTAAAAAACGCAGGGAAATAAATCGGCGAAAAATCAGAAACGGGCATTCTTTTTTGATAAGGAATGCCCTTTGTTATGTATTGTGCGTGGCATAACGACAAATTATTTCTGCTATAAAAAATATGTTTTTTCAAACCGTTGCAATTTTTTCGGGGTTCTGTTAAAATATTGGATACAAGAGGTAATTTTGCTATGAACAACAGAGAAACACTTAAAACAAATGAGAAGGGCCATTTAGAGATCGGCGGCTGCGACGCCGTGGAACTTGTGGAAAAATTCGGAACGCCGCTCTATGTGATGGACGAGCAGTACATACGCGACATGTGCCGCGTATACCGCACGGCGATCGAAAAATCGTACGGAGGGAACGGTCTGGTGCTGTACGCGTCAAAGGCATTTTCCTGCATGGCGGTATATAAAATCGCGGAGCAGGAAAATATCGGGGTAGACGTCGTTTCCGGCGGAGAGCTTTACACGGCGGTCAAAGCGGGATTCCCCGCCGATAAAATTTATATGCACGGCAACAACAAGTTGCGCTCGGAGCTTGAATATGCGCTCGGCTGCGGGGTCGGTACGATCGTGGTGGACGCATATTCCGAACTGGACATGCTCGATCTGATGGCTGCCGAAAAGGGCATCACGCAGGACATTTTGCTGCGAATCAATCCCGGTGTGGAAGCGCATACCCATCACTTCATACAGACGGCAAAAACGGACAGCAAGTTCGGCTTTGCGATCGCGGACGGAACGGCGGAGAAGATCACGAAGGCTGCCTTGCAGAAAAAGAATCTGAAATTGCGCGGCTATCACTGCCATATCGGTTCACAGATCTTTGAAAAAGAATCTTTCCGCCTTGCAGTGGACAAGATGATGGCTTTTATGGCGCAGATGAAGGAGCGTTACGGCTTTGCGGCCGATAAACTCAACCTCGGCGGAGGGTATGGAATCTGGTACACCGATGATGACGCAAAGATCTCTGCTGCCGAATATGCGCGCTATTTAGAAGCGGTTATCGAAGAGATCAAGGCTAAAGCAAAGGAATACGGGCTGGAAGAGCCGTTTCTGCTGATAGAGCCGGGTCGTTCCGTCGTGGGCGAGGCAGGCGTTACGCTGTATACGGTCGGGGCGATTAAAGAGATACCCGGGGTAAAAAAATATGTCGCGGTAGACGGCGGCATGTTCGACAACCCGCGTTATGCGCTCTATCAGGCCAAATATACCGCGGTGCTTGCCAACCGTATGGAAGACGCCGCCTGCGAGACCGTTTCCGTTGCGGGAAAATGCTGTGAAAGCGGAGACATCGTCTGCGCCGATGTGCGCCTTCCCAAGGCGAATACGGGCGATATTTTGGCTGTGCTTTCCACTGGCGCGTATAATTATTCCATGGCGAGCAATTACAACAGGAATTTGATACCGCCCGTCGTTTTGGTCAAAGACGGAAGGGCGGAATACATTGTAAAGCCGCAGACTTATGATGACGTCGTACGCAACGACGTGCTTCCCGATTATTTGAAATAAATGATCAAAAACGCCTCCGTGCATCGGCGGCGTTTTCATTTTATGCGCTGCGTATATGCGCGAAAACCTTGCTTTTTTTTTTGAAATAGGATATAATTTTTTCATGTATTATCTGATCGAATTATTGGCGAGTTTTCTCGCGGTCACGGTGGTGCTGACCCTGCATGAATTTTCGCACGCATACGTCGCCTATAAGTGCGGTGATCCTACGCCGAAATTCAATAAAAGATTGACCTTGAATCCGCTCGCGCATTTCGACATTTTGGGCTTGGTTTTGTTTGCTTTTGCCGGATTCGGCTGGGCGAAACCCGTACCCATCAACCCGTATAATTTCAATCATTATAAGAAAGGGCTTACGTTAACGGCTCTCGCAGGCGTTGCGATGAACTATATCACCGCTTTCCTGTTTTGTCCGCTGTTTTATCTTGTAACATATTATGTGAATATTCCGATCGCGGCGCTGCAATCGCTTCTTGAACTGTTTACGCTGTATCTGTTTTTATATTCGGTTTCGTTTTGCGTGTTCAACCTTATTCCGCTGCCGCCGCTCGACGGCTGGCGCGTCGTGCAGGCCGTCAATAGAAAGCGCGGCCGCGTATATCGTTTTTTGGAAAGATACGGATCGATCATTCTGATCGTGCTGATCGGCATTCACTTTCTCGCAAATTTTATGTCTCATTATGAAATGCTGGCGCTTGCGGGAAGGATTTTTTCTTACGTCGATATTCTCGGCTATATCATGCGCTATGTGGTTTGGGCTTTTCAGTGGCCGATCACGGCGCTTTGGGGGTTGGTTTTCTGATGGCAAAAGATCCTGCCGAAAATTTTGAATCGGTCGTAGACTATACGACCGTTCTCGATAACTTTGAGGGCCCGCTCGACCTTTTGCTTTTTTTGATCAAGCAAGAACAGATCGAGATCAAAGACGTGTTCGTTTCAAAGGTTACCGAGCAGTTTCTCGATTATATGAAAGGACTGCCTTATATCGATATCGATAAAGCGAGCGAATATCTCAGCATTGCCTCCGCGATTTTGGAGATCAAGGCCAAGAGTTTGGTGCCCGCAATAGTTGAACAAGACGAAGATCAGGAAGACAGCGAAACGGTGCTGATCCGCGCGCTTGAGGAGTATAAGCTGCTCAAAGAGGAAACGGCAAAGCTGAAAGAGCTGGAAACGATCGGTTATTACTATAAAGAGCCGGATAAAAATGTCGGAGAGGCGAAAATCGTCTATAAAGATTTTAATCTCGAAGGGCTGTTGAAGGCGTTTACCGACCTTATGCTGCGCCAGGAAGCAAAATCCAGGGACGCAAACGTGCAGAGGGAGATACCGAAAGACGTTTATACGATCCCGGACAGAGCATCGTATATCTGCGCAACGGTCAGCGAGCGCGGCTCGGTGGCGTTTGACGAGCTCTTTTCCCGCCATGCTTCGCGCAATGAGATCATTACGACTTTTCAGGCGCTGTTAGAACTTTTGAAGTATCAGTTTATCAAAGTGGAACAAAGCGACACCTTTGACAAAATCTATATCAAATATAATCCCGACAGAAGCGAGGACGAATCAATTGGAGATTTTGGACAATTTGAGTAATATTCTCGAAAGCATATTGTTCGTTTCGGGCAACCCCGTTCCGATCGACATTATTTCCGAGAAGCTCGGCGTCAGCACGAAGGAAGTGCAGGACGCGGCAAAAAAATTGCAGGAAAGATATTCGGAAAAGAGCGGGCTGCGCCTTTTGATCTTCAACAAAAAGTTGCAGCTTTCCAGCAATCCCGAATATAAAGATTATGTATCTTCCGTGTTGAACCCGATCAAGGAACGCGAGTTTACGCGTACGATTTTGGAATGCTCGGCGATCATTGCCTATAAACAGCCGATCACCAAAGGCGAGCTTGAAAATCTGCGCGGACTGAACTGCGACTATGCGATCCATACGCTCCTCGATCTGAAAATGATCGAGCCGGTAGGCAGAAAGGATGCGGTAGGCCGCCCGATTTTGTATGCTACGACGGACAATTTTTTAAAGCGTTTTAAGCTGAACAGCATAGAAGATCTGCCCGATTACGATACGCTTATGGAATCCATCGCCAAACTGCACGGTGATGAGCCTGATTCCTATCTCTACGCAAACAACGTTTACGTGGATAAGGAAGAGAGTGAACCTTTGGTTTCGACCGAAGAAAACACGGGAGGCGAAGCCGAAAACAGGGAGGGCAATGCTAAAAAGGCAAAGCAAAAAGAGCGGGAGGAAAATCTTTCCGACGATCTTCCTGATTTTTTGCAGGATCTCGACGCAGACGACATTATCAAGATCGAATAAAAGCAGGTAAGGGATTAACGCACTTCGGTCACCGTCAGGGAATGTATCACAAAAAAAGTATAGCGCACGATGTCTTGCGTACAAGGCAGTGCGCTTTTTACTTTACTTTTCAAATTATTTATTACATATTTCGCAGCAAGGAACAGTAATTTAGCGGAGATTATTTATGTCGTTTGATTTCAAAAAAGAATATAAAGAGTTTTATTTGCCGAAAAGCATACCGTCTGTTATTACCGTACCTGAAATGAATTACATAGCGGTGCGCGGTAAAGGCGATCCGAATGACGAGAACGGCGAATATAAAAATACCATCGGACTTTTATACGGCATTGCCTTTACAATTAAAATGAGTTATAAGGGTGCGCATAAAATCGACGGGTATTTTGAATATGTTGTGCCGCCTCTTGAAGGATTTTGGCGGCAAAACGGAGCGCAAAATATTGACTATTCCCATAAAGAAAGGTTTGATTTCATTTCGGTTATCCGTTTGCCTGATTTCGTAACGAAAGCCGATTTCGATTGGGCGATCGAAGAAGCAAGCAAAAAGAAAAAGCAAGACTTTTCAAAAGTCGAATTTTTTACGCATGACGAAGGTGTTTGCGTACAGTGCATGCATATAGGTTCTTACGACGATGAACCGAAAACGGTAGCGCTGATGCACAAATATATAAAAGCGAACGGTTATGAATTAGATATAACTGATAAACGTTTGCATCACGAAATATATTTGAGCGACCCGCGCAAGTGCGAAGCGAGTAAACTGAAAACCGTTGTGCGCCACCCCATAAAGAGATCATCAAACGAAAAATCCGTTCTTTGAGCAATAAGACGGGCAAAGGTTTTTAAAAATCTTTGCCCGTCTTTAATCCCTATGGGAATCAGTCTTTGCACTCGCCTTTTAATTATTGAGGTAAAAGAAGGGAACTTTCCGTTTGGTATAAATCATCAAAACGGACGCGATTGGATTGACTTTATCTGCCGTTTACGCTAAAATAATATAGGCATTGCAAAGAGGCCAAAAGTTATGGCAAAAGTGTTTTTTGCAAAAAATTCAAGGCGGCTTTTAGGGCAATATTGTGCCTTCGGCAGGGGATTTATCAATATATCGGCAAAAAAGAAAACCCGACCACAATATATCGTGGTCGGGAATCTGTGGCAGGGGAGACGCGATTCGAACACGCAACCTACGGTTTTGGAGACCGCTACTCTACCGTTGAGCCACTCCCCTAAGGCATTAAATATTATATAACATTCTTTCGATTTAGTCAATAAGTTTTTTATAACTTTATTAAAAAAGGAGCAAAAAATGAAAAAGCAGTACAAGCTTGGCGTGATCGGCGGCGGTTTTATGGCGTCGGCGATTTTAAAAGGTATCGTATATTCCGATTTTATGAGGGCAAAAAAGATCATTGTGGCAGATCCTTCAGCTCAGGCAAGGGAAAAGCTCGGAGAGCTCGGCGTATATACGACGGCGAACAACAGAGATGTGGCGGGAAATTGCGAATATCTCCTGTTTGCAGTCAAACCCCAGACCTTTGCCGACGCCGCGGCAAGCACAAAAGGTTTGCCCGTTGAAAAAGTAATTACTATAATGGCCGGCGTTAAAAAACAGAAGATCAAAGATCTCCTTTTCGGCAATAATATCAAAGTGGCGCGCGCTATGCCGAATTTGCCTTGTTCGATCGGATCCGGCATGACGGCCGTCGATCTGGAAGATTTTTCAGACGATACAGACGAATGCTCTTTTATTTTGGACGTATTCGGCAAGCTCGGAGAAGTGCTTACCGTGCCCGAAGAAAAGCTTGACGCGGTTACCGGCATCAGCGGAAGCGGCCCTGCATACGTATACATGTTCATCGACGGGCTTATCAAGGCGGGCGTTAAGCAGGGGCTTACGGAAGAAGAGGCAAAAATACTCGCCGTCGCCACGGTAAAGGGCGGGGCGGATATGGTCGCGCATTCTGAGGATAAAACGCTCTCGGAATTGATTTCGGCAGTTTGCAGCAAAGGCGGCACAACGATTCAGGCAGTGGAGTCTTTTAAGGCGGACGGCATGGAAGGAATGATCGACAGAGCTGTTGCCGCATGCGTAAAACGTTCGAAAGAGCTTTCCGAATAAATCAATGAAGCAAGTGGATTTGTATACGGACGGCGCTTGCTCCGGGAATCCGGGGGCAGGCGGTTGGGGCGCCATTCTGATTTATAAGGGCGTAGAAAAGGAACTGAGCGGCGGAGAGGCTTCCACAACGAATAACCGCATGGAAATCTATGCGGTCATTGCGGGGTTGGATTGTTTAAAAGAGCGGTGCAAGGTCAATGTTTACAGCGATTCTGCTTATACTGTCAACGCCTTTACCGAAGGGTGGATCTACGGCTGGATCAAAAACGGTTGGAAAAAGGCGGACGGAAAACCGGTTGCAAACGCGGAACTGTGGCAAAGGCTTTATAATAAGACGCTCGAGCATGAAGTAAATTTTATTAAGGTCAAGGGGCACGCGGACAACGAATACAATAATCGCTGCGATGCGCTTGCCCGCGCCGCGATCAAAAAGTTGGAAGGATAATTTTTTTTATTCCTTTACGATATGTTAACGGAAATTTTACGAAACGGTTATAATATATTAGTGGAAAGCCCATCTTTTTGAGCCGGGTTTTGACAGAGGCGCATGTATGGACGAAAAAGATATTTTGACCGAAAATCATAAAAAAAAAGAAAAGAGACCATTCCGAAAACTACTGCCCATATTGATTTTGGCAGTATCAGCCGCCGCTGCGGTCATTTTGACGGTGCTATGCGTTTCATGGTTCAAGGAAGGATTTATTAAAGACCACGCCCGCGTGATCGCTTCCGTTTCAGTCAGTTTAGAGTTGATCTATGTGGCTGTTACCGCCTTTTTTATGATCAGAAAGTCGGAAACGGTCTATAAACTTTTGCTCACCGGGCTCGTTCTCGCCGCTGTTATCCTCGCAGTTTTTTTTATCTTTCAGGCGACAGGTCTTTTAGAGCGGATCAATAGCGTGGAGGAACTGCGCGAACTGATTGCTTCTACGGGCGTTTGGGCTCCGCTGATCTATATTATTTTTCAATTTTTGCAGGTCGTGGTACTGCCTATCCCCGGAACGCTTACGGTCGGGGCGGGCGTCCTTCTTTTTGGCCCGTTGAAGACGAGCTTGTTCAGTTTAATAGGGATATTTATCGGGTCGCTCGTCGCTTTTTGGATCGGAAGGGTTCTCGGCTACAAGGCTGCGGCGTGGCTTGTCGGCAAAGACAGCTTGGATAAGTGGCTGCATAAGATCAAAGGGAAAGACAAGGTCGTCCTCAGCGCCATGTTTTTGCTGCCGATCTTTCCGGACGACGTGCTGTGCTTCGTCGCGGGGCTTACGTCGATGTCGTGGAGATTTTTTATTGTTTTGCAAGTGATCGCCCGCACGATCTCTGTATTTGCAACGAGTTATTCCCTCAACGGCAGTATCATTCCGTTCAATACATGGTGGGGCATTCTGATCTGGTGCCTGATCGCCGTAGCGATCATCGCTCTTTTCATACTCTTGTTCAAAAAAGGTGAAAAAATAGAGAAGTGGTTTTTCGGACTTTTCAAGAGGGGCGATAAACGCGCGAAGCAAGAAGGGGTCGCCGTTACCGAAAGCGAAGCGCAGAAAGATTGCGCTGCCATAAACAAAGAAAAAGCGTCGGACGATCGTGCCGACGAAAAAAAGGAACATAAAAAGGACGGCTCATTGTGAGCCGTCCTTTTTATGCCGTTATTGAATGAGTGTATCGCAATAAGGGCACCTTATATGCCCGTCAGCTCCGGAAGAAGCAGGCAGCGGCGCCCCGCAATTGGGACATTTGGTGTACGCTGTTTTTTGTTTCAGTTTCTTGTTTTCATTAAGAGTCAGTTTTTCACCGTCGAAAAAGTATCCTTCCAGATACAGCTTATCGATGCATTTTGTAATGATGCCCTGCACCGTTTTTTCGTTTTTGCGAAGGTAGGTGGCTATTTCTGAAACGCTGTACATCGACTCATGTTCTATTGCATATACGACGCGTACCATGGGCGCATAACCGCCGAATGTCGACCATGCAAGGGGGCAGCCATAGAAACCGACGGCGGTAAATACGATCCCGATTATACCTAAAAAAGTATACCCGAGGGAGAATCCTACGGGGATCATCGGAATGCCCGCAACGAGCATGATTGTGAAAATAAATGCCATCGCCAAAACTCTGCGGCGTGCTTTTTTTAATTTATCCATAAATAAGCCTCTCCGTTTTCCTGTCATTATTATAATATAATATGAAAAATTTTTCAACAGAATCGTAAACTTTTTGTGATTCTGTTGACATTTTTTTGTTTATATGATATCATTATGATATCAAAATAAAAGGAGTAGAGAAGATGGAAAGTCAGGTAAGGCAAACACAGGAAAAAGTTTTACACCCGAAAAGCGGTTGGTTGATGCTGTTTGTAGACATACTTTTGATTGTCGGGAGCATACTTTTGTTCGTGTTCAGCCCGCAGCCCGGGAATGATGCAGCCTTGGTCGCCATGATAGTAGCCGGGGTCGTCGCAATGGTTTTGGCCGTCCTGTTTATGGGCGGGCTGAAAACGGTAAATCCGAACGAGGCGCTTGTACTTACGTTGTTCGGCAAATATCACGGCACCATCAAAAAGGAAGGGTTTTTCTGGGTGAATCCCTTTTGTTCGGCGTTTAATCCTGCCGTCGGCGCGGTTGCCGGGCTGGGCAAAAAGATTTCGTTAAAAGCGATGACGCTCAACAATGAAAAGCAAAAGGTGAACGACGAAGAGGGCAATCCCATAGAGATCGGTGTGGTCGTTATCTGGCGTGTCGTAGATACCGCACGCGCGGTTTTTGATGTGGATAATTTCCTTTCTTACATATCTACTCAGAGCGATGCGGCGATCCGGCAGGTAGCCAGGCAGTACCCTTACGACGTTTCTGAAAACGGCGACGAAAAGTCTTTGCGCGGTTCTTCGGTGGAGATCGCCGAGATCCTGCGCAAAGAATTGCAGGGCAGGGTGGAGATCGCCGGCATCGAAGTGTTGGAGGCGCGTATCGCGCATCTTGCATATGCTCCTGAGATCGCAGCGGCGATGTTGCAGCGTCAGCAGGCTTCCGCGATCATCGCCGCGCGGCAGAAGATCGTGGACGGTGCGGTCAGTATGGTAGAAATGGCGCTCAGAAAACTTGCCGAAAACGGCGTAGTCGACCTTGACGAAGAGCGCAAAGCCGCGATGGTTTCCAATTTGCTCGTCGTTCTGTGCGGAAACAAGGATGCGCAGCCCGTCGTAAACAGCGGCTCACTGTATTGATGCGTTATGGCGGGCAGAGACGCGAAAAAACAGATCCCTTTACGTATCTCGGCAAAACTGTACGATGAGCTTTCCGCATGGGCGGAAGACGAATTCCGCTCGCTCAACGGACAGATCGAATATCTGCTGCACGAATGTGTGCTTGCACGCCGGGGCAAGAGGGATAAAACGCAGGAAAAATGAATGGGCTCCGCGCAAAAAGCGCGGAGCTTGCCGCATTTTGTTTGTGCTTTTGCTCCGTATATGTTATAATATGGTTATATAAATTGGTCAAGAGGTTAACATGCTGCAAGTCAACAACGTAAGCTTACAATACGGAAGCAAAAAACTGTTCGAAGACGTAAATATCAAGTTTACAAAAGGCAACTGTTACGGCATCATCGGTGCAAATGGCGCAGGGAAATCGACTTTTTTAAAAGTGCTTTCGGGTGAAATAGAGCCGAACAAGGGCGAGGTTACGATGGATAAGAACGAACGTATGTCCGTTCTTATGCAGAATCAGAACGCATATGACGACCAGACGGTCGTGCGCACCGTCATGCTCGGACACAAGCGGCTCGTGGAAGTGATGGACGAGCGCGAAGCTCTCTACGCCAAGGAGGATTTTTCCGATGAAGACGGGATACGCGCCGGAGAATTGGAGAGCGAATTTGCGGAAATGAACGGTTGGGAAGCGGAGTCGGAAGCGCAGACGCTTTTGAATGAATTGGATATCCCGCCGGAGGACCATTATTTGCTGATGGGCGATCTCGACGCAAAAAAGAAAGTAAAGGTTCTCTTGGCGCAGGCGCTGTTCGGAAACCCGGACATACTGCTGCTCGACGAGCCTACGAACAATCTTGACATTAAAACGGTGCGATGGCTTGAAAACTATCTGCTCGATTTTGAAAATACCATCATTATCGTATCGCATAACAGGCATTTTTTAAATAAAGTTTGCACATATATATGTGATGTAGATTTCGGAAAGATCAGCCTGTTTCTCGGAAATTACGATTTTTGGTATCAGACGAGTCAGCTGATCGCACGCCAGATGCGTGATCAGAATAAAAAGATGGAACAGCGCGCCAAAGAATTGCAGGATTTTATCGCCAGGTTTGCGGCGAACGCTTCCAAATCTCGACAGGCGACTTCCCGCAAAAAAGAACTGGAACGGCTCACGCTCAACGATATTAAGCCTTCTCTGCGCAAGTATCCTTTTATTGATTTCAAATTTGAGCGGGAGATCGGAAACGATATACTCATGGTGGAAGGCCTCACGAAAAAGGGCTATTTCGAAAATCTCGATTTCATTGTTCAGAAAAATGAAAAGATCGGTTTTGTGAGCGATAAAAGCACGACCGTTACGATGTTGTTCGATGTGCTGACGGGAAAAGTTCCTCCCGATGCCGGTACGGTAAAGTGGGGAAAGACGATCACCCTTTCGGTCTTGCCGCAAAACAACAACGAGTATTTTGAAAATTGCGATCTTACGCTCGTAGAATGGCTCAGCCAATTTTCCAACGACCATTATGAAGAATTCCTGCGCGGTTGGTTGGGCAGAATGTTGTTTTCGGGCGAAGAGGCGCTTAAAAAGGCGAAAGTGCTTTCGGGCGGTGAAAAAGTCCGCTGCATGCTCGCAAAAATGATGCTGGAAGGAAGTAATTTTCTTATATTCGACGAGCCGACCAATCACCTCGATCTTGAATCGATCACGGCTCTTAACAACGGCATGAAAAACTTTAAGGGCTGTATGCTTTTAACTTCGCACGATCAGGAACTTATGAATACGGTCGCAAACCGCATCATTGAGATCGACGGAGGCAAAAAGACCTTTGACAAGAACGTTACTTACGATGAATATCTCGATTTAACGAACAACTGAAATCCGGTCGTTCGCGAAAAATAAATTTTTGTAAAATGAGGTGATGTTTATGGAACAAGAAAAACAGCCGAAAGACGAGGAAGTGCGCGGGGAAGAAGGGGCAAAAGACCCCGAGGCACGCAGCTTGCCGGAGCAAAATGAAAACGTGGGTGCGAATAAAGAGTCAGACGAAGGGGGAAGCGCGCAGCAGCCCGGAAACAATGACGACCTTGTTAAGAAAAAAGTTATCTGTGCGATTTCATATCTTTTCGGTATCTTATTCTTTCTGCCTCTTGCCGTATATCCGAACGATGACTTTGCGAAATTTCATGCAAATCAGAGTCTGGTCATTTTGCTGACTGCTGTGATCGGCGGCGTTGTTTTCGGGATATTGTCCATTATTCCCGTTGTTGGAATAGTGTTTACAGTTCTCGTATATGTTTTCGAGGTGCTTATATTGGTTTTGTGCATACTCGGAATCGTATCCGCGGCGAAACTTGAAAAAAAAGAGCTTCCCGTTCTCGGAAAGATCAAGATCATCAAATAATTAAATTTCCCGCAGCGTCCGTTGCGGGAAATTTTTTTATAATCCGTTGCAAATACTTTTGATGTCTGTTATAATATATCAAAGAAATTGGAGAGACGCATCATGTTAAAACTTGTGCTCATTGACGGCAACAGCTTGCTCAACCGCGCGTTTTATGCGACGAAGCTTTTAACGACAAAAAGCGGTACGCCGACCAACGCGGTGTTCGGGTTTGTTAAATTATTGCTCAAACTCAATTCAGACATAAAACCGGACAGACTCATCGTCGCCTTCGATCTGAAAGCGCCTACGTTCCGGCATAAAATGTACGATCAATACAAAGCGACCCGAAAACCTATGCCGGAAGATTTAGCTGTGCAGCTGCCTATTTTGAAGTCTCTCCTTTCCTCCATGAAGATCGCTATATGCGAAAAAGAAGGGTATGAGGCGGACGACATTATCGGTACGCTTTCCAAACGTTTTCCGGATACGCACAGTATCATCATTACGGGAGACAGAGACTCTTACCAGCTCATCGATGAAAACACAGACGTTTACATCACGAAGACGGGCGTAAGCGAACTGAATAAGCTGACGGTCAGAAACTTTAAAGATCAGCTCGGGTATGAGCCTAGGCAGGTCGTCGATTTGAAAGCGCTCATGGGCGACAGTTCAGATAATATTCCAGGGGTCGCCGGAATCGGAGAAAAGACTGCGCTCTCTCTGATCACGGCTTACGACAATTTGGATAATTTGTATGATAATTTGGATCGTTTGCCTTCCGGCTCGATCAAGGCGAAGTTGGAAGCGGGTAAGGAAAGCGCGTATCTTTCCAGAAAGTTGGCGCGCATAGAATTGCATGCCGACATCGATCCTGATCTGGATAAATGCCTCGTGCGCCTGCCTTTTTCCGAGGAGGTTCGAACTCAGTTTTTACAGCTGGAATTTACTTCTTTGCTGAAAATGGATATATTTGAAAAGTCTGCGGGCGATACTCCCGCGGTATGCCGTTCCAAAACGGAATGCCGCCCGCTGACGAGCGCGGCAGAGTTGGCGGGCCCGATCGAGAGCGCCGAAAAAATAGCCGTAGCCTATCTGAACGGCGGGTTTTACGTCTATGCAGGCGATTGCGAATATCGTTTGAAGCACCGCGAAACATTGCTCGACGACGGTATGGACGAAGGGGAGATAACGCGCGCGCTTGCCGCTGTGTTTGGATCGGGAAAATCGCTGATCTTGTACGGTAAAAAGAATATACGCCATCTGCTTGACGAAAAAGAGATCCGTTGGGACAATAATATAAAAGCGGAAGACGTGTCGCTTATCAAATATCTCGTCGATTATTCGGGAAAAGACGATAATCTTTCCTTTGTTCTTGAAAGCAAGGGATTTTCTCCCGACGCGCCGGCATACGGCGTTTACTGCCTGTTTGAAGATTTGTATGCGCTTCTGTGCTCCGAAGGTTTGGAATCGCTTTACCGCGATGTGGAGCTTCCGCTTGCCGACGTGCTTTATGATATGGAAAAGGCGGGCGTAAAGGTGGATGTGGAGATGTCGGCTGAGTTTGAAAAGCGGTATCGCAAGGAGATCGCCGATATCACGGAAAAAATATTCGAGGACGCGGGAGAGACCTTCAATTTGAATTCGCCCGCGCAGCTCGGCGTGGTACTCTTTGATAAATTGAAGCTGCCCGCTCCTAAAAAGAGCAAACGCGGCGCCTATTCTACGAGCGCGGAGGTACTTGAAAAGCTGCAAAACGATTACGAGATCGTACGCAACGTGCTCCGTTGCCGCCATTTGCAGAAATTGCTTTCGACCTATATAGAAGGATTCCGCCCTCTGATTGGTTCGGCCGATAAACTCGTGCATACGAATTTCAACCAGATTTTGACGACCACGGGGAGGCTTTCGAGTGCCAACCCGAATTTACAGAATATACCCGTCAGAGACGATGAGGGGCGCGAGCTTAGGAAATTGTTTGTCGCAAGAGCCGAAAACAGGGTGCTGGTGGACG
This sequence comes from Candidatus Borkfalkia avistercoris, assembly GCA_019115995.1. Classification (GTDB taxonomy): domain Bacteria; phylum Bacillota; class Clostridia; order Christensenellales; family Borkfalkiaceae; genus Borkfalkia; species Borkfalkia avistercoris. The sequence goes on from DXCL01000026.1 coordinate 255,537, forward strand.
CCGATTATTCTCAGATCGAACTTCGCCTTTTGGCGCATTTTTCCGGCTGCAAGGAGCTGATAGAGGCGTATAACCGCGGGGAGGATATCCATGCGCTCACGGCGTCGCAGGTATTCGGCGTGCCGATCGATCGGGTAGACGCGCAGATGCGGCGTGCCGCAAAGGCGGTCAATTTCGGCATTATTTACGGTATCAGCGATTTCGGGTTGGCAAGTAACTTGAATATCTCGGCGAAGCAGGCGAGGGAGTATATCCGCGCCTACTTTGAAAGATACAGTGATGTAAAAAAATATATGGACGCAAACGTCGCTTTTGCCCGCGAGCACGGATATGTGACGACGTTGCTCGGGCGCAAGCGCGTGATCAACGAAATACGGTCTTCCAATTTCAATATCCGCTCGTTCGGGGAACGCGCCGCCATGAATATGCCGTTGCAGGGCAGCAGCGCGGATATTATAAAGATCGCTATGGTCAATATTTCGCGCCGGTTAAAAGGAGAGGGATATCGTTCGCAGCTCATTTTGCAGGTACACGATGAACTCGTGATTGACGCCTTTGAAGATGAAAAGGATCGCGTAGCGGAATTGTTGAAGTATGAGATGGAGCACGCCGTAACGCTTAAAGTTCCGTTGACCGCGGAGGTGCATTGCGGCAAAAACTGGTATGAAGCAAAATAACGGAAAGATCTATACGGCTGTGACCGGCGGGATCGGGAGCGGTAAATCGACGGTGATGCGGTTTATTGCAGAGCTTGGTTATCCCGTTTTATCGGCGGACGAGGCCGCTCGAAATATTTACGACGAGGCGGAAGTGCTTTTGCAGATGAGGGAGCGCTTTTCCGATTGTTTTACAGATGGCGCCGTGGACAGGAATAAAGTCTCTTCTGCGGTTTTTAAGAATCGTGACCGACTGAACGAGCTGAACGAGATCACGCACCCCGCCATCATGAAAAAAATTTTTTCGAGTGCGGAACGGGAAGACGGTCGCTTCATCTTCTTTGAAATACCTCTTTTGTTCGAGGGTGGCTTTGAAAAGCTTTTCGATCACGTTATCGTTCTTATGCGCGATAAAAAAACGAGGATCGCCGCGGTTGAGGCGCGCGACGGACTTTCGGGGGCAGAAGTTGCGGCTCGTATAAAGAATCAATTTAATTATGAAAAAAATCTTTCAAACGGGCATACTGTAATATATAACGACGGGGATATTGCTTCGTTATATAACAAGGTATCGGAGGCCGTGCGTAAGATTGTTGCAGAGGAAAGTTAAAAAAGTCATCGCTTTGGCACTCGCATGTCTTGTATTTTCGGCAGCGGCCGCCGTGTTTTTATATGCGTGGTACGCGCCGAAAAAATATACAGGGCAGGTTCTCAGTCATGCGCGGGAAAACGGATTGGAAGAGGAGCTCGTGTTTGCGGTGATCAGAGCGGAGAGCAATTTTGACAAAGATGCGCTGAGCCGCGCGGGTGCGGTCGGGCTCATGCAGCTCCTGCCTTCTACCGCCGACTTTATTGCCGCATTGAACAAAGGCGGTATAACAGACCTGTATGACGCGGAACAAAACATTGCGGCGGGCTGCCTTTATCTGCGCTATTTGTTTGAGAGGTTCGGAGGCGTTGAAGAAGTGCTGGCTGCATATAATGCGGGGGAAGGCAGAGTACGCGTATGGCTTTCGGATACGAGATACAGCGAGGACGGAAAAACACTTTTGCATATTCCGATCGAAGAGACGCGCGCCTATGTAAAAAAAGTTAAAAAGTTTTATAAATGTTATAAAATCCTGTATTTTTAACTTGACTTTTTTTTCGTTATATAGTAAAATAATTTTCGCTTGTGAGGATGGCGGAACTGGCAGACGCGTACGTTTGAGGGGCGTATGGAGAAATCCGTGTGGGTTCAAGTCCCATTCTTCACACCATGTCAGCGAGAATCGTGTTAAGTGGCGCGGTTCTCGCTTTCTTTTTACTCTTTAAAATCGTTTTATGTAGTATTCCATTCGTTTGAGAATATCACGGAACAGATTTATTGAACATTTTTGGGGTTGTTTTGGGGTAGTCGATCAATATTTTAGTTTGCTCCCTTCCCTCAACAAAAAATCGTCTGATAAATCGGAATATGCCTCATCGAGTACGCCTTCCGAATGTCCCATAAATTCATTGCGAGCTGCTTTTGAAATTCCGCATTCTTTACATCGGGTATAAAACGTTGTACGTAAATCGTAGAGTTTGTGAAAAGGTAAAATCTTTTTGAGCCGATTGTTCATTTGGTCGTATGAGGCAAATTCAATTGTTTCTGCTCCCTCTAAGTAGGGACGAAGCATCGGCGTAATCGGGATTTTCTTTATAACCTCTTTTTTACGTTTCCCTTTTCGTTTGCTATTTTTAGCGATAATAAAAGCCCCGTCTATTCGTGCCGTCGGATATTCGTTAGGACGTAAGCCTGTATAAAGTGCAATGGCAAAAAGTCTTTCGTATTTTGTTCCGGCAAACGACTCCAACAAATTTTTTTCTTCTTTCTTAGTAAGTGCCGTTCCGTGTTCTCTTTCGTGATCTATTGCAGGAATTATGTCCATAGGATTTATACTGATTATGTGGTGGGCAATGGCTCCCTTGAAGATCGTATTCAAAAGACCGTAAACTTCCTCTGCCGTTTTATTTTTGTTTTTTGCCAACAAAGAATCTAACAAAGAATTACAATCGGAAGGAATAATTTGCTTTATCGGTGTCGATTGAAAATGTGGAGCGATGTGGTTTTTGAATCTTGATATATCGCTGCGATAGGTTTGCTCCGCGACTTTTTTCTTTCGATAGTTCGTAAAATAAAATATTGCAAATTCCTGAAAAGTTTGCGGAACTTTCGAAACTTTCGGCAAGATCTGTTCGGCATTCTTCAATTTTTCAATAAAACGTGCTTTTGCATCTGTTAAATTAGGTGCCGAAGCCACTATATTATAGCCGTTTCGACGATACCTAATTTCATAGCTCCAAGCATATTTACTACATTTTCGTTTTCGCACATGGGCGATAAACCCGTTAGCTTTAAATATTTTTCTAAATTGTTTCGACATTTTTGAGATCTCCTTGTCAGTGAATCCCAAAAATTCCGATTCCTTTCCCTGCTCCGCTTCGGCGGGGCTTTTTTTATTGAGAGGCGCGGGCGGTTCGCCCGGGCTGATCTCCGTGTAAGTTGTCTGTGCGGGTTCTTCGGTTGCTGCATTGCGGTCGCCGGCATAAGCGCCCATGGCGAAGATCGCGCCGTCGCGCAGTTCGGTGAGTTCGTCTATCAGATGGTTCGCTTTCGTAAATACAGTTCGGATAAATTCGAGATTGTAGTTCAAAGTTCTTCCCCCTGTATTCGTGCAGGGGAGCATTATAACGCAAATTTACCCGAAAAGAAATACCTTCGGCAAAACTTCCTAAAATGTTACGCGGTTCGACAGTCTATTTTAAGAACGCGTCCACGTTCATGCCTACGTTTTTTAGGTAACTGCACAAATAGCCGAGGGCAAAGATGCGCGTATCGCGATCCATGGCTTGATACAGTTGCGCATACTTCCAAAATGTTTTCTCGGAAAAAAATTCCTTAAATTCGCTGATAAAATTTTCTTGGATCTCCGATAGTTGAGTGCGCTCGGCTATCGGAGCTTTCTTTTTTTCGGGTAGATTTTGGTAATATCCGTTGTCATCTTGTTCGCGGCCCATAAGGTAATCGATAGATACACCAAAATAGTTTGCATAGGCCAGCAATGTAGAAGCCATAGGCTCACGCTGACCATTTTCCAAGAATCCAATAGCGCTTGCTGTTATTCCAATTTTTTTTGAAAGTTCTTTTTGTGTCAAACCTTGTTCAGACCGTAAGTCTTTTAGAATTTCACTACAAATGCTCATTGGTAAGAATATCTCCTTTTTTTAAATTATTATACAACAAATGTTGTCAACACCCTTGACAAACAACAGGCGTTGTGTTATAATCCAAAACAACAGAAGTTGTTTTGCAAAAAGGAGGCAATCACATGGCAACGAAAGCAGCAGTACAGAAGAAGTCGTCGGGGAGCAGCAAACTCAAAGCGGCGGCACAAAAGGTGAAGGATTACAAACAGGCGTTGCAGGACGCATACGACCGCGGATACGGGGACGGTTATGCGGCGGCCGCGGATATCCCGAAAGTGGTCGGCGCTAAAACGGCGGCAAAAACAGGTTACAGCCGCGGCTTGCGCGATAACGGCAGGGTTAAAAAATATCAGACGAAAGCGGCGCAGAGCAAGAGCCGCACGGCAAAAAGGTGAATTCGGGCGGAAGCAATTCCGCCCCGAAAATAAAAAAGCGAGGATAGGAATAATGAAGGAGCAAGAAAAGCAAAAAGCGGCGGAAGGCGTTTTACGCGGAATCGGATCGCAACTTTCGGGCATTTGCGAACGGTTAAAGGGCATATGCCTTGAATTGCGTTGTATCGAAAAGACGGTGAAACCCGTCGCGCCTGTTCTTGACGGAGTCAACGGTTTTCGGTATGTGGAATTCCTTATGGAAACGGTGGAATCGAGGGGCTTTCTGTCGAGCGTGGAGAGCGATTTACGGGAATATGTAACGGCATTGGGTGGCGGACATGAGTAAAGTGCGGGATCGGGATAAGGAACTGCAAAAGAAAGCGAAGCGCAGGTACACGGTAAACGACGACCAGCGCGGAGTGGTGCAGTACGTCATGCTTCACAATACGCGCCTGTTGCATATCGGGCTGTATTCGTACAGGCGTCAGCGGGAAGACCTGAACGGCGTACAGGTGGAAAACAAGTTCTACCACGTCAAAAACGGGGTGGTGCGAATGCTGTATATAAACAAGCCGGGCAATACGGTGGAGCACATTTATCCGTCCGCACCGCCGCCAATATGGGCAAAGCCCGAACTTGTGGCATTATACGAGCAAAAGAAAAATGCATTTTCGCACGCGCGTGCGTGTAAAAAATAAAATACCGAACACGGAGGATAGCAAAATGAGTTTGGTAGATCTGTCCACATTGGGCAGCGGAAACGCGGGCGGCACAGCCGTGGAGCAGGCGATGCCGCTGGAAGTATGGAAAGAGCAACAATATCACGAACTGAACAACCGCATCATCGCGCACGGCCGCAATGCTTGCGAGAGCATTCTTTACATGGCGCAGGACTTAAAGCGCATGAACGAAGAAAAATTGTACGAGGCGGGCGGATATGCGAGTTTCGAAGAATATACCGAGCGGGCGGTAGGTCTGAAAAAGAGCCAAGCCTATAAGTACATAAAGGCGTTGGACACGTTCGGCGAAGAATTTTTCCATTCGAGTGGAAAAATCGGTATCACGAAGATCTCCCTGCTTGCGGGGCTTACCGAAGACGAGCGGAGAGAGATCGCGGAAACGACGGACGTTGAATCCGCTTCCGTTCGGGAGTTGAAAGACAAGATCGAGGAGATGCGGCAGGAGATTTCCGAAAAGGAAGATAAAATCCGTGAACTCGAATGGAACGCGGAAGCGGAAAAATTTTCTACGCCCGACAATGCAGCCGCCCTTGACGAAGCGGAGCGCGCGGCGCAAAAGGCAAGGGACGAAGCGGCCGCGGCGAAAGCGGACGCTGCAAGCCTGAAAGAAAAGGTCGAATCTCTGAAAAGGGATAAAAAGACCTTGGAAGAAAAGTTAAAAAATCCCGTCGTACAGACGGTGGACAATCCCGAAACGGCGGCCGAGCGCGACAGGGCGTTGGCGGCGATCGCTGAAAAGGACGCGGAGATCGTGCGGCTGAACAAACAGCTCATGGTCGCGGGCGATGCAGCGCTTACGAAGTTCAAAGTAAAATTCGCCGACTTGCAGAATATTCTGTCAGACATAGTTACGCTGTTGGACGAGATGGAAGAGCCGAACAAGAGCAAGTGCCGCGGCGCGGTGCAAAGCGTTGTCGAGGGGTGCGGGCTATGAAAAAAGATGAATACCTTTCGATGTTGATAAAGGACAACGTTACGGCGGACGGCTATCGGCATGAGATCAACGAAGCAATCATCGATTGCGTCGATATCGCGTTGTCGCAAATGCCGGCGAATTTCGAGATACAGGATACAAGCATCGGGCTTGCGGAATTTTGGGAGATAATTCAAAAGGAAGGCAAAAAAAGCGCGGCGCATTGCTGTTCTCCATTGCGCGCGGCGGAACTGATCGCCGAAAAGTTGGGCGCGAAGTTCGAGCGTGCGAGCCGTCGTCTCGGCGGCGCACATTCGGTCAAGAGCTTGGAGGACTTCCTATGACTTGGAACGGATACGAGTTTGACGAAGGCTATAAGCCGGAAGGATTCGAGGAATGGGCGCACGATCAGGTGAACGGAGGCTACGCGTTTTACCTTCGCGGAAAATACGTCCTCGACGATACGGGGATAGAAATAGAGCAGCAGGGCGATGACGACGATCTGTACATATTCTGCCCGCGGACGGAAGAAGTTTTCGACGCGGATCAAAAGGAAGTGTTCGGTGAAGGCACTACGAAGATCATGTGTTCGTCGGGGTACAGGATGCATACAGATCCCGCCTGCCCGCGGGAGAGGTATTGCGGCCGAACTTGCAGATTGCTGAACGCGGTATACAGTTACGGTCAAAGCATAAACAGGACGGATGATTTTGCCTTTTATCAGAGGACGGACAGGGGCATGATGCTGCGGGCGTTTTCCTATACCGTGCGCTACGAAGGCGAGAAATACGAATTGCGGCGCTGCGGCGTGGGAATGTTCACGGAATGGCTGCGAATCTTCTACAACGCGGACAGGACGACGGAGATCTGGTCGCGGCTCAGGAACAATTACCACCCGTATAGCGGATATTTTCCCACTATCCAATGGGAATGGAGGAAAAAGCGGCTGTACCAACAGTACGCGACGTTCAAGGTTTACAGCGAAGATCTGACGGGAACGCTTTTGGAAGGATATGCAAAGTACTTTGACCGGACGGAATCGTACATGGATAACGCAGTCAAGCGCGCGGTGTTGCTTATTGCGATGTTTAGGACTCCCGCACTCAAAGAGGTAATCAAATCCGGGTATGACGGCATCGTGGAAGATTATGTACATTCTCTTGTTGCGGAACGCCCAAAGATCCGCAACGCAGTGCGCGGCGGGGCGAAGAGCATAAAGCAGTTTTTCGGGTTCGAACTGTCGAAACTGAACCGGCTGACGGCAAAGCAAAAAGCGGGGTTGAAGTTCGGCGACATGAAAGGGCTGAAACTTCTTATCGAAAACGGCGTCGCGGTAACGGGAGAAACGCTCACAATGAGCCGCAACTATAAGTTCGAATCGCTGTGCGTACTGTACGAGGGGAAAGCCTTGCGGGAAGTTCTGAAATATCTGCGCAGACAGAAAATTGCGGCGAGCGCGGCGGCGTCTGACTACATGGACTATATCGGTCAGATAATGGCGCTGCACTTGGACGTAACGGACAGGAGCATTGTCTTTCCGAAAGATTTTCAAGCGGCGCACAATCGGTATTCGAAATTGCTTGAATACGAACGGACGCAAGAACTTTGTAAAAAGTTCACGGATCAGGCAAAAAAACTTCGGTTTGCCTGTTTCCGTCAGGGCGATCTGTCGCTTCGGGTGATCCGCACGCCCGCGGAACTGAAAATTTGGGCAAAGCGGTTTAGAAATTGTGCGGCGGGCAGGGCGGATCGCGTCGCGTCGGGGCGGTCTCTGATGTGCGTGATCGTGAACGTACATAAACCGAAAGCGCCTTACTTCATGCTCGAATACGACTTACAAGGTCGCACTATCGTCGAATGCCGCGGCTATGAGAACCGAAAGACGGAAAAGGACGATCCCGCGGCGGAAGAGTTCTGCGGCAAGTGGCTGAACTTCATAGAGCAGCGCGGAGCAACCCTTGCGGGAAAGAAAAAGGCGGGGCTTGCAGCATGATATTCAATACGATGCGGGTAGGCCGCTCACCGTTTTTCGAGCGGAAAGCGAAAGCGCCGAAGGAGACGCCGCAAAGGGACGCGGAAACACTCTTGTGTTTGCAATGCGGCGAGGAACATTGCAGCGGGAATTGCGGAAAGTTAAAAGCCTTCCGCAAAGGCAACGGAAAATAAAACGGATCTGACGCGGCGCGGCGCGAGATCATAAAATAAACCCCTAATTAAAACAACCTTCGAAAAGGGCGGCACCGCGCAACTGCCGCCTGTTCGAGGGAAAGCGAGGATAGAGAAATGCAGGGAGCGATACTTCGTAAAAAAAGCGGAATTGATGGGATAACGGCGGAAAGTTTTGAAGGCGACGCGGTACTCGTGTTCACGACGGACGGACTGTTTACGAAAGGCGAGTATTACGGCGAGCAGGGCGTGTTTTATAAAAGGACGGACGCGGACAGGCTTTCGTTTTATATGACTGCCGCGGAGATATTGAACAAATGGCTGTATGAGGCTTTCGGTCGTGAGGAGTTTATACGGATTCAGAACGATTTTCTGTTGAAGGCGGGTGATAAGCGTTGATGAAAGAAAAAGTATTTGAGTACGCGGTCGGCGATTCATGGCTCTTATCGTTACAAAATCATCGCGCTGTTTATACCGTTAAAAACTGTTTTTTCCGAGAAACGGACGGCAAGGAAATATACGAGGTCGAAATCGACGGGACGACGGTACAGCGGCTCACACGGAACAGGCTGCATTTTCTGCTTTATCGGTACTTATTCAAAAAACTGAAAACAGGCAAATACCAAAAATATAGTGGTGCATTATCGGCCGACGCGATCCGAAAATACTACGCGAATTTGCGTTGGCAGGAAGAACAGCGCGCGGAGCGCGTGAACGACTTGTTGGATAGTTCGCGGGAATATCAGGAGATCAAGGGCGAAATATCGTCGCTGTCGTTGAAATTGGCAAAAGCGGAATATTCGGGGGCGGATACATACGAGATCGCAAAAATAAAAACCGCATTGGATGCCTCGAAACGGGAACGGCAGAAGTTGCTTTCCCGACTCGGCATCGCGCCCGAAGATCTGAAAAAGAAAGTATATTGCGCCAAGTGCGGCGACACGGGCTATACGCCCGACGGCAAAGAATGTGTGTGCGTAAAAGTGCATGAGTGCGAAATACGCGAATATGCGGGGGCGGAAAAATGCCGGGCGAAGAGTTGACGGGCGCGCCGACCGAAGAGAGCGCCGCGGAACTGTTCGACGACCCCGTGCCGTCCGGGCGGGAAGATTCGGAAACGACCGATTCTACCGACGGCGATGCAGAAGAAAATGCAACGGCGGACAAGCCCAAGCGCAAGAGCCGTAAAAAATCAAAGGACGAAGGGGAAATTCTTGACGAACCGCCCGAAGAAACTGAGGAAGAAAAGCAGCGGCGGCAATGCCGCGAACTGAACGATCTTTGCGCGGTCATGTCGCACCGCATCGAGGCGTATTTACATGACGATATCGAATTTGAAAGCCTTGTGTCCGCGCTGCAAGCGGCGACGGAAGAATACGAAAACTATGCAGAAACCGCGCCGCGGCGCAGGAGATCGGGCAAACTGAAACGAAAATCCCGCCGCAGGCTGAAAAAGTTGGAAAAAGATATCCGTCGTAAGCGGCAGGATCTGAACGTGTTTTGTTTTTACCACAGCATAAACCTTCGGCTGTTGGAAAGCCCGCGCGCGTATGCGTGTATGCTTTGCAAGGATAAACAGACCGTAACGGGAGAGGACGGCGAGGAATATTGCAGGCTTCGGCAAGAGGAATTGGACAGCGAACAAACGGAATGAACGCTATTTTGAAATACCCGGGCGGCAAGTGGCGGATCGCGGAATGGATCAATCAGCCTTGGCTGTTATGCGGGCGATAGGGAGAGATAAGTTATGACGGTAGAAGTCGAATACAAAGGCACAAAGCAAAGCAGGTCGGGGCTTTCGGCTGCCGAGGCGTACAGCATCGGCGCAAAGTCCTTTTCCTGCTATTACAATTTGCTCCGCACGAAGGAATTGAAAGTGCGGGTTATAGACGGTCGGGGCAAAGTGCTGCGCGTTTACAGCGAGGCACGGCCTCCCTAAATAAGCCCACAGCGCGGGACTGCTATCCTCGTCCCGCAGAATCAAAGCCCCTGCGGACGGCGCTCCTTGTCCGCAGGGGAATAAATACAGGGGCAAAAAAATCAAGGAGAATAATAAGGAATGACGAAAACGAGCAACAACGGTATCCGCATATGGCGGTACTTGTAACGCTGGTACTCATCGCGGGGATCATCGCGGGCGTGGTACTTTGGCAGAAAGATTATATCAGTTTTGGCAAGCCTGCGGAGAGTGCAGACGCAGGAACGGTAGTAGATGAGAACGGAGATGAGATGAACAGCGAAGAGGTTTATAAAATGCCTCGCGCGATGACGTTCACGCCTTCGGCGCGCGGCGCGACGCCTGAAACGACGGTGCAGATCCAAGCGGTATTGGAATTGGCAGATCCCGATTCGCCCGCAACGAACGGGCTTGTGACGTGGAGCATAGCGTTTGCAAATCCTTCGGCCGAATGGGCGAGCGGAAAATCGACGAGCGATTATGTAACGGTAGAGGATACAACGGCATTAACGACGACAGTCACATTTAAGGCGGCGTTTGCGGAGCAGATGATCATAACGGTAACGTCGCAGGACAATACCGCGATCAGCGCGACCTGCACGGTGGACTGCGCGCAGAAGTTGGAAAGCACCTATGTGACCTATGCGATCGCAAGCGGATTGGAAGGCGACACGGCGCTCGTGCTGAATGGGACGAGCGGCACGCAAAGCAATTGGGCAATATTGAAAGCAGATCTCGACACGTCGGCGCAGAAAGCCGCACAGTTTACATACAACACCACGGAAGTATATACGGTCGAAGACGAATACACGGCGACGGTGACGATCGAGCCGAGTGCAGAGCTTTTGGCTGCGGCAAAGGAGATTAATTCTTCCGCAGTATCGGGGACATATGACGCGACGGCGGGTATTGTGCCGAACGAAAGCTTTTTCGCGCAACTGCTCGGGGAAGCGTTTGCAACGGAAAGTAATCTTTATGCGCTCGGCAAGAAGCTGGAGGAAAAGAGCGTAGTGAACCCGTTTACGGTGACGGTAACGACATCGGGTACTTATACGGAAGATACGACGGATATTTATTATATCGCGTATGTGGCTTCCGATGTCGGCAATCCTGTAACGGGAATCATCATCGAAGGCGGACCTATCATCTTCTAAAAAGATAAAAGGGAGAACGAATATGAATAAAAAAACAGGGGGCGGCACAGCCGCCCCCAATAAAACGAAGATCATTTGCATAATTCTTGCCGTAGTGATATTTATATCTGCTGCGGTTGGCATAACGCTTTGGCAGACGGTGTTCAAAAATGAATTGCCGACAGAAACGATAAAACTTCCAGAAGAACAGCAGCCCGATGAAGAGAATCCCGATGAGGACGGAAAACCCGTTATACCGACCGAAACGACGGAAGACGTCGAGGACGAAAACGGTGATGAACTGATCAGCGGCGAGGAATATGAATTACCGAAACAACTTTTATTTTCCACGCCAAGCGCGCAGAGCGAAACGGCGAGTAAAGGCGTGACACTTACGGCAAAGGTTCTGCCGGAAGGCAATCCTTCGCAAGCAGTGGATTGGGCGGCAGAATGGGTAAACGCATCAAGCGAATGGGCGAACGGAAAAACGGTCTCCGATTATGTAACGGTAACACCGTTGGGAGACGGCAGCACGACTGCCACCGTTGCTTGTTTGGACGGATTTAGCGAACAGATCATCATTACCGTAACTTCGCGCGAGTATCCGGATATATCGGCAACAACTACGGTGGATTTTTATGAGCAGGTTACAGATATTTCTTTGGAAGTATTCAGCGAAGAAACGCAGGACAGTTTTGCTTGTACATTAGGGGAAAACGATGATTCCTTTCCTGTTGAGTTAGAAGAAGTTGATAGTCTCATATACGGAAGCAAGTGGAAATGTCATGGACTCCTTTATGGCCGTTTCAAGACTGTAATAACAGGAACGGTGGAAAATCCAAACTTGAAGTTTTCTTTGGGAAACGAAAATTATACGGTAGGCGATATTGTTTGCGTAAGATTATCATTTACCGAAGGATATAAAAATTATCTGCTTGGAACAGGGTTATTCTCGGAAGAGGATGTGGAGCGAAAAGCATACTTTACAAATGAAAGAGTTTCAGTAAATAAAATATTTGAGACGTACGCTCTCGAATACCGAGAAGATCCTCCGTTAGGATTTGATCCTCTGTGGGGAAATCCTTTTAATGTCATGATTGGGAAAAAGGATAATTCTTCTTCTATAAACGAGGAGATGGTCGAAGCTCTGTTTGGATATGAAGGTGTGGCAATTCAATTCACGTTTCAAGCAGGAAGAAGAGTTGATCCTGAAAATTTACTTCCCAATGAAATAGTTTATGAAAAAACAATATCCGTTAAATTTGAACGAGCGGCAGAGGTGTAAAGATGTCGGATAAAAACAGAGTGCGTGGTAAGCCAAAAGTTACCACGGTTATCTCGATAATCATACTTTTTGCGAGTATCGTGGCTCTTGCTCTTTTACTCGGTGTATGGATGAGCACTGATGGAATGACTATTACCCGCAGGGTTTACTATGAAGGGACAGAACTCGGAGGAGGCGCAGGAGAGCTGCGCCTTCATTCGGGCGAAAATTACTTTGAAATTGTCTCGATTGATTCGGTAATAGGGGTTCCCGAATACGAAGTGACAATAACGCCGAACGGAAAGCAATCTTTTTATTATACCGTGGACGAAAATCCATATTCATTTGCGCGAATGGGAGATGTTACCGAATACTTCAAAACGAGGAAAGAATCGAACGGTTTTTATATAGAGTTGCCTGCAAGTTATACGGCGAAAAACTATTTTGAAAGTGTATATCCGGGAAGAGAACTTTCTGTTCCGTATGAGGAAATGGCAGAAGATGCGGAATACTTTGTACTCACGGTCAGTTTTGATGACGGATACAAAGTTTCGTGCGCATTTGGAGTGCAGGACTTTCTTCGGATGATATTGCTTGACTCTTCGGGAATTGTATTTTAGAGGAAAAGATATGAAAAAACTATGGATCATGGTATTGACAGCAGTTTTGTTGTTTTCGTCGATATTCTTAAATACAGCAAGTGTTTTTGCCGAAGAAACGGACAAAGAGCTGGAATTTGACTATACGGACGTATTGGACGATTTGCAAGGCTCTACGGACGGAGCAGGCAATGTTTTCGACATAAAGAACTATCCGAAGGACGAGAACGGAAACATACAATTATATACTTTCATCGAATACGGATATTCCTATGCAGCGAATATGCGGGAAAACTATGCACTGTATCTTTACATATATAATCCTGCTACGCGGGCGATAGAGGTTACGTCAGAGCTGAATACGGCAATGTTTGCAGTGGGATACGACAACACGGGTGAACCGAACAAATACGAAAAGTTTACGTTGCAATTTTGCAATCGTTCCACGGGCGATTATAATTATTTATTTTATAAATTCAGGGTAATCGACCATAAGAGTGCGGACGGTAAAACGATTGGTGAACGTGTGAAGAGCGCGGAAAGGGAATATGTGATCTCGGGCGTAGAGTTCTTAATGCGTGACACGGGAGACGTGGAGGATTACGGCGTCGGCGGAAGATACCGTTTCAGCGGTTATGCCGCAGGCTACGGCGCAGATCCCGATGCGGGCAGCACATTGAAGTGTACGCGGGCACCGTTGGAAACGGTAGAGTTAGACGTTGGATCTACTTATTACCGCTATCCGACGTCGTTGGATACTGCACAGCAGATCGTAAGCGCATATTTTGCAGTCGATAACGAACTCATCGAAAAATACGGTGAACTATATGCGATCGAAGCGGAATACTACGAATATCTTACATCACCGCTCATTGTGACGAAGAATCAAGATTTTTACGATGACATATATCACGGTTGGCTCGGTAAGGATATCGGTGCGTTTAATTCGTCGTGCGGTTGGGGCTTTTATCATGTTTCGGACGATATTTATAGCGGCGACGCTGCGTTTAACTATACGGACGATGCGAAGTTCCACTTGCGCAATCCGTCATATCCCACCATGTCAGAGGGCTATGACGTTATTTCGAAGATTGTGAGTATTTTTTATTCGGGCGGACAAAATGCGGACGATTATTTTCTGACATCCGAAGATATAGAAAAACATTTCGAATATTACACGCAGGAATTTGGCAACGGCACGGCATACAAAGGATATAACGACGATCTTTTCAGCGGCGGGGAAGGATATACCCGGATCGAAAAGACGTCGGACAATCTGTTCGATTTGGAAGGATTTACGACCGGAAGCGGATTTTGGGATTTTTGGTACAGTCTGATCGCGGGTATCGACAACGAAGCGCTGTACGATATAGAGCCGATCCACGCAGTGACGGCAGAAGATCTCCGGTCGGACGACTTGTCGAATGATCTGCTCATTGCGCCCGCAGACACGGAAACATTTACAGCGTACTGCGATGCGCAAATGGCGCAGGGCAAAACGGTGTTTTTGTTTCGCTATGCAGTTTCAGAGTACACGGAAGACAGCATGTATTCGCTTTTGGAATACTCATCGGACGGCTACTATGCGACCAATCACATGAATTACACAACGGACGTAAGCATACGGCAGGAATATGTATATCTCGGCTTCGATATTATCTCTTTGACATTTAAGGGCGAAGACGGGATGCTGACCGTGTTACCCGTTGTTGCCGATCCGATAGACGTGATCCCCGATTCCGAGGGAATGGGGGACGTGATAGACAATACAAATCCCGATCCGCCCGTGCCGTGGTGGGTATGGCTGATCGTCGGGATAGCGCTTGTTATTGTGCTGTATTTCGTCATCGTTAAAATGTTGGGGCTAAAACGTTGGGTATGGCTGCTTGTTTCGGTTGCCGTCATTGTACTGTTTGTTGTGGCGATTCCGTATTTGACGGGACTGTTTACATAGTGCTGTTGCGAGAGCTCGAACGCGCTGCGGGCGGGAAAGCTCGGCGCGGCCGAGGGGCATTGCCGAACGGCGGGAAAGCCGAAGGCAATGATAAATAAATTTAGAAGGAGAAGAGAGAACGCCGCCGATTTTCGCGGCGGCGTTCGGAAAAATTGACGACGAGGTATCTATGGCGAAGAAAAGTAGTCGTAAGCGCTCTACGGGCTGGGCGCATACAAAATGGAAACCGCATAAAAACCACCCCGCTTATTTTAGGAAAACGGGACAGGACGATGTTGAATATGTAACGTTCACGCATTCGGAAACGGTCGATTTTGACAAAGACAATAAGGCAAAGCCGATTGAAAAACACGACGTTGTGAAAACGCGAAGGTTAAAAGTCAATATCGATAAAACCGAAAAGAACAAGGGTGAATATTCACACGTTATTCCTCGTGTATATGAGGGCAGGCGCTCGGCGTTAGGTTCGGGAACGAATAAATATAAACTTGCCGAGGAAGATAAGCCGATTGTCGATGATATTTTTAAGAATGGCAAGCGTTATAAAGTATCTCATACAAGCGGTAAACCGAAAAGCAAAAGCCCCGCCGATGACGGCAGGGCAAAAAAAAAGAAAGTAGCCACGGGCAAATAAATGCCCCCTTTCGTGGAACTCCGAGGACGAAAGCGGAAACCGCTAACACCGAGTCAACTACTTTCTACTATTATTATACGGGAAACGTAGCAAAAAGTCAAGTGGTTTTATAAGGAGCAAAAAAATGATACTGTTAAAATCCAAAACGGAAGGCAGGTATATCAACGCGGAGAATGTATTGGTGTTTGTCGAAGTAGAGGATAAAGGCGATCGCGGAATAATAGCGTTTCTCGACGACGGCAAGCGACTTCGTTCGGGGATCTTGCAAGAGAAAGATTTTGATAAACTCTGCCGCCTTCCGAATTTTATACAGGGGATCGATCACGAGGATAACAGATGCCTGTTCAATGCGGCGAAAATACATGAAATTATACAGTCCGAAGAGGAAACGGGCATTTTCTTTTCGGGCAGGAAAAAACGCTTCTGTCTATGCATAAAAAGGCCGAGCGCGTATAATCTCGCGTTCTTATATTCCGGGCAATCGGCAGTAAGGTGAAATAATGGATTGGACGGGTAACAGAGAATCGGTATTCCGTTCGATCGGCGCAAGCAATCATTCTCCGCAGGAACGGGAGAAAAACGATTATTACGCGACCGATCCGAAGGCAATCGATTTGTTACTCACGAAAGAACGCCCCGCGCCGCGGATATGGGAATGCGCGTGCGGGGAAGGGCATTTATCGAAACGGCTCACGGAACTTGGTTTTAAGGTGTATTCGAGCGATCTCATCGCGCGCGGGTTCGGTGAGCAAAAGGATTTTCTCAAACAGTCGGAACTTCCGCTGCCGCATTGCGACATACTGACCAATCCGCCGTATAAATACGCCGCGGAATTTGTGTTGAAAGCGTTGGAACTTGCCGAGCCGGGCAGCGGCGTGTATATGTTCCTGAAACTGACGTTTTTGGAAGGGCAGAAGCGGCGGCAACTCATATACGAACCGTACCCGCCGCAGAAAGTGTGCGTGTTTACGCGGCGCATAAATTGCGCGCGCGGCGGAGATTTTGAAACGTATTCTTCTGCCGCCGTAGCGTATGCGTGGTATATATGGCGGAAAGGATACCAAGGCAGAACTTATATCGAATGGATCTGACAAAATGCAGAGTAGTGTAACAGGGATAATCGGGACAAAAGAATACAAGGACTACCGCAGGGAATTGGAGCGCGGATGCAGACGCCGCGACCGCTTTTCCCGCCTGTGCGCATGGTTGGAGCGGCTTTCGCGCGAAAGTTTCAAGAATACGCGCAGGTATCTTCGGTTTTTCGCGTGCATAGGGCTTGCCTATCTCATCGCATTCTTCGCCACGAAAGATTATTACCACGGATGGTACGGCGTTCTGTGCAGTTTTTTCGACGTTTCCGTATTCAAGGATATGCGTTGGGAATGGCCGCTGCTATGGAAGATCGGAAAACTCATATTGCAACTCGCCGCGCTCGTCGGGGCGGGATTCTCGGTTTACTTTATCGTCAAGCGCTGCGCGGCGAAATACTATCAAAGTATGTATTTTTCGCAGGCAAGCGGGTACATGGTCAATCAGCATTCCGTGTGCTGTACAGGGCCACCGGGCGCGGGCAAGACCTCATACGGCGGCGACATGTCGGTACACGTTGCCGCGCGGCGGTGGGAAGATCTGAAATACGATTACCATACGCAGAAACGGCAGGTGATGAATTGGATCCGTCTCGGCATGACGGAAGAACTCGAAAAATTCCGCGCGATCAAGGACGCATATCTGTTCTTCAAAGCGCGGGAACGATGGTATGTTCCCTGCCTTGCCACGACGTTCGGAATGCGCGTCGGCGGGAGATATACATACAAGGCAAACAACAAGTTTTTCACGCAGATGCAGAGGATCCCCGAATATTGCGTGATTTTCGACGACGAGGCGGGCAGCACGAAGGGCGCGAACACCTCTTCCAACGTGGCTGACAATGTTGCAGACTTTTACCGCTACATCAGGCACTACGGCGATTTTATGATCGTCATGACGGAACAGGGCGACGACGGCGCTGGGAAATATATCCGCAAATGCCTCGACAACACGATCTATTGTAAAGGGCAGAAGTGGGTGTTCCGTCCCGATTTTCTCCTGCGCGTGTTCGAATGCATGAAGCGGAAGATGATAGATGGCGAAGAAAACGGCCTATGCCGCTTGCGTTATAACGCATTCGTCTATTACCTCGGCAAGATCGCGCGGACGATAGGCTACCGTCAGATCACATATAAAAATATGGGCAACATCGAGCACGAGGACGGGGAACTGAAAGGCACGGGCGGAAAGATCTTCCTGCCCGCGCGGCTCATATACGATTACGACGACAGGGCTTACAGGTTCACCTATAAAGCGAAGGATCTTCCGCTCGATCTCGAAGGTTGGGACAGGCTGACGCTCCTTCCGAAGGACGATCTGCGCAACGTGTCGGTGGTGCGCGACGATAGGCAAAAAAGCGAAACAAAAAAACCCGTTTAAACGGTTTCAGACAGAGTATAAATAGAAAATTCAATTTTTAGGCGGGGTAAAAAGTACTCTGTCTGACAGAAAACGTCGGTTTTTTAAGCCGAAACAATAAGTTTTCCATTCGAGTGGAAAAAGGAGCGGATAATGGATATCAGAATCACGGGAACGGGAGAAGAATGCAACGCGGCCGCGGAATATTATGCGGCGCTGGAAAAGCAGGACAATGTGCGGTATGTTACTGTATCGAGGTTGTACCCGAACAGAGGCAGCAACAAACTTTTCCGCCTGTACATTCAAGTAGAATACTACGCGGAAAGGGACGCGGCGGCAATGCCCGGCAAAGGCAACGCAATAGCCAAATATCCGCCGAAGGCGGGTAAATATATCGAGAGGTGAACTTATGAGCAAACGGACGACGGATCTCACCGAGGAAGAAAAGGACGCGCAAGCGCCTTCGAACAAGCGGATCATAACGATCGACAGCCGAGCGATCGACGAGGCGATCACCCGCCTTCGCCGCCCTTACGGATTATTGGCAAAGGCAGGGATCGAAACGGACGGCATGCGCCCGCGCGACGCGTGGAATGCCGTGAACGAATTACGCAAAGCGGAATCCGCCGCGCGGCGCAGGGAAAGGGAAGAGAAAAGAGCCAAAGCAAAGCCGGTCAAAAAGGTAAAAACCGCGTCGGCGCGTACTTCCCCGAAGGCAAAGAAAACGCGGGAAATTGCCGTCGTTCCCGCGCTGTCGGCAAGCAACGTCAACGCGGCGAATAATAACAGCCATTTTAACAGAGGGGATAACACGGTCAAGAGTTACGAAGCCTATGCCGCCGAGATCAACGGTTGGGATATTCCCGTCAGCAAAAAGGAAAAACTCATCGCGGATCTGCACAAGCGGTTCGAGGAACAACTTTCCATGGACGCGCGGTACGTCCCTTGGACGGTAGCAGGCCCGGCGCGCTATCCCGCGCAAAAGATGAATGCGCTGGCCGACAGAAGAATGAAAGCGAGCGCCGATTTTGTGAATTGGTTTGACGGCATCCGCGAGAACGTCAAAAACAGCAAGATACAGTATAAAGACGACCGCAAAGAAAAGGCTCGGCGCGAGGAAGAGCATTTTAATAACATGATGCGCGGGGTGGCGCACCCAGACGCGGCAATGGTCGGGTATTGGCTCATGCCGATCGCGCAATACGATCCGAAACGGTATGCTGAGTTATACGAAAAGTACGATAAAGACTACCGATTCAGGAAGAACACGAGCGCGGCAAAACTGTATCAAATGGTGAAAGACGGCAAATATACGGGCGTAAAACCGCCGAAGAAACTCTATGAGAGCGACAGTTACAATGCTTATCAGAAACGGATTCAGAGCGGAGAGCGGGTATTTATCAAGTTTACGATAAAGCCGAAACCGCAGATGGTCTATGCGATGAAGCGGCGCGGATGGCATTGGAACGCTTTGGAAGGCGCTTGGAGCGTTCCTGTGGATAAGTATGACGCGAAATTCGTCAAAGGGATCGAAGAAAATTACAAGAAATACTTGTAAAAATACATAAGGAGAAGTAAAAATGAACAAAAAACAGGCAAAAACGCCGTCGAAAACGCGGTCGGCAAGTAAAAGAACGGTGCAAAAGCCGTCTTTTGATGTAAAAGACGTGTATGCGCGAGCGGCAAAACCCGCTTCGGGAACAAAGGAAGAAAGAATCAGGCGGATAACTGCGCTCGGCGTATCGCGGGAAGATGCGATAAAAGCGGTAAATGCGGAAGATTCTTTCAGGGCAAGGCAACGGCGTATGCAATCCGCAACGCCGAAAAGGACGACTCCGCAGGCAAATAAAACATATACCGTTTGGGATACCAAAACGGGCAAAACTTTTGCCACGCAGGGCGAGGCGATCGCCTACGCAAACGAAAAAAGGCGCAAAACGGGTGAAATTCTGTCCGTCACACAGACAAAACGGAAGGTGACGCATACGTTTGTGGGCGGCAAGAACAGACCGAAGAGGTAAATCCGCCGCGGGCGGCGTCTATCCATCTTAAATAGCTAATTCCCGCAGGGAATAAAACGGGACGAACGCACGGCTATCGTAAAAATAAGACGCGTGTGCGCGGCTTATAGATAGCCGTGCGGGCGTTCCGTTTCCTGCGGGAATAGCGGAAGATGGATTATTGATAACTATGTATCAATATGTGTGTCGGACTGCAAATATTGAAGTACGACCGAATTATTTTCAAAAATTTGCGCTTGTCGCAAATTTTTGAACCGCCGCATTTTCGGCGGTTTTGCTCAAAATTTTCAAGAGTTTTTCGAGGAGGCCGAGAGAGCATGAGAGCGATCCGAATGGATGCAATCGCAAAATTGCATGTTGCAGAGATCAATATTTTAGTTATGCTTGCGGAACGCCTCGGAACGGACAGCAAAAGAATAGATTACAGAGAATTTGCGGAAGAATTGGGGCTTTCACGCAATACCGTAAAATACAACGTTGACAAATTGATCTCGGCGGGACTCGTCCATGTAGTCGGCGGGAAACTTTCGATCGCGGAAGAGATATTCTCCGAACTTCCCGAACCTTCGGGATGATTTTCGAATAATGCCTACAACGTTATATTTATGCGGTTTTCGTCCTGGCCTTTGCTGTTCCGCTAAAAAACAGTGGTGTTGTCTGCCGTTCGAGCGAGGTGAAAAATGACATTGACGAACCTGCACGAAGGAAGGCGCGTGCAGAAAAGCGCATCAAACGGTTTGTGCTATTCCGGTTAAAAATAGCAGGTGGGTGCGGCGACGTCGTGGCTGAGACGGCGCAGCATCGTCCGGGTTATCGGGGATAGGGGAGCGCAATATCCACGCCGGGCGATGCCAAAATTTATTTTTTTGTTTTCTATTACAGGGAGCCCCGCGCCAAAAATGGCGCGAGAGAGAAGGATGATAAATGCCGAACGGGGCATCCCCGTCTATCCATCTGTCGGCGGCTTGGGCAATCGGTGCGGTCGGGAGCAATAGGAAGGCTGGTAAGGTTGCAAGCAGAAGCGCTCGGCGACTTGATCGAGCCTGTCTGAAACAGTTGCCTCGGCCGACAATGGCATAGTGCGCCCATTTTCCATTCGAGTGGAAATCACTAAAATATAGGAAAACCTCCCGTTTTTCACGAGAGGTTAGAATCGGAATTTTGGGGTAGTTTTGGAACAGCTGTTGTAAATATACAATATATAGATATATTGTTTTATATGTCTACAATATTTGGTGTTTAATTTTGAAATTTGTCGGATTCAAGTCCCATTCTTCACACCAAAGAGACACTGCAAAAGAAAGCGGTGTCTCTTTTTTTACGCCGGTTTTCGGCTCTTCGACGGATTAAAAATCCTCTCATGCGGAGCAAACTTTTTTCATAAAGTAAATAACGAATATTTTACGTTGAAAACATATACATTAGATGAACGTTTACCGATTTTTTGGGTCAAATTTCCACGATTTTATTTGATTTTTCTCAAAATTTTTTAAATTAACTATTGAAATGCGCGAAAGATTATTGTATAATAATACATAGAAAGCTATATACGGCATGCTATGCGGAGGGTAAATGATGAAGCAAGTGGATTTTCCTTTGTATGTATTCCATCACGGAAAAAATTTCAGAGCGTACGACTTTTTCGGCGCACATCCTGAAAAGATGGACGGCGTGAAGGGCTATGTGTTCCGCGTTTGGGCGCCGCATGCGGAAACGGTTTCCGTTGTGGGCGATTTTAACGACTGGGATCCGACGGCAAACGTAATGGAGCGTCTGCTCGACGGAGAGTCTTTTGAACTGTTTATTCCGGGCATCAAGGAATATACCGTCTACAAATATTGTATACAGGCAGCGGACGGGCGCTTTTTATATAAGGCGGATCCGTACGCATTTCATGCGGAAACGCCTTCCAAAACAGCATCGAAAACTTATTCTCTGGACGGCTTTAAATGGAACGATAAAGAATATATGAAGGCAAAAAAGAGCAAAAGCATATATTCTTCGCCCGTGAATATATATGAAATGAACGCTCTTTCATGGCGGCAGTACGGCGACGGGAATTTTTTTGATTTCAATAAGCTGATAGACGAGTTGATCCCGTATCTGAAAGAGACGGGGTACACGCACGTCGAATTCATGCCGCTCAGCGAGTATCCTTACGATGCTTCCTGGGGGTATCAGGTAACGGGGTATTATGCGATCACATCGCGCCTCGGCACCCCTCATGATTTTATGCGGCTCGTGGACGCTCTGCATAAAAACGGGATCGGCGTGATCATGGACTGGGTCCCCGCGCATTTTCCGAAAGACGCGCACGGGCTGTACGAATTTGACGGTGCGCCTCTCTATGAAAGCCCGCAGTGGGACAGGCAGGAGCACAAAAGCTGGGGCACGCGCCGTTTCGATTACGGAAGGAACGAAATACTGTCTTTTTTGATCTCCAACGCGATATTCTTCTTCGATAAATACCATGTAGACGGTTTGCGCGTGGACGCCGTCGCTTCGATGCTGTATCTCGACTATGACAAGCGACCGGGGGAATGGCTGCCGAATAAGTACGGTGAAAATAAAAATCTGGAAGCCATTGAATTTCTGCGCAGGCTGAATACGACCGTCTTTTCGGAATATCCCGACGCGATGATGATCGCGGAAGAATCCACTGCCTGGCCTTTGGTAACAAAACCGGTGGATATAGGCGGATTAGGTTTTAACTTCAAGTGGAACATGGGCTGGATGAACGACGTGCTCTCTTATATGCAGACCGATCCGCTGTGGAGAAGAGGCAATCATAACAAGCTGACGTTTTCCATGATCTACGCCTTCACCGAAAATTACATTTTGCCTATTTCACACGACGAGGTCGTTTACGGGAAGGGCTCGCTCATCAATAAGATGCCCGGAAATTATGAGGACAAGTTTGCCAACGTGCGCGCCTTTATGGGATATATGATGGCGCACCCCGGCAAAAAACTTCTCTTTATGGGAAGCGAGTTCGGGCAGTTCAAGGAATGGAATTATAAAGAAGGACTTGAATTTTTCCTGAAAGAGGATTACCCTCTGCACGCAAAGCTGTTTGAAATGAATAAAGAGCTCAATCATTTTTATAGGACGACAAAAGCGTTTTATGAGATCGAGGATTCGTGGGACGGCTTTGAATGGCTTGCGGCAGACGACGCCGACAGGAATATGATCGCATTTATGCGCAAGGACAGCGAAGGGCACAAATTTGTTGTCGCCATCAATTTCTCCGGCGTTACGGCGGAAGGATACAGGCTCGGCGTTCCAAAGGGGAAATATCAGGTCGTATTCAATACCGACAATCCGAAGTTCGGCGGGGAAGGCGTTTGGAAAAAGCGTATCGTAAATACCCAGAAAAAGCCGAGCCACGGCAAGGAGCATTCGATACTGCTTGAACTTCCTAAGCTGACTTGCGTGTATCTTGAAAAGATACAGTAAAATTTGCGGCATCAGCGGGACGAAGAACGGCTTTTCAGCCGGCGTACCGTGAGATTATTTAATAAGATAAATTAAAACGTGGGGGTTTCTTATGCAAAGAAAAAAGGAATGTGTAGCAATGCTTCTCGCCGGAGGACAGGGCAGCCGTCTGTATGCTTTGACGAATAATATCGCAAAGCCGGCGGTTCCGTTCGGGGCGAAATATCGTATCATCGACTTTCCGCTGTCTAACTGCATCAATTCAGGGATCGATACGGTGGGCGTTCTTACGCAGTATCAGCCGCTCGTTCTCAACGAGTATATCGGCAACGGTCAGCCTTGGGATCTTGACAGGAATTTCGGAGGGGTACACGTGCTTTCTCCTTACCAAAAGAAAGCGAAGTCCGCGTGGTATGAGGGAACGGCGAACGCGATCTACCAGAATCTGAATTTCATCAAGATGTACAATCCCGAATATGTACTCATCTTGTCCGGCGATCACATTTACAAAATGGATTACAGCAAGATGCTGAAAGCGCATATCGAAAAGGAAGCCGACTGCACGATCGCGGCGATCGAAGTTCCGCTCAAAGAAGCTTCCCGCTTCGGGATCCTCAATACGAGAGAGGATAACTCGATATACGAATTCGAAGAGAAACCCAAACAGCCGAAGAGTACCCTCGCTTCCATGGGCATTTATATCTTTACTGCCGAAAAAATGTATAAATATCTGGAAGCGGACGACGAGAACCCGAATTCCTCCAAAGACTTCGGCAAAGACGTTCTGCCCGCCATGCTCAATGCGGGTGAAAGAATGTTTGCCTATCGCTTTGAGGGATACTGGAAAGATGTGGGCACGATCAGCTCGCTTTTAGAAGCCAATATGGATCTGCTCGGCGAACCTCCCGCATTTGACGTTGCCGACAGCGATTGGAAGATCCATTCGAGAAATCCTCTGGCTCCGCCCGAATACCTCGGGCCGAACGCCGTCGTAAAGAACAGCATGCTTGCGCTCGGTTCGGAGATTTACGGCTCGGTTGAAAACTCCGTGATTTCCAGCAATGTCGTAATTGAAGAGGGTGCCGTCGTCAAGGACAGCGTCATCATGAGCGGATCCGTCATCAGGAGCGGCGCAAGCGTCAGTTATTCCATCATAGACGAGAATGTTATCGTAGAAGACGGCGCACAGATCGGCGAGGCGAAAGAAGAGGCAAAGGGGATCTCTGTTCTCGGCAGAAATATAACGGTCGGGAAGGGCGTCAAGATCAAGGGCGGAGACATCATCGATAAAAGTATTGAAGGGGAGGTAAAATAAGATGTCGGCAGTAGGTGTAATTTTTTCTAATATCCATGACGAAAATATCCCCGAATTGTCCCGCCAGAGGACGATGGGGTCCATTCCCTTCGGGGGCAGATACAGGCTGATCGATTTTGCTCTTTCGAATTTTGTCAATTCGGGGATCACGACGGTCGGCGTGATCACAAAGAATAACTATCAGTCTTTGATGGATCATCTTGGAAGCGGCAAAGACTGGGATCTGGCGAGAAAAACGGGCGGACTTATTTTGCTCCCGCCGTTCGGCGCAACGAATACAGAGGGACTTTATCGGAATCGTTTGGAGGCTCTCAAAAATATTACGGGCTTTTTGTCTAAGCGCAATGAGGATTATGTGGTTCTCAGCGATTGCGACGGCGTTTTCCGCATGGATCTCTCTGAGGTGATCGACTATCATGAAGACAAGCAGGCGGATATCACGCTTGTCTGCCACGATGAAGAGTTGGTCGGCTCGCCTTCCGGATATACGGCCGTCAAAACGGACGAAACGGGACGGGTAACTGAGGTACGCATCAATTCGCTTGCCCGCGGCAAAAATAAGTTTTATATAAACGTGATGGTTTTGAGCCGTCCTTTCCTGCTTGACCTTATAAACGATGCCGTTGCGCACGGCTATAAGAGCTTCCGTGAGGACATTCTTCTGAAAAACACGAAGAGCTTGAAAATTTATGCCTATGATTTCGGCGGTTATCATGCAAGTATCGATTCGCTCGGTACATACTTTAAGCATAACATGGAGCTTTTGGATAAATCGATCCGCGACGAGCTGTTCGGCGCGCGCGACATTTATACGAAGGTAAGAGATTCCGCGCCTTCCAAATACGGCGAAAATTCCTGCGTCAAAAATTCATTGATTTCTGACGGCTGCGTAGTGGAAGGGACGGTGGAAAACAGTATCCTGTTCCGCGGCGTTAAGATCGGAAAGGGTGCGGTCATTAAAAACTCCATCATCATGCAGGACAGCGTGATCGGAGAGAAAGTCATCACCGATTGCGTGATCACCGATAAAAACGTCGTGATCCGTGATAACAGGATCCTCGCCGGGTGCGATGTTCAGCCTTACTTTATTCCGAAAGGGACTATGATCTGAAAATAAATTTACGGGGGATAGTATAATATGCCTGCAAAAAGGAAAACAACGAATGCAAGCAATGCAGTCGAAACAGTTAAAACAGATAGCATCAAAAACGAAGATATGCCGAATGTAAAAGCCGAAGATATCAAAAAGGAGACGGCGCCCAAGAGGAAAAAGCCGGCTGCAAAGCGGCCTGCAGCACCTGTTGAACCCGAACAGACTGTACAGGAAACGGCTCCGATCGTTACGGAGATCAGGGTCGTTCCGAAGAGGAAGATCCTTTTTGTAGCATCTGAGTCGACGCCTTTTATTGCAACGGGAGGACTGGCCGAGGTGATCGGCTCCCTGTCAAAGGCGTTGGCGCAAAATTCCGATTATGACGTGCGGGTCGTGATCCCGCTGTATTCGGATATTCCCTGGGATTACCGCAATAAATTTAAGTATTTGGGCAACATTTTTGTGCCGCTCGCGTGGAGAAATCAGTATTGCGGTATATTCAGTTACGAGATGAACGGCGTCACCTTCTACTTTCTTGACAATGAATATTACTTCAAGCGCCCGGGATGCTACGGTTATTATGACGACGGCGAACGCTTCGCGTTTTTCTGCCGCAGCGTTTTGGAGATCATGCCGTTCCTGAATTTTTATCCCGACGTCATGCATTGCCACGATTGGCAGGCGGCGCTTGCGTCGATCTACCTGAAAACGATTTACTGCTTCCGCCCTGAGTATCAATTCGTGCGCTCGTTCTTTACGATCCACAATATTGAATATCAGGGGCAGTATTCTCTCGACATTTTAGAAGATCTGTTCGGAATTTCCAATACCTGGCGGTATTTGTTGGAATACAATAAATGTATCAACCTGATGAAGGCGGCGATCGAATGCAGCGAAAAGTTTTCGACGGTCAGCCCGCATTACGCGCAGGAGATCAAAGATCCGTTCTACGCGCATAAGCTCGACCCGATCATTCGCCGCAATGAATTTAAACTCGTCGGCATTCTGAACGGCATCGATACGGACTCTTACAACAGCGAAACGGATAAAGCGATCTTTGCAAATTACAGCGCGGAGAATATCGAGCCGAAAAAGAAGTGCAAAGAAGAACTGCAAAAGATGTTCAACCTGCCCGTAAAGCCCGACACGCCGATGATCGCGATCATATCCCGCCTCGTCGCGCATAAAGGACTCGATCTTGTACGGACCGTCATCGAGGAGGTGCTCCGTCAGGACGTGCAGGTCGTGATCCTCGGAAAGGGCGATTCGGCGTATGAAAATTATTTCAGCGATCTTGCGCGCAAATATGTCGGCAAGCTTGTTACGATCATTGCGTTCAATCCCGATCTTTCCAGAAAGATTTATTCCGGGGCAGATCTCTTTTTGATGCCTTCGAAATCTGAACCCTGCGGTCTGTCGCAGATGATTGCAAGCCGTTACGGTACTGTGCCCATCGTGCGCGAAACTGGCGGGCTTTACGACAGTATCAAACCTGTCGGCAACGGCGGAAACGGATTTACTTTTGCGAATTATAACGCATATGATATGTTGTACGTCATTCGTGAGGCGATCAATTGCTATTACAATAAAGAATTTTGGCCTCAGCTGGTAAAACGAGTGATGTCGGTCGATTTCAGCTGGCAGCGTTCGGCTAAGGAATATGAAAAAGTATACGGGGAAATGTTGAAATAATTTATCACATTAGGAGTATCAAATGAGCAGTACGACAAACATTACCGAAAAGGAAGTGCAGATGCTGATTCAGGGCAAGCTGTCGAGATATTTCGGCGTTTCGCCGAAGGAGGCTTCTAAAGACCAGATCTATAAGGCCGTTGTAATGAGCGTAAGAGATATTTTGCTCGAAAAGCGTCAGCAATTCCATAAGGTAATGAAAAGCAAAAAAGGCAAGCGCGTTTATTACCTTTGTATGGAATTTTTGCTTGGCAGATCCCTGAAAAATAACATCTATAATTTGAATTTGGGTGAAGCGTACGAAAAGGCTTTGCAGTCGTTTGGCGTTACGTTGGAAGATCTGTACGAACAAGAACCCGATGCGGGGCTCGGCAATGGCGGCTTAGGCCGCCTTGCTGCATGTTTTATGGACGCGCTCGCTACGGGCAATTATCCGGCGATGGGGTATTCCATTCGCTATGATTACGGCTTGTTTAAGCAGAAAATCGTGGACGGCTGGCAGACTGAGCTTCCCGACATCTGGCTTCCCGGCGGCGAGGTCTGGCTCACGCAGAGAAGCGATAAAACGTTTACCGTAAAGTTCGACGGCTGGGTCAAGGAAAACTGGACGGAAAACGGTTTGAACGTTACTTACGGCGGGTATAAAGAGGTCGAGGCCGTTGCATACGATATGATGGTTTCGGGCAAGGACAGCGATGCCGTTTCCGTTTTACGCCTGTGGAGAGCAAGGAATATCTCTCACTTCGATATGAAGCTGTTTTCCCAGGGAGACTACCTGCGCTGCATGCAGGAGGAAAACGAGGCGGAAGTCATTTCCAAGGTTCTCTATCCTGCGGACGATCATTACGAAGGGAAGTCTTTGCGCTTAAAGCAACAGTATTTCCTCGTATCCGCATCTTTGCAGAATATCATCAGCGACCATAAGCACAGGTACGGGCCGCTCGATAAGCTTCCGCAGCTGGCGGCGATCCATATCAACGATACACACCCTGCGTTGGCTATTCCCGAAATGATGCGGCTTTTGATGGACGAGAACGGTTTTACGTGGGACGACGCCTGGAATATTACGACGGCGGTATTTGCCTATACGAATCATACAGTCATGGCGGAAGCCCTCGAAACGTGGCAGGAAGATCTGATCGCTCGGCGGCTTCCCAGGATCCATATGATCATCAAAGAGATCAATCGCCGCTTCTGCGAAGAGTTGTGGGCGCGCTATCCCGGTCAGCATGCATTGATCGACAGCATGTCTGTGATTTCCAACGGACAGATCAAAATGGCAAACCTTTCGGTGATCGGCTCGCATAAAGTGAACGGCGTTTCGGCATTGCACAGCGATATTATCAAGAACAGCATATTCAGCGGTTTCTATCAGCTGTGGCCGGATAAATTTACAAATGTTACCAACGGCATTGCGCATAGGCGTTGGCTTTGTCAATCTAATCCGGAGCTTTGCGAGCTATTGAATGACTGCATCGGAGAAGGATACGTCAAAAATGCCGCAGAGCTAGCAAAGTTAAAAAAGTTTGAAAACGACAAGAGCGTATTGAAGAGGCTCAGCGAAATCAAGGCGATCAAGAAAAAGCAATTCGTGGATTATGCCTTTAAAAAGGAAGGCGCAGTTATCGATCCGGATTCGGTTTTCGATGTGCAGGCGAAACGCATGCACGAATACAAGCGCCAGCTTCTGAACGTTATGAATATCATAACGCAGTATAACGAGTTGTTGGAAAACCCTGATGCGAACGTACAGCCGCAGACATTTATTTTCGGAGCAAAAGCGGCTTCCGGTTATTTGATGGCAAAGCAGATTATCAAGCTGATCTGGTCTTTGGCGGAGGATATCAAAAAGCACCCGAAAGTTCATGAAAAACTCAATGTCGTATACATGGAAGATTACAATGTCACCATGTCAGAAAAGCTTATGCCGGCAAGCGAGGTGAGTGAGCAGATTTCTCTCGCCGGTAAGGAAGCGAGCGGTACGGGGAACATGAAATTCATGATCAACGGTGCCATTACCGTCGGAACATTGGACGGCGCAAATGTTGAAATGAGCGAAGTTCTCGGCGAAAACAATATCTTCATTTTCGGTTTGCACGCAAACGAAGTAGAGGAGATGTGGGCAAAGGGCTACAACGCAAGCCAATACTATAACAGAGATATGAAGCTGCGTAAAATTACAGAAAGCCTTGTGAAAGGCTTTAACGGCGAATCGTTTGCAGATATAGCCAACTATTTGTTAACGGGCACGCCGGTGGCAGATCCGTATATGTGTATGGCGGATTTTGAGTCATACTATACCACGCAGAAACGGGTCAAAGCGCTCTATGCGGAAGACAAAATGCAATGGGCGAAGATATCTCTCAACAATATCGCCGGTGCAGGCATTTTCTCAGCGGATAGAGCCATCAAAGAATATGCCGATAATATTTGGAACTTAAAATCTCTTAAAATTTGATGTGTGATGCGATATGAATGTATACTATAATCCCTTAGACAAGATTTGCAAGAGCATTACGGGAGGGATTAAGCGAAACGAAAATCTTATTTTCAACGTTTTCGGCGACGGTGACGAGCCTTGCCTCTTCGTTTATTTTAAGGACGGAGGCGAGGCTCGCTACTTGCATATGCAAAAGAGCGAAAAATGTTGGACTTTGCAGTTAAGCTTATCCGAGCCGGGTTTGTACTTTTATTATTTTATTATCGGAGGGAGCAAGGCTGGGTTGGGCAAAATGCGTAATTTGGAATTCAGTGAGCAGATTACGTATTATCAGCTTCTCGTTTATACGGAGGATTATAAGACGCCTGACTGGTTTAAGGGCGGGATCATGTATCAGATCTTTCCCGACAGATTTTATAAAGGAAAGTCGATCGTGCCGGAAAAGGGCAAATGGCTCCATGATAATTGGAACGAAATGCCTGAATACCGCATGAACGAGCAGGGGAAGGTCCTCAATAACGACTTTTTTGGCGGAAACTTTGACGGCATCGTTCAAAAATTAGACTATCTGAAAGGCCTCGGTATAACGGTTATTTATCTGAACCCGATTTTCAAGGCTTATTCCAACCATCGGTACGACACGGGCGACTATATGCAGATCGATCCGCTTTTGGGTAATGATGCTGATTTTGACAATTTTATAACGGAATGCGAACGGCGCGGGATCGCGGTGATCCTTGACGGCGTATTTAATCATACGGGCGATGACAGCAGATATTTTAACAAATATGGGAATTATGACGAATTGGGGGCATATCAGTCGAAGGATTCGAAGTATTATGCCTGGTATAATTTCAAACATTTCCCCGATAAGTATGAAAGCTGGTGGGGGATCGATGTACTTCCCTCCGTGAACGAATCATGCGATTCTTATGCAAATTTTATCACGGGGACGGACGGAGTTATTGATTACTGGATCCGCCGCGGCGTGAGAGGCTTTCGGCTGGATGTTGCAGACGAGCTTCCCGATGAATTTATTGAGAAGATACGCAATGCGGCTCACGCGGCCAGGGCAGACGCGCTCATTATAGGAGAGGTATGGGAAGACGCGTCCAACAAGATCGCGTACAGTAAACGGCGAAAATATTTGCAGGGTAAAGAACTTGACAGCGTCATGAATTATCCGCTGAAAGATGCGATCATAAAATTTTTAAAATCGGAAAATACGGAAGTTTTGCGCGAAGCCATCGCGCAATTAAGAGATAATTATCCGAAATGTGTTCTTGATTCACTGATGAATATTTTGGGTACACATGACACAAGCCGTATTTTAACGGTATTGGGCGGCATGCCGGCATATAATAAAGATGAAATGAACGTTACTGTCATGTCGGAGGAGGTCAAGACAAAGGCTAAGGAGCAACTGAAAATTGCCGCGGTCTTGCAATTCACTTTATTTGGCGTTCCCTGCATTTATTACGGAGATGAGATCGGAATGGAGGGGTATGGCGACCCGTTTTGCCGGCATACTTTCAGTTGGGACAAGATCGATAATGATTTGCTCGGTTACTACAAACGCCTCGGCAAAATGCGGCGGTATTTGACTCTCTTTCGTGACAGTGAATATCGGGAATTATATGCCGATGAAAAGTGTCTTGTTTATGAACGCGCGGCAGGCGATCAACAGGTCATCGTAGCGATCAATTTAGGCAATAATTTGTTTGATATTAAATTTAACGGCAAATTATTTGATTTGTTTGATAATGATGTGTTTGAAGGAAAATTTACAATTCTTCCCAAAAGTTGCGCGATATTGTCAAATTTACGGTTAAATATTTAAATAATTGCAGAGTACTGTGTGTGACGTAATACGGCATTTGAATGAAAATTCAGAAGCCGTTTCTTTTTTACGGATTCTATATAAAAAACATGTGTTTTTCACATTGATGCGCTATAATTTATATAATAAAAAATTATTTTTGTCTTGAACAAGATAAGTAAGGATTGTTCGTGCATGAAAAAATTTACCGTCGCGGCTCTGGCTGCTTTGATCGTATTTACGTGTTGCGGGTGCTCTTTTCTCACGAGGGAGGCGTCTCCGCAAAGCATCGTTAAAGAATATATTGATGTTTCCGATAGTGGAGACGCTTATGAAAGTGCCGCGCGGTATATTGCGGAAGAAAGATCCGGTGCGATCGTTTCCATCCTTTCCACGTATTATATCACGAGCGGAGGACGGACTGAGAAACAAACTGTATCGTCTTCGGGAATTGTGCTGAATTCTGACGGATATATTTTGACGTCTGCTTCGGTCGGAACGGCTCAGGTTTCAGGCCAGGAGTATTCGGCGTCGAAGGTTTCCGCTGTGCTTGCACCCGTGTACGGGGACGATTCTTTGTACACATTACGTGAAATCGACAGCGATAGCGAGAGCGGGTTGGCGCTCTATAAGTTTTACGATAATTTTTATTATACGGACGAATCGGGGACACAAAGGGACGGGTTGCAGTTTACCGCGCAACTGTCGGAGAACGAGGTTAAAACCGGGGATAGCTGTTGGGCGGTGGGTAATTCCTTGGGTGATCTTTTTAGTGAAGCTTATGATTTGACGATCACCGGCGGGATTGTTTCCGAAGAAGCCACAGATACAAATATTTTTTCATTAACTTATAATGAAAAACAGTACAGCTTTATGCAGACTACGGTGCCGACAACGCCCGAAATGCTCGGGTGCGGTTTGTTTGACAAAAATGGCTACTTGATCGGTATGTTCAGCAGTAAAATCGTTTCGGAATCGAATGGATCGCAAAATTATTTAGACAGATCATCGCTGTTTTATAAAACGGATATTATTCAGGATTACATCAACAGTGTGTCGCAGGAATTGCAGACGGTTATCCGTTATTCCGTTGCTTCAAGCAGCTCTGAGGAGGCTGACGCATGAAGAAAAAATTTACACCTTTTAAAATGGCATTATGCTTGAGCATGATGATTGCAATGTTTGCGGTGCTATTGCTTTCAGCCTGTTCTTCGGGGGATTCAAAGGCGAACAACGAAACGGACGTCGTCGATATCCCGTATGCAGGAAATGACGTTATATCCTCGGAATATCAGGAAAAAAATTATTCAGACAGTCAGACAGACTATGAGGCATTATATCAGCAGACCGCGCCATCCGTCGTAAGCGTGAAAGTCACATATGATGCGGGGTTTGGGTTTTATTCTTCAACGGCGACAAATACGGGTACAGGATTTTTTATTACGTCAGACGGATACATCTTAACATCGAGCAGCCTTTTTACCGTCAGCGGGCGCGACGGTATAACGGATATTACCATAAAAACATACAGCGGAGTAACGTATTCGGCTGAAATGGTCTATATCGATCAAACGGTTTCGCGTACTCCGTACAGGAATCTTGTTTCGATCGATAATTCGGATATAACGCTCATAAAGATATCCGATTCCGAATCGGCAGGCGAGACGTTTCAGGCGGTTACGATCGGGAATTCGGAAAGCGTGTTGTATGGGGAAGACTGTTATACGATCGCGACCTTTTCCGATGAGGACGATGATTTGGAATGGTTGATTTCCGACGGTATCGTTTCAAGGCCGGAAAGTGATCGTGTTTCAAATTTCATGCTGACTCAGACGGAAAATTTTTTCGACGGTTCGTTTGAATATTTGTTACAAACGAGCATTGCGACGAACGAGGGTAACGAGGGCGCGCCGGTGTTCAACGGCAAAGGGGAAGTCATAGGTCTTATGAACCTTTCGGCGGAAGAAACGCTCATGTTCCAAAACAACGAATCCTTTGGGATTTCTTTTGCAACGCCAAGTAAAGCATTTCAGACTGTTTTATCGGAAGCGTCGGATGCGATCTCCGGTTTGGAACTTCATCCTGTTTATACAGATGCTGATTTTACGGAGCAAAGACAGGAGTCTCTTTTATATAATGAAAACGACGTCGCGTTGATTTCAAGCGCTTCAAATATAGTCGAGCAGGAAATCTTGAAAGAGAATGAGTTTTTGATCGCCGATACTTCTTCGGAAATTGTTTTTAACGATCAGACGGGACAGAATGACGAGTCAGATTCCGTTGCGGTGTCCGTCGCAAAGCAAAAACTGAATGGAACGGTAAAAATAATTTCTTATGGAACGAGTACCGGGTACGGGAATACTTCTTCAGTCAGTTCAGTAAGCGAAGGATCCGGATTTATTATCACGCAAGATGGTTACATTGTTACAAATTTGCACGTGATCAACAAAAATACGTCGCAAAATGAAGCTGCGGGCAATTCTGCAAATGCTACTGTCGATGTTTCCGGCACATATAATTATGCTGTATTTGATAATGCTAAAATAGACGGGAAATATGTTCTATTTTCCCTTGAAATCGTATCCTATGACCAGAAAGAAGATATGGCTGTATTGAAATTTGTGAACACATTTTCCTATTACAATGAAAATGAGCAAAAGATAAGCGGTTTTGAAAATGTTTGTTCGCTTGAAACGGATACGGTGTCGCAGGGCGAATCGCTCGTGGCGATCGGGAATGCGCTCGGTTACGGTTTGTCCGTTACGGAGGGTATCGTGTCTGTTGCGGAAATGTCCGGATATATTTCGGAATACGGGCACAATTTTATACAGACCGATTGTCCGATCAATTCAGGGAATTCAGGCGGCCCGATGTTTAATGTTAACGGAAACGTTGTAGGCATCAATTCTATGGGGCTTAGTGAAAGCCTGCAAGCCTATGAAAACGTAAGTTGGGTGATTCCTGCCGCGAGCTTGCAACAATTTCTTGACGAAACCAATGCGGGCAGTGTTTCTGACGGAGTCGTATTTTCATCGGCTGATATACAATATTCAATTGCATAAAGTCCTGACTTAAATAAAAAAATAGTTTATCGATTATTCTGTCTCAATTCGTTTCATAAAGTTTTTTGTGAGCCACGATTTAACGCAAATATTGCCGTTAAATCGTGGCTTTATTTTGTGTGATTTTTTATATGAAAAAAGAAAAATGCTTTTTCGCTCAAAATACTAATTGCTAAGCTGTAAAAACAGTCAATCACTGCGTAAAACCTGTGTTTTACGCAGTGATTTAAGTCTTTTTGTGAAACAAAGAAGGGCGCATAAGCGTTCCACTGCCGTTTTAGGCCCTTTTATCTCTTCGTAATACGAATCTTTTGCGCATAAATTATTACCCTTTTGTGCAACGGCGTAGCGCTCGGCGTTTCATTGTCATGTATGCTATGATTCGGGTTCTTCGAATAGCATGGTGTTTTCGGTTATTGTCCGTCCATTTTGGTACGCAATTTCCCATTATGTTGTAACGACGCCAAATAAAACATTTTTATTGAACTTCCTTGATTTTTTTTTAGCGATGCGATATAATGTTTGCATGGAACAAAAGAGTTTTTTTGAAAAGAGAAATCTTCATAATCTGGAAAAAATAGAATATTTGAAAGACGATCTGCCTGATTTTATCGACGATTATTTTTTAGGAATCGAGAATCAGACGAGCACTTTGACGCGGTTGAATTACGCTTACGATTTGCGCATTTTTTTTGATTATGTTGTAAAAAAAGTTTTCAAAGGCAAAAGAACGGTAAAATCCCTTACCCTGCAAGATTTGGAGAGCATCGCATCTAACGATATAGAACGTTTTTTGAGTTACTTGAATCATTACGATTATAACGGAACGCTTGAAAGCTGTAATGAACGAGCAAAAGCACGCAAGCTTTCCTCTGTGCGTGCAATGTTTAAGTATTTTTTCTCGAAAGAGCGCATCAGCGTGGATAATGCAGCCAAGGTCTCGATGCCTAAGCTCCATGATAAAGAGATTATCCGCCTTGAAGTCAATGAAGTCGTCGCTTTGCTCGATTGCGCCGAGTCCGGAACCGGTATGACCGAACATCAGCGGGCTTTTCATGAAAAAACGCGGGTACGCGATATAGCGATTCTTACGCTTTTTCTCGGAACAGGCATTCGTATCAGCGAGCTCGTGGGACTGAATAACGAAGATATTGACTTTTCGACAAACAGCTTTCGAGTTACCAGAAAAGGCGGCAATCAGGCGATACTTTACTTTTCTGACGAGGTTGCAGACGCATTGGCCAGATATCTTGCCTACAAAGAAGACGACAAAAATACGCCGTCGGGTGAGCATGCCCTATTTTTGTCGCTGAAAATGCAGCGGATCAGCATTCGGGCTGTTGAAAATCTCGTAAAAAAATACAGCAAAATCGTAACGCCGCTCAAAAAAATTTCGCCCCATAAACTGCGCAGTACTTACGGTACGCAACTCTATCGCGAAACGAAGGATATTTATGTAGTTGCCGACGTATTGGGGCATAAAGACGTGAACACGACAAAAAAACATTACGCCGCGATCAGTGAAGATATCCGCAGATCTGTGGCAGACAAAGTTGTTCTGCGCGGCGATCCGACTGAAAAACAGTGAATTTTATCACGCATAGTACATCGCAAATGCTGTCAGATATTCAAATAATTCAAGAAAAAGTTTATATAATTCAACCCATATTGGACAAAGAGGACTATAAAACAGAACACGCGGAAGCTATGTCTTTGATCGAAAGCGCGGGCGCCGTATATGCCGGAACGATTTATCAGGCAATAAGAGAAATTGTGCCGGCAACATACATCGGCAGCGGCAAGCTTGCCGCTCTGAGAGAACGGCTGGAAGGGCTGAGTGAAATTACTGTGTTATTCAACGGCGATCTGTCCCCTTCCCAAACTCTCAATATTTCCGCTGCCCTTAACGATGTAAAGGTGATCGACAGAACGACGTTGATTTTGGATATTTTTGCGAAACGTGCGCAGAGCAACGAGGGCAAATTGCAGGTCGAGCTTGCCCAGTTGAAATATATATATCCCCGGCTTAAAGGTAAGGGCGCGGCTTTATCAAAATTGGGCGGAGGAATAGGAACGCGCGGGCCCGGTGAAACGCAGCTTGAAACAGACCGTCGTCATATCCGAATGCGAATCGACTACTTGGAGGACAAATTGCGCGCTCTTGCAACGCGAAGGAGTTTGATCAACGATCGGCGAGAGAAAGATTCGGTAAAAACGATATCGTTGATCGGTTATACAAATACGGGAAAGTCTACCCTGCTCAATGCGTTGACCAATGCAGACGTTTACGCTGCCGATCAGTTGTTTGCTACGCTCGATCTCACCACTCGCCGCCTGCAAATTGACGGGTCGGACTTTTTATTGACGGATACGGTTGGTTTTTTGCAATCGCTCCCCCATAATCTGATTGAGGCGTTCAAATCCACACTGGAAAGCGCTTTACGCTGTGATCTCGCATTGATCGTCTGTGATGCGGCGGGCGCATATAACAGACAGCTTGAAACGACATTGCAAACTTTAAAAGAAATGCATTTTGAAAAGCCGTATCTTATCGTCATGAACAAGAGCGAAAATATAGAAGATTTTACTTTGTATCCGCGCGAGAGTATCTTTATATCGGCAAAAACAGGTATGGGGCTGGATCGGCTGAGGGAAAAGATTTTAGAATTTTTCCGCGCAAGAACATCGGAGGTACTGCTCCGGATCCCTTACGAAAAGATATCTCTGTACGGCAAAATGAAAAAATACGTCGTCGAAAAGGATTTTTCATATAGAGATGATGCGCTGTATGTAAAAGCCGTTATCGAAAATATTTATCTCGATAAGTTCAAAGACTATTTCTGCGGGTAAAACAAAAGGAGGACATATAAAGCCTCCTTTTGTTTTTATCTCAATGTACGTTTTTCGTCTATATAAGTCGCTTCTAGATCGGAAACATGTAGCAAAACTGCCAGATGATATTTGCAGTATGCGTCGCTGATGGAAGAATCCCCTCCTTTTGCGCGGTAATCAAACCCGCCCATGTGCCAGTTGATCGCCATCGCCTCTTCTCTGGTCAATTTTATAAAACTGTTTACAATATAAACGGATTTTTCACCGTGCCCAAACGGCAATGCTTCATCTTTTGTATAACACGGCTTTCGTATCCACTCGCCGTTTTCCTTGACGTTCCTGAAATCAGGCTTATAAAAATCAATTTTGCAAACATCATGCAAAAGCCCGCAGATCGCGATCGTTTCGTGAGAGAATTTCTGCCTCCAAGTCTCCCCGTATTCGTGCTGAACATTCGCTAATAGCCGACGATAGGCATTGATACTGTGCTCGCACAAACCGCCCTCGTATGCACAGTGATAGCGCATGCTTGCCGGCGCTGTAAAAAAATCAGACTTTATCAAATAATTTCTTAGCTCCGCGGCGCCTGTCCTTTTGATATGTTCATCAAAGACATTTAAAAATACCTGTTTACTGTCCATTACCGTCCTCTACCGTCCTCCGGATTCCCTGATTTCATTATATCAGATCTCCCAAAACTCGTCAAATCGATTATTCAAATTTTTTGAGATAAATAAATAATCATCCACGTGCGTAGCACGTGGTTTTTATTTTTCGGGCATAGCCCTTGTTCACTGGCGTAACGCAAATGCGTTTTTTAGTTGGCCTGCCAGCCATGCATTGGTTACTTGCTACCCGTCAACGGG
>DXCL01000027.1 GCA_019115995.1 Candidatus Borkfalkia avistercoris
TGAGCTGTTAAAAACAGCCCGCTGATGCGGGCATAACATAAGACATGAGAAAAGGCGTGGCTTTCACGCCACGCCTGCTCTCTTTTTCAAAGGGCGCCCTTTACCAAAATTCCCTATCGGAATTGCGGTAAGCGCGGGCTCTGCCCGTTTTTGAAGATACAACAAAATGGCTCGACCTGTATTTCAGCGGACAGCGCCCCGATTTTACGCCGCCCCTTCTGCCGGAAGGCTCTCCCTTCCGCCGCGAAGTATGGGAAGTCCTCCTCTCCGTTGCATACGGCAAGACGATAACGTACGGCGAGATCGCCGCAAAGCTCGCCCGCGGCGGAAAAGCGTACGCACAGGCAGTCGGCGGCGCCGTCGGGCACAATCCCATCTCGATCATCGTGCCCTGCCACAGGGTACTGGGCAAAGACGGCTCTCTGACGGGATACGCCGGCGGCACAGACAAAAAGCGCGCTCTGCTCGAAATGGAGGGGATATTCCCGAAAGGCTGAGCGCCGCTGCGCAAAAAAATTTTGCGACCCGCCCCGCGAACGGCTGACAATACCGCCGATTTATGCTATAATAACACGGGCGTAAGGCTAAGACGCGCGAGGCGATCTCGCCGGGCGGTCTTTTTCTTTGCGAAAAACATCACACGGAGGCAAAAGGCATTGAGCGGATTTTTCGGCGTAGCTTCTAAAAAAGACTGCGTATTCGACCTGTTCTTCGGAACCGACTACCACTCGCACCTCGGCACGCGGCGCGCGGGTCTTGCCGTATACGGCGAAGGCGGATTCAACCGCGCGATACACAATATCGAAAACTCCCCTTTCCGCACGAAATTCGAACGAGACTTCGAGGAAATGAAGGGAAATATCGGCATCGGCTGCATTTCAGACAACGAGCCGCAGCCTCTTTTGGTGCGCTCGCACCTCGGCAATTTCGCCATCGCGACGGTCGGGCGCATCAACAACACCGACGAATTGGTGAAAAAGGCGTTTTCGGAGGGAAAAACGCACTTTTTGGAAATGAGCGGGGGCAGCATCAACGCGACCGAACTGGTGGCTTCCCTCATCGACTTCGGCTCTACGATCCCCGAAGGCATCAAATACGCGCAGGAAAAGATAGACGGCTCCATGTCTATCCTCATTCTTACCTCGGAAGGCATTTACGTCGCGCGGGACAAAATGGGCAGAACGCCTGTCGTGATCGGCAAAAAATCGGGCGCATACTGCATAACGTTCGAATCCTTCGCCTATCTGAACCTCGGCTACGACTACTATAAAGAGCTCGGGCCGGGCGAGATCGACTTTGTTACCGCGGAAGGCGTACAGGTCATCTCTCCCCCCGGCAAAGAAATGAAGATCTGCACCTTCTTGTGGGTGTATTACGGCAACCCCGCCTCCGCCTACGAAGGGCTGAACGTGGAAGAGATGCGCTATCGGTGCGGCGACGCGCTCGCGCGTCGCGACAGCGTTGCCGCCGACAGCGTGGCGGGGCTTCCAGATTCGGGCACGGCGCACGCCGTGGGTTACGCAAACCGTTCGGGCATTCCTCTTACCCGCCCCTTTATCAAATACACGGCTACGTGGCCCCGCTCCTTTATGCCGCAAAACCAAAAAAAGCGCGACCTGATCGCGCACATGAAGCTGATCCCCATCGATTCCCTGATACGCGGCAAAAGGCTGGTTCTTATAGACGACTCTCTCGTGCGCGGCACGCAAATGCGCGGCACCGCAGACTTCCTTTATAAAAGCGGTGCAAAAGAGCTGCATATCCGCCTCGCCTGCCCGCCCCTGCTGTACGGTTGCCCTTACCTGAATTTTTCGCGCTCCAATTCCTCCCTCGAACTGATCGCACGCCGCAAGATCGCGGAACTGGAAGGAAGCGACGCCGAGGAGAAGGTAGCCCCCTATACCGACCCCGATTCGCCGCAATATGCGGCGATGGTGGAGGGCATTTGCAAGGAATTGCGGTTCACCTCCCTGAAATACCACCGTTTGGACGATATGATCGAGAGCACGGGCTTGCCCGCCTGCAAATTCTGCACATATTGCTGGAACGGCAAAAAATAAACGGTTCAAAAAAAGCCCCTGTTGCATTACAGGGGCTTTTTTATTGAGTCTTTTTATTCCTCGACAAATTTTTTGAAGATGTCCATCAGCTCGCCCGAGACCACGTGCTCGATGCGGCAGGCGTTTTCTTCCGCGAGCGCCCTGCCCGCGCCGAGCTTTATGAGCGCGGCGGTAAGAATGCGGTGCCTTTCGTATACCGCCTCCGCCCTGCGCCTGCCCTCTTGCGTAAAAGAGATCGCGCCCGTTGCGGCGTTCACAGAGATGTATCCCTTATCTTTCAGCAAGTTGATCCCGCGCGATACGCTCGATTTGGCATACCCGAGCTCGTCGGCGACGTCTACCGAACGGACGGCAGACTTGCTCTGCCCCAAACGGAGTATCGTTTCCAGATACATTTCCTCCGATTCTCTGATCCACCTGCGCATATCTTTCCCTCTGCCGTTTTCTTACGAAAAGTATACCCGAACCGGAAGGATTTGTCAATCATATATACCTTGCTCGTTACGAATACGTCTTCCCGCTTTAATCCGCTCTCGCGGATCGCTTCTCCCACCGCCCTTTCGTTCATATATGCCGCAGCCGTATCGATCATGCGGTACCCGCATTCGAGCGCCTCTAAAACCGCCTTCTTCGCCGCGTCGTACTCGGGGATCTGAAAGGTGCCGAAGCCTATTTTAGGCATTTTTACTCCGTTGGAAAATACTGCGTACTCCATTTCCGTTTCCTCCCGTCAGTCGTGTACCTTATAATTTTTGAGGAGCATTTCGCCGATCCCGGGCGCGTCCGGATCGTGCCTTCCCCTGCCCGTATCGAGCGCGTACATTTCAAGCATCTCCTCCTTCGTCAGAGAAAAATCAAAGATGTTCAGATTGCTCTCTATGCGCGCGGGCTTTGTGGATTTGGGTAAAACGACGATGCCGTCCTGCACTTCGAAGCGAAGAATGATCTGCCCCGCGTCTTTGCCGTATTTTTTTGCGAGCTTCAATACGACGGGATCGGAAAGGAGCGCCGCGTTACCCTGCCCGAGCGGGCCCCACGCTTCTATACGCACATTCTTTTCGTCTGTAAGCTTTCTCAGCTCCCTCTGCTGAAAATAAGGATTGCACTCCACCTGATTGACGGCGGGCAGCGTATCGAACTGCGGTATCCATTTGTTCCAGATCCGCGGCGACATGTTGCTCACGCCGACAGAGCGCAGCTTGCCCTCTTTTTTCGCGTCTTCCAAAGCCTTCCACGCCCCCGCAACGTCGCCGTACGGCTGATGCAGGAGATAGAGATCGATATAATCGGTGCCCAGCTTTTTGAGAGAGGTTTCCAGCCCTTTTTTCGCGGCGGCGTAGCCGTAATCCTGCAACCAAAGCTTGCTCGTTATGAAGATCTCGCCGCGGGGCACGCCGCTGTCTTTCACGGCCCTGCCGACTTCTTCTTCGTTAAAATACGCGGCTGCCGTATCGATGTGCCGATAGCCCGCTTTGAGCGCTTCCGAAACGGCGCGGTACGTAGAGCCGTCGTTCGGGATCAGAAACACGCCGAATCCCACGGAAGGGATCGCATTTCCGTCGTTGAGCAAAAATTTTTCCATAATATTTTCTCCTTTTATTGAACGATATGATCGGACAAAATCTCGCGAAGATATGCCTTGCAGAACGCCTCGGCTCGCTCTTTGAAGCTGTAACTTCCTCCGTTCATGCACCAGCAGAGCATCTGCCCGTACGCGAGTTCGACGAGCTCCTTTGCGAGCTCCTCCCGCTCCGCGTCCGCCCTGAGTGCGCCCGTTTGCGCCAAGTGATCGAGCAACGCGCGCATATCGCGCAGGTCGTTTGCCAGTTTTTGCGTGCCGCCGTTGTCGCACAAATCGGAATCGGCGACGTTTTTGACCCATTCCTGCGCGAGCTTTACGCCTCCCTTTTCGATATAATCCGAAAAATTGACGAGATAGTTTGTCAGCTTTTGCACGGCGCCCCCCGGCGCTTTTTTCGCGTTTTCGAGTATTTCGCCGAACATACCCTCGCTCAGTGCAAAAACGATGTCTTCCTTTCTCTTGAAATAGGTATAAAACGTGCCCTTCGCAACGCCGCACGCCTCCGTGATCTCATCTAC
Organism: Candidatus Borkfalkia avistercoris; assembly: GCA_019115995.1. Classification (GTDB taxonomy): domain Bacteria; phylum Bacillota; class Clostridia; order Christensenellales; family Borkfalkiaceae; genus Borkfalkia; species Borkfalkia avistercoris. The sequence continues at coordinate 4,161 of DXCL01000027.1, forward strand.
CGACGTAGCCGCAAGGCCCTTTTTCGTTATGAGTTCCTTGCATGCCTCCATGAGCTTTTTCTTCGTCTGCTGCGCCGCGAGCTGTCTGTTCGTCATATCCTTGTCCCCTTTCTGTTTTCTGGCTGCATTATAACATTTTACTGACTTTAAGTCAACGACTTTAAGTCAGCAAAAATTTAAAAAGTTTACCCGCCGCAATTTGCGGCGGGCATTAAAATAAGAGAATATAGTTCACTGTGTCACTCTGCAAAATAGTTGTTGAGCGCGGCGACGAGCGCATTGATGGAGGATTGAATAATGTCTTCGTCTACCCCCGCGCCCCAATAGGCTTTGCCGTCCTTTTCCACCCCCACAAAGGAGAGCGCTTTGGAATCGGACTTTTCGCTCATAGCGTGCTGTTCGTAGGTCGTAAGCGTAAAATCGACGCCGAAATATTTTTTGAGCGCGTTGGTAACGGCGTCGAGCCTGCCGTTGCCGTCGGCGACAACGTCTGCCCTTTCTCCCCTTCTCATGACGGTCACCGTAGCCGTGATGCCGTCGGGGATCTGCTTAAAGTGGCACTCGGGAATATCGAACGCGCGCCTGTTTTCCACAAATTCGTCCAAAAACACTTTATAGACTTCTGCGGGTTTGAGTTCTTTGTGCGTTCTGTCGGATACGCCCTTTGCGGCATACCCCATCGCCTCTTTGAATTTGGGCGGAAGGTTCAGCCCGTAATTCTCCTGCAAGATATAACCGACGCCGCCTTTGCCGGACTGACTGTTGATGCGAATCACGTCCGTCTGATACTCTCTGCCCACGTCCGTCGGGTCGATGGGAAGATACGGCACCGTCCAGTGCGGCGATTTGTGCTCCTTGCGCCACTGCATGCCCTTTGCGATCGCGTCCTGATGAGATCCCGAGAAAGCGGCGAACACGAGCTCGCCCGCATAGGGCTGGCGGGGAGAAACCGCCATCTGCGTATATTCGGTATACTTTGCGCAGATCTCCGGCATAAAAGAGAAATCGAGCATGGGATCCACGCCCTGCGAAAACATGTTCATGCCGAGCGTTACGACGTCGACGTTGCCCGTCCTCTCGCCGTTGCCGAAGAGGGTGCCCTCCACCCTGTCAGCCCCGGCCAAAAGCCCCATCTCCGCCGTGGCGACGCCGCATCCGCGGTCGTTGTGCGGGTGCAGGCTGAGCACTACGTTTTCGCGGTATTTGAGATTTTTAGACATATATTCGCACTGCTGAGCGAACACGTGCGGCATGGCGTTTTCGACCGTGGTCGGAATATTGATGATCGCCTTTCTGTCTGCCGTGGGCTGCCATACGTCGAGCACGGCGTTGCACACTTCCAGCGCATATTCGGGCTCGGTGCCGGAAAAGCTTTCGGGGCTGTATTCGAAGCGGTATTTCGCGCCCGCCTCGTCGGTGAGCTGCTTCAAAAGCTTTGCGCCGTCGATCGCGATCTTTTTGATCGCCGCTTTATCCTTTTTAAATACCTGCTCGCGCTGGGCGACGGAGGTGGAATTATATACGTGCACAATGACGTTTTTAGCCCCTTTGATCGCTTCAAACGTCTTGCGGATTATATGTTCGCGCGCCTGCGTCAATACCTGCACCGTAACGTCGTCGGGAATGAGATCGTTTTCGATAAGGGTGCGCAGGAAGGTGTATTCCGTATCGCTCGCGGCGGGGAAGCCCACTTCGATCTCCTTAAACCCCACCTGCAAGAGCAGTTTGAAAAATTCCACCTTCTGTTCGAGGCTCATGGGCTCAATGAGCGCCTGATTGCCGTCGCGCAAGTCGACGCTGCACCATACGGGCGCCTTTTCCACGCTGTCCTTTTCCGCCCAGTCCATACATCTTACGGGCGGCAGAAAATACTGTTTGGTATACTTTTCAAAATTTTTCATGGCTTTCTCCTCGTCTTTTCCGTTCAATCGTCTTTTGTTCCGCGCAACGCCTGCGCCTTGCAGAAAATTTAAAATCAAAAACCCGATCTCATCTTTTAAGAAGACGAAATCGGGTTCGCGGTACCACTCCTTTTCGCGCATAACTGCGCGCACTCTGTAAAATACTTGCCTTTTCCGGCGCATATTCCACTCTTTTAACGGCGAGTCCCCGTCCCGCCTCTACTCGTTAACCTTTCGGGCGGGCCGCTCTGCGGCGAGTTCTCCCGAAGTCTTCGACCGTCTCACACCGACCGACGGCTCTCTGCGTACCTGAAATTCGGGGTACTGTTCCGCTTCACAGCGTTATCTTATTCAGATATTGTACTGATTATAACACGCTTTTCCGCGTTTGTAAAGTATTTTTCATAAATTTTCAAAAATTTACGCTCCCGCGATTTTGCGGGAGCGTACTCTTTTTCAAGCGACCGCCGAAATAAAGTCTTCGATCGTCCACTCGCGCTGTATCCACGCGCCGTTTTCCAGCACATAGCCGAGCCAGTCTGCAAAGCGCCCGTCTTCCGACTTTTTGATCTTATCCGTGCCCTCTGCATACGAAACATATGCGTTCCGATAGACCGTGCCGCTCGCATACCCCTCTTCGGGGATCTGCGCGCCGCCCGACAAGACGAGCTCTTCCACCTCATCGCACTTTGCAAGCGCTTCGGAGTGAGTACCGGGATCGACGTGCGCAAAATCAAAATCGATCGAGATAAAGTCCAGAATGGAAAGGTCGCCATTCAGCGCGGTCAGCTCGCCGTCGTCCGCCCTCGTGATATTTACGTTCAGATCCCCGAACGATTCGTCGCCCGCGACTGCCGCCATATCGAGCGTCAGGCGATACTGATTGTCTGCAAACGTGTACGCCTTGACCATCTCGCCCGCGTCGTACACGGCCGAAGCGGAGTTGTCTGAATCGGTATTGTCGTCGTTGGGATCGGGCAATGCGAGATCGAGCGCGCTCTGCACCGTGGAGGAAAGGCTGAGCATAAAGCTCATGTGTTCCATGATCGAAGCGATGTCTCCGCCCAGGAAGGAAGCCAGTGTCATCGCGCGGTACTGCACGGGATCGCCGTAGCTTTTTTTCGTAACGGTGCTGTAATTATTGTAAACAGTTTTCCAAAGCCAGCCCTCTTCCGTCTCTCCCGTAAAGCGGTAAGCGACCGTCTCATTGGCATAATTTACATTCGTACCGTCTGCCGACGTCGCGCGCGCCACATAGACGTTGCCGTTCTGAATAGCCAGTTCCGTAACCGTATCCGTCTCGACGATTTTCACGGGAATAAATCCTGCTATCTTCAAAGAATTCTCCGCGACCTGCATTTTGATATACACCGAAGGCGTGCCCGCATCGTCAAAACCGATGCGCACATCTATATCGATGGGAACCGAACAGGTAGCAAGAGGAAGAGATCCGAGCGCAAGATTCATATCCAGCGTAACCGTTCCGCTGAGGTGATAGCCCTGCGAAGGATTCGCGTAGTCGTACGCTTTAAGCACGTCTTTCAGAAGCTGCGCGATCGAGCTCATGTCGATGTACTCTCCCGCGGGAGCGGCGATCGCTTCCTGCGCGCCGCCGAGCACATAGCCGTCTTCGCCGATCGGCTCCGCATTTTCAAGCGCGTAGAGAGAAACGCTCATGCCGCCGGAAAGAATGTTCGCATACAAGTTGCCAGCCGCCGATGTGCCGTATGTAAAGGAAACCGAGCCCGCGGAAGCCTCTGCTTCCTGCGTTTTCGCTTCGGGAGCGCCGGTATACTCCCCGACGATGCCGAGGATAAGGTCGACCCACGCGTCGAATGCCGAAGTCCCCTCGCCATACAGCGGAAGGCCGAATATATCGCTGTTGATCGTATTGTAATACTCGCTCATCTCTGCATACCCGTTGAGGATCGCGTCGACGAACTGATAGTAATATACGTCTTCGCTGATGCCGAGAATGGGCGCGAGAATGGGAAGGATCGTACTGCCGGCTACAAACAGCTGAGAGATGGGAAGCGTAACTTTCAGAGCGGTGTCCGCCCCGAATCCTTTGACGGAATAACTCGCCCAAAGGGTATCTTCCAAAATGACTGCTTCCAGATAATGAGACTGCCCGTCTGCCGTTACCTTTGCGCGGAAATCGAGGTTGAGCGTTACCGTAACTTCCTTTGCTTCGGAAACGGCGGTATCGAACTGTACCCTGCCGGCCACGTCGGCGGAAACACCGCCCTCTTCCGCATAGGAGAGCGCAAGCCCGAGATATTCGGTTTCAAACAGCTTCGAATATGCGGCGAGCACAAATTCAAATACGTTGTCGCAATTCGGCCACTGCAAAAAGCTGGTATCCGATTCATACGCTTCGGGCACGGGCGAAGCGACCACATTCAGGTTTTCCGCTGTAAGCCCCAAAACAGAAAGCTTTGCCGCCGTCAGCGATATTTTGTTTCCGTTCAGCAGCTCCGCCCTGACGGAAAACGCCTCGTTTCCTTCCCCGAGAATATCCGAAAGGTCGGCAATGAGCGTAACCGCATTTTCGCTGTCGGAAAGCAGTTGCAAGCTATGCAGGAACCCGCCGAGATCAAATTCGCTCATAAAGAGCATCACCCCGCGCGAAGACTCGTCGGCAGCGCCGCCGCTGATCAGCCCCTGCAACGAACTCTGCAACTTTTCCAGATCGCCGACGGAGAGGCGCATGTTATACCCGCCGTAACCGAGCGTTATGCCCTCGCTGTTATAGAAAATGTAAACGGTTTCTTCCTGCCCGCCGATAGTAAGCACAACGCGCAGCAGCAGAGAATCGAGTCCGCCGTCTGCAATGCGCACCTCGCCCGCGAGCGCGGCAGACATAGCAACGTCCTCTATCTTCGTATCGAACGAGAGCTCGAACGCAGCCCCGTTACTGTTTATGATTTCCTGAACCGGCTTTACGAATTGCGTAAGGCGGGAAAGGGATACGTAATCCGCCGCGTCTTCGGGCACGGCTACCTCCGCTTCGCTGCCGCCAAAGCAAACCTCCGCTCCCATCGCCTGTACCGTAAAGGTGTTCGTTGCCAACTCATATTTCGCCGACAGGCTGCCGAGCTCCGTTTCGCTGCCCAAAAGCCCGCTC